>JAFLEF010000109.1 GCA_017309115.1 Verrucomicrobiota bacterium | reverse complement strand
GCTCGAGCCGAGCGCTCCAGTCCCGCCACCTGCGGGTGACTCACCAACTGGAGAGCCGGATGCGGGAGATCCGCACGTCCGGTTCGGAGGGAGGGGTGGGGTCAATCCCCCATCCCTACCTCTATCCCTCTCCCCTGACCGCTGACACGCTGACCCCTTCGCCGTTCCCTGCCGCTTTGAATCCTTGTTCGACGGCTGGGACTGCCTAGTGTCCGTCTCACGCGCTGGGCTTGATCCGGCGTTCCCGTTGATGAACGAACCTGCCATCACTCCTGAGCTCGTCGCCAAGCACAACCTCACGCCCGACGAGTACCAAAAGATCCTCGATATCCTCGGTCGCCCGCCGGGTTACACCGAGTTGGGCATCTTTTCGGTGATGTGGTCGGAACACTGTTCCTACAAGAACACCCGGCCTGTCCTAAAGACCTTCCCCACCAAGGGTTCCAACATCCTGGTCGGCGCCGGCGAGGAGAATGCGGGCATTATCGACATCGGGGACGGGGTGGCCATCGCCTTCAAGATCGAATCCCACAATCATCCGAGCGCCGTGGAACCGTTCCAGGGCGCGGCCACCGGGGTCGGCGGCATCATTCGGGACATTTTCACCATGGGCGCCCGACCGGTGGCGGCGGTGAACTCCCTGCGATTCGGCGAACTCTCCAATCCGGAAGTGCGCCGCCTCTTCACCGGGGTGGTCTCCGGCATCGCTCACTACGGGAATTGCTTCGGCATTCCGACCGTGGCCGGTGAGGTGTATTTCGATAAGAGCTACGAGGGCAATCCCCTGGTCAATGCCTTCGCCCTCGGGGTGTTGCGTCACGATCAGATCACCCGCGGCGCGGCCCACGGCGTGGGCAATCCGGTCTTTTATGTCGGACCCGCGACGGGTCGGGACGGGCTCGCTGGGGCGGCCTTCGCCTCTCAGGATCTCACCGAGGAATCGGCCGAACAGCAGCGGGGCGCCGTCCAGGTCGGCGATCCGTTCATGGAGAAGCTGGTGTGCGAAGCGTGTCTGGAATTGCTCGCCACCGGATGCGTCGCCGGCATGCAGGACATGGGGGCCGCCGGTCTGACCTGTTCCACCTGTGAAACCGCCGCTCGGGCGGGAACGGGCATCGAGATCGAGTTGGACAAGGTGCCGCAACGGGCGCCGAACATGTCGAGCTACGAGATCATGCTCTCCGAATCCCAGGAACGCATGCTCATCGTGGTCCACAAGGGACGCGAGGAAGAGGTGAAGCGGATCTTCGACAAGTGGGACCTGCCCTGGGCGGAAATCGGCGTGGTCACGGACACCGGTCGCATGGTGGTACGCCATGGCGGCCATGTGGTGGTTGATGTGCCGGCCAAAAAGCTGGCCGATGAAGCGCCGGTGTATCAGCGCGAGTTCAAGGAAGCCGCCTACATGGAAGCCGTCCGCGCGTTCCGACTCGACGGAATTCCCGACAGTTCCAATCCGGCGAGTACTTTGAAGCAGTTGCTGGCCAACCACAGCATTGCCTCGAAGAACTGGGTTTATGGCCAGTACGACCACATGGTTCGGAACGGCTCGATTGTCTGTCCCGGTAGCGACGCCGCGGTGATCCGGATCAAGGGCGATTCCCTGCCGATCACCAAGGCCCAGTACGCCGCCGGCGAGGCGTCCCGAATGTCGGAACCGGTGGTGACGCCGGACAAGTACGTGGCCATGTCGGTCGATTGCAACGGCACCTACGTCTATCTCGATCCCTACGAAGGCGGGAAGGCAGCGGTGACCGAATGCTGCCGGAATCTGGCCTGTTCCGGTGCGGTTCCCCTGGGTTCCACCGACAACCTGAACTTCGGCAATCCCCACTACCCGGAGATCTTCTGGCAGTTGAAGGAATCCGTTCGCGGGTTGGCGGAAGGCTGCCGGGCTTTCGGCGCGCCGGTGACGGGCGGCAACGTGTCGCTGTACAATCAGCGGGGGGCGCTCGGGGCCATTGATCCCACACCCACCGTGGCAGTGGTGGGCTTGATCGAAAAGCCGGAGCATATCACCACCCAATGGTTCAAGGAGGCCGGGGATGCGATTCTGCTCTTGGGAACTCCGGTGGATCTCGCGGATCCCCTGCAAGGACTTGGCGGCAGCACCTATCTCAAAACTCTGTATGGTCAGAAGACGGGACTTCCGCCGCGCGTGGATCTTGGGGTCGCTCAGACTCTGCACACGTCCCTGTTGGGGCTGATCCGTGAAGGCGTGGTCAAGAGTGCCCATGATTGCAGTGAAGGTGGCTTGGCGGTGTGTCTGGCCGAGTCCTGCATGAGTCAGCAGGTGGCCAAGGGAACGCCCCGTCTGATTGGCGCGCAGATCGAGATTCCGAAAGCCGAGGGTTCGCCAGTACCGCGTTTGGATGCCCTGTTGTTCGGCGAAACTCAGAACCGGGTGGTGATTTCCGTGGCGGCGACCGATGCCGGCCGGGTTCTGAAGCAGTGTCAGATCCTAGGCGTCCCGGCGATGCGTCTGGGAACCGTGGGTGGAGAAGTTCTGGCGATAAAGGCCGGTGGGCAGGAATTCAGTGTGCCTGTGGCTGAACTGCACGACGCGTGGTGGAATTCCATCGCGCGGGCGATGGCCTGATGATTGGGAGGGCCTGACCCCGAGAAGGGACGTTGCGTGTCTTCGTTCCGCAGTCGGGAACTAGCACCTTCCATCTGGTTGCGTCAGTCCGAGGGTAAGGAGGACTTACTCCTTGCCGTTCCCAAGGGATCAAGGTGCACTTTTGACGCTCCTCTCCCCGGCTTATGTTCTCTTCCCTTCGTAGGGTGATCCTTTTGGCCGCGAGTCTGACCTCGGCCGTCTGGGCGCAACCACCGCAGATCCAGGAAATCCGGCCGTTCCCCAACGGTTCGGTCACGGTCCGCTACGAGTCTTCCACCAACGAGTATTACCTGCTGCTGGAAGGGCCGACGCTGGGGTCCATCCACACACCGGTTGACCTCCAGCTGGGAGCGCCGGTCAGCGGGGAGTTAACCGGACCGGCCGGATCGCGACTGAGCTTCTATCGGGTTCGCTCGGTTCCGTTGACGGCTTCCTTGGATTCGGATGGCGACGGTTTGCCGGATGTCTACGAGCTCCGCCACGGCCGACTGCTCAACGCGTTGGATCCCTCGGATGCCCGGAAGGATGCCGACGGAGACGGATGGACCAATGCGGAGGAATATCAGCGAGGTTCCGATCCTGGAGTGCCGGCGTTGACCTATGTGCAATCCAGTTCCCCAGCTCCCGGAGAGGGGAGCGTGGCCGTCACTCGGGAGACCATCCTCCGGTTGTCGCGCCCGCTGGCAGCGGGGGCGGTGGTCGGGACCGATCGGCTCTATGCGGAAGGTGCGGGCCGGAAGCTGCTGGGTCGGGTGGAACTGAGTGCGGATCGCTCGTCACTGACCCTGTTCCATCTTGAACCCTTACCCGCCGGCAACCGGATTCGAGTCACTTTTTCCGGTACCGGTTTGAATGACGTGGCGGGGAATCCGTTGGACCCGGACGGGGACGGCGTGGCGGGTGGGACCGATGTAGTCGAGTTCACAACGCTCAATCATCAAGCCACACCGGGCACCGCAGTGATCGGGCGGGTATTCGCTTCGGACTGGGTCCGTCTGCCGGACGGCACCACGACGTCCCGCAACACGCCTCTTGCGGGCGTGTTCATTTCGGTGGATGGCGCGGAGCAGACCCTTTCCACCTTCACTGACGCCGATGGTAACTTTCGCCTCGAGCCCAGTCCGGCGGGTCGGTTCTTTGTTCATGTGGATGGCCGGACCGCGGAAGGCAGCGACTGGCCGGACGGTGAGTACTTCCCGGTGGTGGGCAAGGCGTGGGACGCAGTGGCGGGCCGCACTGACAATCTGGCGGCGGGAACTGGCGAGATCTTCCTGCCGAGAATTCGCGCGGGAACGTTGCAGACGGTGAGTCCGTCGGCGCCCACGACAATTTCGTTTCCTGCCTCGGTGGTGGCGGAGAATCCCGCGTTGGCCGGGGTCTCGCTGACGATTCCGCCCAACGCCCTGATGGATGACGACGGCAGCCGTGGAGGGAAGGTCGGTATGGCTCCGGTCGCGCCGGACCGATTGCCCGAGCCCCTCCCGGAGGGACTGGCGCTCCCGTTGGTCATCACGATCCAAACCGATGGACCCCAGAATTTCGATCAGCCGGTGCCGGTCCGCTTTCCCAATCTGCCGGATCCACAAACCGGAGTGAAAGCGCCTCCGGGATCGAAGAGCGCCCTGTGGAGCTTCAATCACGATACCGGGCGCTGGGAGATTCAGGGGGCCATGACCGTCTCGGCCGACGGCAACTTTGTGGACTCGGATGCGGGGGTTGGCGTGCGTCAGCCGGGGTGGCATGGGACATCACCGGGATCCGGGGGTGGCGGTGGTGGTGGTGGTGACGAAGAAGAAGAACCGTGTTCCGCCGAGGAACAGGCCCTGACGGATGCCATTTCCGGCTGCTTGACGGATTTGGGATTAAGTCTTTTGGAACTGCCACCGGCGATTGGCTGTGTCATTGGACTGGTGGATGCGGGGATTTCGATTTCGGAAGCCTGCAATGATCCGGCGGGTTCGTGTGGTTGGACGGTGACGGTCGAAGGCGCCTTGGCCATTTTGGGCTGCATTCCGGGATCCGAAGTGGCGGAGGCCATTGGGATGTTCGCCAGCGCCCTTCAGTGTGCGGCCGATCTTGGTTCGGCCATTGGAAATCTGCCTCAATATGAGTTTGTGTGGGTAGCTGGGAGGGGATCCGGGAGGTCGAAGTGAAGGTGGGAGGCGACGAGATAGATCATGGTGGTGAAGTATTCGACGGTGCGGAAGCCGCGGGATTTGCGCT
>JAFLEF010000108.1 GCA_017309115.1 Verrucomicrobiota bacterium | reverse complement strand
GGACGAGGCGCTGACTTTCCCGGGACTACTTCACAGGCGGATTTGCAAGGAACGCGAAGGGAGCAGAATGGCGCCTCCTGCCGTCGGCGGCTACGCCCCACCGGTGGGGCGACGCTCCGCGGAGCCGTTCGCGTCCCGGCGAATGACGCGTCAGGAGTCCACCCGCGCACGGCTCGGTGGAACCTCGCCCTACCAAAGCCACCGTAGCCGCCAAGGGGACGAGGCGCTGACTTTCCTGGGACTACTTCACAAGCGGATTTGCAAGGAACGCGAAGGGAGCAGAATGGCGCCTCCTGCCGTCGGCGGCTACGCCCCCCCTCAGCTCTCAGCTCTCAGCTTTTTCCCGCCTCAAACTCCTCCTTCAGCTGACGCAGTTGTGCGCGGGTGTACTTCTGACGCAACCGAGCCATCTCTTCCCCGGCCAGTTGATCGCAGCGTTCGTTGTCCACGTTGCCAGCGTGGCCCTTCACCCATTTCCACTCGACCACCTGACGCGCCACTGCGGCGTCCAAGCGCTGCCAGAGGTCCACATTCTTCACCGGCTGACGCGTGGCGGTCTTCCATCCCTTGGCCTTCCAGCCGCGAATCCATTGGGTGATCCCGAGCCGAAGGTATTGGGAATCGGTGTACAACGTCACCGCACACCGTTCCTTGAGCGCCTCCAACGCGGAGATGGCCGCCAGCAATTCCATCCGGTTGTTCGTGGTCGCGGGTTCGCTGCCGGAGAGTTCCCGGGTGTGCGTGCCATGACGCAGGACGGCCGCCCAGCCACCGGGGCCGGGATTTCCTTGGCAGCCACCATCGGTGTGGATGTGAACGTCCTTGAGCGGTCGAGATTCCATGAACGGGACGGAAAGTGGACTGGGGAACGCTGCCGGAGGGGAGACCAAACTGCGATTCAGTGTCGGCGCAGTCGAAGGGTGTGATCCACTCGACGGGTCTGGTTGTATTCCAGCGGCGGCAGATCCGCGATCGTCGGCGACTCGGTCTCGTTCAGAAAATTGCGGGCCATCGTCTGTAGTTCCGTCCAGCGCGACCACTCCAACGCCGGCGCATGCGCCAGCTGACGCAACAAACTCCGCCATTCGATGATGATTCGGTCCACGTCGCCCGTGCCGAGAAACTCCGTGGCGAAGCGCATCTTGGAGGCGGGATTTCGATGCACGGAACGCACCACGACTTCCGCTCCGCTGCCATACTTGGCCGGCACCCCGCCCTCCAAATAGCCGGTGATGTTCTGGTGTCCGTACGCCATCCGACACGACATCGCGAGGCGTCCACCCCAGCGATCCTCCGGGCCGGCAAAGCGAAATCCCGCGTCAAGATTGGCCAGGTCGTAAATGAGTTCCTCCAAGGGATAACTCGTGTCCTCCAGAGCTGCCGCCACCGCCAAGCCGTCGCCGCCGTGGAAGCAACTGACAATCCGACCGCGCGCCGTGGGTTTGCCAGCGGCATCCACCAGCGCCAGTCGACGCCACAGCAGCGCGGTGCCGGTCCCGGAAGGAAGTTGTCGGCACACGGGTACCAACTCGCAGCGGGCACAGGCCTCCGGGAACACCTCCCGTTCCCGAGCCTTCCACAACGCCACGCCGTGGCGGTCCACCGGCACCTTCGCGGTTTGCTCGGCCAACGTGATCAACGCCAGAATCTGATGCGGTTCCTCAATGAACCGGATCACCGGCAACCGCTGGTTCTTAAAGGCCCGTTCCACCAGCGGCACCACCAGGCTGCGCCAGATCTCCAGCCGGGTTTGTCGTCCACTCCAGCCGGTCTGCTTCTGAATCCACTTGGTCAGCGTGACCCCTTCTTCGGCATAACGCTCCGCCACCTTGACGGCCCGGCCGTAGGTACCGTCCGCCAGCGAGAGCAGTTCGCCAAAACCCACCTTGGTCAGATGCGTCGGCTCCGTGAGAACGGAACGCACGCTCACCGGGACCGGCAGCGCGGGATCCTCCGGCACCGCCCCATAGGTCGGAATGAAAACATCCCCCAGCCGCCGCTCCTGCGGCAGCGGGAAGTCCTCCCATTCACCCCGGGAATTCAGGAACTGACGCTGACGTCGCCGGACGTGTCGGGCGCGCTCGGCATCGGTCTTAAGTCCGCAGGGCGTGTCCGGATTTTTCAGGGACGCTTCGACACCGAGAAAGATTGGCTTCGTCGTGAACAGCCGTTCCTGGACCCGCACCGCTTCGGCAAAGGGATCCCGACCTTGTTCCGCTGCCGAATGCATGACCCCCAGCAAGGCACCCCAATCCACCAGACCGCTGCGGGCCAGCGACGCGGGGCGACCATCGCGTAACCGCAGTTCGCTGGCTCCGACCAGCACGTAGCCAGTGGCATCCAAGCCTCGCCGACCGGCCCGACCAAACATCTGGAGGATTTCGTCGCTACCGATAGGAATCTCCAGGCCGTCCCGTTTGTAGGTGTGCGCCGACACCGCCACGGACCGCAGCGAGAAATTAATGCCAGCCGCCAGCCCCATGGTCGCCACCACGACCCGCAACTGACCCGCCTTGGCCAAAGGTTCGATGACCCCGGCCCGCGCGGCATAGCTGAGTCCGCTGTGATGATAAGCCACCCGGGCCTTGAGCATGCGGGCCAGATGTTCCCCGACCAACTGACGCTGCGAATCGGTGAGCGCAAGCGGCTGGGGATTCGGCAGATTTCGCGCCAGATCCCAGGCAATTTCCTCGGCGCTGCGGCGACGGGGCGCAAACAACAGGATGGGCCCCAGATTCTCCGCCAGCGCCTTGGCACAAAACCGCGCCCAATGTCCGCGAACTTCCCCCGGAATGTTCCAGCTCAGTTCATTGACGAAAACTTCTTCCAGTGGCACCGGACGAACTTCATGCCGGATCAGCACGGCGGGCCGACCCAGTCGATTCAGCCATTGAACGAGGTGATGCGGATTCGCCACCGAACCACTGAGCAACAGGAGCTGGGTCGTAGACGGAGCCAGAGCGATCGCCAGCTCGTAATTCAAACCCCGATCCTCGTCCCCGATCATCTGGTACTCATCAACCACTAACAACGTGGGACCTTCCCCGCGAATCAGCCGCTGCTTCTGCGTTTCCAGCGTCGCCACCAAAATGGGAGCGTCCAGATTCTCCGACAGATCACCCGTCGCGATGCCCACATTCCAGCCGCGAGCCCGCCATTCCGCCAGTTTGTCATTGGCCAACGCTCGGGTGGGGACGGTGTAGATGGCCTGGCCCCGGGGTTTGCCGTGATTGGACCACAGTTCAAAGATCAGGGTCTTCCCGGCTCCAGTCGGCGCCTGAACCACGACATCTTTGCCTTCCCGCAGCGCTACGACAGCCTGCTGCTGCCAAAGATCCGGCACTTCGACCGACCCAAATGCGGGACCGGCCACGGTGTCGAAGGATTCGGCGAGCGACTGCACGGCGAGAGCTTACCCGCGAAACCCGCGGACGCGAAATGAGGATCCGTTGGGAAACTCACTGCCGTAACCCTGCTCAGATTCGGTAGGTCGATTGCGCGCCTAGCGGCAGTCCGAGTCCCCACCAGATCAGGAGCAGCCCAGTCCACAGCACCAGGAAGCACACGGAGTAGGGCAACATCGTCGAAATGAGCGTTCCGATCCCGGTCTTCTTCGAGTGTCGTTGGCAATACACCACGATCAGCGGGAAATAGGGCATCAACGGCGTGATGATGTTGGTGCTGGAATCTCCGATTCGATAGGCCGCTTGGGTCAATTCCGGCGACAGGCCCAACTGCATCAGCATCGGCACCAGAATCGGCGCCAGCAGCGCCCACTTGGCGGATGCGGAACCGATGAGCAGGTTCACGGTCGTCGAGAGCAGGATGATTCCGATGATCGTCACGCCGCCCGGGAGTTCCCAGCTCTTGAGCAGATCGGCGCCGCGAATGGCTAGCAAGGCACCGAGGTTGGATTCTCGGAAGGCATAGGTGAACTGCGCCGCACAGAAGGCCATCACCAAATAGTAGCCCATGGTGTTCATCGACTTGGCCATGCCTTGAATGATGTCCCGATGGGTTTTCACCGTGCCCGCCACGTAGCCGTGAATGACGCCCGGAATGAGGAAGAAGAGAGCAATCAAGGGCACAATGGACTCCATCAGGGGAGCCCCGTGCGCGGTCAATCCGCCGTCCTTGGCGCGAAACGGGGAACTCGCCGGCCAACACGCCAGCACCAACAACAACGTCAACACCGCAAAGCTCGACATGCCCGCCAGAAAGCCCCGGCGTTCCACCTCGGACATCTGGTTCAAATCCGCCCCCAGATCCTTCTCCCCATCGATCGGCAGATGGGCCCGCAGCCGAGGTTCAATCAACCGGTCGGTCAACCACCAACCCACGCTCACAATCAGCAAGCAGGCGGCACTCATGAAGTACCAATTGCAGAGCGGATTCACCTGCCGCTTGGGATCAATGAACTGCGCTGCTGCCTGGGTGAATCCCTGCAACAGCGGATCGAGTGACGAGGGCAGAAACGAAGCGCTGAAGCCACCCGCAACGCCGGCAAAGGCACAGGCAATGCCCGCCACCGGATGCCGACCCGCCGCCGCAAAAATGATTCCACCCAAGGGAATCACTAAAACGTAGCCGGTGTCGCCGGCCGAATGGCTGATGATCGCCACCAGAATCAGCATGGGCGACAGCAGCGCCCGCGGGGTCAGTCGCAGGAGATACTTGATGCCGGCCTGGATGAATCCGGTCTGCTCGGCAATCCCCACGCCCAGCATCGCCACCAGCACCACACCCAGCGGGGGGAACTCGGTGAAGGTTTTGACCGTGCGCGCCAGGAACTGGGTCAGGTTGGCCGGCGCCATCATGTTCTTCACTTCGATGGGAGACGACTTCGTGATGACTCCCGCTTCGTCCCGAACCACCGTGCGCGGATCAATGTCCGTGAACTGAACCCGGGAAAGCACCACCGAGGTGACCCAAACCGCCAGCATGGCGAAGACGAAGATCAGAGCGGGGTCGGGCAGTTTGTTCCCAACGCGTTCCAGAACATCGAGGAAGCGTTGCAGCAGACCGGAGGAGCGGGGGGACGCAGAAGCCGGGGCAGTTGCCATGGCCGGAACAGTGCCGTGGACGCGGACCGCCGCCAACGGGAACCCTTGGGGAAAGTCATCTTCGGCGAAAGGGTCTCGACTGCGGTCGCGGAGCTACCGCTCTTCGTCACGGCTGCTGACGTTCCAGTCCCTCCACAACCCCCAGCCATCACCCCACCCGCCCCAAAGCGCCAGAGGGCTGGCGCAGTCCAAACGCTTCGCGCCACCCTACCTTTCCTTGGACTGCGGTCGCGGAGCGCAGCGAGCTACCGCTTTTCGTCACGGCTGCTGACGTTCCAGTCCCTCCACACCCCCAGCCATCACCCCACCCGCCTCAAAGCGCCAGAGGGCTGGCGCAGTCCGTGCGTTTGTGAAACTGATGAGACTAACCAGTGAAAGACTGAGTACGATGCCGACAGGGCGTCGTGTAGCTGAAGGCAACTGCGTCGCCGCAAG
>JAFLEF010000107.1 GCA_017309115.1 Verrucomicrobiota bacterium | reverse complement strand
CCCTTACCCCTTACCCCTTATCTGCTTCCTCTCTCAGCCTTCCCCGCCCACGCCCCCTTGTGCCCGCCGACGGTTGCGGAACGAGCTCGCGGTGAGAGTGGGGAGTCAGGAGTCATTTACAAACGATCCCAGCCTCCTGTTGTTAGAAAATTCTCGTACTCCCAGTGTACCCACCTTCATCCTGCGCGCGCAGAATCAATCCATGATGAAAACTCAACCTATTGAAAGATCCGCTTGGATCGGCTGCTTAATGCTGGTCTTCATAGCCGTCGGGCTTAATCCCCGTGTGCAGGGGCAATCGTCCGTCTCCGTTCCGGCGTCGCTCACGACGCCTGACAAAGTCGAAACCAGTATTGGCACGCTCGATTTCAAGGACGGGGCGCCGACCGTGGCTACGGCGGAAAAAGTGCGCGACACTCTGGACTTCACCCGCGCTTTGGACGTTTACAACAACAGCTTTCGGGGCGCCTCGGCACTCGCGATTCTGAAGGGCTTTCAAAGCATCGGGGCGGATTTCAACACCGTGGCGATCTTCCCCAACTTGATGGACGCCAAATCCCTGTTTCTGACCGCCAACGCGGACACCGTTTATTACCTGGCCGCCCTCGATCTCGAAAAGGGACCGATGGTCATCGAGCAACCACCCATGGGATTGGGAACCATCAACGACATGTGGTTTTCATGGATTGTCGATATCGGTTTCCCAGGGCCGGATCGGGGAGCGGGAGGCCGTTATCTGATTGTTCCCCCGGGCTATGAAGGTCCCCTGCCGGAGGGGGGATTCTATATCGCCCACTCCAAAACCTATCGCGTGCTCTATGCGGCCCGGGCGTTCCTGGTCAATGACGACCCCAAACCGGCCGTCGAAAATATCAAGCAACACATCAAAATCTATCCCTACACGCCTGGCGGTCTCGGCACGAGCATCGCCACCGCGCTCGAAGGGAAGGTTCGCCTGGCCGTGGATCCCCCTGTCCCGCCGACCAAGTTTCTCGAACTCAGTGGTAAATCGTTCAATACCATTCCTCCGGGAGATTTCGGATTCTTCGAGATGATCAATGAGAACGTGCAGACCGAGCCCGCGACCAGCTACGACGTGGAGCTCGCCGGCCAACTGGCCGCCATCGGAATCGTGAAAGGAAAGCCCTTCAAACCGGACGCGCGCATGAAAAAGATCCTCACCGATGCCGCTGCAGTGGGCAACGCCACGGGACGGGTTCTCAACTGGCGATACGCCGTGATGCATCCGGACTGGGCGTATTATCCGGGTTCCCAATGGGGTTCGATGCTCTGGGAAGGTGGCGCGTTTTTCGAGACCCCGCCGCCGGAATTCACCCGCGAGGGTTTCTTCAAGCCGTTGCCTCCCACCGGAGCGCGTACTCTCGATTCCCGCACCGCCTTCTATTACGGCTACACGCTGGACTCACCGGGCATGATCATGCGCATCCCTGAAGTCGGCTCCCAGTATTTGATGGGCTTCCTCGATGCCGACGGAAACCCTTACGACGGAGGCAAGACCTATAAAGTCTCCCTGCCCCAGGGAATTCCGGCCAAGGCGTTCTGGTCGCTGACACTGTATGACAACCAAACCCGCTCCATGCTCGACACGCCGCAACGCTATCCCCGGGCCGGCAGTCAGAATTATCCCTCGCCGGCGGCGGAACCGGGCTCTGACGGTTCGACCGTCGTGTACTTCGGGCCGACGCAGCCCGCGGGCGTGAGTCGGGGCAACTGGATTCAGACCACTCCCGGCAAGGGGTGGTTTGTCATCCTGCGCCTCTACAGTCCGCTCGAGTCGTTCTTCACAAAGACGTGGCGGCCGAGTGAGATCCAGTTGGTGAAATAGCCACCGTTAGCGGTTTCGCGGATGCCCGCGCGGTACCCCGTGCGGGCATCCTGGCCGAAATCTAGGGGCGACCTTCCGCTCACCCGAACGGGTCAGCTCCTCTTTCCCCGCTCATTTTCGGTCAGTTCCCCTTCCGCCCCAGGCGCCAGGACGGCACCCGTAGCCGCCGACGGCAGAAGGCGCCATCCGATCCTCTCACGCTTTGCCGGAGCCTTCTCCTGTGGAGTTCGAAACGGGTAGGAGTCACGCGAAGCGTTTGGAGCAGTGCGGTCGCGCAATGCAGTGGAGCTACCGCTTTTCGTCCCGGCGAGTGGCGCGTCGACCAACCCAACCGTCCACCCGCCATCAACGCGCCGACAGAATTCTCCCGCGGAGGGCGCGGAGGCCGCTGAATGAGAATCAAAACCACGAATCGAACGAAGGGCACGAATCCCTAATCCCTTATCTGCTTCATCCGGTAGGGCGAAGTTCCCACTGAGCCGCCCCGCTTCCCGAATTTACCTCTCAGCTCTCAGCTCTCAGCTACATGATTGATTCCCTTACCGCTTACCCCTTACCTGTTTCAACTACCGAAAGAATTAATCTGGAACACAGGAAGACAGGAACGGGAACGGAAGAGGGGGAGAAACCGGGAGTGGGAGACTTGGAGAGGCGGTAAAGGAGTCGCGAAGCGTTTGGAGTGCGGTCGCGTAACGCAGTGGAGCTACCGCTTTTCGTCCCGGCAGGTGACGCGTCGACCAACCCAACCGTCCACCCGCCATCAACGCGCCGACAAAATATTCGAAGATCTCCCGCGGAGGGCGCAGAGAGCGCGGAGGCCAGGGAAAACACGCTTCGAACAGCTCTCAGCTCTCAATTGATTTCACGGTAGGGCGAGGTTCCACCGAGCCGCTTCCCGTCCCCCTCCTTACCCCTTACCGCTTACCCCTTACCTTCTTCCATCTCTCAACTCTCAACATTCAACTCTCAACTCTGCTCCCCAGAATTGAGGATCCCATCGCTCGTTTGTCGGACGATTGGTAATCGTCCGACAGCAGGAATTGGCAACAAGCTTCACACCAGGGAGTTCGAAAAGACAAAAACTGCGGTGCGAATAATCGCACCGCAACACGTGCGGACGATTGGCCAATCGTCCGACAAGCTGTTTTCACAACTCTATGAGGGAAGCCCGTTTACAACTTCTGAAAGTTGCGGTACGAATAATCGTCCGACAGAAGCCCTGTCGGTGAATCAACTGTTAGGCGGCAGCGCACACATCACCAGATTATGAACACGAAACAGAAGACACTGACTTACATCGCGGTTGCCGCGATTGCGCTCACGTCGCTCTTTGCGGCGTGGGATTTGACCGGCAGCCCGAATCACACCAACGTCACGCGCTACGCGCCCATCTTTGCGCCACCAGACCTCGGCCCGTGGGCCAAGCGAGAGTTGGCGAGTTCGGTGTTTTGGTCGTGGCTTGCCATCGGTGCGATGTATTCACTCATGTTCGTCGCACTCCGCGAGCCGACGACACAGACACGGAGACAGTTAGATGAACAGACATCAGCCGCCTAACATCCAAGGTTGTATTGCTGCGGAGCGAATCGGAGCCAGCAACTACACCTTTGGTTGAACAAGCCCGGAGTGAGGGGCGTTAGCGGGGGCGGGAGTTTGGGGGAGCGTTGATGGCGCTTATGTTTTCACCCGGCGGGTAGAGCGGACGCGAGGGAGGCGAAAATCGGGCTAGCGGCGGAAGGTTCAGCGAGGCGAGAGGACACCCGGGAGGACGTTTGAGCGGTGGTGTCTGGATGATTGACCCGAAGAAGCGCGAGGGAGCAGGGCTCAGAGAGTTTCTGGCAGGCCTTGGGATTCCTTCGGGACAAAGGACTCCGGCCGCGCGCTCGGCAAAAATTGGCGGGAGGGCGTTTCATCGAAGTTTCGAGGTGGAGGGAACGCCCATCACCGGAGGCCCGCGCTGACGGTAGGAGGGAGCGATTCGGAGGAGCAGGCGCATCGGCTGACGACAGCACGGACAGACTGGGAGCGGTGCTGGTGTGGTGGGGAGCGGGGTGGAGTCGCCAAACTGGACCGGCCCGCCGGCATGAGTTTGAACGCGCAAGCGTTTGGCCCGGGCGGCGGGATGACAGAAGCCGTAGTATCGGATGGATCGTAACCCGCGCGGCAACACGTGCCGGAGGTAACGCGCCACGAACTCCACTCCGGGGACAGTGGAGGTTTCCCTCCGGTTGCCCGCCGCACGGTTCTTCCACCGAAAGGTGACGGTGCGATCGTCGACGCGGACTAGACGGCCATCGCTGATGGCCGTGCGGGCGACGTAGGCGCCGAGATACTTGAGAGCCGCACCGCCATTGCCGGCGGGTTGGATGTGGACTCCCCAGTCCTTGCCCCAGACCGCGGGATCGACCTGCCAGTCATGAACCTGGAAGAGTCTTCGCAAGTGTTCCCGGAACGCCGCCTGCAGGAGCGGCAGGTGGACCAGGTAGTCGGGTTTCCGCACGCGCACGAGACGTCCGCGTTCGTTGAGTCCGGCGCCCGGGACCAAGCAATGGATGTGGGGATGAAATCCTAACTGTTGGTTCCAGGTGTGGAGGACCGCCGTGAAGCCGCTGGTGGTGGCGCGCAGTCCCTTGGCCGTCGCCAGCTTTTCCGAGAGAGCGCCCGAGACGGCCGCGAAGAACAGATCGTAAGCCTCCTTGGCAAAGGGACCGAAGAAGCAGGTCCGCAGTTGCGCCGGGAGCGTGAAGGTGACCAGGAAGTAGGGTGCCTCCACGAGCTTCTGCAGCTCGCGTTGGACCCACTGAGCCGTGGCTGCTCGGCCGCACTGTGGGCAAGCCTTGTGATTGCAAGAGTGCCAGGCGAAGTGGATTTGGCGGCAATCCGTGCAGGCCAAAGCTCGCCCGCCCATCGCCGCAGTTCGGCAGTGGGAGATGGCCCAGAGGGCGCGATGTTGATCGGCCGAGAGCGCCGGTTGGGAGGCCCGGAACTCCGGCAGGAATCGACGCAACGCCCCCAGAACGGAGTGGTCGAAGGGCACGAACGCTCAGCGCGGCAGGTTGCGGCAGAGTTCATCCATCAGGCCCAGAGCTTCGCGGGTGGTTTGATGGGTGAGGTGCAGATACACCATCGTGGAGGTGATGTGCTTGTGGCCGAGCAACTGCTGGATCGTGTGCAGATGGTCTCAGGACCGTTCTGAAACTCGTCAAATTCCGCCAGTTTGAAATCCACCACATTTATCCCCTGGATTGGGGAAATCTTCTTAAATCAGCAGCGTCAGCTCTTCTTCCTTCTTCGGCGTCTTCTTCCCGTTGGTCACATGAGTTTCCTACGTTCAATCGACGTCTTGAGGCTGGCCAGGTCACCCTACCAGTGCCTTCTCGCAACACTACATCGTGGTGAATTCTAAACCGGCGGATTCTGACGGTTTTCACGCCGGCGGCGACACAGATGGGCCCCGGCTTCCAGCAGGTGCGTCGCGAAGCTATGGCGAAGCGAATGAATTGAGGCGGCCGGAAGGTTGAGTTCCTTGCGTGCGGCGATCAGCAGACGTTGCAACGCCGAACACGACATCGGCGCGGTGGCCTCGTGCATGCGCCTGGCCACGGCTTCCAGAGAGGTCTCACCCTTCCCGACATTGGGAAAGAGCAGGAGCGGATGCTGGTGAAAGCTCCAGTACCGGCGCAGTTCCTCGTACAGGCTGGTGGGCAGCGGCACGATCCGGTCCTTGTGTCCCTTGCTGTTCCGAATGAGGAGT
>JAFLEF010000106.1 GCA_017309115.1 Verrucomicrobiota bacterium | reverse complement strand
CGATATCTGTCGGGAGGAGAAGCGCTGCGGGTGTTTGCGGCGGGCGGGGGAACGAACCTGAGCCTGGAAGTGAAGTGGCGGAGCGGGAAGGTGAGCGTGGTGCGGGGAGTGCAAGGGAACCGGCTGTACGAAATCAGTGAGTCGGGAGCCGAAGCGGTGACTGCGGTAAAACCACCCGAAGTGAAGCCCTTGTTGGTGGAGGTGAGTGAACGGTTAGGCCTAACGTCGGTGGACGAGGCGTATGATGACTTTGGACGGCAACCGCTGTTGCCCCGGCGGCTCAGCAGCGAAGGTCCGGGAGTGAGCTGGGGGGATCTCAATGGAGACGGCGTGGAAGACCTGCTGGTGGGCAGTGGCCGGGGCGGCCGACTGCGAGTGCTGGGCGGGAACGGCCGGGGCGGCTTTGGAGAGGTGAAGGCGGCGGCGTGGAGTGGAGTGGTGATGGAGGATCAGACGGGGATCGTGAACTGGTCGGTGGAAGCCGGGACAAGCACGATTCTGGTGGGTCAATCGAACTACGAAACAGGCCGAACCGGAGCCGCAGTGAAGAGCTACGGGATCTTTCTGGGAGACGTGCAAGCCGGACCGGAACTGCCGGGCTGGGAGGCGAGTGTGGGACCGGTGGTGGTGGCGGATATGGACGGGGACGGGGATCTGGACGTGTTCGTGGGCGGTCGGGTGGAGGCGGGGAAGTATCCGAAGTCGACGAGTTCCAAGATTTGGCGGCAGGAAGGCGGTCAATGGGCACCGGACGAACGGAGCAATCAGCTATTGCGCGGGTTGGGACTGGTCAGCAGCGCCGTGTGGACGGATCTGAACGGCGACGGCCTTCCGGAACTGGTGCTGGCCCGGGAATGGGACAGTCTGAAGATCTACGGGAACCGGAGCGGTCAACTCCAGGACGACAGCGAGGTGTGGGGCGTGAGCCAGGCGAAGGGCCTGTGGACCGGGGTGACGGCGGGGGATCTGAACGGCGACGGGCGCCTGGATTTGGTGGTGGGGAACTGGGGTCGGAACACGGTTTACGAAGGCCGGGTGGAACCCAGTGTGTGGCATGGGGACGTGGATGGGAACGGGACGTGGGAGGTGGTGGAGAGTTACCGGGAAGGGGACCGGGAAGTGCCGCGTCGGGACTGGCGAACGGTGGGCCAGGCGGTGCCGGAAGTGGCGGGTCGGTTCACGAGTTACCGCAGCTACGGCGAAGCGAGTTTGGAACAGATTTACGGGGACGGCTTGAAACGCTTGGAACGGCGGACAGTGAACACGCTGGACTCAACGGTGTGGTGGAACCGGGGAACCCGACTGGAGGGACAGGCACTGCCATTGGAAGCGCAGGTATCGCCCGTGTTCGGAGTGAACGTGGGAGATGTGGACGGCGACGGCCGGGAGGACGTGTGGCTGAGTCAGAACTTTTTCGGAGTGGATCGGGAGACGGGTCGAATGGACGCCGGTCGGGGCGTGTGGCTCCAAGGCCAAGGCGGAGAAAAACTGCGGGCTCTGAGCGGAGCGGAAAGCGGCGTGACGATCTACGGGGAAGGCCGGGGTTCGGCGCTGGCAGACTTTGATCGGGACGGACGGGTGGACTTGGTGGTGGCGCAGAATGCGGGCCCCGTTCGGTTGTATCGGAATCAGGGAGCGAAAGCGGGCTTGCGGGTGCGCCTGCTGGGCTTGCCCGGGAATGGCAACGCGATCGGGGCGGTGGTGCGCTTGGGGACGAAGAACCAGCCGGGACCGGCGCGGGAGATCCATGGTGGGTCGGGTTGGTGGTCGCAGGACAGTGCAGTGAGCGTGCTGGCGTGGCCTAGTGGCTCGGCGGAGTTGCAGGTGCGCTGGCCGGGCGGCCAGACCACCACGCATGCCGTCCCGGCCCAAGCCCGGGAAGTCCGCGTTAGTCCCAATGGGGCTCTGGAGGTGGTACCGTGATTTTGTTGGGATCACCCGGGAGCAATTGGGCCTAAAGCCTTGGCTGGAGCGAACCCAAGAGCGTCGGAGCGCTGCATCCGGCGGGACTTGTATCGGTTCGCTCACTTTGCGCGTTGGATTTCCTCCTTCGGCATTGACGCGGACGCGGAGCTTCGTTTGTTAGTGGTCGTGCGGGCGCAATTGGAAGATGTCTTTGCCAGTTGGTCAGTGCCTTCCCAGGTCGTGGATGAACTTTGGGCGGGCGCCTGGTGGTATCTGGGCACGACCTTCTTTCGCCAGGCGGTGCTCCATTGGCGCGGCGAGATCACTCCCTTACTTCATCTGCGGCTGCGCCTGAGCGATTTTCAGCCCTCTGAGAGTCAGCGTCGAATTCTGCGAAAGAACCAGGATTTGCGAGTGGTTCGCCGAGTGGCGGCGGTGGATGACGAACGGCGGGAGCTCTTCCATCGTCACAAAGAACGCTTCACCGAAAGCATTCCCAACGCGCTGGATGACTTTGTCGGACCCGATCCGTCCTGCATTCCCGTGCCGGCTCTGGAGTTCAATGTGTTCGCGGGCCATCGCCTGATTGCGGTGAGCTATCTGGCCCAGGGACATCAGGCTGTGGCCAGTTTGTATGGTTTCTTCGATCCGGAATGGAGTCAGCGCAGTTTGGGTCTGTTCACCATGCTGCAGGAGATTCAGTTTGCCCGGGAAAACGGCGTCGAACTGTATTATCCGGGTTACTCGCTGCTGAAACCTTCGAGCATGGACTACAAAAAGCGGTTCAGCGGTTTGGAGTCCTACGAGTGGAACCAAGGCTGGAAACCCTATTCCCGCCTAGTGACCCACACCCGCCCAGCGCATGTTCCGGGTAGCATTACGTTGCGAGTGTAGGTGGGTGGTGGGTCCTTAATCACTGGGATCCATGAGGTTGAGGGTGGGGCGGCCGCCTGATGGGGAGTCTGGGTTGGAGGTGGCGAGGGACGGTAACTAGGTGAATTCCCTAGCGGGGTGCTGAACTTCACTCACGAGCGTCGGCTGTTCCCGCCAATTGTCGGCTCTTTCGCCATGGCCACTATGGCAACGAACAACGAGAGGCCATGACCAAGAATCCCAACCAAGCCCAAACCGAATGGTCCCGCCAAACCCCGGGATCCGGCGGCCTTGGAGTATGCCTGGTGGTCGCTCCCGATGTTCGTGTTGAAACTGCATCCTAAAGCCTTCCCTACCATGAGCACTGCTACCTACTGCGAGCCCTCCTTCGGGAGCGGTTCCTTCGTCAGCGCCTCCCGACTGACGCGTCCGGGCGCCCCACTGGACGCGGCCGAGAGCGGGGCGGAGACCGCCATTTGGACTCGAGGCGGTGATCCGGCCCTCGAAGTCGAGGATCCGGAACCGACCGCCACCCACGCCGTCGTGTGGGGATTCGTCCGTCAACTTGCCGATGACCTGGGTGCGGACTCGATCATCGAGTTGCTGGATGATTTTACCCAGCAGACCCCGCTTCGGTTAGCCGAGCTCGAACGCATTGCGGGTCGGGCGGAATGGCAACCGGTCCTACAACGGGGCGCGCACTCCTTAAAGGGGAGTAGCAGCATCTTTGGGTTGACCGACCTAGAACACGCGGCGCATCGCCTGGAGAAATCGGCCGGTCACGACCTGCCGGAACAGTCCCATCAGGTTCAGGAACTGGAGCGCGAATTCCAGCGGGTCCGGCCCATTCTCGAGGCCATCAAATCCAAACTTCAAACTCACTAGGATCATGAAGACCCCTTCCACTGTCGCCCATCGCCCGCCGGGTCCGCGGACTGCGTCTGGTGAGTCCTTCGCCGGAAGGGGCGCTCGTTCCCGTCGCGGCAGCGTGGCGCTGTGCCTCTGTCTCTTCGCCGTCTTCGCTGGATTGGCCGCCGACTTGCCGGTTCTCCTGACGAACATTCTTCAGATCAAAGCGCTTCCGCCGGCGGAAGTGAGTCAGGGACAAATGGTCCGGGTCGAGGGTGTCATCACCTACGTTCATCCCAGCAGTTACTCCCTGTTCCTGCAGGACAACAGTGGCGGGATCTATGTCAAAGGCGGCTCGCCGGAACAGATGCGGACGTTAGGCCTAAAGGCGGGTCAGCGAATTGAATTGGAAGGGAAAACCGAGGCCGGAAACCTGGCTCCGATTATCGCTCCGCGGAAACCGGGTGGGATGCCCCGGATTCGCCAGTTGGGCGAAGGTGAGTTTCCGAGTCCGCTGACGGTGACGCCAGATGTCACGGCCTACGCGGCGTTCGAAAACCGATGGGTGGAGGCCAAAGGAGTCGTGCGGAAGGTGGGACCGGCCAGTGAGGATCCGCTGGATGACCGGGTTCGGATGATTCTGGATGCCGGGAATGGACGGTTTCAGGTGCTAGTGGCGGGATTTCCCCGGACTCCCGGATTGGCCGATTCTCTGGTGGACAGTCGGGTTCAGGTCCGGGGCGTTTACAGCCTTCTGACCAATGAACGTCAGCAACTGACGGGCGTTCAGTTGTTGGTTCCCAGTATTGATTTCGTGCGGGTGGATCAGGCGGCACCCAAGGATCCGTTCTCGATCGCGCTGTCGCCGTTGGACGCCATGCTGCAGTTCAGTCCCACCACCAAGTCCGACCATCGCGTTCGGGTCAACGGGGTCGTGGTGTTGGTGCGCGAAAAGCGGGGCTTCTTTCTGCAGAGCGGGACTTCTGGACTGTGGGTGAACACTCCGAGTCTCAGCAAAGTAAAGGTGGGTTCGGTGGTAGATGTCGTGGGATTTCCCGAGCTCCAGAATGGGCGCCGGGGTCTGGATGGTCCGATCTTTCGGGTGGTGGGGGTCACCAACCTTCCGGATCCGGTCGAGTTTCTCACCGAGAATCCCCTCTCCGAGACGTTGGATGGACGCCTGGTCAAGGGCGCGGCGCGGCTCATCGGTCAGGGATTTCACCGCGAGGGCTATGGTCTGAGCCTTCAGGCGGGTGAACAGATTTTTGACGTGGTGGTGCCGTCGCCGACGGCGCACTCGCTTCTGGCCGACATTCCGATGGGCAGCACGATCGGATTCACTGGCGTCTACGACCCGTTGAGCACGGACAATGGTGAGGTTCGCAATTTCCGGATCCTGGTGGAGGGAACCGAAGCGTTGGTGGTTCTGGAGCGGGCTTCGTGGTGGACGGCTCAGCGCCTCACCATTGCGCTCGCCATTTTGCTGGTCGTCATCGCCGCGGCGGTCCTGTTCTCCCTGTATCTGTCCCGCAAGAACGAACGATTGCAGGTTGAAGTGCGCGAACGGTTACGGGCCGAGGACGCCTTGCGGGCCAGTCAGGATGCCTTGGAACTGCGCGTGGAGGAACGTACCCGCGAATTGCAACAGGAAGTGATTGAGCGTCGGAAAGCCGAGGCCGAGGCCGCCGCGGCCAATCAGGCCAAGAGCGAGTTCCTCGCCAACATGAGCCATGAAATCCGGACCCCGATGAACGGGATTCTCGGAATGACCAATCTGCTGCTGGATACCCCCCTTTCGACGGAACAACGGGAGTTCGCCTCGCTGGCCGCCACCAGTGCCCAGGCATTGCTCACGGTTCTGAATGACATCCTGGACTTCTCGAAAATTGAGGCGGGCATGCTGAACTTTGAGCATGTGGATTTCGACCTGCGGGACTGCCTGGAGAGTAGTCTGGACCTCCTCGTGGAACGGGCCGAGGCCAAGGGCATTGAGCTCGCCTATTTGGTGCACAAGGAGGTGCCGCAGTTCATCCGGGGCGACCCGGGCCGGCTCCGCCAAGTGCTGCTGAATCTCGCCAGCAACGGGGTGAAGTTCACGGAACAAGGCGAGGTGTTCATCGAGGTCAGTGTCGTGGAACAGACGTCCGAGGATTGCCAGTTGCGCTTCGTGGTGCGCGACACGGGAATCGGTCTGACCCAGGAAGCGGTCTCTCGATTGTTCCAACCGTTCGTCCAGGCGGAGAATTCCACCACGCGCCGCTTCGGGGGCACGGGACTCGGATTGGCGATCAGTCGCCGACTGGTGGAAATGATGAATGGTCAGATTGGGGTGTTCAGCGAACCCGGCAAAGGCTCGGAGTTCTGGTGTACCGCTCGCTTTGGTCGCAGCTCGGGTGAAGTCGGATCCCGGTTGCGTCCGCCGGCTGAGCGCCGCGATTTCACGGGGGTCCGCGTGCTCATTGTCGACGACAACGCCACCAACCGCCGCATTCTTGAGTATCAGGCGGCCAGTTGGCACATGGATGTCGTGGCGAATGTCAGCAACGCTTCGGCCGCCTTGCGGTCTCTGGAGCGCGCCGCCCAGACCGGCAATCCGGTGGATGTGGTGTTGCTCGATTATCAGATGCCCGAAATGAACGGCCTGGAACTGGCTCAGGCCATCAAGGGCAATCCATTGCTCGCCAACACGCAATTGGTCGTACTGACTTCGATGTGCCAGCGGTTGCATCCGGATGAGATGCGGGCCATGGGAATCTCGGCGTGGCTGGTGAAGCCGCTCAAGCCGGCCCGATTGCATGAGGCCTTGGCGGGTGTGCTGGGCGAGGAACCGGTGGCCAAGCGGCGCCACGTGGCGCAGGCCCCGGCAGCGCGCCCGGGAGAACAGACCTTCGCTTCCCAATACCCGGGTCGGATTCTCGTGGTGGAGGACACGCCGATTAACCAGAAGCTCATTCTGAAGATTCTGGAGAAGTTAGGATACCATCCCGCGCTCGCGGCCAACGGAGTGGCGGCGCTGGAGGCGGTGCATCGTCTGCCGTACGATCTGATCTTCATGGATTGCCAGATGCCCGAGATGGACGGCTATGAGGCCACCCGGCGGATTCGCTCCTCGGAGACCAGTGGCAAGCATGTGCGCATCGTGGCCATGACGGCGAACGCGATGCCGGAGGATCGGGAACTGTGCCTCAAGGCGGGCATGGATGATTACGTAGCGAAGCCGATTAACGTCACGGCCGTGCAGCAGGCCTTGGTGAATGGTTTGCCGAAGCGGCTCTCGTCCGGATCCGTGGCGGCCAAGCGGAAGGCCACGGTGGCGCCGGTTAACGGAGACCATGTGGAGTATCTTGCGGCGTGAGGCGGGTAAGCGGGAAGCGGGAAGCGGTAGGGCGACGCTCTGCGGAGCCGTTCACGGGGTGACGTCCAGGCCTTGTTGCTTCGCCTCGAGGAGAAGGGATGAATCTGGAAAACAGCGCCCACCTCCTGTGAGGAGGCTAATGGTGAAAGAAACTGGCTTGGAGTGCGAAGTGGCGGTACTGAGTTGACTGGGGGCTCCCTCGGCGAGCTATGACCGGTTCTTTCCCTGGTGCA
>JAFLEF010000105.1 GCA_017309115.1 Verrucomicrobiota bacterium | reverse complement strand
TCCAGTCCCGCCACCTGCGGGTGACTCACCAACTGGAGAGCCGGATGCGGGAGATCCGCACGTCCGGTTCGGAGGGAGGGGTGGGGTCAATCCCCCATTCCTACCTCTATAAACGCTTCGCGCACCCCGTCCCCTTCCTGTTTTCATGTTTTCCAGATTCATCTTCTCCGCCGCGACACGAACGGCTCGGCAGAGCCTCGCCTTACCAAGCTTCGCCTTCTGTCTTGCCTCTCAGCTCTCAGCTCTCAGCTCTCAGCTGATTTCTCAAGCCGCCCCGCTGTAGGCGACTTCCAAAACGGTGGGATTCTGAGTATTCGCGAGAGCCAATTGCAGTTCGCCCAGACGGATAGGCTTGCTCAAATAGTCATCCATGCCGGCGGCGAGACACGTCTCTCGATCGCCCTGCATGGCATTCGCCGTGAGGGCAATGATGTAAATCCGTCCGGAACTCGCCAGCGGTTCGCCATCCTGTTCGCGGCGGCGAATCTCCCGGGTGGCTTCGTAGCCATCCAATTCGGGCATCTGACAGTCCATCAGAATCACGTCGTAGGGTTTGCGGGTCACTGCTTCCAAAACCTCGAGCCCATTGGCCACCGCATCCGCTTGGAAGTTCAACTTGCGCAACTGTGCGAGGGCCAGCTTCTGATTGGTGGAATTGTCCTCGGCCAGCAGAATTCGCAGTTCCCGAACTTCGACCTCTTCCGACGAATCAGAAACGCCACCCGACATTGAAGGTGCTGGCGCCGGGGCGTGAACCTGGTTCAGCACGGATTCCAGACAATCAAGCAATCGGGCCTGGCGCACCGGCTTGACCAAGTACGCCGCGACACCGGCCGCCGAAAGCTCGCCGGAATCAGGCCGGTGGCCCATCGAGGTCAGAATCACACAACGAATTCCCTGAAGGGTGACATCCGCTCGAATGGCCTGGGCCACGGACATTCCATCGATCTCGGGCATCTGCATATCCAGCAACACCAGCTCATAGGGCATCCCGCCCGCCGCCGCGGTTCGCAACAGCTTCAAGGCTTCACGTCCACTGGACGCGCCATCGGGACGCAGATTCCACGAACGAAGTTGGTGCCGCAGGATCTGTCGGTTGGTGGTGTTGTCATCCACCACAAGCACTCGTCGACCCGCCAGCGGCCCTGGCGAGACGATGCTGAGCCCCGAACCGGTCAACTGCTTCTCCAACCGCACCGTAAACCAAAAGGTTGAGCCCTGACCGGGTTCGCTCTCCACACCAATCCGGCCGCGCATCAATTCCACCAACTGCTTGGAGATCGCGAGTCCGAGTCCGGTACCGCCGTATTTCCGGGTCGTCGAACCATCCGCCTGACTGAACGCTTGGAAGAGCCGCAACTGCGTATCGGGCTTGATACCGATGCCGGTGTCCTTGACCTCGAAGCGAACCTCCACCTCGGTCTCGGTTTGGGAATCGAGCCCCACATGGACCACCACTTCGCCGCGTTCGGTGAACTTCACAGCGTTGCCCACCAGATTGGTCAGGATCTGACGCAACCGGCTCGGATCGCCCCGGAGCAGCGTGGGAACATAGGTGGGAATCTCACCCGTCAGTTCGAGTCCACTGGCCTGCGCCTTCCCGGCCATGAGTTCCAAGGTACCTTCCACCATCTCGCGGAGATCGAAGTCCAAATGTTCGAAGCTCAGCTTGCCCGACTCGATCTTCGAGAAGTCGAGAATGTCGTTAATGATCGTGAGCAGGCAGTCAGCGCTGGTGCGGATGGTTTCGGCATACTCGCGTTGTTCCTGCTGCAGCGGCGTGTCGAGCAGCAAGCCCGTCATGCCGATCACGCCGTTCATGGGCGTGCGAATCTCATGGCTCATGTTGGCGAGGAACTCCGACTTGGCGCGCGCGGCGGCCTCCGCTCGTTCCTTGGCCGCCCGGAGCTCTGTCTCCCGGGAGTGACGTTCCGAAATATCCTCGGTGGTTCCCACGTAACCCGAAAACTGGCCGGCGCTGTCATGCAGCACGCGCGCCCGAACATGGACCCAACGCACCTGCCCCTTGGGCGTCATCAGCCGAAATTCCTGATCGAACTCGCGTTCGCTCCGCGTCGCCCGAATCCATTCGGCAAACACGTCATTCTGATCGTCCGGATGAAGAGCCTGAGCCCAACCATCGCCCATGGCCTGTTCCGCCATCAGCCCGGTGATCTCCTGCCACTTCCGGTTGGTGTAAATGCAGCGTCCCTGGATGTCGGTTTCGAAAATGCCGATGGGGGAGGCACCGCTGAGCGAACGGAATCGTTCCTCGCCGGCCTGCAGCTGTGCGGTGGTCTGCTGAAGCACCTCCGCCTGTCGCCGCAGTTCCACCGTTCGCTCCTGAACCATCGCCTCCACATGATCCCGATGAAACTCCAACTCCGCCTGCCGCTCAGCAAAGGCTCGCATTTCCCGCAGGCTTTGCCGGCACGCCATGATCAGGAAGATGTTTTCGAAGACCACCCAGCCCGTGTGTTCCAACCACCGCCACGAGCTGGGGGTCAGCACTCCGAAAATCGACTGCGGCCAAAACAAACCGCGCGCAAAGTGATCCACCATCACCACCACGGACGCCGTCACCAACACCCGCCAATCTCGATAGAACGCCAGAAACGCGAGAGATCCGAAGATGTGAAAATGCGTCTCGATGCGTCCGCCGGACAGATGAATGAACAACGCCCCCATCACCATCTGCGCCGCCGCGATGACATGTCGGGTCACAACCCAACCCGGCCGGGACCACGCCAGGAACACTGGGAATACCGACACCAGTCCACCCAGGCCAATGGCCGCCCAAACGTGAACATGGACCTCACTTTCCGCACCCGTCCAAGTTCGGGGGGAAACCGCGAGGGCCAGAACAATGCCGGCAATCCACTGAAACACCATCAGCCCACCGAAAAGTCGATCGGTGCCGCAGTAGATGCGGTTCAGCTGTTCCTGAAAAAGGGTCTGGGAGCGGGTCGGTGCGGAGGTTCGCAGCGGATCGACCGGGCTCTTCGAGAGTGTGAGGGACGTGTTCATGTTCAGTTCACCCGGCCAGCAGGTGTTCCAACTCACCCAAGCCCGCCCGGGTACACGGGCACCGGGGATGGGCAAAGTACAGCAGAGTGGCAGCGTCGGTGGACGGAACGAGTTGAGAGTCTGCCGGCCAATACGAAACCTCCGGCCCCACCGATCCCGGGGTAAGGGCATAACGGGCCAACTCCCGAAACCCGGTCATGGCCGCAAGCGACCAGACCATCACCACCAGCAGCAGAAGCGAATCCTGACGGAACTGGCGCATCGAACTGGAACTCCGTTCCTCCGGAACTCCAACTGCTTCCCCACCTGCGCTGCATGGTAAACTTGCCTTTGACTTCACGAGCCCATCCTAAAACGGCCGAAAGACCTGCCTATGGGGCCAGAGTCGCGGCGTGGGCGCGGGAGATTGCGCGAGGGCCTAGGGCAATGCCTTAGTGTCAGCTTGCGACCCGGTGGGGCGCCGCACCGCGGAGCCGTGCTCGGGTGGAATTATCTCGCGGCACTCGCGGGAGCAAAAATGGCTCGAACCAAGACTCTCCCTAGCCCGGATTTCTCATCAGGTTTCGTGGCGAGTCGCCGCGAACGCCGAGCTCACCGCCTGACCTCTCCCTGCTCTCAGCTGATTGTCCCCACTCGCCCCTTTCCGCTCGCAGTGGAACACAATTCCGTCCTCACTTTGCCCGGACTGTTCCTTCCCCACCGGGACTTCCCAGCGTCACCCCGCATTCCGCAGGGCGCGCCGTGTTCCCACGGGGACGGATCCTCCATCAACCCATCAACAGGTTCATGAAACGCATTTTCGCCTTGGCCAGCCTGACTCTGGCCGTCTGGAGCTCCGCCTCCGCTGGACTCATCACCGAAACCTTCACTGCCGTTGCCACCTTCGGCCCTTACCTAGGGGCCACCGGAACCGGCTCCTTCACCTACGATTCCTCCGTTCTCACCGGCAGTGGATCCGAATGGGTTCGGCCGACGGATGGACTGACCCTCTCGTTCACTCTGTTTGGGCAAACCTTCCATGAAACCGATGACTACGATTTCGACTCGGGTCCTGTGCTGGGCTTTCTCGACGGCCTGCCGTCCTTCCTCGATTTCACGCTCCGGGAAAAGGGTTCCAGCCCCGTAGACTTCCTCGATCCCAATCTGGAACGCGTCAACGTGGGTGGGTTCCTGATCCCTGAAGGTCAGAACTGGAGCGGAGGCTTCCCGGTTCCGCAAAGTCCGCATGGCCCCTATGTCATCGACATGGCCATTAATATCGATCCCGCGCCCGAAGTGGGAGCTCCCGCCGCCGGACTCCTCCTTGGACTGGGCCTGCTGGCCCTGCGACGTCAGCGAACCCGCCGCTGACGCTGCAGACCGAGGGTCGGCAGACTCCCGCAGACTCCCGACGCCCCAGCAAGCCAGGCTTGACCGCCGGAACCACCGCGCTTTGCTGGGAAGTCCCATGACTTCCCAACGCCTTGGCGCACCACTCACGGAAGGTTCCGCAGCCACCGGCCGTTCGCCACGCCATCGGGTCTGGGCGGGAATCCTGGGTCTCTTCTTTTTTCTTGTCCCGACCGCCCACTGCGCGTCATGGGACGACTGGCCCGCGCTTCCCCCGACCAATGGAACGGTGGAACTTCCGGCTCAGGAATGGCGCTTCCAGCCCGGGCCCCGCACGGTGCGGGTGCGTGTCAAATATCCCGAAGGCCGGTTGGACCGACTCACGCCCGAGACCGGAATGATGCTGACCCTGCACAACTGGGGCGGCACGGATTGTGTCGGCACCGCCGATCCCGAAGTGCTGGCGTGGGAGTTCCGGGTGGTAACCCTGTGCGTGAACTATCTGCAAAGCGGACCTGACTCCACCCACGCCGATTCACCGCCCTACGATTTCGGCTGGCTGCAATCCTTGGATGCCCTGCGGGCCCTGGCCTGGCTGGAACAGCGCCTGAGGGAGCGACAATTGCCCTTTGACGCTGGACGGGTCTTCGCCACCGGTGGATCGGGCGGGGCGAATGTGGCGCTGATGGCCAACAAGCTGGCCCCCCGCACCTTCGCCGGAATCGTCGCCCTTAGCGGCATGACCCGGCTAACGGACGACATCGCGTTCAACGAACCGGGAGGCAGTCCGCTGAACGCCCGCTGGAGCCGCGATTCTGCCTCAGCGAACTATCTCTCGGAGGAGCAACAGTTCATACGTTACGTCGGTTACCCGCTGCACCTGCGGCAAATGAAATCGTGGGGAACTTCCGCCGAAGTGGTCGTGATTCATGGAGTCGATGACCCGACCTGCCCGGTAGCCGACGCCCGCGATCTAGTCGCCCAGTTCCAAGCGGTGGGACTAAAGATTCGCGGTGTCTGGGTGGACACGTCCCAGCTCAACGGCGCGCCTTTTCGTTCCAGCGATCACGCCCTCGGCGACCGCACCGAGATTGTGCGGTCGGTGGCGGGCGCTGGCTTGCGTCCAGGCACTGCCGAATCCTGGCGACGCTCTGGGCCGTCGGACTTCCAACGTCGGGAAGATCTGAAGTTCCTGACATATCGGGGCAGGTTTGTGATCTCCTATCGGGACGGTTTTCCCGTCGGCCGCTGGGAACCCCGCGGGGCGGGCAAGCAGTAACGGTAGGGATGGACCGCCGGGCCGTCCCCGGTGGGCCGGCGCAGCCCGGCCGAACGGCAATGGCTGGTCAGCATCGGACGAACGTAACGCAACTCCGTTTCCCTGGGCGAGACAGACGAAGGAATCTGGAAAACAGGAAAACAGGGAGGGAAGGCTGAGGTGCGGTAATCCCGGTAGGGTGTCGCCGCCGGCGTGAAAACCGTCAGAATCCGCCGGTTTAGAATTCACCACGATGTAGTGTTGCGAGAAGGCACTGGTAGGGTGACCTGGCCAGCCTCAAGACGTCGATTGAACGTAGGAAACTCATGTGACCAACGGGAAGAAGACGCCGAAGAAGGAAGAAGAGCTGACGCTGCTGATTTAAGAAGATTTCCCCAATCCAGGGGATAAATGTGGTGGATTTCAAACTGGCGGAATTTGACGAGTTTCAGAACGGTCCTGAGAGGTAGGGCGAGGTTCCACCGAGCCGTTCGCGTCATCGGGAATCGACGCGGCACTCCACCCCACCTCTCAGCATTCCCAACCGGTGAGGCGACGCTCCGCGGAACCGTTCCCTCGTGGACTCCCGAATCATCATTCGCCGAGACACCCGCCTACCGCTTCCCGCCTCTCGCCTTCCCGCTTTGCCTCTCAGCTCTCAGCTCTCAGCTTATCCCCACGCCGCATTGCCTCTCCCAGCATCCGGCATACTCTGAACCATGAAGCAGCGGATATGGATGACCGTGGGCGCGGTGGCCCTGGCCGGGTTGGTGTGGACCGGATGCGCCGTCACCCGAGCGGGCTACGAAAGCGCGCCCTACCGGGTCGTAGAGAAGGACGGCCGAGTGGAACTCCGGGAGTATCCAGCCCTGCGTGTGGCCGAGACCCAGCAGGGCGGCGACGACTTCATGCGATTGTTCCGCTACATCTCCAAAGGCAACGCCACCGAACAGAAAATCGCCATGACCACACCGGTCTTCATGGTCGGCGAGGGCACCACCAACGCTCAAATGGCGTTCGTCCTGCCGGAGACCCTGACCAACCCACCGGCCCCGGCCAACGACCAGGTTGTGGTGCGGGAGATGCCGCCGGCGACTTACGCGGTCCTCCGGTTCAAGGGCGGTCAGCAAGGACCCGACGGCAAGGCGACCCAGGAACTCCGCGCTTGGCTGGAACAGCGAAAACTGACCGCCAAAGGCGACCCGCAATTTGCCTACTTCGATCCCCCCTGGATCCCCGGCTTCCTCTGCCGCAACGAAGTCATGATCCCGATTCAGTGATTGAACCGCGGATAGGGGGAAAAGTCGGCGATTCCCCGGCGAGTTCAAGGTTCCTCAATCCTCTGAATTGCGTCGGCGGCAGCCCGCTGCACCATGGAATCTCCATCCTGAAGTAAGGCCCGCAATCTTGGAATGGCATTGCTTGCCCCAGCGCCTATCCGGCCGAGCGCTCGAATGGAAGAGATACGAACCATATACACAGAATCACCACACGCCTCGATGAGTGCAGGCACGGCCGGCTGGGCCTGCGAGCCCAGGTCACGCAAGGCTGAAGCGGCCTGGTATCGAGCCTCGACAGAAATGCGAGAGAGACCCAAGACCATCTCCTCGTGTGGGCGGCGGCGTGAAATTGGTGAGATCCTGGCGGTTTGAAATTCCGGTAGGAGTCAGCCGGCACCGGGATTTTGCCGCGTAAGGTCCTCAAACATGCTGATAATCGGGGAAATGGGCATTGGG
>JAFLEF010000104.1 GCA_017309115.1 Verrucomicrobiota bacterium | reverse complement strand
CCGAACTGATCACCCTCGCCCAATCCAGCCATTGTAGTGGCGACTTTGGGCCCGCCACCCTTCCAAACCCCCACAAAACCACCCCTCTCATTCTTCAACTACCCCCAGTAGCGGAAGTCGGGTTAACCAAAGTGCACTGGCACTGTCCCTTCCATTCCAGGGATTCAATTGGGGGCAGCGCTTCGTCGTCGAAGGGAAACCTCCGCCGGAGCCTGGTACTGAACCGATGCGTGATGTGAATGGTGTCACCCCCGGATATTTCGATGCCATGGGCATTGCCTTGGTGGCGGGCCGCACGTTCACAGAGGCGGACCTCACTGGCCCGATCCGGACGGTCATCAACGAATCTATGGCGGCCCGACTCTGGCCGGGAGAAAGCGCGCTCGGTAAACGTATCGCTCACCCTGTGGATAAAGAATGGCAGGAAATTATTGGCGTCGTGAGGGACGTGAAGTTTGCCTCGAATCTCCGTAACTCGGGTGGTGGCTATCAGACCTACCGCCTCTTGGCGCGCGAGCCGAATGACCAGTTTTCGGTATTGCTGCGCAGTGGCGTTCCTCCCGCGACGTTGAGCGATGCCCTCCGTTTGGCGGTGGCAGAACTTGATCCCGAATTGCCGGTGAACGGTATCCGCCCGGCCGTCCAAGTCATCGAACAGGATCTGGCGAGATACGCTTTGACCGGCTGGATGTTGGCGGGATTCGGCGGGCTCGGACTAGTGCTTGCCATCGTCGGAATCTACGGGGTGATTTCCGGGTTTGTCGCGCAGCGAAAGAGCGAGATCGGCATCCGCATGGCGCTCGGAGCGCAGAGGCGTGATGTGCTGCGTCTGGTGCTGGGCCAGGGATTTCGGTTGGCCGTTCTTGGTATCGCAATCGGCCTCGTGGGCACGTGGTGGATTTCGCGGCTTTGGGCGTCCCTCGTCCCTGCTTTGCCAGCATCTGAGCCGCTGATCGCGGGCATTCTTGCTATTCTGCTTCTGACCACCGCGCTGCTGGCCTGCTGGTTCCCCGCGCGCCGCGCGGCCCGAGTGGACCCCATGGTGGCGCTTCGAACTCAATGAACGACTTCAAACTCGCCTTCCGCCAGTTGTTGAAGAACCCCGGCTTCACCGCGGTGGCCGTGCTCACGCTCGCGCTCGGAATCGGGGCCAACACTGCCATCTTCAGTGTCGTCAATGGCGTGTTGCTCAGGCCGCTACCGTATCCGCAGCCGGGGCAGTTAGTGACGATTCGCAAGGAACTGCCGCCTGACGGAAGACCCGCAATCGGAGGTGGCGCTCTGGTCAGTGGTCAGGAGTTCGCGGCGTGGCGTGAGCAAAGTGAGTCTCTCGCCCTGATCGCGGCGTATGGCAGCGAGGATCGGACTTTGACCGGTTCCGGACCGGCGGAACCCGTTCGCTGCGGGACGGCAACGGCCTCGCTGTTCCCCCTGCTCGGCGTGCCTCCGGCGCTCGGCCGGTTGTTCGTGGAATCGGATGAAATGCCTCAAGGCCCCCAGATCGCCCTGCTTTCTCACGGACTCTGGCAACGTCGCTTCGGAGGCGACCCCGGCATCCTGGGCCAGTCCCTTACGCTGAACGGACTATCCCACACCATCGTGGGCGTGTTGCCGGCAAGTTTCCAGTTCCCGGAACCGAACGAAGTCTGGTTGCCGATGTCGGCTGTCCGTGGGTCGGAATCCGCTGACGGCGCCATCGCCATTCATCTGCTCAAGGCCTTGGGGCGTTTGCGGCCGGGTTTCTCCCTAGAGCAGGCGCAAGCCGAACTGCAACTCATCGCCAGTCGCGTCACGCTGCCGGGACTGCCGGGGTTGAGCCCGGCCAGCGGTTTGTCGTCACCGGTGGACAGCCTCCGGCCGCCGGTGCCTGACGAGGGACCAGTGAGGTTGCCGTTCCCGCAAGAGAGCCCGTTGCTGACCCCTCAACTTCCCGTCGGTGCGGAATCAGGGGAACCGGTTGATGTCACCCAAGCTGCCCCACCCAGGGCCGACTCGTTGCCGAGACCCTCACTTAATCCTCAACCGGTGGGTCTGGAGGATCCCTTTGGCGGGGGCAAGATTCAGTTGGTGGGTTTGCACGAACACTTGGTGGCCAATGTCCGCCGCTCGGTGTGGGTCCTGATGTCGGCGGTGGGATTCGTCTTGCTCATTGCGTGCGCCAACGTCGCCAATCTGCTGCTGACTCGGGCAGTTGTCCGCCGGCGCGAGATTGCGGTGCGACTGGCACTGGGGGCGACTCGCTGGCGCATCACCCGACAGTTTCTGGTGGAAAGCCTGATATTGGCGTTGGCCGGTGCCGGGTTGGGACTGGTCTTTTCCTGGTGGGGCTTGCAGTTGCTGGCGTCGTTGGTTCTGACCGGGCGGGAACACCTGCAATCGGTGGCTCTCGACCTTCCGGTACTGATGTTCACTCTGGTGATGGCCGTTGCCACCGGGCTGATTTTCGGGCTGGTGCCCGCATTGCGCAGCGCCGGCACACCGGTGAATGGCGTCTTGAAGGAAAGCGGCTCAACGGTCAGCGAAGGCCGCGGCCGGAATCGCTTGCGCGGCATCCTGATCATCGTGGAGACCGCGCTCGCCTTGGTCCTTCTGGTTGGTGCCGGACTGCTCATCAACAGCTTCGTCCGCCTCCGCAGCGTGGATGTAGGCTTCGAGCCGGACGGATTACTCACTTTCCAGGTGAATCTAGCCGACGGCCCGTACTCGAGTGCCGAAGCGCGCGGGGTCTTTTTCCAGCAGTTACGGGAGAAACTCAGTGGATTGCCTGGCGTCGAATCAGTGGCCCTGACCGGTCATCTACCGCTGAGTCCCTATTCGATTATGTCCGCCGTGTCGGTGGCGGGCGAACCTCGCGAGAACTACGCCGGCCGTCCGGCGGTCAGTCTCGCCGCGGTCACCGAGAACTATTTTGAAACGTTGCGAATGCCGGTGCGGCAGGGGCGTGCCTTCACCTCCGCCGACCGCACTCAGCGGGCGGTGGTGGTGAACGAGCAATTTGCGCGGGAGTATTTTCCGGGAGTGTCCCCCGTGGGACGGCAACTGAATGATTTCGCGGGGCGTGGTGGTACCTACACCATTGTTGGCGTGGTGTCGGACGTGCGGCAGGACGGTTTTGAGGGCCAGGTAACGCCGGAGATTTACCTGTTGGGTTGGGAGCACGATCCGGGGTTTGTCAGCGTGGCCCTTAAATGTGCCGGAGATCCCGGGGGCATGGCGCGGGCTGTGCGGGAGCAAGTCCAGGCTCTTGATCCCAACCTGGTGCTGTATGATCTGATGCCGCTGCGGGAACGGCTCGACGCTACGACGACGCCGCGCCGGGCGAATCTGATTCTGTTGGGTGGCTTTGCGCTGTTGGCGTTGGGGTTGGCGGTGGTGGGGATTTACAGCGTGATGTCGTTCGTCGTTTGCCAACGCACGCGGGAGATTGGCGTGCGGATGACGCTGGGCGCCCCAGCGGCCGAAGTGACCGCCCTGATTCTGCGTCAAGGCATGGGCTTGGTGCTGGTGGGTTTGGTCCTGGGTCTTGGGTTCGCGCTGGTCGCCACCCGGGCGATGGCATCGCTGTTGTTCGAGGTGAGCGCCACCGATCCGCTCACATTGATGGCTGTGACCCTGATTTTGGCGGTCACGGGTCTGGTAGCCTGCTGGCTGCCCGCTCGGCGTGCCGCGCGGGTGGATCCGATGATGGCGCTGCGGAGTGAATGAAGGAAGAATCCGGTCATGACCCAACCCGAGGAACTCAAGAGCGAGCGGCCGCTCAAATGGTCAACTGGCCGTGGCACCGATGTCTGGGAGATCTTCTCCGCCTGCCTCAATGGGCATTTGGACACGGTGAGGCGGTTACTGGCGAAGGATCCTTCCTTGGCGCGTTGCCATTACCACTACCGCAAGCCGCTCTACTTTGCGGTGCGGGAGAATCGCCTGGAGATTGCGGCGCTGCTGTTGGAACACGACCCCGATCCGTTTGGCCTCGCGGTGAACGACCGTCTGATCGACATCGCCCGCGACCGGGGTTACCTGGAAATGGAGCGGTTGCTCGAGGCGAAGTTTGCCGAACGTTTTGGCGCTTCGCCGCGGGGCGAACCCGTCGCGGCAGCGATCCGTGAGCACGACCTCGCCAAGTTGCGCGGTCTGCTGGATGCCGCTCCAGATCTGCTCCATGCCGGCGATGCGCGTTCCAACCAGCCCATCCACTGGGCCGTGATGACCCGCCAGTTGGAGTTTGTGGACGAACTGGTGCAGCGCGGGGCGGATCTCAACGCCCATCGGACTGACGGCGCCCGGCCCATCCATCTGACCAACGGCGACTACCATTTTCGCGGGTGGCGTGACGTGCCGAAAGACTGGCCGACCAAGCCTGAAGAAGTTTACCGGCATTTGGTGAATCACGGCGCGCAGGTTGACCTGGGAATGGCCTGCGCCACCGGGGACCTCCCGAGGGTGCGCGCACTGCTGGATCAGGAGCCCGCACTCGTGAACCGCCTCTCGGACTACTCCGGCTACTACGTGGGTGCGGGCGCGCCGATTAAGAACGCCGCCGCCGGTGGTCACCTCGAGATTGTGCAATTGCTGTTGGAACGGGGGGCGGATCCGAATCTGCCCGAAGAAGGCATCGCGCCCGACGGCCATGCGCTGCATTCCGCAGTCGTCCGGGGGCACCTGGAAATCGTCAAGCTTCTGCTGAAGCACGGTGCGCACCCCAACGTGGAGATCGAAAGCTCCGCGGACACCCTGAGCGCCGCCTTGGGTTCGGCCGGTTATTCCACCCGTCCCAACATGGAACTGGTGGAGCTGCTCTGCTCGCATGGAGCGGCGCGAGCGATTCATTTGCTTGCCTACAGCGGGGATGTGCTCACGGCCGCAGCGGTGTTCGCCGCCAACCCGGCTCTGGCCAATAATCCCGAGGCCCTCGCCAACGCGGCCAGCGAAGGTAAGGAATCCTTCGTGCGCTTGATGTTGCGTTATCAGCCCGACCTTCCGCGCCGCGTTGAGTTCCCCGGCTGGGCTGTCGGCGCAAAGACACGCGAGCTGAACGAGCTGCTGTTTCAGCACGGCATGAATCCGAGTGCCCCCGACTGGCTGGGCATCACGCCGCTCCATCAGTTTGCGCGAAATGGGGACGTGGAAAAGGCCACGCTGTTCCTGGACCACGGAGCGGACCTGCACGCGCGCGACGAGGACCTTTGCTCCACGCCGCTGGGTTGGGCGGCGAAGTTTGGCCAGAAGGCGATGGCGGAACTGTTGCTCGCTCGCGGGGCACAACCGACGCGCCCTGACGATCCACCGTGGGCCACTCCACTCGCGTGGGCCATGCGACGAGGCCACCACGAGATCGCCGCACTGCTCCGTCAGCACGGCGCGATGGCCGACAAGCCGGAAGACAAAATCGGGAGTCCGCCTCCCCTGTCGTTTGCCGATGCCGTGGTCGGACTTCTCGCCGGTGACTTCGCCCGGCTAGATCCATTGTTTTCCAACGGCGCCGATGGCTCGACCAGTCCGATCCTCCGGTGGCACGAGGCCGGTTTGTTTCGTGCTGAGCCGGACGCGTTGAAAGAGACGTTCACCTGCGCTTGTTTCAATGGCCGACTGGAAGTCGCGGAGCATTTGTTGGCGCACGGGATGGACCCGGCTGGAGGCATGGCGACGGGCCTGAACGCCTTCCACTGGGCGGTCAACCGCGGACAACTGGAAATCGTCAGGCTACTCATACGCCACAAGTCGCCGCTGGACATCCAGAACAACTATGGCGGCACTGTCCTCGGGTGCGCGGTTTGGTCGGCCATCAACGAACCCAAACTGGCGCATCCGACCATCATCGAAACGCTGCTCCAAGCGGGAGCGCAAGTCCGGGAGGCCGTCTTTCCGACCGGCGACGGGCAGGTTGATCAAATCCTGCGGCGTTTTGGAGCGATCGACAAACCGACCTGAGTTGCCCCGGCCGCCGATCGATCAGCGACAACCATCTTGTGCGGACTAGGACGCGACGCCCGGGCGGGTCGCGACTCCCAGGCCGGTGGGGTGGGGAAGCGAGTGAAACGACAGCAGACCGGCGGTACAGCCAACGCCTTGATAGGGGTCGTTGGTGATGAGGAGATTTCCGTCCAGATCGAGGTAGTCGGTAAGTTCGGCCAGATGGGCGGCGGCAGTGATCAGAATGGAGCTTTCGATCATGCAGCCGAGCATGGTTTTCAGTCCACGCGCCCGCGCCGCTTCCAGGGCGGCCTTTCCAGCGGAGACACCGCCGGTTTTGACCAGCTTGACGTTGACCCCGTGAAAACACTGAGCGCAACGCTCGGCATCGGCCGCGCTCTGATACGATTCATCACCGAAAATCGGCAACGGAGAGCGGGCCTTGAGCCAGGTCCAATCCGCCTCCGGGGTCTCGGCCGTCATGGGTTGCTCGACGAACTGAATGAACCCATCCCGGGCCAGCCATTCGATGTTTTCGAGCGCTTCCTCCTTGGTCTTCCAACCAGCGTTGGCGTCCACCCGGATGGGTTTGCGGGGCGCAGCGGAACGAACGGCGGCGAAATTTTCCCGGTCGGCCGGACTGCCCAGCTTCATCTTGAGCACCGGCATGGACGCCGCTTCGCGCGTTTTGGAGGCCATCATTTCCGGGGAATCGATGCCGATGGTGAAGGAAGTGGCGTGGTGCGCTTCGCGAAATCCCAGACCCAGAAAGGAGTGGAGTGGTTGGCCAGCGGCTTGGGAAGCGCCATCGAGGAGCGCGAGGTTGAGGGCGCATTTGGCCGGGTAACTCCCCGGGGCGACCGTCTCTAAGTAGGCCATGCTTCCCGCCACATCATCAAACGAGAGTCGGGCGGCATCCACGCGCTGGAGGAAGGCTGTTACGGTGGCGTGAGTCTCGTGATACTGACTCGAGGGCGAAGCCTCGCCCAGACCGGTGCGCCCTTGCGCGTCGGTTAACTCCACGAAGACCACCGGGTAGAGCGACTTGCCACCGCCCTGATTCAGGTCGGTCGCAATGGCCCAGCGATGTCGCAGAGCCAGATCATAACGCCGATGCGTCAACTTCATCCGACCCAAGGGAACAGTCGTCCTCTCAACTTGTCCAATATTGGCCATTGCAACGAAAGTAGCATTGGCAGCTGAGGGCGGACCTTGTGAAGTGGGAGGTTGGTGGTGAGGAAGGTTCAGAGATCTGGCGGGAAGGCGAAGGGAGGGAAGAATCGAATCTGGAAATCATGAAAACAGGAAGGGGACGGGGAGACGGGGAGAGAGTGAGAAAGGGAGAAAGGGGATCGCGAAGCGTTTATAGAGGTAGGGATGGGGGATTGACCCCACCCCTCCCTCCGAACCGGACGTGCGGATCTCCCGCATCCGGCTCTCCAGTTGGTGAGTCACCCGCAGGTGGCGGGACTGGAGCGCT
>JAFLEF010000103.1 GCA_017309115.1 Verrucomicrobiota bacterium | reverse complement strand
TGAAAAGAGCCGCCTTCGGCGGAAAGAATTCGCCCCCCAAGAAACGGAGAGGGGAGGACGGTCGAGGATCAACCTTACCGTTCTCTCCTTTCCAAACCTTGGGGCTGGCGCCCGTTTTCCACACCCTCTTGCAGTCAACACGACGGGCCCACAGACGATTTTCCCTCCGGTTTTCTCACGCGCCAATTGACAAACCACATACCCGCTTAATCTGCGGTTCCAAACCTTCTTTGGCCTCACCTGCTATTCCTGAAGTCACTTTGATTTCCGCGGAGGAGGTTGTTGCCTCGAAGAGGGGGAGGGGTAACCGCAGATTAGGCACAGATTTACGCAGATTCTTTTTCTGGGTGGGACTTTGGGTGCCGGCGTGTTTATGAACGGTCCACGGTTCTTGGCTTGGCTCTGCTTCCGGCTTTGAAAACGATCCCAAAAATCTGCGGGAATCTGTGCTTAATCTGCGGTTAAACCTCCCCCTTCAGTTCCGTCAAAAATTCTGAATTTTGCCAGCGGGCTGGATCGTTGCCAGCGGATCCGGGAAAGCGGCATGCTTCCCCGATACCAATGTGCGGGTCGCGCTTCATTCGCTGGTGGCTGCTGGGAGTCCTCGGGACTCCGCTGTGGTTGACAGCGTTTGCGGCGGACTCCACAGCCCGTGTTGCCCTCCGAGTCCTGCAGGCCGAGTGCTTCTCCTGTCACGGCGAAACCAAGCAGAAGGGCGGCCTTTCCCTGATCTCGCGGGAACTGATTTTGCGCGGTGGCGACGAAGGTCCGGCAGCGGTTCCGGGACGTCCCGACGACAGCAAACTGGTCCTCTTTCTGAAGGAAGGCGCGGATCCCCACATGCCGCCCAAGAAGCAACTGGAACCCGCCCAGATCAAGGCCGTCCAGGAATGGGTCAAGCGGGGGTTGGTCTGGGATCAGTCCGCGCTGGACGAGGAAGAACCGCTGATGACCCTCGAATTGGCTCCTTGGCCGACGAATCTGCAGCCGGTGCTGGCCCTGGCTTGGTCGCCGGATTCCTCCCAGCTCGCGGTCGGTCGGGGTCGGGTGCTGGCGCTCTATGAGGTGAGCGCGACCAACGCGTCCTTGCGGCATCAGGTCACGGCGCAGAACGATGCCGTTCAGTCCCTGACATGGAGTTCGGACGGACGCTGGATCGTCTCCGGTGGATTTCGGCGGGTGCAGTTCTGGTCGGCGGATTCGCTTCAAGCGGGGCGAGAGATCACCAACGGGCTCCGGGGTCGGGTGACAGCACTGACCTTTTCTCCCGACGGCGGCACGTTGGTGGCCGCCGATGGTGGCAATGGTCGCCCGGGCTATTTGCGGCTCTGGGACGTCGCGGATCCCGCGAAGCCCAGGCAGTCCTGGAAGGTGCATGCCGACACGGTCTTCGCCGTGGAATACAGCCGGGACGGAAAGCGGTTGGTCACGGCGGGGGGAGATCAGTTGGTCAAAGTGTGGGATCCCCAGGCGCGAACCGAAGTGGCCGTGCTGGAGGGGCACACGGCTCAGGTGCTGTCGGCGGCCTTCAACACCAATGCGACCCTGGTGGTTTCCGGCGGCGCCGATCGGCAACTCAAGGTCTGGGACATCGCCACCAAGGAGAAGATCGTGACGCTGGGAAATTCGTCCGCCGTGTGGACTGCGGCCGCCTGGCCCGGGGAAGGCACGGCCATTTTTGCCGCGACGGATTCCGGCGCGGTGTTCCGGTACACGCAGTTGAAATCCCACACCGGGGAACAGAGTTCCGCCACGGCCGATGAGCGCCACTTCGGAACGCTCCCGGAAGCAGCGCCCTCCCTGGCCGGATCGCCCAACGGACAGCGGGTCGCCGCGGGAAGTCAGACCGGTTTGATCCGGGTTTGGGATGGCGAGGGCAAGCAGATCGCCGAGATCGCTCCCGCCAGTCCCACCGAAGGGGAATCCGCTCCGGTGGCGCCCGCCCTGGCCAAGTCCTCCCCGAAGCGACCTCCGACTTGGTCGCCCCGCAAGCTGACGCTCGCCGCTTCGTCGGTTCGCTCGCTGTCGGCCGAGCCGGCGCAGTTGGAGTTGTCGGCCGATTCGCCGCGCCACGGCGTGGTCATCACTGCGGCCCTGGCGGATGGATTTGCCGTGGACGTCACGGATGGCGTGAAGTTCTCGGTCAGCCGACGCGCCCCATTCCGGGTGGACGACACCGGGGCGGTGGTGGCGCAGGGACCGGGCACCGGTGTTCTCACCGCTCAATGGGGCCGGCAAAAGGTCGAGATTCCGGTTACCGTCCAGGGAGACCCGACCCAACCCATGACGCCGAGTTTTGTGCGGGACGTGCTCCCGCGTTTGAATCAGGCCGGCTGCGCCTCTGGCGGCTGCCATTCCAAACCGGAAGGTCAGAACGGCTTCAAGCTCTCGGTGTTTTCCTACGATCCCCAGGCGGATTATGCCGAACTGGTGCGCGAGGCGCGCGGACGTCGAACGTTCCCGGCGGCACCCGAGGACAGCCTGCTGGTGCAGAAGCCGCTGAATACGGTACCGCACGAAGGCGGGCAGCGGTTCGCGCGGGACTCCGAGACGCATCAGATCCTGGTGCGTTGGCAACGGGCTGGCATGCCCTACACGGGGCCGGAAGAACCCACGCTGCAACGCATCACCACGTTCCCGGCGGAACGGCGATATCCCAAGGGCGGCACCCAGCGACTGCTCGTTCAGGCGCATTACTCCGACGGGAGCGTTCGGGATGTCACCGCCCTGGCCGCCTATGAATCCAACGACAAGGAAATGGCCAAGGTGGATGCTCAGGGTCGGATGACGCTGGGCTCGCAGACCGGGCAGGCCGTCGTGGTGGCGCGGTACATGGGCTTCGTGGCGGCCGCGCAGATTTTGGTCCCGGCGGAGAAGTTGCTGCCGGTGGAACGCTACGCCGCGCTACCGAAGAACAACTTCATTGATGAACTGGCCAACGCGCAGTTCCAGCGCCTGGGACTCTTCCCGTCGGAACTGTGTTCCGACGCCGAGTTCCTGCGCCGCTCGAAGCTGGACACCATCGGTCTGCTGCCCACCCCGGAGGAAGTCCGGGCGTTCGCTGCCGATCCGGATCCTCGGAAGCGACAGCGCTGGATCGCGCAGATTCTGGAAGACCCCGCTTACGCCGATTACTGGGCGAATAAATGGACCGACCTGCTGCGGCCGAATCCCGATCGCGTGGGGGTGAAGAGCGTGTTCCTGCTGGATCAATGGATTCGCGAACAGTTCCGGGCCAACCGTCCGTATGATCAGTTCGTGCGGGAGATCGTTCTCGCCGAGGGTTCGAATCATCGCGCCGGGCCGGCCGTGATTTATCGCGATCGCCGGGAACCGCCCGAACTAACCACGATGTTCAGTCAGTTGTTTCTGGGAACCCGTCTCGAGTGCGCCAAGTGCCACCATCATCCGAATGAGAAGTGGAGTCAGGACGACTTCTATCAGCTGGCGGCGTACTTCGGTCCGCTGAAGCAAAAGGGCGCCGGACTCTCGCCGCCGATTTCCGCCGGAACCGAGACGTTCTACTTCGCGCCCGGCGGGGCCGTGAAGCATCCGGTCAGCGGGGCCGTCATGACCCCACGTCCACCAGACGGACCGGAGTGGAAGGCTGCCTCCGGGGATCCCAGACAGGCCCTGGCCGACTGGTTAACGAATCCGGAGAATCCCTTCTTTGCGTCGGCAGCCGTGAATCGGGTTTGGGCGAACTTCTTCGGTCGCGGACTGGTGCATCCGGTGGACGATTTCCGGACGTCGAATCCGTGCGTGAATCCGGAGTTGTTGGCGGCGTTGGCCCGTGACTTTGCAGCGAAGGGGTATGACCTGAAGCAGCTGATGCGGACCATTCTCGAGTCGCGAACGTACCAGCTGAGCACGGAACCCAACGACACCAACCTCGCCGACACCCGGAACTTCTCGCGGTCGTATCGACGGCGCCTGCCGGCGGAAGTCCTGATGGATGCCGTGCGGGATGCGACTGGTGTTTCCGATTCCTTCGCCGCGTTGCCAGCCGGTGGTCGGGCGATGCAGGCGTGGAGCTACAAGATCGATTCCCACTTCCTGGACGCCTTCGGCCGGCCGAATTCGAGCAGCGACTGTCCCTGCGAACGCGACTTGCAGCTGAGCGTGGTGCAGACCCTGCACCTGATGAATTCGAAGAGCCTGCAGGCGAAACTGAGCGATCCGAAGGGTCGGGTGCGTCAACTGGCGGCGGGCGATCGTCCGCCGGAGGACATTGTTCGGGAAGTGTACCTGACCACGCTGAGCCGGGAGCCCTCGGCGCGGGAATTGCAAACGGCCGTGGCGGCCTTCGGCGCGACCGGAGCTACCCGGGAGACGGCCACGGAGGACGTGTTCTGGGCGGTGCTCAACTCACCGGAATTCATCTTCAACCATTGAGCCGCGAATTCCCGCATGCGTCCTCTGAATCCCCCTTTCCAAATCACTGCGATGAACCGTAACGTCACGACACCATGACCGGGCCCACGCACAACTGCGCCGGAATCCGCCGCCGGGACTTTCTGCAACTCGGGCTGGGCGGCGTGCTGGGCCTGGGATTCGCCGACGCCTTGCGCGGTCGTGCGCTGGGCGCCGCGGCTCCGGCGCTGACCGCTGCGGCGGGTGGAGTGCGGCCCGTGAACTGCATCCTGATCTGGCTGGATGGTGGTCCGTCGCATTACGAGACCTTTGATCCCAAGCCGGACGCGCCGGCGGAAATTCGGGGTTCGTTTCAGACCATTCCCACCGCGGTGCCGGGCACCCGATTCAGCGAAGCGGTTCCGGAACTGGCGAAGGTGGCGGACCGCTTCACCGTGGTGCGGTCCATCTGCCACAAGGACCCGAACCACGGGGGCGGGAACCATTACATGATGACCGGGTCGCCCACACCGGTGCCGGTGGCGTGCGGGGCCTTTGTGACGTTTCATCCGTCCTTCGGATCCGTGGTGTCCTGGCAGCGCGGACAACAGGAAGGCTTGCCGCCGTACGTGTCGATGCCCTCGGTGACCCGCAGTGGCGGTCCCAATTTTCTGGGCGGGAAGCAGGCACCGTTCGTGATCGATGGCTATCCCAACTCGGCGAACTTCAAGGTTCGTGACGTGGTGTTGCCAGCCGACATCAGCGAAGGGCGGGCCGCGAGCCGACGCGAGTTGCGGTCGTCGCTGGATTCCATGAAGCGGTACGCAGACCGCCTGGCGGAGGATCCCGCGGTCACCTTCGATCAGTATCTCCAGCAGGGAGTGGATCTGGTGCTGTCGTCGAAGGCCCAGGCGGCCTTCGATCTGGCCCGGGAAGACGAGAAGGTGCGCGAACGCTATGGCCGCAATGACTTCGCCCAGCGGTTGCTCATGGCCCGGCGGTTGGTCGAAGTGGGTGTCTCGTGGGTGACGGTGAACTACGGCGGCTGGGATCATCACACGAAGCTGTTCGACGCCTACAAGGGCGATCACGTGAAGAACATGGACCGAGGCGTCGCGGCCCTGATCCAGGATTTGGACGAACGCGGTCTGCTCGATTCCACGCTGGTGGTGTTGCTCGGTGAGTTCGGCCGAACGCCCAAGGTCAACAAGGACGCCGGTCGCGACCACTGGCCACACGCGATGTCGGTGTTGATGGCCGGAGCCGGATGTCCGCGCGGTGGCATCATCGGCGCGACGGATGCCAAGGGCTACGCCGCGGCGGAAAAGGTGTATCGGCCGGAGGATTTCGCGGCGTCGGTCTATGCCAAGATGGGGATCGATCCGAATCAGATTCTGCACACCAACACGGGACGTCCGGTTCAGCTCGTGAACAACGGGCGTCGCATCAAGGAGCTCTTCACCTGAAGGTGACCGTGGGGAGGTTGGATGGGGACGCAGGGCAGGGGTGTTCCCGGAGGATTCCGGGACTGGCGGCGTGTCTCGGAATGATCCTGACGGGAAGTCTGGCCTGGTCGGCCGTCCCCGTGCTCGACCAGGTGTTTCCGGCATCCGTCGGCGTGGGCACCACCAACACGGTGACCCTGGTGGGCAAGTTCGATCCCTGGCCGCCGCAGATCTGGACCGACGGTGCCGGCCTGCGCTGGGAGGCCACGACGAACTCCGGCGTCTTCACGGTGACCGTGGCTCCCGAGGCCGTGCCGGGGGTTCGTCTGGTTCGGGCGTATCTGCCCGAAGGCACCAGCGCGCCGCGGTTCCTGCGGGTGACGACGACCGCTCCAGTGGCGGAAGTGGAACCGAATGGTGAACCGGGAACGGCTCAGAAACTCCCGCTCCCGAGCGTGGCGGTGAATGGTCGCTTGGAGAAAAACGGGGACCTGGACGCGTACGCCTTGGACCTCACCGAGGGCCAGACGGTCGTGGCCTGGCTGGAGGCGTATCAGCTGATGTCCCCGCTGGATCCCGTGTTGCGATTGATCGATCCGAAGGGAGTTCCGGTGGCGTGGAATCATGATGAACCCCGGTCGTTGGATCCCGCGCTGACGTGGAAGGTTCAGTCGACGGGGACCCATGTGCTCCAGGTCTTCGGCTTCGCGTATCCGGCCGACTCCGACATTCGTTTCAGCGGTAATGCGCGGGGTGTCTATCGCCTGCAGGTCACGACCGGTCCGGTGGCCCATCATCTGTGGCCGCTCGGAGTGGAGCGGGGGACCACCGCGGAACGGGAGGTCCAGGGCTGGAATCTGACCCCGGAAACCCGCCGCCTGGCCGTGCCCGCCCCGGTATCCGGCACGAATGGGTGGATCACGGTGACCCTTCCCGGAACGGAGACTTCCTTGGAGGTTCCGGTTGGGGAAGGCCGCGAGCTCGTGGAGCACGAACCGAATTCAAAGCCGGCCGAGGCCCAGTCCGTGGAACTGCCGGTCGGCATCTCGGGCGAAGCCAGCGCACCGGGCGACGAAGATCGGTTCCGCTTCCCGGCCAAGAAAGGCGACCGGTTGGTCTTCGAAGTGCAGGCGGTGCGGCTGGGATTTGGTTGGGATGCGTGGTTGGCCGTGGAATCGGCCGAGGGCAAGGAACTGACGCGAGTGGACGACGCCACCGGAGCGGATCCCCGGCTGGAATGGACCGCGCCCGAGGACGGCACCTACGTGGTGGCCGTGGGCAATCTATTGCAACGCGGCGGCGCGGAATCGTTCTACCGCCTTTCCCTGACCCCGGCGCGTCCGGACTTCCGTCCGACGGTCCCCGAGAGCTCCTTCACCGTGACCGCCGGTCAGACCAACGAAGTCAAAGTCACCGTGAACCGCCTCCAAGGCTTCACCGGCAAACTCTCGGTCCAAACCGTCGGCCTACCGGACGGCGTCTCCGCGTCGCCGGTGGACGTCCCGGAAACCGCCGGCGAAGCCGTCCTCCGCTGGATCGCGACGACCAACGCAACCCCGACCAACGTCGTCGTGCGCCTCGAAGCCACCGACCCGGCCAACGCCCAGGTCCGCGTGGCCGTCCAGGACTTGGTGAGCGCCGGCGAAAACAACGGCGTCCCCCAAGGCTACCGCCGCCTCGTCCGCGAAACCGTCTCGGACCTCTGGCTCACCGTCCTCCCCGCTCCGGTCCCGAAGGAAGAGAAACCCAAGGAAGAGAAGAAGTGATTGGGGCGCGCGAGAGGCGAGTGAGGGTTGTGGATGAACTGACGCGCCAGCAGCCGGCGGGGAAGTTGAGAGTTGAGAGGAGCGAAAACCGGTGAACCGGGTCTGCATTGGGATCCACAAACCCGCATGCACTTCTAACGTGCTGATTTCCAAGATTTTTCTCTCAACTCTCAACTTTCAACTCTCAACTTTGTGGGCAGTTGAGAGATTGAAAAGCGGCCAGGAAGGCGCGAAGCGTTTATAGAGGTAGGAATGGGGGATTGACCCCACCCCTCCCTCCGAACCGGACGTGCGGATCTCCCGCATCCGGCTCTCCAGTTGGTGAGTCACCCGCAGGTGGCGGGACTGG
>JAFLEF010000102.1 GCA_017309115.1 Verrucomicrobiota bacterium | reverse complement strand
CAGTCCCGCCACCTGCGGGTGACTCACCAACTGGAGAGCCGGATGCGGGAGATCCGCACGTCCGGTTCGGAGGGAGGGGTGGGGTCAATCCCCCATTCCTACCTCTATAAACGCTTCGCGCCTTCCCACCGGGTGGGGCGAGATTCCACCGAGCCGTTCGCCCAGCCGACCCAGCCGGTTCGCTTTCTTGCCCCGGGTCGCCCGCGCGAAACGTCTTGGACTGCGGTCGCGAGCGCCGCGAGCTACCGCTTTTCGTCACGGCTGCTGAGACGTCAGTGCGTCCACGGGCCCCAGCCACGATTCACCCGACCCAAAGCGCCAGAGGGCTGGCGCAGTCCAAACGCTTCGCGCACTCCTTCCTGTCTCTCAACTCTCAACTTTCAACTCTCAACTCCTCCGCAGGATAGGTCCAAATCTCCGCCAAGGTCGGGTGGTAATGCGGCACCGCCGCCAGTTGCGCCGCGGTCATGCGCCGGTCCATCGCCACCACAATCTCCTGAATCAGCTCGCCGCCATGCGGTCCGACACACGCGCCACCCAAAATTTCGCCGGTATCCTTGGCCGCCAGCAGTTTTACGAAACCGCGTTGCGAGCCCATAATGATCGACTTGCCGTGATCGTTGAACGGATACGTCGCCACCCGGAATTCCCGTCCTTGGGCCCGGGCCATCGTTTCCGTCAGCCCCACCATCGCCACCGCCGGATCCGTGAACACCACGGACAACAGCAACCGATCGTCCATCTCCGCCGACTGACCCAGGATATTCTTGGCCGCAACTTCACCCCGGAGAATCGCCAGATGAACGATGTCGTGCGGTCCACAGCAGTCCCCGGCCGCCCACACGTGCGGCACCGACGTCTGTTGATGCGCGTTAACCTGAATGCGGCTGGTCGAAGTCAGGGCCACACCCGCTGCAGGCAGATTCAAGTCGCCCACGGCCGGACGCCGACCCAGTCCATGAAAGATTTCCTGAGCGGTCACTTCCAATTCGTTGCCGTCGTAGAGGAACCGCAGTCGCTTCCCCTCCGCCGTCCGGTCCACGCCCACAATCCGAGTGCTGGTGAAGACCCGAATCCCCTCATCGCGCAGGGCGGACTCCAATTCCCGCGCCACATCGGTGTCTGCTTCCCGCAGGACATGCGGTCCCCGCTGCACCAGGGTCACCTGGGTGCCCAACCGAGCAAAGAACTGAGCAAATTCCAACGACACCGCGCCGCCGCCCAGCACGACGAGCGATTCGGGCAGACGCGTCAAGGTCATCGCCGTGTCACTGCAGAGATACCCAACCTCGGCCAAGCCGGGCACCGGAGGCGGCGCCAACTCCGATCCCGTGGCGATCACAAAGTTCGCCGCCGTGATTCGTCGTCCGGAGTCCAACTCCACCGTGTGCGCGTCCACCCACCGAGCCCGCGCTCGAATGAACTCCCAGCGGCCCCGCTCCAATTGCTGACGTCGGTACGTGGCGAACTCGCCAATCAGAGCGTCCTTGTGAGCGAACATCCGGGGCAGATCGATCCGCACCTCGCCGGTGGTGATCCCCCAGGTTTCCGCCTCCCGAATTCCCCGCCGCAACTCCGCTGCGTGCAACAGCGCCTTTGTCGGCATGCAGCCGCGTAGAATGCACAGCCCGCCGACCTCTCGTCCGCCTTCAATCACCGCCAACCGCTGTCCGCCCTCAGCGAGCGTCCGCGCCGCCGCATAGCCGGCACTGCCCCCACCCACCACCACCGTGTCGAAATCAAAATTGGCCACGCCGCAGTCTTGGCCAGGACGAGCCGAATGCCAATGCGCCGTTGTCGACTTCAAACTTCCGCGTGCCGATTGCTGCCGCCTCCCTCATTCTCATCCCGCCATGAGCTCTGTGATTTATCCGCGTTCACCCAAGGAACAAATGGACGGCTGGTGCTATCTGCCCCGCTTCATCGACAAGATCCGACTTCACCTCGCCGGCCAGTTGGCGCCGGACTATCAGCCGAATTTCGCCCACGCCGGCTTCGACGCCCAATGGCTCAAGGCGGCCGGCCTGAAGGCCGAAGACTTCATCGCCGTGGTCAAGGATTCGATCACCGATGGCGAGGTGTACGACTGGGTCCGGACCCACGTCATCAAGTCCGCCGAAGAAAAGGCCGCGTTCAATCAGTGGCTGCTGAACCGGGGTCGGGAGGAAAACGATCCGGCGCTTCGGGAACGCCTGAAAATGCGCAAGGCCGAGTCCGGACTGAGCCATCGGGACGATTTGCAAACGTTCGTGGACTACATCGACGCCGACGAGAAGCGCAGCTGACCCGGGTCTGATCCCTCCTCGTGTTCCTGTGGTTCTGCATCGCGGTGCGGGTGGTGGCGAACCCGTGTTCCAACGCGCTCCAGAAACTCCTCGCCGCCCGGGGACTGCACGCCGGCACCCTGATGGCGGTCACGCACGTCGGCCTGACCGTGCTGTCGCTGCCGTGGCTGGTGTCGGCTCCTCCCGCCAGCCGCGAGTTCTGGCTGTGGGTGAGCCTCTCCGCCGCCCTGGCTGCGGCCGCCAACTGGCTGATCATTGAAGCGCTGCAACGTTCCGACCTCTCGGTCCTCGGGCCGATCAATTCCTACAAGCCGGTGGTGAGCCTGCTTCCCGGTCTGCTCCTACTAGGCGAACGGCTGACCTGGCCCGCCCTGTCTGGGATTGGTCTGGTCGTGATCGGCTCGGGTTTGTTGGTGGACTCCGGTTCCCGGCGGACGGCCGGCGTGACCGCTCTACTGGCGGAACGCGGGGTGCAACTTCGCTTCGCGGCCCTGCTGTTGTCAGCGGGCGAAGCAGTCACGCTGAAACGGGCGCTGCGATTGTCCGGCCCTGAACTCACCTTTGCCGCCTGGGCGTCGTTGGGCGCTCTGTTCGTCCTACCCCTGGCACTGCGCTCCCTGACCCGCAACGCCCGCGATCTGGCCCCGAATCAACGCGCAACCGCCGCCCGCGGTCTGGCCGGCCTGATTATCACCACCGGACTGATGCAATACTGCACCTTGGTGACCCTCGTAGCCTTGCCCGTGGGCATTGCCTTAGCGTTGTTCCAAACCTCAACCCTGCTGACGGTGGTCCTGGGCTACACCGTTTTTCGCGAACCCCACTTTCAGAAACGCCTCGTGGGTGCCGGCATCATGTCCGTGGGCGCTGCCGTGCTGATCCTCACCCGACCAGTGTAAACGACCTACAAACCAGCTGAGAGCTGAGAGCTGAGAGCTGAGAGAAGGACCCTGAAAATCCGGTTGGGCCGCGCCTTTCTATGGAGTGCGGTAAACTTTTTACCGCTTTCCCATGGGCGAGGGGTCAGCAGCGCCTCACGCCGCATCCCGCCATTCGCGTTGGAGAACAGGAAACCGGCCGAAGTCATTCGCAGATTGACACTGATTCACTCAGATTTTCCCGAGAAGGCGGGGAAACAAGTCCCAGAAAAGACCCGCCAATCTGTGTTTAATCTGCGAATCACCCCTCCCCTCCGAGTTGACCGTTTTCCGTCCTGGCGGCTGGACGAGGAGTCCCTCTGGTGACCACTTGGTATCAACACGCCCCAAAGCGGCAGAGGGCTGCCGCAGTCCAAACGCTTCGCGATCCCTTCACCGTCTCTCCCAGTCTCCCCCTCCCACCTTCTCCCCCTCCCCCTCTCCCATTCCCTTTCCTGTTTTCATGTTTTCCAGATTAATCACTGCGGGAGTTGAGAGTTGAAGGTTGAGAGTTGAGAGAGAAATCCGGGAGTCCTCTCTTTGGCCATTCGCGTCCATCTGCGGATCCACTTCCGCTGCCTCCCGTCGATCAAACCGGGTTGCTGAAGAACTGACGCCATTCTGCCCGGGACCGTTTGCCCCGGCCATTGACGCCGAGGGTTTCCACCTGACGCCACAGTCGCGGCCATTGCCAATCCGGCAGCCGCGTTTGTAGAAACGACTTCAACTCTGCTTCCCGATATTCCCCCTGGACTTCCACCACCACCGCCACAGCCTCGCCGCGCGCTTCATCCGACGGCACGCCCAGCACCAGACAGTCCGCCACCGCCGGATGTTCCCGCAGGACCGCTTCGATCGACTCCGGCGAAACCTTGCGTCCCGCCACCTGAATCACGTCGCTGAGACGTCCGCGCAACTGCACCACCCCGTTCACTCCGAACTCCACGAGATCAGTGGTCCGGAACACCCCGCCCTCCAGCGGACCCGTCCGTTCTGGCCAATACCCCGCGGCCACCGAAGGTCCCCGGACCTCCAGGCAACCGTCAGCATTCCGCGCCAACTGGACTCCCTGCAACGCTGTCCCGACCACCGATGGATCGGTCCGCGGCAGTTCCGTGCCATCGTAAGCAATCCCGCCGCACTCCGAAGCGCCCAGAAAGTTGTGCAATTTCAGGCCGAACTCCAGATGCACCGACTGTTCCAGCGGCAGGGACAACGGCGCTCCCGCAGATATGGCCAACTGCACGTTGGCCGGAATCGCCCGCGCTTCGTACCAGGTGCGCCACAGCGCCGGCACGGCCGGGAGTGTGAGTCGAGATTCGCCCTGGGCTGCCGCCGCCCGTTGGAGGACTGCCGGCAATGGCGACGGTACAAGAATCAAGGGAATGCCGCCCAACAACAGAGGCAACACCAGGTTCGAAAACCCATAACTGTGCGCGAGGGAAATCACGCCCAGATTGGGCGACGCGGGAGTCAGCCCCATGGTCGCTTGAATCGCCGCCGGATCCGCCGCCAGTTGTTCGGCCGTGAACCGAACACCCTTGGGTTCGCCCGTCGTTCCCGAGGTGAGTTTCAAGTGCGCCGTTCCGATTGGCGGAAGAGCGAGCTCCGGTCGGGCCTGACCTGGCTCCAGCGGACACACGACCCGTTTCCAGTGCCAGCCTTGCAGAACCGACTGAATGAACCCGACGGAAGTCCCCTGCGGAAACACCATCGGCCCGGGATCGGGAAGTTGCTCTGCCGCGGCCGCCAGTTCGGAAAAGCTCCAGCGACGATCGGTCGTCAGGTCGTGAACTGCCCAGTCCCGACCCCGTTGCGCCACCACATCCCGCCACCGTTCCACCAACATCGTCCCGCTCATGTGCCGCCACGACCATCCCGGGAGCAAGCGGAATCCCGGGGGACGCAGGCGTCGACCGGCGCGTTGGCGAACCAAGTGGAACCAAGTGCGACTTCCTGAGAATTCTGCTTCGGGTCGAAGCGGCGTTCGTGTCAGCCTTCGCCGTCTCCATGCTCACGCCCACGGATTGGAAACTGATCGTGCTCGCCTTCCTCGCCATTGGCGTGCTGGTGCTGCTCATCACCAAGTTCAAGGTCAACGCGTTCATCGCCCTGCTTTTGGCCTCCCTGATGGTCGGGGCCGGGGCAGTGGCCACGGGTCGACTGATTAAGGACGCCGCCGGCAAGGAACTGCCGTACACCATGGTCGGCGTGGCCAAGACGTTTGCCGATGGCCTGGGGGCCACCCTGGGTGGAATCGCGGCGATCATCGGTCTGGGCACGATGCTGGGAAAACTCTTGGCGGAATCCGGCGGCGCCGAAGTTCTCGCCAAGCGGTTCGCCGCCTTTTTTGGTCCCAACCGAATTCAGTGGTGCATCATGGCCTTGGCGTTAGCGGTCGGCCTCACCACCTGGTTTGCAGTGGGCTTGGTGCTGCTGCTGCCCATTCTGCTGACCCTGACGCACGAGACGAAGCAGCCGTTTCTCAAGCTCACCCTACCCCTGCTCGCCTGTCTGTCCGTGATGCACGGCGTCATGCCTCCGCATCCCGGTCCCGTGGTGGCTGTCGAATTGCTGAAGGTGGACATGGGCCTCGTCCTGTTCTGGGGCTTCGTCATCGGCATTCCCACCGCTGCGGTGGCCGGTCCGCTGTTCGCCCGGTACGCCGTTAAGCATGTTCAGGCCGAACCACCCCCCATTCCTCGCAAGAGTGACACTCTCCAACCCGGTTTTCGCCTCCCGGGATTCGGACTGACGCTGTTCTCCATTCTGATGCCCGTCTTGCTGATGCTGGTGACGACGGTGACCGAACTAACCCTGCCCAAAGACAACCCCATTCGGGAGACTTGGGCGTTCCTAGGCAATCCAACGATCGCCCTCACCATTGCCGTGCTGTTTGCAACGTGGTCGCTGGGAATCAACTGCGGTTACACCGCCGGTCAGGTCCTAAAGTTCACGGAAAGCTGCGTGAGCTCGGTCGGCATGACCCTCCTGGTCATTGGCGGCGGCGGCGGATTCGCCCGCGTGTTGCGGGACAGCGGCGTGGCGGAGTCCATTGGCCGCTTGGGCGAAGCGGCCCATTTGTCGCCCCTACTCTATGGCTGGCTCGTTTCGGCGTTTATTCGGGTGGCCACCGGGTCTGCCACCGTGGCGATCACGACCGCCTCCGGACTCCTGATTCCCGTGATGGCCATGCATCCGGAACTCGATCAGACCCACAAAGCACTGATCATCGTCGCCATCGGCTGCGGTTCACTTTTCCTGTCGCACCTCAACGACTCCGGATTCTGGATCGTCAAAGACTCCCTCGGCCTGACCGTGAACCAAACCCTGCGCACGTGGACGGTCTGCGAAACCATCGTGGGCATCGCTGGCATGCTGTTCTCGCTGGTGTTGTACACCCTCGTTCGGAACGTCCCACCGGTAGTTCCCTAAATTCGGTGACCGGATCGGACTTCCCGGGCCGGTCCCGCTCCGTCAGTCTCCCGGCACATGGCGGTTCGGTTTACCATTTTAGGCAGCGGCAGCAGCGGCAATTGCGCGCTTTTGGAAGCGGGCGAAACGCGGCTGCTCATCGATGCCGGCTTCAGCGCCCGGCAGATTCGCGAGCGCTTGGCCACGGTGGGACGAACCCCCGAAAGCCTCTCGGGAATTCTGATCACCCACGAACACGGCGATCACATTCAGGGCTTGGGAACCCTCTGCGGACGCCTGGGCGTCCCGATTTACGCCAATCGCCTGACCCGCGAAGCCATCGAACGCCAATTTCCCCAGACGCGGCTGAAATTCGTGACCTTTGAAACGGGCTCGGCGTTTTCGGTCGGCTCGGTGGATGTGCAAACGTTCAGCGTGCCCCATGACGCCATGGACCCAGTCGGATTCGTACTGGAGACCGCTGGCGGCACAGTGGGCTTCCTCACCGACTTGGGCCATGCCACCAAGCTGATTCTGGAACGGGTCAAGCGGGCTCGCCTGCTGATTCTCGAGGCTAACCACGATCTCCGACTGTTGCAGGAAGACGTCAAGCGGCCCTGGAGCACCAAGCAGCGCATTCTCTCCCGGCACGGTCACCTTTCCAACGACGCCGCGGCCGAAGTTGCGGAACAACTGGCCGGCGGCGATCTACGGGAAATCTACCTGGGCCACCTCAGCCGCGACTGCAACCGACCGGAACTCGCCCTGCGCGCTGTCAGCACCCGACTTCAGAAGATTGGCGCCACTCAGATCGCCGTGCGCAACACCTCCCAGGATCAACCCTCCCCCACCGTCGAATTACGCGCCACCCCGATCGCCTCCGCCGACGGCCAATTGCTGCTGACCAGTCTCGTTTCCGGGCCTGCACCGGCTTGACCCTGGCGCTCCTACACGGTAGGGCGAGGCTTCCGCCGAGCCGTCCGCGGAGACACCACGGGAGGTTCCGTTGCCTCGTAGGCATGGTCCGCGCGAAGCGTTTGGAGTGCGGTCGCGCAGCGCAGCGGAGCTACCGCTTTTCGTCCCGGCTGCTGACGCGTCTGTTCCTCCACACCGCCCCACCTGCGATTACCGCGCCCCAAAGCGCCAGAGGGCTGGCGCAGTCCAAACGCTTCGCGCCTTACTCACGTTTCCCACTTTCCTAACGCTCACTTCGTCACCTCGCTCGCGTGGCCCGCGCGAAGCGTTTGGAGTGCGGTCGCGAGCGCAGCGAGTTACCGCTTTTCGTCACGGCTGCTGAAGCGTCTGTTCCTCCACACCGCCCCACCTGCGATTACTGCGCCCCAAAGCGCCAGAGGGCTGGCGCAGTCCGTGCGTTTGTGAAACTGATGAGACTAACCAGTGAAAGACTGAGTACGATGCCGACAGGGCGTCGTGTAGCTGAAGGCAACTGCGTCGCCGCAAG
>JAFLEF010000101.1 GCA_017309115.1 Verrucomicrobiota bacterium | reverse complement strand
AGCTATTCCGCGCTGAGCGCCTCGGCTAGAAGCTCCGCCACCACGGCGTGGCCGGCGGGGGTCAAATGCCCTTCGTTCGGATGAAACCACAGTTCTCGAATCGACCCTTGCTGACGTTTCTGGCGCATCGATTCGGCCAGATCAATGACCGGGATCCCCTCGGCTTGGGCAATCTGATGAATCTTCCGCTGCAGGAACACTTGATACTGCCCCGAAACGGAACTGGGCTGATGAACCAACGCGCCGCTCCCCAGAAGTACGAGGCGAACGGGAACCTGGTTCTTTACACTCGCCGACTTCAACCGTTGCAGCAGTTGGGTAAACAGCTCCAACGCCGGCTGAAACTTGACCTCGAATTCCGCGGAAAGATCCGGAGCGCCGACCATCCGACTGAGCAGGCCAGCCAAACTGGACCGTTCCTCGAGCTTCTGCCGCCAGGCGTAGCGGCTTCCGGGGCCTACGAGGGCGTGAGCCGGATTAGGATCGGGTGGATTGGGTGGAGTGCCTGGGGCGGGGGCTGGGAGCAGGACAAGTTCTTGATTGGTGACGATGAAGCGGGGTTTGGGCGCGCTGACCTGTAACGGGACAAACCGAAGGTTATCGAGCAAATCATTGCCGAGATAGACGACCAGAAGGAGTTCGCTGGGCCGACGCGGCAAAACCTCGGACTCGATCAGCAAAACTTCCTGATCGGTGCTGTATCCTGGAACCCCGAAATTCACGAATTGGCCTCGTGTGAGCCCATTCAACCGCGAAACGAACGTCTCACTATCGTTAACGCCCAGCCCAAACGTGAAGCTGTCCCCCACCACCGCCACCCAGTTCGAAGCCCCGGATTGGAACGTGGGATCCCGTCGGAACCCCGCCGAATCGACGGAATACTTTACAGAGAAGTCGTGATGTTGGTGGGAGCCACTCCAACCCGGTGACATCCGCCACCCCCGAGCCCGCTCCCGCTGGATCAACCCGAGATCGAGTCGGTCGCTGCGGTTCAGATGAGATTGCCATCCGCGAATTCCCGATTCACCAAGGCAGAATGCTAGGAAAAGTCCCAAAAAAAGGGCTATGACTCTAACGCTAGAACGAAACTCGGTCACCTTAACGTTCGAGGTCGTCTTCATCCGGAGAAGCAGGTAGCAATTGTGCGTCGATCCTCCCCCTCAAAAGGCGAAAAGCGACCTATTTGAGCTCCACACGCCAAAATCAATTCAATGCCTAATAACTCACAGCGCGGCTGAGATGGGGTCGTTCCAGTAGGATTGACCAGCAAGATCGGTGGGCGGAGTAGCGATCATGTACGACCAGTCGCAGGATCCGGCCTAGCACGAATTGCAAACGCCGAGAGTGTCAAAATTCCCGACAAACTGACGTTTATTGGCAGGATTGCCGTTTGGATGGAGTCATCCGTAAAATTCTTTCAATAAAAGAATTACGAGAACTCAACCGCGCATCGGAATTCCGGCCGTCGGAGAACGTTACAGCTGAATTCCCTCACCAGTTCCACTGAAGGTCACTCGTTATTGGAACAAGCTGTAAATCAAATGGTTCAGATGGATTCCGAATCGCTGGCACGATTCAAGCTGCCCTTGTTTTAGCGCAGTCCGTGGCACGTAGCACGAATCAAAACAGAATTTAAAATGACGAAAATCTCAAACCTAGCACGACTTGGATTCGCGGGATTCGCGGTTCTCTCGGGCAACTTGGTTCTCGCGACAAACATCACCATCACCGATCCCTTTGCCGATAGTTCGACGTTCACGACCCCGTATACGAATCCCTCAGGTGTCAAGGAGGCGGGAACGGTCGAAAATGGCGCCAGCACGGGCAATAGTTGGGACCTCGCCAGTTTTGACCTCGTCGGGAAGTCTCTGAGCGTAAATGGCGGGTTCAATTTCCAGACTGGTATCGGGGCTGGGAACTCCAGTGTTTTTGCGATGGGAGACATATTTGTTTATGCCAATACTCCCTACAATTCGACCACTCCTTACGTCGGCAAGGATGACTGGAGCTATGTTATCCATTTTGACCGACTCCAGGCGGCCGCTCCGGGTAATCGGAACCCGAACATTCAAGGTAATTCCTTGAAATACCAAATTATCCCTAAAGGTAGCGAAGCTGGGTACATCTATACTCAGAATCCAAGTGCTTTGATCATCGACTTGCCATGGATGGTTGGAAACCCTGTTACTCCTGCCTGGGAGGTCGGTGACTATTCCTTCAGCGGAACTTCTCTCGGCAATGATTTTAAAAACTCCATCAGTCTCGATATCGCGGATATCCCGGCTGGCGAGTGGTACTTCAGCACCACTATGCGCTGCGGAAACGATGTTATGTGGGGGCATGCTCGGCTTCCTGATGGTGGCCTAACTCTTGGAATGTTGGGCGTGAGCCTCCTCGGGTTGAGCTACGCTCGTCGCAAGATTGCTTGAGGCTGCGGTCGGATTTGACAAAGCGGGGTAGCCGAACTGGCTACCCCGCTTTTGTTTTGCCTGTCAGAAAAGTTGTCGTCGGCTTCGTGTTGTAAAGGAAAGCGACAGTTGGCAAGGGGTGTCGCAATTTTTGACAACGATTGTGTCTGAATTGTAGATGGAAGTTTGTTTATATTCTGCTTTGGCGGAACATGTTAGGAGAATTTTGAAAAGGAGAAAAACGGCACGGTTTAGGCTTTCCAACTTTAATGAAGCGGAGCTCTGTCTTGGCAATAGTCGGTACCGTGTGTGGTTCTTGCGCTGTTTTAGGAACAAATATCACCCTGCCGGACAACTACTACAACGACGCCAATAAGTCGGGTCTGTTTAAGCCTGGGACGACGACGGCTGACAATGCTGCGGCAAGCGACAAAACCCGCGAGAACAACGAGGTCGAGCCCGGAGCCGCTTTGGGGCAGGTTTGGGATGCGGAATTGATGGAGTTGTCGGACGATTCGGGACACATCAAGCTGACCTTGCAGGCTGGCTTCAATTTTACGACGGGAGTGGCGAGCGGAAACGACCTTTATACCAGTGGCGCCATCTTCATCGATGTCGACGGCATACGTCGTTATGGTAATCACGGGACCGACAAAGTTGACGCGCGAGGCACGTCCGACGCCGGCGTTAATGGCGCCAACGTCCTCTTCCAAGGATCATCGTCGGGAAACGCTTCCAAGGTTCGCAATGAACATGTCGATTATGAGTACGCGATCGTGCTCGATACGGCGGCGAAGAAGTACACAGTCTGGAACTTGGACGAGAATGAGCGGTTAGTTCGGTCCAAGAATTTCTCGGCCGATCAATTCGATTACTCCAATCCCTATACATACGATCCATCGCTGGACATTGGCCCGGCCGGTAACACCACGGGTGGAAAGTACCTCTCTTCGACCGCAGCAAATTCAGTCACGGGATACGCGGGTTTGACGTACTCAATCACTTCGTACTCTGATCTCGAAGGAATCCATTACCGCTTGGAGCTTCCGAACCTCGATTTCCTCACCGATACGACCCCGTTCTTCCACTGGACAATGACGTGCGGAAATGACGTTATGGTTGGGGGAGGGCACGGTGTTCATCTTCCGGACGGGGGAATGACTTTGGCCATGCTTGGGACAGGGTTGATTTGCTTGATTGTCGCCCCCCGACGATTTCGCGGGCTATGAGTCGGAGCGACAATGTATTGAACATATTTGGCCACTCCGGGGCAATGTTCCGCGGAATGGGCGCATCGGCGCAGTCGCCGAAGAATCGCTTGGCACAGGGCGAAGGCCAGCATGGCAAATATGGCCAACAACTGAGCCGTGAAACGCGTTGGTTCAGAGTGCCTCGGGCCGCAGAAACGGCTGCGTTTGCGCCAACTAAACACAGCGTCGCAAGTAACTGCCGATCTAGGCGAGTCGACAAAGTCGAGCCAAGGTGAGATTGGGACGGGACCAACGCCGCAAACTTGGAGTGATCGCCGCCACTACATCCTCGAGGTTGGGGAAGTACTGGTTATGAAGACAGCGGCGACGGATCAGCTTCCAAACACGTTCAATCGGATTGAGCTCCGGACTGTACGGCGGCAGAAAGTGTAGTTCGAAATGGTCTTTTACCTGGTTCCGCCATACCGCATTCCGAGGCTGGCCTACTGGACCCGTCAGGGTGCCGGCGGGATACCTTCATGACCCTCATCGGGACCTGTCGAGCCTCTGGCTTAATCCCTTCGACTTCATGCCCGTGTTGGTCCTGCGGCCGCCGCCCCCGCCACCAACAAGTGTCACGGGGCGGATCAAAACCGGCCACTGGGGGGCGGTTCAAAACCAGCCAGTCTGAGGTGGGAGGTTCATAAAGGATTTGGAGTGGAGAGCAAGAGCGGGTGAAGGGTGAGTTCGCCGGATAAATGAGTCGGGGACGATGCTTTGAGCCCTAGCTCGCGTCCCCGACGGCAGCGGACGAGGCGGTGGGGTCTTTTTGTTTGGGGGCGCGCATGACGGGTGAGTCTTTGACGCAGTAGCTGCGGCCCTTGATGGCGACAACCTGGGCGTGATGGAGAAAGCGGTCGAGGATGGCGCCAGCCGCCGGGACATCGCCCAGGAGCTTGCCCCATTCTTCCAGTGGGCGGTTGCTGGTCATGATGGTGGAGCGGTTTTCGTAGCGCCGCATGATCACTTCCAGGAGGTATTCGCCGGAGTGCTTGGGCAGGGCCTTGAGGCCCATGTCGTCAATGAGCAGCAAATCGGGCTTGAGGTACCGTCGGAGAGTGCGGTCCTGGTGATTGACGGCTTCGTCCTGCAGGAAGTCCCGCACCAGGTCGAAGATCGAGCGGTAAAGAACCGTGAAGCCCATTCGGATGGCCGACTGTCCGATGGCTTGAGCCAGATGGGTCTTGCCGACGCCTGGTGGCCCCAGGAAGAGCACGTCGGTGTGTTCCCGTAGAAAGCCACCGGCGGCCAGTTCGTAGATCACCTTGCGGGGAATGCCGGGGTTAAAGGTCCAATCGAAGTCTTCCAGACTCTTGGGGTGACGGAAGTCGGCGGCGTGAGTGCGGCGGCCGAGTTGGCGTTGGTGACGGATGTTGAGTTCATCCTGGAGGATGAGTTCGAGGAACTCACCGTGGCTGAGTTGGTTGGCGGCCGCCTCTTGCAGGCGGGCCGGTAAACTTTGGCCCAGGCCGGAAAGCCGGAGCAATTTGAGGGTGGAGTCTACGGCAGTGGTGTTCATGAGGGAGGGAAACAGTCGGGAGTGAGTTGGGCGTACTGGTCGAGATCCCGGATGAGGGGATGGCTTTCCAAGAAGCCCAACGGAAGTTGAGGTGAAGGTTCGGCCAGGAGGGCTTTGAGTTCGCGCAGGCGCCAGGCGCTCTGCTCCAAGGCCCGCTGGGCGGCCCGTTCCAGGGCGCCAATAGCGTGGTCTTCGGCCAGTCCCAGGAAGCCTTGGAGCACGCGGATGCCTTCCACGCCGCGGACTTGGTACATCTGCCGGCTCCAGGCCCCACAAGCGCGGCCCATGAGATCAGCCCGATCCAGCATCCAGTCCACGCCCCGCTCGATGCCAGCGCGCTTGTGGCTGTGCAGATGAGCCTGGTCGGTACTGAAGCGTCCGGGATCCACCCGGGCATGCAGCGCGATGGCTTTCATCCGCTCATCAAAGATGCGGACCAAGCGGGGTTCCCAGCGGACCCAGACCTGTTGGCCCAGATACTCGGGCGGCACCGAGTAAAAGGCCTTGAGCAACTCAATATGGCCATCGCGGTGCACCGCTCGCCGGGCCTCCGAAAACATTGGGAAAAGACTCGCGGGCAGGGGTTGCAAGCAGGGCTGTTCCACCTCCCGGAACTGCTGCCCCACCTGTCGCCGGGTCGTGCCATGAAGGCGCGTGTCCGCCACGGTCCGTTCCCACTCGGCCAGATGCAGGTTCTGCGCCGCCAGACTGGCAAACTCCCGGCCCTTGAGTGCGTTGTTCTGGGCGTACTTGACCCCGGCCTCGACCTTGCCCTTGTGGCGGGGCATGGCGGGACGAGTGGGCAGCATGACCGTGCCATAATGCGCGCAGAACTCCTGCACCTTGGGGTTGAGTTCGGGGTCAAACCAATCGGCCCGGATGACTGCGGCCCGTAAATTATCGACCACTAATTTAGCCGGGACACCCCCCAAGAAACGAAAGGCGTTCTCCAATCCCCGGATGAACTCTTCGGTGGTTTGGCGTCCAATCGCTTCACTGTAGCCCTTGCGCGAATGGCTCAGAATGACCCGTAGCAAGTGGGGCCGACGGCGCCGTCCGCTTTCGTCCACCACCCAGGCTCCCTGCCCAAAATCCACCTGCGCCTCTTCTCCGGGCGCACTCTCCCAGCGGCGGAAGGGCAGTTCGCTCACCGGACGCAACCGACGGACGAAGCGTTTGACCGCAGTGTAGTTGCCGGAGAACCCCTCGCCGCTCACCAGATCCTGGTAGATCCGTTGGGCCGACAGCCCTTGTTCCGCCGCCAACTCAATCGCCGCCCGATACGGCTCGCATTGACTCCGCCGGCCCGCCACTGAGCCGGCGGTCGGAATGGCTGGTTTTGGTACCGTCCCGGCCTCGGTCGTTCCTTCCGAGCCGGGGGCCGGAATGGCCGGGTTTGAATCCCCAGCGTCACCGGAGCCGAGGGGCGGTATGGCCGGTTTTGCCCGTCCCGGGTACCGCGTGACCGTCTCCCGGTGAATGCCCAGTTCCCGGGCTATTCGCCGCCGGGACCAGCCCTTCTCCGCCAATGTCTTGATCGCGTCGCAGGTGTTCACGCCGAGGTGGTTCATCGCCGCCACGGGCACCCCTCGGCGCCCTCACGGCAATCAACTTCTTCACCTCAGTCCCTGGCCGGTTTTGATCTGCCCTTTACTGGCCGGTTTTGACCGCCCGCTGACAAACAAGTCGGATTTCTTGGAAATACCCCTAGTCCCAAGAACCAAGAGCCAAGCCAAGACGTTCACATCCGATCCGGCCAATTTTAGCCCTCAATCATCGGGGGGCCGCACGACTAAAAAAAAGGAAAAAAAAAGAGCCACAGTAAATCTGTGGCTCAGTGCTGAGGGAAAGGATCAGGCAATCTTGCGACGAATCAATCCGAGCAGTCCGAGGCCGAGTCCGGTCAAGGCCAACGTGGAGCCCCCATCGGGAACGGACACGTTCTTTGCGCTAACCGCCACATTGTCGAATTCGAAAGCGAACTGAGTGCTGGTGGCAACGACGTAGGAGAAAGGGGTATCCGAGTTAATGTTAACGTAGTAGGTTCCAGAAGCGGATTGATCTCCAGTCGCCGAAGGCGTTACATCGCTCCCGCCAATTTCACCAAGTTTTACGTTATTCGAATCGTAAAATGAGAGCGTATTGTAGTCATCGACAGAGCCCCAAAGTAAACCGAGGTACAACTTTGGCTCTGCGAAGGTCAATCGAATCGATCCATTACCTCCGGTCGTTCCGGATGTGAGATAGATGGTGCTATCTGTTCCATTTGGCTGATTTCCAAAGTTTGAACCTTGCCCGCCGGACAAAACTGGCGCGGCGTATTCACCATCCTTTGCCCCGGTGACTGCTTTACCGTTGGGGGCGACCACAACTGAGATCGACTCAAGATTGTCAGTGGACAGCGTTGTCCATGAACCTGACCCAGGGATTGTCAGGCTTGAGTCGTTAAAAGTGAAATATTTCAGGTCTTGGCCGGAGGGAACTCCGCCCACGGCACTCGTGTCAACGATCAGTGCAGCACTCGCCGGCAAGGTGATCGCCGCTCCAATTCCGATTAAGGTAGAAATGTATCTTTTCATAGGCTCAAGGGTGGGGAGCAATGGGTGTGCCGAAATGTGCAATATCGGCTGTACGGCATCGATTTCATGTTTCTTGCCACGAAAATCTTCCGGATTGCATCTTCGCACGTTAAGGGGGGTGTAAATTAATCCGTCAAATGTTGAGAAGCGTAAGGAAAGTCGACAACGATTAGTCGCCCATGTTCTCCGCCAGCTACTTTTTCGCTTCGGGAACTGGGCAGGGCCTACCTCCGTCTCAAACAAGTCCCCGAATCCCGCGGCATACAGTCGCCTTCACGGTACGGCAGGTTGCCCAGGGCTCTGGCCAGCGCGCCGTAGGGGCCTTGGTGGCGAATTCGTAGGCCTTGGTGTCGTTGTTTCGTTGTTTCCACCTTCGCCGTACAGGATCGCCAACTGACGGGTAGAGGGAACAAAGGTGGGGAATCAGAGAAGCAGCCGGTCAGCTGTGGGCGGCGGCGTGAAATTGGTGAGATCCTGGCGGTTTGAAATTCCGGTAGGAGTCAGCCGGCACCGGGATTTTGCCGCGTAAGGTCCTCAAACATGCTGATAATCGGGGAAATGGGCATTGG
>JAFLEF010000100.1 GCA_017309115.1 Verrucomicrobiota bacterium | reverse complement strand
CTTCAGCGTCCAGGATCGCTCCCACACGCTTAAGGACCCACTACATGGCTTTCGATCTCTTACCATGATCAACACTTTCAGTTGACGAGAACCACCAAGCTTCGCTTGGCGCTTTCCAGATTGACGCCGATTGGCGCAGATTCTTTATTCCGATTTGGGCCCGAAAGAGGCCGAAAGGACGCGTCCGCCGAATCTGCGGTTCCGCTGCACTCAACTGGAGCGAACCGCGGCCGTTCAGTCTTGGCCGTGACGCAGACCATTCCGGTGAAACCTCGCGGGAATCCCTTCCCGCTTCCTGCTTCCCTCTCAGCTCTCAGCTCTCAGCTCTCAGCTTCCCCTAAAAAGAGAAAACCCCACCCTGGCCGTAAGAGACAGGTCTCCTCTACCAGAAGAGACCAGGTGGGAACAGCGGGCAGCCGTCGCCGTCCTGTAAATAAGGCCTGGCGTTGGTCTGCTTAGGTAACCGCTTTGAAGTTCCCGAGGTTGTGACTAGGTCGAAGGACGCTGTCTCGATTCACGCACCGGGCAGGGTTAAACTTGGAAAGATCGTGTCGGTCGGCCGACGCCAAATACGTGCGCCCATTTCGCCTCCGGCTCAAGTCTGAATCTGGCGTTTCTGCGGGGCTCACTGCACCAACGTCACGCTCAGCCCCTTAATCCGATCCAGTCGTGCCTGTCCAGGACGGTTGACCGACCGCCTCGCGGCCCGTTCCCGCGATCCTGCCTCCCAGCCAGGTCGCCAGCCACGCCATCGGCAGATAGGCCCCGAGCAAATCGACTGCGATGAACCAACCCGGCGCGGGAATCAGGGTCGCGGCCGCAATCCCGCCCGCGAGAAAGAACGTTCCGATCCCATAGGCGAAGGCTCGCCGATAACTTGCCGCGAGCAGGAACGCCACCCCGGCTCCGCCCAACGTGCCCAAGGCATGCGCCAGAAACGGAATCAGGAAGTGCTTTGGCAGAAGCAGATGAATCGACGCCTTCAAACTCTCGGTTTGGCTCATGTCGACTCCGGCCGGCGGCGGAATGATCAGCGGTCCCAGGAGGACCAGAGCCATGTTCACTCCGGTACCGACCAAGATACCCGCCAGTACCGCTGCGCCATTGCGAAGGAAAGTTTTCATGGGATGCCGAGCCGGGAAGCCGCCGGAGCGTTCCGGACACCTCGCCACTTCACCTGCGCATTCCCCCTCCGTCAACGCCCCTATCGAGTCCGGTAGACCCTCATCCAATCCGTCCCCGGTAGGGCGAGGTTCCACCGAGCCGCTTCCCACTTCCAACTTACCCCTTACCGCTTACCCCTTATCTGCTTCATCCCGCAACTCTCAGCTTCCCCGGTAGGGCGAAGTTCCCACTGAGCCGCATCCCGCTTCCCTGCTTTACCTCTCAGCTCTCAGCTCTCAGCTACTTCATTAATCCCCTTACCTGCTTCATCTCCCAACTCCCGCAGTGATTAATCTGGAACACAGGAAAACAAGAAAAAGACGGGGAGGAGAGAAGGGGAGAAAGTGCGAGGGGGAGACTTGGTGAGGCGGTATAGGGAGCGCGAAGCGTTTGGAGTGCGGTCGCGTAACGCAGTGGAGCTACCGCTTTTCGTCCCGGCGATTGGCGCGTCGAACAGCCCCATCCGTTCACCCGCCATCAACACGCCAACAAATACTCGAAGATCTCCCGCGGAGGGCGCGGAGTGAGAATCGAAACCACGAATCGAACGAAGGGCACGAATCCCTGACCTTACCCCTTATCTGCTTCATTACTCAACGCTCGGCTTCCCCGGTAGGGCGAAGTTCCCACTGAGCCGCATCCCGCTTCCCTGCTTTACCTCTCAGCTCTCAGCTCTCAGCTCTCAGCTAAACCCGGCCCCCAGCTCCGCTTTCCTTACCCCTTACCGCTTACCCCTTACCCATCTTTTCTCCCAACTCCCGCAGTGATTAATCTGGAACACAGGAAAACAGGAAAAAGACGATGAACCTCCCGCAGAGGGGCAGAGGCGCGGAGAAGCACCGGGATCCTTACCCCTCTTACCGCTTACCGCTTACCCCCTCAACTCTCAGCCCCCCGGTAGGGCGAGGTTCCACCGAGCCGTCCCCGCTTCGCTGCTTTACCTCTCAACTCTCAACCTTCAACTCTCAACTGTTTCCCGCTTCCCGCTTCCCGGCTTTACCTCTCAGCTCTCAGCTCTCAGCTCTCAGCTAGTCCAACGGACTCCTGACCCCAATTCCCGGACGGCTTTGCACGTGGGTATAGATTTGCGTGGTGGCCACGTCCTGGTGGCCCAATAGTTCCTGAACCGTCCGGATGTCCGCCCCGGACTCCAGGAGATGCGTGGCGAAACTATGCCGCAACGTGTGCGGGGTCGCCGGCTTGGCCACCCCCGCTTTTTGAACCGCCCTTCGCATCCCCCGTTGCACCACCTCCTCCGGCCAATGGTGGCGCCAGCGAGGTTCACCCGATTCCTCCGGACGGCACACCCAACCGGCCGTGGGAAACAACCACTGCCAGGCCCATTCCCTCGGGGCATTCGGATACTTCTTCTCCAGAGCATGCGGCAGCCAAACCCCGGCAAAGCCCCCGGCGAGATCCGCCTGATATTGGATCTTCAGCTGACGCAGGAGATCCCGCAGCGGTTCCACCAGCCGTTCGGGCAGGACCGTTCGCCGATCCTTGTCCCCCTTACCAGCCCGCACGATCACGAAGCGCTGATCCAAGTGCACATCCTTCACTCGGAGTCGGAGCAGTTCGATCAGCCGAAGTCCGGATCCGTAAAGAAGTTGGAGCGGCAGTTGAAGTTCCGGTTCCGCGGCGGCCAGGACCCGGTGGACTTCTTCGCGGGTCAGCACCACCGGTAGGCGCTTGGGTCGTTCCGCCCGCGCCCAAGTCCCCAGATCGCCCAGGGGTTGGTGCAGAACTTCGCCATAGAGAAACACCAGGGCGTTGAGGGCCTGATTCTGGGTCGAGGCCGCGACGTGGCGATCCTTGGCCAAATGACTAAGGAAACTGGCGACTTCTGTGATTCCGAGGCTGCGGGGATGTCGCCAGCCGGCGGAACCGGCGGTCCCTGGAATCCGGTGATGCCGCAGAAACCGGACAATCCATTGCCAATAGGCTCGCTCGGTTCGGAGGGCGTAGTGGTGGAACCGCATGACCTCCCTGACTTGTTCCCGGAGGGGTGCTTGTGGATTGGGAACAAATCCCTCCCGTGGAGGGCGTTCGCCGTTTCCGCTGGATTCCCCTTTCCGGGGTTGCCCGTTCCATTTCACGCCTGATCCTGACAGAGCGGAGACCATTCCGTCCTTCGCTAAAAGTAGTGAGTGAGCCCGTCACCGGCCATCACCTGTCGGTATATTGCGCAATATCCGACAGGCCCATTTTCGAACTCTCTCGTCCCCAGATGCTTCCAGAAATCCTTTTCTGCGGTGATACCAATATACCGACAACCCATGTCGGATATTACGGAGGCCCATCTTCGGTAAACCGTCGTAAGAAACCACTCGACAGCGAGTTACACAGACGCCAGCCTTGCGGTGATATTAATATACCGACAGAACGTCTGTCGGTGAATCAACTGTTAGCTCTATGGCAACTCTTCGAACATGGGTTAACCACCCGATGGAGTACGATCCCGAAGTGAATTTGCGGCGAGCTGGGATTCCTGTCGCAGCCAATACCGTTTCCGATGTTTTGGCCGCAGCAAGCCGTGAGCTGTCGATCAGATTCGAGCCATACGAGGGCCCCATGTGGTTCCGAGCGTATGGGATTTCTCCGGACACCGAGGTAGGCTGGATCACTGATGTTCACATACGGCGCGGGGACAACGATATTTATCCTCTGCGGCCTGAGCGCGACACCAGCTTCCCAGTCTTGCATTCTGACATCGTTTCCATATTCATCATCTCCGACTAGTGAAAAGCGCTAACAAGTCGGTGGAGACGAACCGCCACCCCGCTTCTCCGCTCAACGCCGGGCGGCAGCTTGGCAGCGCCTCGTGCGCTCCACCGTCCATGTCGGCGGCGGTCGCTCACCTCTGTCGTTGGGCCATCACATGCAACGAGCGTTCTTAGCCTTGATGACAACATTGATGTTTTCAGGGTGCCTTCCGAGCGCGGATCGCTTGCTTGCATCGTTCGAGGCGTCAGCGCGCGCTGGAACCACTTCGGAGGAGATTGTGGCGTGGGGTGACTCAATCCGGACGAATCCAGTAGGTACGAGGATAGTCCTTACCCAGTTGCCAGTCTGGGCGAGGCGACTCCCGGAGTTGAGTTCAGTCGGTGTCATGCTAGATGCAGAAACCGGGGACAAGATCGCTACCCTCACTGCCGGAGGAAGCTTTGGGGTTTGGGGCATGGCGATAGGGCCGCGAGAGTATAGGTCAGGCTTGGGCCAAGTGCGCCATCAATGGACCAATGGCATATGGTTCTTTCGGCAGTGAGTCTGGCCCAACCCGGCTGCTCCAGTGAACGCGCCGATTGCGCCCCGGTTCCATTCTCGGCACGCTTGGCGGCGCGTCACTGAGCAGCGACGTTGGGCGTAAAGTATGAGCATTCCACATATCATCGACAGGTTCGTTGAGTTTAGCTTTGTCCTCGCAAACATTCTTGTGTTCAAATTTGCCATAGTCGGGTATCAAAACACCAAGAAGCGCAGTCTTCTTATGATCGCAATATCTTCCGCGATTGCGACGATCCTACATGTAGCGCCTTGGATCCGTGCCGACGAGCCATCCTTGTCCTTTTGGAGTTTTTATACAGTGGCAACAATGTGCGATTTGTCGCTGTATGTGGCTGGTTTTTGGCTGTTGACCAAAGACTATGTGTCTTCTCTTACGGTGGCTGCCCAACTTGGCGCTGCACCGAATAGCGGCCTCGCGCCGTCAGTTCACAATCCGAACGATTCCGGTGGGCCGCCATCGGTGAGCTGAGTCGTTAGGCGACTTAACGCGCATGAGAACCATCGCCCTCATCTTGCTTTGCTCGCTCGCGGCATGGTGGGGACTTCTCACGCTTTGGGCGATTTCATGTCACCGCAACCGCGTTCGAGCAGCCGCGACACAGATGACCCCAGAGGAGTTGGAGGATTTTCGGAAGCTTGAGGCGAGCCTTCCCCGGTATCACATGCGCCTCAAGGATTGGGTGGTTGTAACGCCTTTCATGATTCCGTTCGTCCTCTTTCTATTGCCCATTTACCTTTATCATTGGCTCGTCAAAGACCCATACAAGAAGCATGACCAGGTCGCCTAACCAGATCACTGGACCGAACGCGGGCGGGCCACGTCAGTTTCTAATTCAAACGCCGCTAGCCGCCCGCGTCGGTCAGTTATATCGTTGGGCGCTATGAGGTCTCCAATCTTCATTTTGGCCATGCTGATTTTGGCCAGTGGATGTGCTATCAATCGTCCGTCTCCGACAGCAAGAGAGCTTTCCGACAAGCGAGAAGAGATCGAGGTGCTTCGCGCGGAGATGGACTTGGCAATCCGTCAGTTGGACCATTTGCAGAGAAGCTTGGGCACCAACAGCACCTATTCGGCGGAGGCACAAGCGCGCGACCTTGATGCCGCAATTCTGGTGATTCGTCAGGCTCGTGATAGACTTGGCGGCCAGTATCGGCGGCTTCATGATGAGTTTGGTGTTTGGGATGGACCATACTGAGAAGATGCCCAACAAGATCGCTGCACACGAACCGCCACCGCCCGCTTCGAGATCGAGCGTATCGGTTCATTGGACGCTGGATTCGCTGCCAGCCCCGGATCCAGCGGCGGTCGGTGAGCTGTGACGTTCGGCGTCATTGCGCGCATTGTGATTACACTCGCCACACAAGCCCAGGAGTTGGTTTGCGTCTTGCAGGCGGTTGTCGCTGCTCTCGATCGATTCGACCGCCCGGGGCAGCGCGACCACACGACTGGGTTGGCAGAGAGAATGCGCCCATTGCTCGCTGCGTTTCAGTCTGCCGTCATCAAAGAGCGCAACCGCCCGGCAGCAGAGCGAGCATTGGCGGACATCAAGGAAGTGATGCACGCTGTAAACGGAGCGGCGACGAAAGGCGAGATGGACATTTTCTCCGATGCTACCCTTGACCGGTATTGGGATCTCTCGATGCTCTTTGAGGACGGCAGGTTTTCAGGCCAGAGCTTGTGAGAACGCCGAACCAGGTCACTGGACCGAACGCGGGCGGTCAGCGTCAGTTTCCAATTCCGACACCACTGACCGCCCGCGTCGGTCAGTTCCGTCGTTGGACGTAACCGCATACACGTGAAGCGCTGGCTCATCATTGCACTTCTTTTGGAGCTGTTGATCGCTGGGGTCATGAGCCAAGTTGGGTTCTTGCGCCGACATGACTTCGATCGCGCATTCGTCGCCTGGCGGCAGAACGCCACCCCCGAAGCAAAAGCAGAGTTGGACCGGCAGAGGCGCTTAAACGAGTTGGTGAGGTGGGAATTCTCGATGATCGGATTTGGAGCCATGGCGCTTGTCACTATACTGGGATCTTTCGTTTATACTCGCCTTCACCGCAGACGCTCAGTCATATCCAAATGAGAGCGACGGAACGTCCAACCCAATCGCTGCACTCGAACCGCCGCCGCCCGTTTCGATTTCGGGTGGTTCAGTTCGCCGCACCCTGGATTCGCTGCCAGCGCCCGGCTCCGGCGGCGGTCGGTGAGCTCTGACGTTCGGCGCAGTGCATCGCCTATGATTGACCTGAGCACAGCGAGGGAGCGAGTGAAGGACTACCTGCTTCGGATGGAGAGGCAGATGAGTGCGTTCGGCTCCGCATTGCAAGGCTACAAGGACCCGCACCACAGGTTGGTTATCCTCAAGGAGTACGATTACGAATTCGGCTGGGTGTTCTCTTACAACACCGAGCAGTATGTTGCTACCGGAGACAGGAGTTACGCCCTTGCCGGAAACGCGCCGATCATTGTCGACCGCGCGGACGGGCAGCTTTATGGGACCGGAACCGCGTACCCGCTAGATCACTTTATTGCCGAGTATCGGAGGGGCGTGAGACGAAGAGCCGAACAAATCGCTTCACCCGAACCGCCGCTGCCCGATTCGGGTTCGAGCGCACAGGTTCATCGGCCGCTGGATTGGCTGCCAGCGCCCGTTTCCCGCAGCGGTCGGTGAGCTCTGCCGTTCGGCTCGTCGCCACGCCGCATGAAGACACAACATGTCACTGTAATCGATGGACCGCTGCCACCGGGAATTTGGCAGCGGCCCGACATGGAGCCACATTTGGTAACCGCCCCAGAGCACCAGTCGGTGATGCAGGAGTTGATGCAGCGTGAGCCGCTGTTTCACAGGCCGGAGTTTGGGACCACGCGAGAAGATTTCGAGAGCATGACAGCTCCGTGTTTCTGGGAGGTCGGGGCCTCGGGTCGTCGGTACAGCCGGGACTTTGTCTTGGGCGGGCTTGAGAAGAGATATGAAAACGCGACCGAAGCTGTTTGGGAGATTGGAGACTTTCACTGCCTTGAGATTGCCGCGGGCAATTTCCTGGTCACTTACACTCTGGTTCAGGGGGAGCGAGTGACACGTCGCGCGACGATTTGGCGTCGCACGGATGACGGTTGGCAGATTGTTTACCACCAAGGCACTATTGTTCAGAATAGCCAGCCATGAATGAGCCGAACAAATCGCTCCACTCGAACCGCCGCCCGCCGCTTCGAATTCGGACACCCTGGATCATCAGACGCTGGATTCGCTGCCCGCGCCCGCTTCCGGCGTCGGTCGGTGAGCTCTGACGTTTCGGCGGCGGTGCGCTTGTGAAGCTAGCATCTACATCTGCACGAGAGCCTATTGGAAAGGCGTGCCTCGTAATGGCCATTGCGGTCATCGGTTGGGCGCTCGTTGTTTATCCGATTGCCTTTGAGTATGCGTACCGTGAGCTCAGCGCTGCGGGCGCCCATAAGTTGGCTTTTTTCCCAGCTGCGATGGCGGATCTTGCCAGCGGGTGGTTTACAGCATTTTTAATCATTTCAGCCGCGGCCGCGTTTACATCACTAAGGCAGCTTCGAGATGTTCGGCTTTGGCGATTAAGCGCATGGGGTGTGGTGCTGCTTAGCGCCGGCTTGCTCCTGCTCCATGCCCTTTACGACGGTCCAGTTTCAGTCGCAGATAATCTATGGGCCGCTGTCACCCATCCGACCTCTTTCCACTGGCCAGTCCGCTACTTTTGGCTCGCGCTTCAGCGTTGGGGATCATGGCCATGAGTTTATTGCCGAACAAGATCGCTCCACACGAACCACCGCTCCCCGCTCCGAGTCCCGGCGCACCGGTTCATCGGACGCGGGATTCGCTGCCGGCGTCCGCGTCCGGCGACGGTCGGTGAGCTTTGACGTTCGCTGCAAACCTATGGCCGTGGGGCGAGTCAATTCTGTTGCGCACAATTTTGGCCACCATTTCTTGTGGTTTCGCCGAGGCTTCGTCTATTCGTACATTGCCCAACAAGCGAGCGGCGCAGGGATTAGCTCTTGCACGATCAATATTATGCAGCAGACAATTGATCCCCCGCGGCTGGGCACGCCGGTGTTTCGGTATGTGATCTCTGAGCTTCGATCACGGTTTTACGCCTGTCTGGATTCGGTCATGGTTGGCCATGACTACGTTTCAGGCGCTGAGATCACGATTGATCCAAGTGACTATCCGTCACGACGATGTAGATGCACCATTCGAGACCGTTACGGGCATCAGTACTCTAGTGAGGTCACGATTGAGGGGGCAGCGAACCGGACGGTGCAGGCAACATCCGCCAAGCTGAGCAGTTGACCGGATCATGAGGACTCGAACATCTTCGTTGCAGGCCACCGTCCCTGTCGGCGTCTGTGCCTGACCTTTGCGTTGGGCCTCACGATGAACACCGCTGTCCAAGTTACCCTGATTGTCTGTGCGACTTTGATAGCCATTGTCGCCATGATCACTTTCGCTGGTGTTCAAGAGCGAAGAGGTTGGGCTGCAAGCCAGCG
>JAFLEF010000010.1 GCA_017309115.1 Verrucomicrobiota bacterium | reverse complement strand
GAAGAGTACGAAGAAAAACACCGCCAACGCGTCCTCAAACACCTCCACAAAACCGCCCAAAACCTCGGCTTCCAACTCACCCCAAACACCCCGGCCGCCTCGGTAGTTTCTTAGAAGGAAAACAGGAGAAAGCCGAAGAACGGGGGAGACGGTGTTGGGAGCGCGAAGCGTTTGGAGTGCGGGCAGACTTTCTGCCGCTTTCCCATCGCGGGGCGTAGGGAGTGGGGGACGCTTGATCCGCTGCTGGCCTTCGCCCGCGGGAAGGTCCAGATGATCTATCGGAATCCGTAACGCCCTGACTTCTTCCTGTTTTCTTGTTTTCCAGATTCCCTTCTCCGCCGCTGTGGGGCCAGGAGCAGGTGGGCGTGTGGATCAACTCAACACGTCACCCGCCGGGACGAAAAGCGGTAGAGGGCTAGAGAGCTGCCGTAGTCTAAGAAGCTGTCGCGTATAACCGCCTGGTCTCTCAGCTGCCGAGTCGTTGGAGCGAGGCGATGAGATTCCGACGGGCTTGAACCTCCAGACGCGAAGAAAATTCCCTCGTGGTGTAGATCCGTTCCCGGTTCAGGAATCGCCGCAGCACTTCCGCGCGTTTGGTGGCGAACACTTCGGCCGGGACCCAGGCGTACTCGGCGCGAATTTGACGTTCGTACTCCCAGAAGCGCGACTCTTCCCGGCCGAGAATACTCAGATCCACATCCACCACCCAATCTGCGTCTGGATCCAGATGGGTTTCGTGGAGCCGTGTGGCTAGGATCAGGTTTCGGACCGAAGGCCGCGAAACTCCGGCTTCGGCCAGACACTGATCGGCCCAGTCGGCACTTCGAGGCTCGTTGTCGCTGGCTCGGGAATCGTACACCGCATCGTGGAACCAGAGTGCCAATTCCCCAGCTTCCGGATCCCGCGTCAGTTCCCGGACACCGTCCCATTCGGTCAGACACTCCTCCAGATGTTGAAGATTGTGATAGTGCCGCTCCGGCGCGGAGTAGGAGTGCGTTAGTCGCTCGAACCAGCCGGTCGGCGCCGGGGCGCCGAGTCGATGCCACAGGGCCTTCCAGCGCTCGGGAGTGACTGCGTTCATGCGGGTCCCCGAGCCGTCAACCGTTGGTAAACCGGATCCGGCACATACTTCTTCACCACCTCGCGCCAGCCTTCCGGTCCGACCAGGCCCTTCACGAGGCTGGAGCTGACTTCGGCGATATCGCGAGGCGGCATCAGAAACACAGAGCAGATTCCGGAATCGAGATCCCCATTGATGTTTCGCATGGAGCGCTCGTACTCGTAGTCGGCCGCGGAGCGGATCCCACGGAGGATGTGGGTCGCTCCTATGGATTGAGCGTAATGAATCAGGTACTGGTTGGTGAACGACGTGATCTGAAGTCCGGGATAATGGCCCAAGGAATCACGCAGCATGTTCAGGCGTTCCTCCGGCGAGAAGGTGTAGCGCTTGTCCGGATTCAGGCCGAGGGCCACGACCAGTTGGTCGAAGAGGCGCACGCCCTGTTCGATCATCCAGAGATGACCGACGGTCAGCGGATCAAAACTCCCGGCGTAAACACCCAGATGTTTTCGCTTCGACATGGAGCGATCTTAAGCCGGGACACGGCCGTTGGAACCGGGAATTCACTCCGGCAGATTTATCGCTGATCGTTCTCGGCAGAAGGCGCGTCCCTGCCTGCTGCGCCCCGCTTACCGTCGCTTCAGCCGGAGGGCAAGGTCTTCGGTGAATTCCGGAAGGTGCAGGGAAAGTCGGCCCTGGCGGGCGGTGACCGTTTGCCGCGCCACCCAGCGGCCGGAGACGGGATCCAACCAGTCGGCCTGCCAGGTGCCGGTCGGTAGGGCCAGTTCGAGGGTGCCCGAATTTTGCCCCGTGGGCGGTTCGAACGGTGAGGCGGTGCCCCAGGTGAAATCCACTTGGGAATCGGTTCGCTCACGCCAGGGTTGTTTGAGGTCGATGCCTTCGAAGTATTCGCCGCGGAGTCCGGATCCGGTGCCGGTGGGCGGATGCAGGGCGCGGGCTGGAATGATCTGGCGTCCCACCCCGGGCCCGGACCACGCCAGTTGCATGACGGACTGGCCACCGTTGTAGAAGTATTCTAGCCGAATCGGATAACGACGGCCGGCTTCCAGGTGAATTCGCGCGGTGTCTTCGGTCGCCCCGTGATCATTCCAGTGATCAATCAGGTTCTGGTCCTTGAGCCACAGACGGACCCCGTCGTTCGACAGGGTGTAGAACGTGTATTCCCCGGTGGCGGGTACTTCGAGGAATCCGGTCCAGCGGGTGGAGAATCGGGTGACCAGATACGGACGAAAGTAGGCGGCGACCGAGCGGCCGGGTTCGACCAGGGCGCGGGCCGTGTGCGTGGACGGAACACCCTTTAGGAAGAGACCGGGTTCGGGTCGCATGCGAACAAATGGGAAGCTGCGGAGGAACTCACCCAACGTTCGAAACTCCCGGCGCAGTTGGGGATTGCCGCCGCCGGGTTGGGTGGCGGGATAGGGGAACGTGCCGTTCTCGAAGCCGGTGGCGAACGAGTAGTCGAGGTTGTTGAACAGTCCGCCACCAGCGAGCAAGAAATCCCAGCCTTCCATCCGATAGAACGCGTTGTTGGTTCCGCGGAATCCAGTCTCGTTGTCGCCGATGACCCGATTGAGTCCCCAGTTTTGCGCCACGGCCTCGGGCGGGGAGGCGTAATGAAAGTTGAAGATCGACACCGCAGGATGCGGTTGGCTGACGACGGCGGTGTTGTTGGCAATGTTCCAGGAAATGAGTTTGGGATGGGCGTGCCGTCGTTGTGCGTCGGCGACTACTTCGGTCAGATGCCGTTGCCAGTCATCGGGCGTGGCCGTGACGTAGGGTTCGTTGATGATCTCGAAGTACAGATTACCGAAGTCGCGCAGTTCCTGGACAAACTTGCGGGCGAGCTGTTCCTGGAGGGCGAGGTAGGGTCCGCTGTGATCCAAGGTCAGCACATGTTCGCGCTGGATCTCGGGCAGGCCGTTGACGTGGTTGCGCGGATGGTACGGGCTGAGCTGCCACTGGGGATCCTCGTACAGCACGCAGAACAGATTCACTTCGACGACGATTCCGCGGCGGGCAGCGTGACTCATGAAGTCCCGGAGTCGGGCGAAATACGCGTCATCCCAGCGGTCGAGATCAAACTTGTTCCCACCGCCGGTGTAGCCGGGTTGATCGCTCCGGGCATAGGGCGACAGGAAGCGTCCGGGGCCGGGAGCGAGGGTATTGCGGTCGATGTTGAAGGCGCCGGGCGGCTCCACGTACATGCCGCCGGTAAACAACCGGGTGTGATTCATACCCTCGCGGGCCAGCGTATCGAGGTACCGGTGGTAGTCGAAGTCGGCGTTGAGCACGGCGCCGTAGTGCTCGGCGGACGTGAGCAGGAAGAGCGGTTGTCCGCGCCATTCGAAATACCGGGGATTCTTCGGGTGGAGCCGGAGGGTTTCCCGAGCGGAGGCGGCGGAGACCCACCCGGACGCGGCGAGAGCGAACAGCAGGAAAAGGAGACGCATGGGCGAAGGGGTTCGAGCAGATGGTGCGCGTTTTCGGGACGTTCGAAAACCTGGAAAATCAGTTCTACGGGGATCAGAAAGCTGCCGGGAATTCTTGGTTCCAACTTCGGTGTTCCGGCCTCGCGATGAAATCGAGCGACAGAGGGCTGCCACCCTGTAGATCGCTTCGCCCCACCGCGAACGAACTCCCAAGAACTGGAACCGGGAATGGAGAGACGCGGCTGAAGCGGGAGGAATTGACGAGGTCCTTCGGGTTTCCTGGGTTTCCGGCGTTGCCGCAGGGGGTTCCATTCGGTTATGACCACCGCAATGCCAAGTACCGGCGATCGTCTCCGCACGGAACGGGAGCGACGCAAACTCACCGTTTCCCAGGTCGCGGAGGCCACCAACATCAAGGCCGACCACGTCCGTGCCATCGAGGCGGACGATTGGGGCGCGTTCTCTGCTCCGGTGTACGTGCGAGGATTCGTGAAGACCTATGCGCGCTATCTGCGGCTCAACGACCGGGAAGTGGCGGAGCAACTGGACGAAGAGCTGGCGGGGCGAACTGATTTCCGGGAAGCCCGGGGACCGGGTGGGCTCCGGCGCGGTCCGCTGGACTTCTTGATGATGAAGCTCGCCCTGGTGCGCTGGCAGATACTGTTCCCGATTCTCCTGGGGTTGGCGGTGATTGCCGTGGCCGGGTGGGGGTGGAAGTCATGGCAGACCCGTCCGCAGGTCACCGAACCCGTCGTGGCGCCCCGGCTGTATCAGCCAAAGGTGGATACCGTCCCCGGCACCTTGCCGGTGCCGCCGCCGACCAATGCGCCGGCTTCGCGCCGTCGCTGAGCGATCCGGTTCGGCTCAGGCTTTGCGGGCGTTGTTCTCGTCGAGGCGCGCCTTGACCAGGAGGCGAACCAGCGTCGCGGAGGGCGGGGCTTCTGGCTGGAACCGAATGGTTCCTTTGCTGCACGAAAAGCCGGAGAGCTCCCGGCTGTAGCGGGCCACGGTGGAATCGCTCATCAGATAAAACGCGCAGTGTTTGGGCGTCGCCCCGAGGCCGACGAGCATGCCGTTCTGACGAAAGGCGGCGATGCCGTAGCTGAGACATTCCTCGGCTTGAGGGGCGCTGGCGCGGATGACCCGGCGCAAATCTTCGAGGGCGGCGCGCTGGCGCGGTTCAAAGCGCGCCAGATACGCCTCCACCGCCGCCACCGACCGGGAACCGGCGCGAGGCGAAACGGTTTCCGGTTCCAAGGGAGGAGGTGGAGCAGCGGGAGCAAACCGATTCGGACGTTTCATCAAGGGGCGAATCTTGCCAGACCATTTGCCGGAAATCACGCGAAGTTCTGGAATAATCGCTTGCTGGGAAACTTGGGTGGTATTTAGTTTACGGGCATGAACAATCTCAGATCGTCCCTCGGATTACTTTTGTGCACGATGGGAGTTGGTGCGGCGGAGTTTCCGGGGCAGGTGGATCCCACGTTCCGGGCGGACCTCACAGGAATACCGGGTGCGGCCTTCCCGGAGACCATGGCCATGGGCCCCCGGCAGAACCTGTGGGTCTCGTTCCATGATTTGATCGGAGCGAAGGATTCCCGGTTGCGCCGGTTTGATTCCACGGGACGGCAGGATCCGGCGCTCGCTTTGGAGACAGGCGGCGGTGAGCGAATCACCCGCATCATCCCGACACCTGACGGAGGAGCCTGGGTAGGCGGTAAGTTCAAGCACCTGGGTGGGATTCCCCGGGTGGGTTTGGCGCGGGTAACGGCCGAGGGCCAGGTGGGACCGATCTTCGGTCCGGAAGCGGGCTTCACCAATCTTCTGGATCTGACCCTTCTTTCGGATGGCGGAATGGTGGTCCTGGCCGGGACGAATTTCACACGCCTGCGTCCGGATGGATCGGTGGATGCTGCCTTCGGAGAACGGGCGGACGTGGTCTTCAATGGATGGCCAGGCGCTCTCAGACTACAGACGTTGTCGGGAGATTCCCTGATGATGACGGGTGGGTCGACCAGGCGATTTCTGCCCGATGGCACGCCGGATTCTGGGTTCAAACGGGGCTCGGGCGAACTGATGTCGGCTCCGGGAGGTGGGTGGTACAACTGGTTCGATTCGAGTCGATCAACGGACGGCTATTATTGGAGCTTGGTTCAGAAGTTGGATGCGGACGGCCGTTTGGAACCACAGTTCCCGCCGCGTCGGTATTCCACCCCGGTGACGGAGATGATTCCCGACTCGGTGGGCGTGGTGGTTGTGCCCTCTCAATTGGATCCCAGCTTATTTCAGGATTCCCGACTCATGCGTTTGCTGCCGGATGGTTCCCGGGACTGGGGATACTATTCGAATCTGGGAGTTGAGAATGGGGTTCAGGCGTCAATGCGTCTGTACTCCTCAGTGGCGGCGGAGAACGAATCCGTGATGGTGGGGGCGCTTGGCGTTACCGAGCTTCGTTTGGTTCGCTTGCGTGGTGGTCGGTTGCTTCCGGGACCAGTCCAGTGGATGGAACCGCCCAAAGCGACCGAGGTGGGTGAAGGCGACCGGATCGAACTGTACCCGCGGTTTGTGGCACCGGGTTCGCTTCAGTTTCAATGGTTGCGCGATGGCCGGCCGATTCCGGGATGGACGGATCCGGAACGATCCTGGCGCGCTTGGGCGACCGATTCCGGAGTGTACCAGCTGAGAATTCGTTCGGAGGCGGGGGAGTCTGTCGGTCCGGCGATGACCCTGACGGTGAAGCCCAGGAACCATTTTGCAGGATCGGTTAACTCGGAACTCACCACCAACTTTGAGCAGGACATCAAGGGATCGAATTTGCTGAGTCCGGCGCCAGGATTTCCGGGCAGCGTGTTTGCCCTTCGCCAGTCTTTATTGCCGAACCGCAGCGGTGCCTTGTATGAACTGGTCCGCTTGGGGTCCGACGGATCCGTGGATCCGTCTTTCGTGTTCGGCCGGGGCGAGCCCGAGCTTCCGAGAGTGACGTCGTCCTGTCCGCTGGGCTTTGACTCGCAGGGGCGGCTGCTGGTCATGGCGCAGTTCGCGGACGTTCCTGGTACCCGGACTCCGGTGAGTAGAATTGTTCGGATCCGCGCCAACGGCCAGTTGGATCCCAGCTTTTCCGGATCGGTGATTCAAGGCGCCACGTTCAACAGCCTTGTGGTTCTTCCGGATGGTCGCGTGTTGGCGGCGGGAGAGGTTCCCGGTCTAGCCTTCACGTCGAGGGCAAGAATCATCCGCTTCAGCCGGGACGGAACCGTGGAGTCCAATCCGTTGGTGGAAGGCACCCCCGTGCTGCGCTTGATTGGAGTGCAGCCGACGGGAGGCGTGATCTTCACCAGCCTCGCGGAAGGCAACCTGACCATTCGGCGCTTGGATCCAACCGGCGCGGTGGATTCTCAATTTCAAACCAGCACTTGGCGGCAATTGACCCAAGTCTGGCTGAGTCGCTCCGGACAGATTTTCGTGGCGCCCTACGTGGGGCCGCAACCGACTCCTCCGGGACTGGTGCGTCTGACCGCCGAAGGGAAGCCGGATCCAACTTTCCTCGCGCCGGAGATCACGGCTCAGGGAGTCCTGGCGGCGGCCGAGGACGGTGCGGAGCGATGGATCGTGGCTGTCCGGAACGACTTTTTCGGTCGGGGAGCGCAAGTTCTTCGACTGAAGACGGACGGATCCTTGGATCCCACCTTTGCGCTGGCCAGCGCCACCTGGAATCCGCGGGAGGTGGGGCGCCTGCTCGTCGACGGGCAGGGTCGGGCCTGGGTGGGGGGCGATCTGACCGAGTGGCCGAATTTGCCCGAAAGTTGGATCGCTCTCAATACGACCGGGCCACGTCCTCTGGCCATGCCCGAGTGGCAGGGTGACCGCCTGACGACGCGCTTCTTCGGCAGTTCCGGCACGAACTACACCGTGGAATGGACGGACGGATTGGGTGACTCTTGGCAGGTGCTGGAAACCTTTCCCGGCGCCAACGCCATCCGGGAGATTCGCGGTCCGGCGGGGGCTGCCGGTGGATGGCTTAGGGTGACGACAGGGGCACAGTAGACTGCGGCGGGGAAGAATTTGTGCCCATTCGAAGGATTCGTGGTTCCTCGTCCTTATTCGCGTTTCTGTGTGTGATTCGGGGTCGGAAGACAGGGAGAAAGGTGAATCTGGAAAACATGAAAACAGGAAAAAGACGGGCGGGGGAGAGGGGGAGAGAGTGGGCGGGGGAGACTTGGATGATGGCGCTGTGATCGCGGAGCGTTTGGAGAGTGCGGCAGCCATGCTAGCCCTCTGCCGCTTTGGGGCAGGTTGATGGCAGTTGGTGGTGAGAAACACTCCACACGTCAGCAGCCGGGACAAAAAGCAGTCGCTGCACACCTTGGCTCGATAGTAATCTCTGCCTACTGGAAGAATTCGGATCCATGGACAAGAAGGTCATATTTCGTGGGCTCCATCCGGTGGGGTTTAGTGATCACCTGAGTCCCGAGGAAGTAGAGCGGCTGCGTCGGGAACTCAAAACGGAGTTCCAGCGGCAGCTGGACTCTCGGCGGAAGGAGCTCCGTGGCCTGCCCTTCGGAAGACGAATCAGCACATGGTTCCAGATTCGGAAACGGGCCTGGAGGGAGGCCTTCAAGACAGTGTTGGGTGAGGAACTCCCTGAAATTCCCTCCTTCCGGGAACGGTTTCGCGGGTATGTCAGTTCGCGAGCTCAGGAACTGGAGGGACTTTCCGGCATCACACGGTTCTCCAGGCGCTGGCGGATCTACTACTGGGCGGCGGTGATGACGAGTATCGAGCTGGGAGGCCCGGTGGAATGGCCGAAGGTTCGGTGACTCTCGGGCGCGAATGGGCCGTGGACGACCGGAGCGAGTGGGACGATTGGTCGGGGCTCTCGGGGTCGAATTGTCGAAAAGGGACCGGCGCAGCGGAACATGGGATTGCCCTCTCTCGCCTGTCGCTATAGGCTTCCTATATGCCGACTTCAGTTTACCCCTTGCCCATGGACGCCAATCTGGCTCGCGAAGTGGCGAAGGCCGCCAAGGCCACCGGTCTTTCCCGGGCTGAGTTGATGCGGCAGGCACTTGCGTTTGGATTGCCCACTGTCGTTAAGGCACTTCGAAAAGCTCCCGTGCGGATTTCAAACGTTGATCCGCTGTCGCTCAAGGAGGCTCGTTCGCTTTACCGCCAAGATGATGACGACGTGGAGCAGATTCGGCGGTTAAGGATGGCTAGTTGTCGGCGTGGCTCCGGAACCTAGAAATCATCAGGCACCCTCGGGAACAGTTGTGTGAGCACCAGTCTATGATGAACGGCGACCAAAAATGTTATGAATTCAGAAATCAGACGTTTGAAAATCGCCTTGAGAATCAGCGTTTGCGTGATCGTTGTTTTGGGGCTGTCGTATTCATGGTTAACGTTTCAAATGAGTTTGGGTCGGACTAGAGTTCTTGTCATTCAAGACATCGCGGAGTCGGCAGATGAAATTGCTAGTGACAAAGAATTGGAGGAGTTGATCCACAGTGTTCAGACGTATTATCCAGACGACTCAAGGATCACCTCCCGGGCAATTCAAGAGATGATCACCATATCCCGGAGTAACGCTGTCGTTTACATCGAGAACAGGCGATTGCGTCTGATGAACGCAAAGGGCTCAAAGGACTCAGGTCTGTAGTCAGCTCTTGGCAACGGCGAAGGCTGCTGGCGCCGGTTGGGGAATGAACGTGGTGGTCAGGCCCGCTGTTGCTGAGCAGCTGTATCGCGGTCTCCAAGCCGAGTTCCGGAGGTAGTTGGACTCTCAGGGGATTCGATGTCGTCGGCAAAGGCACTAGCTTCGTCCGGAGAAAGTGTGTCGAGGCTGGGCCAGCGCTCGGCGAGCTCTGCCCCCGTAAGCGGAAGGCTTGGAAAAGGATTTAGGGTGGCAACAGGCTTTCCCTCCCGGGTGAGCACTGCGGATTGGTGTCGGCTTTCGACTCAGTCCAGAAGACCCAGAAAGTCCTTGGCGGCCTCGGACACGGAGACGGCGGTTCCGGTGTTCATGAAGGTAAAAATGACATTCTCGGTGAGGGATGCCAATCGGGTTTGTTGTGATCCACCCGGTCAGTTGAGCACGACGTGTCAGTCTTTTGCCATCGCCAGATTTGATGAGGCGGCGGGGTGCGAGCGACGGAACACTCGCGCTCACGACCCGGTTTAGCTTGGCCTGGCGCCGGGGGAATCGCAGGCTGACGCGATGATTCGCTACCTGCTTTCCGGATGGCTGGTGTGTGTGGGGTGGGGACTCTTTGCCGCCAACGAATGGCCCCAGTTTCGCGGGCCAGCCGGGGATGGTCAGACCACGTCCCGCAAACTGCCTCTGACCTTTACCGAGTCCGACAACGTGGTCTGGCAGGTGGATATTCCCGGTCAGGGTTGGTCGTCGCCGGTGGTTTCGGAAGGCATGATCTGGATGGCCACGGCCACCGACGAGGGAAAGTCGCTGCGGGCCATCGCGGTGGATCGAAAGACCGGAGCCCTGCGGCACAATGTGGAGTTGTTTCAGGTGGCGGCGCCGGAACCCATTCACGCCCTGAACAGCCACGCGTCGCCTACGCCGGTGATCGAAGATGGTCGAGTGTACTTCTTCTTCGGAATGTACGGGGCGGCGGCGCTCGACAGCCAAACTGGCGAAGTGCTCTGGAAGAACACCGACCTGCCGCATGACCATGGCAAGAACGGACCCGGTAGTTCCCCCATCCTGTGGCGCGATTTGCTGATACTGAACTGCGACGGCACGGTTCACCGTTATGTCACGGCGCTGAACAAGAAGACCGGCAAGACCGTGTGGCGGACGGAGCGCAGCAACGGCGCGGATCTCGAAGGTAAGGTGGGGGATCTCAAGAAGGCGTATCATACGCCCACGGTGATCCAGGTGAATGGCCGGGAGGAATTGATCAGCATGGGGGCGTTTCGGCTGGGTGGCTACGATCCGGCGACGGGCAAGGAGCTCTGGTATGTCGATATTCCCGGATTCTCAAACGTCACGCGACCGGTGTATGGGCACGGTCTGATTTATCTGGCGACGGGGTTCATGAAGCCGGAATTTTGGGCGATTCGTCCCGGGGGCAGCGGTGATGTTTCGGCCACGCACGTGGCGTGGAAGGTGGCGCGTCAGGCGCCGCAGAAACCGTCGCCGGTGTTGATCGGCAATGAAGTGTACATGGTGGCGGACAACGGGATTGTCACCTGCATGGACGCCCGGGAGGGAACCATTCATTACAGCGAGCGATTGGGCGGCGAATTCTCGGCTTCGCCGCTGGTGATGGGCGATCGGATCTACTTCTTCGATCAGACCGGGAAGGTGACCGTGCTCGCGGCCGGTAAGAAGTTTGAGGTGTTGGGAACGAGTTCGCTCGGGGATGGCTTCATGGCGTCGCCGGCCGTGGCGGGGGATAGCCTGATTCTGCGATCCAAGTCGAAGCTGTACCGGGTGGAGGCTCGGCCGAAGGTGGAAGGCTGAGCGGGCCGGCGAAGGCAATCTTTGATGGGGATTGATCCGCAGATTAGCGCAGATTCACGCAGATTTTGGATCAACTCAGTCCGGTCGATGAGGGTTCGGCTTCATCGGTGGAATGGAGCGATTCATTTTGAGGAATTCCGAGGGTGACTCGCGGTTGACCGAGGTGGGCGGGTTTCGGAGGGTTCGCGTTATGGAGACTTCAGTATCGGACGGAGGTTGGTCGCGGCGGCGGGTGTTGCAGGCGGTCACCGCGGCGGGCGTGGCGGGCGCATGGGCGCCGGAGGCGGTAGCGCAGATGGCCCGGACTGAGGTTGAGGCCGACTATCGGATTCGGCATGGGCGCATCCGGCAGTCGATCATGGGCTGGACGTTCAATCCGATGCCCACGCCGGAATTGGCGCGGCTGTGTCGGGACATTGGATTGGTCGCCATGGAAGGGGTCGGCCGGGAACATTATCCGCTGATTCGCGAGCTCGGGTTGGAGATTTCGCTGGTGGGCAGCCACGGCTTTGCCAAGGGACCGTGCAATCGGGCGTACCACGAGGAAGTGATTCGTTCGTTGCGCGAAGGCATTGATGTAGCGGTAGAGTTTCAGTGCCCCAAGGTGATTACGTTCACCGGCATGCGGGAACCGGGCATGTCGCTGGAAGAAGGCGGTCAGAACTGTGTGGACGCCTGGAAGCAGGTTATCGGATACGCCGAGAAGAAAAAGGTGACCCTGTGTCTGGAACATCTCAACAGTCGGGACAACACGCATCCGATGAAGGGGCATCCGGGTTATCTGGGGGATCACGTGGATTATTGCGTCGAACTCGTCCGGAAGGTGGACTCCCCGAACTTCAAGCTCCTCTTCGACATTTACCACGTGGCGATCATGGACGGCGACGTCATCCGACGGTTGCGTCAGCACAAGGACGTAATCGGGCATTTGCATACCGCCGGAGTCCCGGGCCGGGCGGAACTCGACGACACGCAGGAGATCAACTATCCGGCGGTGATGCGGGCCGTGCTGGACATCGGCTATACGGGTCATGTCGCGCAGGAATTTATTCCTACCTGGCCGGACAAGGCGCTGGCGTTGCGTCATGCGGCGAAGGTGTGTGATGTGTGAGGTTGCTTGGCGGTAGGCGCGAAAGTGGCAACACCTCTCGGCGGAGGACGCGAGTGGTGTTCAAAAACGCCTGCCGCGGGGCGCGGTGCGCTGGGCCGGACGTTTCAGCCTCTTTCTACCGGAGGGATACCCGTTCAAGGAAGTTCGATGGGGTCCGTCAACTCGGCGGATTGTCCCACTTCCAGCCAAAGACCCGAACCGCGGATGATCACGACATTCTGTCCAAAGATCACACCGCCCGCCCGGACATTCCGCCGGTAGGTTGCCAATGTCTGCAGTGGGTCCTTGCCCTCGACCAGGCCGGTTTCCTGATTGGTGGTGGTCACCACGCAGCGAGGGCAGGGCTTGACCGCTTTCAACTCGATGCCGCCGATTTGAAGGTGGGAATGGTGGTCCTCGGCATACGGCGTGGTACCGGTCAGGACCAGATTGGGGCGGAACCGATTCATGGGCAGCGGCTGTTCGGGTTGCCGGCGTTGATTGAGGTCGGAAAGGGAGGCCTGGGAAACGACGAGAATCGGATATCCGTCGGAGAAGGCATTGGGGGCCCGAAACTCACCGGTCCATTTGGGGTCGCTCCACCGGATCACCTTGGGGTTCCATCGGACGAGCCGCGCTGGACGACCCAAATAGGCACTCCACCAAATCGCCGCCGCTTCGCCTTCGTCGTCTGCTGGACCGGTGAAACTCCAAACCTGAATGGACCGGGAAGGCTTGGAATCTGCTGACGCCAGAGGAACGAGCAAGGGATCCATTCCTGGAGCGGAAACGAGAAGATGGTCGGCCGTTAGGTCCGTTTGCACCAAGGCGAGGCACGGGGCTTCCCGCTGGGTGAGAAACGTCCCGGACGGGTCAACGACCATCCATTCCCGATCCCAGGCGAATCCCCGGGGAGTGACCTGCACGCGGGGCAGGCTTAGTCCGCGGCAGGATTTGATGGGATAGACGTGGAGGCTGCTGATGCGGGCCGGCGTGGACATGGCGCACCACTGATTCAGCCCGGAGTCAGGTCGCCGGGCAATCGTCCGCTTCGTTCCAATTCCAGCAGCAGTCGCTTGCGCCAGAGTCCTCCACCGTAACCGGTCAGAGTGCCGTCCTTGCCGATGACCCGATGGCAGGGGATGAGGATGCTGATCCGATTTTGGCCGTTGGCGCGGGCGACCGCGCGGAGGGCGGTGGGTTGTTCGATGCGACGGGCCAGGGCGTCGTAAGAAATGGTTTCGCCGAACGGGATTCGGCCCAGTTCCGCCCACACTTTCTCCTGAAACGGTGTTCCTTGGGGCGCGAGGGGGACGTCGAACGAGCGACGCTGGCCCTGGAAGTACTCGGCGAGTTCGCGGCCGAGTTGATCGAGATGGCGATGACTTCCGGGCACCACGGGAACCCCAAACCTTTGGCGCATGGTCTCGTAGTTGGCGGGCAACATACGCCGGTCATTGAATTCCAGCAGCGCGACGCCGTTTTCGTTGGCGGCGGCCAGCATTCGGCCAACCGGCGTGTCGAGAAACGTGACTCGGAGCGGATCCTTTTGGATTTCGACCGTGGCGCCGGGTGGATGACCAAAGGCTTGTTCGAAGGCTTGCCGGAATCCGCTATGCGAAGAGAAACCGCTGCCCAAGGTGGCTTCGTCGAGATCACCTTGTTCGCGGATTTCGGTGAAGGCGCGGGAAAGTCGGCGAGCGCGACACCAGGCGACGAACGTCATTCCATGGTGCTCGTGGAACCAGCGGCGGACGCGTTCGGGCGTGAGTCCTCGGGACCGGAGTTCGCTCGCCGTGAAACGGGCCTCGGGTTGGGCCTCAATATCGGCCAGAAGACGGGAGATTTCGGGTGGGATGCCCCCGTTGAGGGCATCGGGTCGGCATAGTTTGCAGGGCCGATAACCGGCGAAAACGCATTCCTGAACGCTGCCGAAGAACTCGACGTTCTCCGGTTTTGGGGCACGGGGAGGCCGGCATCCGGGTCGACAGAAAATCCCGGTCGTGCGCACAGCGATCCAAAAAACGCCGTCGTAGGAGGCATCTTGGGCTTGCAACGCCTGCACCATTTCCGCGCGCGGCGGCAGAAACCGGAAGGTTGGCTGCTCTTTCGTCATGCGGCGAGAATAGCAAACCGGTTCCACCGAAAACGCGACGTTCAATTCGGCGGGAACCACTGCGCCTCAGCTTTCAATCATTTGGGTGAAGGGTAATCTGCAGATTAACGCCGCTTCACTCAGATTCTGGGGAAGAAATGCCGGATACCGGAACTTCAATCGTCACCGTTTCGCTGGCGTTGCTCCGAGACCCGGGCGAGTTGGTGCGAGGTGCGCCAGGTTGACAGGGGGTGACTCCGGGGCACGGGTAGAGGGTGAAGAAGGTTACGGCATGAGTGCATTTTCGGAACGAGTTTGGTTCATCACAGGTTCTTCGTCGGGCTTCGGCCGCGCGCTGGTGGAGCAGGTCATTGCGTCGGGGGAACGGGTGGTGGCCACGGCGCGGAATCCAGAGACCCTGGCAGATCTGGAACTGCGCGCTCCAGATCAGTTGCGAGTGTTCGCACTCGACGTCACGGAGGTTGCGCGAGTGACCGAAGTCGTGGCGCTGGCGAAAGACGCCTGGGGTCGACTTGATGTCGTGGTAAACAACGCCGGCTACGGCCTGATCGGCGCCCTTGAGGAATACTCGTTGCCCCAGATCGAACGCAATCTGGCGACCAATCTGATGGGGCCCATTCACGTGATGCGCGCGGCCCTCCCGATCTTCCGGGCCCAGAAGTCCGGCCACTTCATCAACCTCAGCGCGGCGGCGGCGATTAGTAATTACGCCGGATTTTCGGTGTATGGCGGGGCCAAGGCGGCCCTGGAACTGGTGAGCGAATCGGTGCGAGCCGAAACGGCGCCGTTCGGAATCAAGGTTACGCTGGTCGAACCCGGGCCGTTTCGGACGGATTTCATTGGCCGATCCCTGGAACGGGCGGATCAGCAGATCGAACCCTACGCGGCGACCTCGGGGAAGTTTCTGGGCTTTCTGGAGAAGATCAACGGACGTCAGCCCGGCGACCCGGATCGCGCGGCGGCGGCGATCGTGTCGGTTTCCCGCGAAGCCAATCCTCCGTTCCGGCTGGTCCTGGGCAAGTACGCCATCGACAAGACCCGACGTCAGTTGACCGCGCGGGGCAACGAACTGAATACCTGGGAGGCGACCGGGCTCGCGACAGATTTCACTCCACCAGCGTCTTAACTCCTCAACCTTTCGTCGTTCCCGCAGTTGACTCGAATCGAGTCCGGGACGTGGTTCTGGCGTGCCCCCTGATGTTCGATTCCCCGGATGGACCCGGTTGTTTCGGATCTGTCTGGTGTTTTGGCTGAGCGGCTGGAGTGGCGGAACGCTCGACGCCTGTCTTTGGGATTACGACACCCTGCAGATGGAGCGGCGGCGGTTTCCGGGAATCCACGAATTGATCACGGGACGCTTCGTACGCCACGGGCGAGAGTACTACGAGTGGCGGGTGGCAGACCGACGACGTCGACTCGAAGCCGCGCCGGATGATCCGGCTCTAGTGGACGATCTGGCAGTGGCCTTGGACAAGCTCGGACGCCCGCTGGAGGGGATCGAGGAACTGAAGAGGATTCGGAAACTCCACGGGGATCGGTACGAGACCATTGCCAACCTGGGAACGCTCCTGATTCACGCAGGACAGCATTCCGAGGGAGCGAGGTGGATTGAGCGAGCCCTCGAAATCAATCCGGAGGCTCATTTTGGTCGGGAGCGGTTCCAGCTGTTGTTGGTTCAGTATATCCAGAAGAGCGAGTTGAAGACCGAGGGGGTCTTGAGCACGGAGTCCCGCTTTACCAGGACTCAAAAGGTTGGCTTCGCCCAGTTTGTGACCGGGGACCGGTGGGATACGAATGAACTCAACGCCGCCCTAAAAGGCGTCATGGGGATCGTTCACTTTGGCAATGCCGAGTCACCTGTGGTTCTGGAAGCGCTGGGGGACCTCTTGTTGCGGACGGGCGAAGGAAGGGACGATGCCCGGCTTTTGGCGGCTCGGGCGTATCTCAAGGCCGCGCGGAACTCGACTCGAGCGGACGTCGCCGATCGCTATCGCAATATGGCCGAGGAGTCATTGATGCCCAATGCTGACTACCATGGACCCAATTGGACAAAAGCAGTCGCGCTGGTGGCCGATTCGCTCGAGGTGGACCTCCGGGAAGCTTCGAACTGGCGGGCGTCCATTGAAGCTGACGAGCGGGCGTGGATTCAGCAGGGGGCCGATGTCGATCGGCGTTTCTCGGAAAAATACTATGAGAGCCTTCCCGAGTTGCTTGCCGCCGCCGAGACCCAATTGCAGAAGGAGCCGGTTCATGAGCGCACGTACCAGTCGTATCGATGGGATCAGATCGTAACCCTGTTCCGCTGGGCGTTGATTTTCGGGATGTCTTTGTTGTCGCTGGGAATAATCTTCCAGCGCGTTCGGGACGAACGGTGAAAAAGGGGCGAATTGATCCGCAGATTTACGCCGATTCGCACAGATTAGGGCAGAGTAGGAGAGCGGGATTGTGGTTCTCCCTTGCGAGATAACGTCAGCGGACCTGGGCCAGGAAGCTTACGCCAGCAGTGCCTGAACCACGTTGCCGTGGACGTCGGTGAGGCGGTAGTCGCGGCCGCCGTGACGGAAGGTCAGACGCTCGTGGTCAATGCCGAGCAGATGCAGGATCGTGGCGTGGAAGTCGTGCACGTGCACCCGATTCTCGGCGACGGTTGCCCCGAGTTCATCGGTGGATCCATAGGTGAGTCCGCCTTGGACCCCGGCGCCGGCCATCCAGGAGGAGAAGCAGGCACTGTGGTGACCGCGGCCCTTCTCGCCGTCGACGCCGGGAGTTCGGCCGAACTCGGTGGTCCAGACCACCAAGGTGTCCTCGAGCAGGCCGCGGCGCTTGAGATCCAGCAGCAGACCGGAGATGGGTTGGTCGATCGCTTTCGCGTGCTTCGCGTGTTCTGCCATGTCGCCGTGCTGATCCCAGTTGTGACTGGAACTGCCGTCCACCAGCTCGACGAATCGCACCCCGCGTTCCGTGAGTCGGCGGGCCACGAGACACTGCCAGCCGAAGCCTTCCGTCTGACCCCGTTTCAGACCGTAGAGGGACAGGGTTTCGTCGGACTCTTTGGACAAGTCGAAGGTCTCGCTCGCCTCGGTCTGCATCCGGAAGGCGGTCTCGAAGGTTCGGATTCGCGCGGCGAGTTCGCCATCGAGACCGTGGGTCTGGAGGTGTTGCCGATTGAAGGCTTCGGCCAAGCCAATCTCGAGATCCTGAATTCCAGGCTGCGTGGTGCGCGGATCCAAATTGGCAATCGGTTCCCGACCCGGGATCACGCGGACGCCCTGATGATACGCGGGTAGGAAGTCATTGTTGAAGATTTGGGTTCCGGCGTAGGGCATTTGCGGCGCCAGGACCACGAAGGACGGCAGGTTCTGATTCATGGTTCCCAGGCCGTAACTCACCCACGAGCCAATGCTGGGACGGGAGAAAAAGAACGAGCCGGTGTGAATCGCTAGGGTCGCCTGGTAGTGCTCGTTGTCGTCGGACTTCATCGAGCGAATCAGGCAGATGTCGTCCATGCGTTCCCGAAGGTGGGGAAACAGATCGCTGACGAGCGCGCCGCACTGGCCACCGGGACGGAATTCCCAGCCGGGCTTGAGCAGTCGACGCTGTTGGTTGGAAAGCCCGCCGCCGACGCCCATGGTTTTACCATCGGCCGCAAACAACTTGGGTTTGTAGTCGAACGTGTCCATGTGAGACACGCCGCCGTTGGAGAAGATGAAAATCACCCGTTTGGCGCGGGCCGGCTGCGGCGAGGGACGGGGAGCTAAGGGATCGCGGGAATCGGACTCCGCCAGTAGTCGCGACACCAGGCTAGGCAACAAGAGCGAGGTTCCCACCAGGCTTTGGAGGACGCCGCGGCGTGAAGTTCGGAGGGGATTCATGGGTGGCATCAGTCCAGATAGACGAATTCGTTGAGGCGAAAGAGTACGCGAATGAGCGATTGCCACGCTTCCAATTCCGGTTGGGTGGGCGGTGGTGTGTTGGCGCGATAGCGGGCAGTGACGTCGGTCAGATAGTTCAGGCTGCCAGTCAATTCTTCGGCGCGCGGCGGTCGGCCGAGGGCTTGTTCGAACGCGGCTGTGACCCGCTCGGAATCGGGTCCGTTCTGCGCGAGGAGACGTTCGGCAAATCGTCGGGATTGCTCGTGCACCAGCGGATCGTTCAGCAGCAAGAGTGCTTGGACCGGCGTGGTGCTGGTCAGTCGGGCAGGTGTGCTCGCGGCGGGATCGGCGCCATCGAAGGTGGCTAGGAAGGGATGACGCTGAATGCGTTGGGTCATCAGATACACGCTTCGTCGGGGCGTATCATAGATGGCCTTGAACGGGTTGTGCTGAGTGAACTTCCACTCGGACTGAGGCGGGAACGGGTGTGCCTCGCCAGGCGTGCGATCGAGGGATCCGCCCAGTGTGAGCAGGGTATCACGAATGGCTTCGGCATCGAGTCGGCGGCGGGGGAAGCCGCTGAGCAGTTCGTTCGTTGGATCCTTCTCCACTGCTTCGGCTGAACGGAGCGAGCGTTGCCGGTAGGTTTCTGACAGGAGAATCAGTCGGTGCATCGCTTTGAGCGAATAGCCGGACTCCTTGAATTGTCCCGCGAGCCAATCCAGCAATTCCGGATGCGTCGGCGGTTTACCCTGGCTGCCAAAGTCATTGGGAGTAGGAACCAAGCCCCGGCCGAAGTGGTAATGCCACAGCCGATTGACCAACACTCGAGACATCAGCGGACCGCCGGATTCCAGAATCCAGTTGGCCAATTGCTTACGTCCACTCGTGCCACTCTCCGGGGGCAGTTCGGCGCCACCCAGAACGGTGAGGAATCGTCGGGGCACCACCCGACCGGGTTTGGCGGGATCCCCCTTCAACTGCACCGCCACATTTTCGGCTTTGGTTGCCTCTGCGACGGCGTAGGCCAGATCGAAAGTCGGGGTCTGACGTGCATACTCGCGAGCGGCGGATTCAGCGTCGCGAATCTTCTGTTCCACGGCGGATTTTTGGTCGGCGGGAGCTTCCTTAAGGGAGTCACGCAGACGCTGGACTTCCTTTTCCAGACGTCTCTGCTCTCGCTCCCGGGTCCGAAGCTGCGCCTCGACTTCCAGGCGACGGCTGGGTTCCACCAGGGGCACCAGATCCCGTTGCTTCTGCTCCAATTCAATTCCCGGCCACGGATAGCGCGTGCTGTGGAAGATGCCGTACAACGCGTAGTAATCCTCTGCCGTGATGGGATCGAACTTGTGATCGTGGCAGCGGGCGCAGTTCAGACTGAGTCCCAGGAAGGTTCGCCCGACGTTGTCGAGTGTGTCTTCGATGGTGAGGTGCTGCGGATAATCCTCCACCCGCGAACCAAACCTTCGGGCGTTGGCAAGATAGCCAGTGGCGATGATCTGCTCTTGCTGCTGTTCTGGTGTCGCTGCTGGCAGAAGATCCCCGGCGAGTTGTTGTCGGACGAATTGATCGAAGGGCAGGTCCCGATTGAAGGCGGTGATGACCCAGTTGCGATACCGGTAGAGCTGGGGAACGGGAAAGTCGGAGTTGTCGCCGGCGGTATCGGCGTAGCGGACGACGTCCAGCCAGTGTCGTCCCCAGCGTTCGCCGTACTGCGGTGTGGCGAGCAGCCGGTCCACCAGTCGGGCATAGGCGGTGGGTGAAGCGTCGTCCGTGAACGCCCGAATCTCCTCCGGGGTGGGTGGGAGTCCGGTGAGGTCAAAGGTCACCCGGCGAATCAGAGCGGCTGGCGTGGCTTGGGGGGCGGGAGAAAGTCCTGCGGCTTCCATCCGGGCCAGGATGAAGCGATCGAGATCCCCCGCTGGCCAGGCCGCTTGTTGGACGGGCGGCGGCGCGTTGGTGGCCAAGGGTCGGAACGACCACCATTGCTTGGCGGCAGTCCAGTCAATGGCCGATCGCGCCTGGGCGGCGGCGACGGTGTTCTCAGTGCGGGGATCGGGAGCGCCCGCGCGGACCCAGGATTCGAAATCCGCGACCACCTCCTGCGGCAACGTGTGGCGGGGTGGCATGACCAGATTGGGATCGGTCCGTCGGATAGCCTGAATCAGGAGACTCGCTTCAGGATCCCCGGGAGTCACCACGGGACCGGTGTCGCCACCCCGGACTAGACCGGCCCGGGAATCGATGACCAGGCCGCCCTTGATCTGCTTGGCCTGAGCGCTGTGGCATTCGTAGCAGTGTTCCACCAGGACGGGGCGAATCCGGCGCTCGAAGAAGTCCAGTTGCTCGGCCGTGGGTTGAACTGCGAACCGGGCGGTGGTGGGGTCGGGGACCTCACCTGTTCCCGACCACACTTCGAGGCCCGACAGATTGGCCGCGCCGTGGGATGGGGCATCGACGGCGACGGTGAGACGGCCTTCCTGGCTCGTGGTCTTCCAGGGACCCAACCGTTTCCACTGACCGGCTTGGCCGCTGTGGAAACGTTCGAGTACCGGAGTTCCGTTCAGCAGCAGATCAAACTGTTCGCTGTTGTTGTCTTCCCAGACGTAGACGAACACTTGGTACGGACCCGGGGGAACGTGGGTGAGAGCCACCTCGACGTCGGATCCCCAGCGACTGCTGCGAATCATTCGGGCCCGGGCCGCGTCGGTCGCCGGCTTGAGTGGAACGGCTTGATTCTCGAACGCCTGACCGCGGATCACGAGGTTGGTGGTGTCACCGGCTTCCCAGGCGTGGCCCCCAATTTCCAACGCGGGACCGTTCAAATTGATACCCCGGTAGAATTGAGCGTCGGCTCCGGCGAGCAGGAACACTCCCAGAGCCCATCCGAGGCCTGCCCAAATCAGGTGCTTTAACCTCATGGGAAGACAGACCAACCTCCGGGATCGGCGCCGGGCGGGTATGCAGTCGGGCGAATCATCCCGACACACTAGCGATTCAGCACTGCCCGGACTAGGCGGTTCTGGGAAGAGACTTGTCCAAAAACCGCGTTTTCCGAGTGGCTGGCAACACCGGCTAGGCGGTGGGGACAGGGGAAGCCGGGGGCGACTGCGTTCGGTCGGCCTGGAATTGCTTGATCTGGATGGACGAGGCCAGCCGGAGTTCCTTTTGCGGATAGAACGGAGTGCGGCTGCGATCGGCCTTTTTCAGCGAGTAATCCCAGAATTCGCGATCCGGGGTGCTCAAGGGACTGCGGCGTGAATTGGCAATTCCTAACGTGGCGGTAGGCCGGTGGAACAGCAGCTTACCGTGCATGGGGCCCATGGGGATTCTTCTCACGGCCGGGGATTTTAAGGAGGCTGGGGTCGGCCTTCAATCGCCAGAAATTGAATTCTCTAATGAATCGGTTGAACCCGATCTTGCCGCTGCCTCTTTCCAAACAGGTCAGGGCGCCTTGGGCCGTTGCCGATAGCGGTCGTAAAGGCGGGTGTGGCGGCTCTCCAAACTGACCTCCCGGCCGGCAATCCACATCCGCTTCACCTGCGTCCGTAGATCCAGGATATCCCCATCGGCGATGAAGAACGTCGCGTCCTTACCGGGCTCCAACGTTCCCAGTCGATCATCGATTCCCAGGATTCGGGCCGGATACAACGTGAGTCCGCGCAGTGCTTCCAGGTATGGCAGTCCAAACGCGCGGGCTTGGGCGGCGGCGTAGGGGATGTTACGGACATTGGAGGCACCGAAACGATCGGTTCCTTCTGTGAAGGAAACCTGCACTCCAGCCTGGGCGAGTACGGCGGGGGCGTGGAAATAGACGTCGTAGGGGTCGATGTCCCGAATCGGCTGGGTGAAAACATGTTCGTAAGCGACCGGAATCTGGTTGGTCGCCAGAAACGGAGCGACCCGCCATGCCTCCCGGCCACCGGCCAGGACCGGGCGAAGTTTGCGGCGAAGGGCCCAGGTCACGGCGGATTCGATTTGCCGACGATCATCGGCATGCAGAAAGACTGGAATTTCCCGTCGCAGGGCGGGCAGCACCGCTTCCCAGGCGGGAACCAGCGCGACCGGTGATTTCGCGGTGGCCGCCGAACGCGCCCGATCATAGGCCTCCGCATCTCGGAAGAATTCATCGAGTTGCTGCAGTTTCTGCTCGCGAGCCTTTACCTGATCATCGAGCGACTTCCACTGCTCCGGATTGCCTGACCGTTCCTTCGGAGTGGTATCGAGTCCAAATGACGGCCAGTACACATGCAACCCGGCATCCCGCCGAATCGCCATGTCCTCCACGGTCCAACCGGTGAGCGCAATGACCGAGGAGTGTCCACTGACCACGGGTCCCAATGGAATTGGTTGGGCGTGGGTGTAGCCGTTGGCCCGCGCCACGGGAATGAGTTCCGAGTCTGGATTCACCGCCTTCCAAGAGAAGACGTCGGGCGTGTACTCGCCAGATTCCGTCGTGTCCCGGGTGGCTCGGATGGCGTCGATTTCCTGAAGCCCGAGAATCGTTGTGGGCGCAATGAGCCCTGGAAAAACATGCGCGCCTTTCAGATCGAGGACCTGGTCAGCTGGAGCGGCGGCGGCCGAACCCACGGCGATGATCTTTCCGTCCCGAATCAGCAGGGAGGCCTGGGTCAGGGCGAGGCCGGTAACAGGATGGATCGTGGCGTTGGTGAGCAGTAGGGACTCCGCGTGGACCGGCGCGGCTGCCAGGAATCCCAGAAGCACACTGAGTCGGAGGAGGAGGTTCATCGGGAAAGGGTGGCAAGGAGGTTCATTCCTGCCGTGGGAGCAGGCAGTCCTGGCAATTTTCGACACCTAAATGACGGGCCTGTTCCAGGGCCCGCCGGAAGAATTTGCCGCGGGCGGATTCACTGGCCCCGGCATCGGATCCTTCACCCGCCAATTCCCGGGCTTTGGCCAGGAGCGCGCTGCGTTCCTGGGTGCGGGCGGAGACCCGGCTCGGTTCTAGGGCTCGGTCGAAATACTGCCGACCTTCAATCCAGGTCTGTTGGCAGAGGGTCGAGGAATCCAGGGGATCTCCGGACCACACCACGAAATCGGCATCCTTGCCGGGCTCGAGGGAACCCACCCAGCGATCGATGCCGAGCTGACGGGCGGGGTTGAGCGTGACAAACTGCAATGCGGCTTCCGGTGGGGTCTGACCGTACTTCACTGCTTTAGCCGCCTCGAAATTCAGCCGCCGGGCATGGTCACTGGAATCGGAGTTGAAGCTGACATTGACCCCTCGGTTGCGCATCAGACTGCCGGCGTAGGGTATGGCGTCGATCACCTCGTATTTGAAGGCCCACCAATCCGAGAAGCAGCTGGCGCCGGCGCCGTGGCGGGCGATTTCGTCGGCGACTTTGTAGCCTTCCAGCACGTGTTGCAGCGTAGCGACCCGGACTCCGAACGACTCCATGGTCCGGAGAAACACCACGATCTCGTCCTGCCGATAGCTGTGACAATGGATCAGGCGTGTGCCGGCGAGAATCTCAGCCAGCGCCTCCAACTCCAGATCGCGGCGGGGAGCGACTCCGTTACCACCCGCATCGCGCCAAGCTTGCTGGGCGGCCGCGTATTGTTGGGCGGCGGTGAAGCGGTTGGCCATGAAGGTGGGAACGCCCATGCGGGTCTGCGGAAACCGGGTCGTGAACCGTTCCCCCCAATTGGCCTGCTTCACGTTCTCGCCCAAGGCGAATTTGATGCCCGCTGGAGCGTTGGTGAATTTCAGATCCTCCGGCGCAGCTCCGTCGCGAAGTTTAATCACCTGGCTTTGGCCGCCGATGGGATTGGCCGATCCGTGCAGGAGATTGGCGATGGTGAGGCCGCCGGCCAGCTGCTGATGAATGTTGGGGGTTTCGGAATTCACCACGTCGCCGATCCGAACCATCGACGTGCTGGGCAGGGTGCCTTCGTTGACCGAGCCCAGGATCATGGAGTGGCTGTGGGCATCAATCAGACCGGCCGTGACGTGGAGACCGCTGGCGTTGATTTCGTGGGCCGGTCCGTCGGGCCGGACATCGCCCACCGCTTCAATGCGACCGTTTCGAACCAGGAGATTGGCGTTGGTGAGAATTCCCCGGTCGCCGCCGGTCCAAATAGTCGCGCCCCGGACCCACACCACGGGCGGATTGGTGAGCGGGCCGCGTTCGGTTAGTGGTTCGCGTGCCAGTCGTTTCCGGCTGAGCTCCCGCAGCGTGTTCTTTTTCTGTTCCGCTTTGGCCTTGGCCGTCTGTTCGTCGGGGGAAGGCTCTTTGGGGGGGGCAGAGGCGTCCTTCGCCGGCGAGTCTGAGGGACTCACCGGGTACGGTCGACCATTGATCCAAACGCTCAGCACCTTGCCGTCCGGATCAAAGTATCCCTTGGCATCACAGATTGTGAGATTGGCGAGTTTGCCGGGTTCAATGGTGCCCAGCAGAGAATCCAGCTGACAGTATCGAGCGGGCTCAAGGGTTAGCGCTGCGAGGGCGTCGGTGGGGCTGAGGCCACGATCCAGAGCGGCGGCGAGGTTCTTGCGAAAGTCTTTGCGGTTGCCCAGTCCGTAGAGGGTGAACGCCACCGACGCGTTGAGTCGACGGAGCAGAGCCGGGTTCTCGGGGGCCCAATCCCAGGCCCGGAGTTGATCCAGACTCACGGAATCCCATCCCTCGTCTTGGGGGAACTTGGGCAAGGCCGGGAAATCGAGCGGGACGATGTAGGCCGTGACCTCAGGTCGAATCAGGTCCGGTCGGCGCCACTCATCGCCGCTGGCCACGATTTGCAGGCGCGGCCAACCCAGTTCGGCTCCCAGCTGACGGGCCCGATCCACCATCAGGATACTGCCGGGCTCCACGACCACGGGTTGTCCGAGGGCGGATTCCTGGAGGGCTTGGAGCGAACGGTTGACGGCCACGCGCGGCGCCGTCTGGGGATTCTGGACGAATGCGGCTTGGGCGTCGGACCACCAACGCGCATCGAAGTAGGCCTGACGAATCGCGGCGATCACGCCCATCAGCGACGCCGGGAAGACGCCGTCGCCCCCCGTAATCTCGAAGGCCACGTGCTGCGCGGTGCCGCGATTGACGTTGAGTTGAATCAGCGAACGACCGGGAGACTCATCGCCCAGCGTGACGAAAGCACTTTGTCCCCGGATGATTCCCCGGGTGGGAATGGCGTTGCCGGCGGAAAAGCCCAGTTCCCGCAGCTCCTGAAGGTCCTTGGCCGAGGGTGACCAAGAGTCCGCGAGGCGTTTCTCCGGGGTGATAGCGGCGACGCTCGAGCCTGGACCGGGACCGCCGGGATCGGTTTCCTGGCCGGGGACGCCGAAGAACCGGAATCCACCCGCCCCAGCGTCTGCGGCGGTGGCGGTGCTGCCGGCGATAGCTTTGCTCACATCGTCACTGAAACGGGTGCTGACCAACGTGTTGGTGGTGGCCAACGACAAATAGGGATCAATGAAGCCGGCGTAGATCGTTTGCCCGGAGACTTCCCAGATGCGGGCGCCCGGTGGTGGGGTGACATCGGGACCCACCGCCACGATGCGGCCGTCTTGGATGACGACGGTGGCATTGGAGAAGACGGTTCCCGGTTGTGTGAACACGCGAGCCCCGACCAAGGCATGAGAGTCCGGAGGATTGGGACGAAATCCTGGAGGATTCAGCGGTTCAGCCGCCTGGAGAACCCAAGTCAGAAATCCGGTGAGGAAGGTCCACGCTCCCGCGCGCTTGCACATGCGCGAAAACTACGCAGGACCGGAATTAAGTCGAGGAGAGGACCTCGTACGATCTTTCCAAGCAGGGAAATCCTGCCGCCATCGCTCGACCGCCGCCGGATCTGCCGAGCCCAGTAAGACCGCCTCGCCTTCACCGGCGTCAGCCACCGGAATGCCAAACGGATTCACCAAACAACTGCGCCCGGAGTAGGTGCCGATGGTGTCGCGGCCGGCCCGATTGACGCCCAACACGTAGGCCTGGTTTTCGATCGCGCGGGCCTGCAACAGGGTGGTCCAATGGGCCAGGCGGCGATCCGGCCACTGGGCGATCACGGTAAAAAAAGTCGCGCCCAAATCGAGTCCGGCACGGAAGAGTTCCGGGAAGCGCAGGTCGTAGCAAACCACCGGAGCGATCCGAAACCCGCCCCATTCAAAGGTCACCACGGTCTGTCCAGCGGGATAATGAAGGCCTTCACCGGCCGGACTGAACGGATGAATCTTCGCGAAACGGGCCAGGCATCGACCGTCGGGTCCGAAGGTGACGGCTTCGTTGTGGAGCACGTCGTGGTGCGTTCCTACCACCCCGCCCATGACGGCAGCTCCGGTGGTTCCGGCCAATTCAGCCAAGAATTCCTCGGTCTCAGCAGGGGTGCCTTGGCGGGTGAGAACCGTGTTCATGCTGAACCCGGTGGCAAACATCTCGGGTAGGACGATCAGGCCACCCGTCAAGGGCGGCAGGGGCTTCAACAGTTCCCGAACCCGGCGGAAGTTGGCGGCTTTGTCTTCCCAGGCGATGTCCAATTGCAGACCTACGACGGTCATGGAGCGGAGGCTAACCGCCCGCTTGTAAGGCGACGAGCCCAGAACAAGAGGGGGAGCAAACCGCTGCTGGCTGGCCGCCCAGGATTGATTCGGTCCGGAGGGGAATGCGACGGTCCGGCCAGACGATGCACCCGTCCGAATCATTTCGCGTATTTGTGGATCTGGCGTTGACGCCGGAGTCGCTGGCTCGGTTGCGGGCTGGGACGGTCGGTCATGAACTCGTGTTTCCCGCCAAGCCAGTGGCCTCCGTACTAGCTCAGGCAGAGCCCGACCCGCGTTTTGCCGAGGTGGAAGTGGCGTTTGGTCAGCCCGCCTTGGACGCCATTCGGGGGGCGCCGAACCTTCGGTGGATTCAGATCAGTTCCTCGGGGATCACGCGCTACGACACGCCGCAGTTTCGGAATTGGCTGAAGGAACGGGGCATTCAATTGACCAACAGTGCGCGGGTGTATGCCGACGCTTGCGCCGACCACGCGTTATCCTTCTTGCTGGGGCAGTCTCGAAACTTGCCGCGATCCCTAGCCCTCCGCACTGCCAACGGCTCCGAGGCCTGGCACGAACTCCGCGGTTCCTGCGTGCCCTTGCGCGGACAGCGTCTCCTGATTCTGGGGTTTGGAACGATCGGGCGACGTCTGGTGGAATTGCTTCGTCCGTACGAAATGGAGGTCCGCGCATACCGGCGTCAGCCGCGCGGGGACGAGGGGATTCCGACCGTGGATTCCCTCCAACTGCGTTCCGCCCTTGGGCTAGCAGACCATGTTGTTAACATTTTGCCGGATAGCGCAGAAACTCGGCAGTTCTGCAACGGGGCGGTATTCGCCGCGATGAAGCCCAGGGCCACGTTTTACAACATCGGTCGGGGTACAACCGTTGATCAGGAGGCCCTGGCGTCGGCACTGAAATCGGGTCAGGTGGGCGCGGCATGGCTCGATGTGACCGATCCGGAGCCGTTGCCGGAGTCACATCCGCTGTGGCAGGAGCCCAATTGCTTCATCACCCCGCACGTGGCTGGAGGTCATCACGACGAACAAGGGACTCTCCTTGGCCATTTCCTCGGCAACTTTCAGCGGTTCGTCCGCGGGGAACCTTTGTTGGATCGGGTGGTCTAGCCGGGATATCTCCCACTCCTTCGGCGGCGGCTGACTGCAAGCCCGTCTGGCGGCGTTGGCCCTCAATTGGGGTGAGGCACTAGGCGGAGACGGAAGAATCGGGGGGCGTCGGTGGGCGGTACACGCAGCTGTTGCGGATCCTGTCGCAAGGGCCCACCGGCCTGGATTCCTGGAAGCTGCGTCCAGGCTGCATCCGGAGACGCCGCTGACTCCAGGATGGCCCAGTGGCCTACCTGGCCAAGCCAACGCAGTTCCAAGTGACCGTCCTCTGCCAGGCGACTGTTCAGTTGGAGTGTCGGTCGGGACAGGGGAACACTCAGCAGTTCGAGCAAATGCGACGAATTCAGAGCCAGGTCGGAATTGGTCGGGGAAGCCCAGCGCAGGTACTCCCAACCATCCGGCCGGCCATCCCCGTCGGTGTCGGGACTGTCGGGTCGGGTGCCGGCCGCGGCTTCGGCTGCCGGTCCCAAGCCGTCACCGTCCGGATCGTCCGAGGTGGGGGGCGTGCGTCGGAACTCGAGAACATCAAAGGCTTCGCCAGCACGGTCCACAGCCACCAAGCGCAGCTGATCCTGACGAATTTGAACCTCGGAATGGTGCCAGCGGATCTGGAAGGCCGCGCTATTGGGATCCAATTGAACGAGGCCGTAGAGGATGATGCCTCCGCCGCCGGTGACTACGGTGTGAGTTTGCTGAATCGGATGGAACCGTTCGAAGTTGTGGTCATGTCCGGAAAAGATGAGTTGCACCCCATAGCGTGCCGCCACGGGAAGCAGGCGGGCGGCGACTTCGGCACGGTCCGGAATCCGGTTGAAGTTGTAGTCGTCGTTCCGATGACCACCGGAGGTGTTTACCGGATGGTGCAGGCAGAGGAACTTCCAAGGCTTGGTGCTGGCGGCGAGATCGGCTTCCAGCCAGCGCAACTGAGGACAGCCTTCGCGCATGTAGTACTGGCTCGAGTAAGGCCAAAACAGGACCGCGAAGTGCGCGTCACCGGCGTCGAACGAATAGTAAAACTCCGGTCGCGTTCCTTCAGCGAGATGATCGGTCAGCGGGGTGTTGTTGGTGGGTTGGCGAAAGGCGGCGTTGAAGGGTTCGACCCCGGCGTAGAGGTCGTGATTGCCCCAGGTGAAATAAAACGGGGTCGTCCGAAACAGTTGGCGGTAGACGCTCAGGCAGCGGGTATCGGTCTGCCCGAAGGTGAAGTGGGGATAGACGATATCGCCAAGGTGGATGGCCAGGTCGGGAGCCCGACGGGTCAGGCCGCGGGCGACGTCGAATTGGGCCGAGGTCCCGGCACCCGAATCGCCCAACACCACAAAATCCAGATCGCCCTGAGCAGGCAGGGTTCGAAAGGAAAATACCGGCGACACCTGGTTCCCAGCCTGGACGCGGTAGTAATGGCGGGTGCCCGGCGCTAGACCGCTCAGGCGAACCTCCTGTGCGCTGAGCACCCCGGATGCCGGCATTCTTCGTGCATCGGAGAGGTCGGGCTGGGTTCCCCATTCGACGACTCCGGTTTGCGGCAGTGGCGTTCGCCAGAGGACCCGGGCTTGATCGGAAAGAACCGATTGCAGATACGGACCCCGGGTGAAGTTGGCGAGCAGCTCGGGCACCAGCACCACCTCGACCGGACTTCCCTGAATCGGGTGAACCTGAATCGCCAGCACATTTCGTCCCTTCAGGAGGGTCGCCTCGGGTCCGGTGAGCAGGATGTCCTCGGCCACGCCGGCATAGCGGGGGCCGGCCTCGGTATCGAACGGGACCCGCGAACCCGGAGGTCCAGCCACGTTGCGCCGGACCACTTCCCGACCATTGAGATAGGCCACGAATCCTCCCTGCCAGTCGACGCGCAGGGTCAGGGAGCCGACCGCCGTGGGATCAGCAACGGTGAACTCCTTGCGGAAGTAAACACTGCCGGAACCGCGTTCCAGGCCGGTGAGGAGGTTGTTCTCGCCCCAAGTACTGCGGCCAAAACCGGAGTCGCCTTGGAACCATTCCGCGTCGGAGTATTGGGGAGCCGACCAATGGGCCGGGGGTTCGGCAATCGCGTACCAATAGCGCCACGTCTCTCCCACCCCCACGAGGGCGATGTCATCGGCAAGGGCGCGGAATGCAGTCCACAGAACGAAAAGTCCCAGGAGGGCGTGGCGCGTTCGTGACATTGTCGTGACACTAGAGATGTTCCCCGTCACTGGCCACCGGTTTGGAAGGGACCCGGGGATCGAAAAGTTTTTTTCGAGATCGCTTCGGGGGATTCTGAACGTCACGCTTGGCACCGGGTCGAACTGGTCAAGTTGAGTGCCATGAAAAAGGTCAATGTGACAGTCCCTTGGTCCACCGGATTGCATTTGCGGACGGCCGCAGAGTTGGTCCAGGTCTCGCAACGCTTTACCAGCCGGCTGGCCGTTCAGTTGGGCAGCAAGATGGCCGACCCACGCAGTATCTTAAGCCTCGTTCTCTTGAGTGCCGGCCTGGGAACGTCCCTGGAAATTGAGGCTTCGGGTGCGGACGAGTTTGAGGCGTTACAGGCGATTGAGGAGTTTTTCCGTTCGCCCGAGCCGGGTTTGGATTCAACCAAACCCAGTCCCTGAGCCGGCTAGGGTTGGGAACGCGCAGGCGTAATGGGCCAATCGGGTGAATCCCGTCGGGCCGTTTCCAGTAGTTGGCGAGCCGCGGCGACCAGGGCGGGGAATTGCGCGCTGACTTCCGTGAGTTCGCGCGGGTCGGATTGAAGGTCATAGAGTTGGATGGGGGCGTCCGGACGTCGCAGTCGAATCGCCTTCCAACGACCGTTCATCAGCACGGCCTGGCTGAAGCCGGATTCGTGGAATTCCCAGTACAAATAGTCGTGGTTCGGCTGCCGGGAGGATTTGCCTCGTAGGGTTGGCACCAGACTGAGGGAGTCGAGTCCGGGGGGAACTGGGGCTCCGGCCAGTTCGGCAAAGGTGGCGAAGAAATCGCCGAAATAGCCGATGTGATCGGTGGTGCGTCCGGCCGCAATCGTTCCCGGCCACCACGCGAGGAGGGGAACTCGAATGCCTCCGTCGGTAAGATCGCGTTTGTAGCCGCGAACCGCGCCGGAGGGTTGGAAGAGCAAGTCGGGATCGTGGTTGCTCTCGCGATGGGGTCCGTTGTCGGAGGTGAAGAGAACCAGGGTCTTTCGCTCGAGCTTCCGCCGGCGCAGTTCGTCCAGCAGCCGGCCCACGTAGCCGTCCAGACGCGTGATCATGGCGGCATGACCCCGGTTGGGATCCGACCAGGGCTGATCGGCATAGGGTCCGTAGTCGGGAACCTCCGCGCCGTCGTGTCGTCGGGCGCGGCGTTCGTTGTTGGCGTGGGGAACCACCATCGACCACAGCAGAAAGAACGGTTGGTCGCGCCTTGCCGTGACTTGGGTGAGCACTTCGTCCGCGAAAAGGTCATCTGCAAAGACCACTGACCGAGTGGCGTAGCCTGCGCCATCCGGACCAACCGGAACGATTTCGTTGGGCAGGGATTCCTGGGCCTCATTCCGCCACAGGTAGTCGGGGTAGTGGTTGTGAGCGTGGTGTTGACTCAGAAATCCGTAGAAGGCGTCGAAACCCTGGCGTCGAGGCAGACCGGTTTCGGCCGCGCCCACATTGCCCAACCCCCACTTGCCGACCAACGAAGTGAAGTAGTCGGACCGCTGGAGCATTCGGGCGAGGGTATTGTCTTCCGGTCGGAGGGCCTGTGCTTCGGGACGGGCGGCGCCGGCATTGCCGCGAACTCGCGTATGTCCGGTGTGCAGGCCCGTCATCAGGACGCTGCGGGAGGGGGCACACACCGTGGACCCGGCGTAGAATTGGGTGAACCGCAGGCCTTCCCGAGCCATGCGATCCAGGTTCGGTGTCCGAATCGTCTTCTGCCCATAACAGCCGAGTTCCCCATAGCCGAGGTCGTCGGCGAGAATCAGAATGAGATTGGGCCGAGGGCCGGCCGATGCAATCAGGGGCAGCAGGAACACCCCGGTCAAAACGGCCGCCAGCCGGAAGCGGAGGGATCGGGTCACGGTTGGGCGGTGGGCACGGGTTGGGTGAGCGCGTGGAGTCGGGTTTGCGTCGCCACGTAAACCGATCCGTTCGCAGCGACCGGAGTGGCGCTCAGGCCGGAGTCCAGCTGAATTCGGCTCAGTTCCCGCTTGGTTCGATTCAAGGCAAAGATCCGGAAATCGCCGCGCCGGGTTCCGATGTAAATTTTTCCGTCGGCCAGCAGTGCTGACGCCCACAACTCGCCGTCTAATTCCTCGGTCCAAACGGGCTGACCAGTGGCCGCGTCGACGCAGTGCACTTTGCGCATGGAATCCGCCACCACCACCAGGCCGTCCTGAATGGAGGGTGACGACATCGTGTGTCGCCCGAGCGGATATTCCCAAAGCAGGTGAGTTGCGGTGAGATCGCCTTCGCCGTCGGGATTGACGCACTTGAGCCAGGCTTCGTTCTTGCCCCAGAACCAGTCGCCGCCCCCGGCCACAAACAGCCGGCCATCCTCGATCACGGGGAATCCGTAAATGTTGCTCGGACTGACACTCTTGTTGCTGTTGTAGCGGTGCACGTCCTCCTTGGGCGCCTGGGGATCGAAGTCGAAACGGGAGATTAACTTCAGCACAACGGGTTTTGCGCCGGGTTGGAACTTCCTGGGAAGTGGTTCGAAGGAATAAATGACCCCATCGCCACCGGCGAAGAATATCCGGTCACGTCCGCCCATCGAGGCGAGCGATGGCGAGGACCACGTGCAATGAAAAATCTGCGGGGCGATACCGAGTCCATCCTGGGCAAGCCAGCGGCCAGTGGATTTGTCGAGGACCACCAGGCTCGGAGCTTCCGGAGTCCGGATCTTTTTGTGCGTGTTGTCGACTCCGGTGCCGGTGTTGAGATACAGATGATCGCCATGAATCAGAATCGAACTGTGAGCGGCGTCGTGGGACCAGATGCCCGCTTCCCGCGTTAGGTCGAACTGCCAGAGGATATCGGCATCCAGCGGTCCGAGGGGCAGGGGAGTCTGGACCGGCAGGCCGTTGGTGCCGCGGGGAGTGAAGTAGCTGGCTTCGTCCTGGAAGGGGCCTTGATTTCCGTTGGCCAGACCCTGGGCGTCGAGGCAGAGAACCACCCCGCGATTGTCCACCAGGTAAACCCGGTCGCCTTCGACGCTCGCGGGTGACGAAATACCGGACTTGGGCCAGTCGAAGTAGGGATCCTGTTCCCGCTTGGGAACGACCAGTTGCCAGAGCAGATGTCCGTCCCGTTCATCGAGGCACAGCAGGACGCCTCGGTCGCCGGTCCGACGTTCGTCTCGGGGTTGGCCGTTGTTAGTTCCGATGTAGACCCGACCCTGGCTGATCACCGGAGTCGAATGAGTCTCCGTCCCCAACGGAACCGACCAGCGGACGTTCTTGCCAGACTTAGGATCGAAGGAGTCCGGGAGCCCGATCTCGGAGGACGCTGGATTCCGGTTCCAAGCCTGACCGAACTGCGGTCGGTCGGCGGCTTGGCCCGGCAAAAACGCTAGTCCGAGCCACGCGAACAGGACGCCGATGGGCAAACGGCGAGGAGAGGGAAACGGAGCGCGGCGCATGATTTGGGAACGATAGCGAGAATCCGCCGCCATGCGAAGGGGAGACCGCTGGAACGAGCGGGTATCAGAACTTCACAAACTGACGTCCCATGCGGGCGCGGGAATGCTGTTCCTCCCGATGCCGCAGGTTGAGCAAGGCTTGGGCGATTTGTCGGCCGATTCCTTCCACCAAATTGAGATGATTTCGATCGAAGCGCCGGGGCAAGGTATGACTGAACGCCATCACGCCGAGGAGCGACCCTGAGATCAGGATGGGAGCAAGGATCAGGGAGGTGCCTTCCCACGACCTCGGGGGACGGGCTTGGCAGCGGAGGTCCTGGGCCCGGTCCAGCACCAGCCAGGGTGATGTCCCGTTGGCGACCTGGCCCACCAGGTATTCGGTTCCGGGAAGTTCCACTGGCGTGGCCGGTGGTACGGAGCCCCAGCGGGCACGGACTTCGAGTTCACGGTGAAACTCCGCCTGAATGAACGCCAGTCCGCGATCGGCGCCGATGGCTTCTCCCAGTTGGTGCAGGGCCCGGTCGAGCAGGGTCTGGAGATGATCAGCGGATCCAATGGAGCGGCCGATTTCGTCGTACACGACCACGCTGGAGTTAAGCCGGCGAATCCGCTCGTTCATGGCCCGCATCAGGCTGAACAGCAGTTGCAGCGCCGAGGTGGGATTGTGGGCCAACAGTGTTTCGAAAGCCGGCTTGGGTAGCGCCCACAGGATTGTGGGGCCGTCGGCGCGGGCTGTGGCCGAGCGCGGTTTGCTGTCGAAGACGGACATTTCGCCGAACAGTTCGCCAGGAGTCAGAATGGACAACGTCTTGGTGGCGGCTTCGTCCGCGGCCACGCGTTTCTCGATGCGCACTGCCCCATCCACGACGCAGAACAGGGTGTCTCCCGGGGTGCCTTCAGCGAAAATGGTCTCGCCGTCAGCGTAGGTGCGCTCGTCGAGCACTTGGGCCAGTTCGGTCCGAATCGGGGCCGGCAGCTCGCGAAAAACTTCGAGGCGTTGAAGCGTGGAAGCGTCCATCAGGTGAGTCGGGCGAGGTTGCGGAATTCCTCAGGATAATTGGCCTTGGACAGGGCGTCTTCAGCTGAAACCAAACCACCGGCGACCAAACCCGCGAGCGACTGTTCCATGGTGACCATTCCGTCGCGGCCACCGGTCTGGATCGCAGAGTAAATCTGGTGAGTCTTGCCTTCGCGGATGATGGCGGCGATGGCTGGGGTGACGATCAGGGTTTCCCGGGCGGCAATGCGTCCGCTGCCGTCGGACAGGGGTAGCAGGATTTGCGAGACGACCCCCTTGAGTGTGGCGGCAAGCATGACGCGGATTTGTTCCTGCTGGTAGGGCGGGAAGACATCGATGATCCGGTCCACAGTCTGTGAGGCGTCCTGGGTGTGCAGAGTGGACAGCACCAAGTGTCCGGTTTCCGCCAAGGTCAGCGCGGCGGCAATGGTCTCGAGGTCGCGCATTTCGCCGACCAGAACCACATTGGGATCTTCCCGCAGGACGGATTTAAGAGCCCGGGGAAATGAGAAGGTGTCCGTGCCCAATTCGCGTTGGTTGATCGTGCACTTTCCGTGGGGATGCACGAACTCGATGGGATCTTCGATGGTGACGATGTGCGCTTCCTTCTCGGAATTGATGAGATGGATCAAGGAGGCCAGCGTGGTGGACTTGCCGCTCCCGGTGGGGCCGGTGACGAGCACTAATCCGCGCGGCAGCAGGGCGAGTTGTTGGACGGCCTGGCTCACACCGAGTTGCTGCACGGTGGGAATGTCGTCGCCGATGGTGCGAAACACCCCGGCCACACTGCCACGCTGCATGAACACGTTGACGCGGAAGCGGGAGATCCCCGGGATGCCCAAGGAGAAGTCCAGTTCGTGCTCCTCTTCGAACTTCGCCTTCTGATCGTCCGTGAGCACACTGTAGATGAGGTTCTTGGTGTCATCGGCGGCGAGCACCTGTTCGTACCCGCTTGCAACCAGTTTGCCGGCCAGGCGGACCATTGGGGGACGGCCGACCGTCAGATGGAGGTCGGACGCCTGATATTGGACGGCGTATTGGAGGAGTTCGGCGAGATCCATGGGCGGAAGGGGGCAGTTAAAGTCCGGTGGAACCGGAGTACACGCCTTTGAGGTTCATGCGCAGTTCGTCGGGCTTGGAGGAATTGGCCACGGCTTCGTCTTCGGTCACCTTGCTCGCCTTGACTAGGTCCGTCAGAGCCTGATTGAAGGTCTGCATGCCTTCGGTCCGACTGGACTGAATCGCGGCGGAGATTTTCGTAGTCTCGCCGTCGAGGATCAGTTTGCGGATACGCGGTGAGTTGGTGAGCACTTCCAGGGCGGCGATCCGTCCGCCGGCGGCGCGCGCAAGCAAGCGCTGGCAGACGATACCCCGCAATCCGAGCGACAGTTGCAGGCGGATCTGATGGGTGCGGTCCGTGGGAAAGAGATTGAGCATACGTTCGACCGACTCCGCGGCGTCCTGGGTGTGGAGGGTGCCGAACACGAGATGGCCGGTTTCTGCGGCGGTGAGCGCGACGGAGGCCGATTCCATGTCGCGCATTTCGCCAATCAAAATGACATCCGGATCCTGCCGAAGTACGTGCTTGAGTCCGGAGGCGAAGGATTCGGTATCCAGTCCGATCTCCCGCTGGTTGATCAGGCACAGCTTGTTCTCGTGAACAAACTCGATGGGATCCTCCAGGGTCATGATGTGCCGGGCCTCGGTGGCATTCAGATGATCAATCATCGCCGCCAACGTGGTCGACTTGCCGCTGCCGGTGGCTCCGGTGACCAAAACCAATCCGTCACTGGCGGTGGCCAGGGTTTTCAGGATGGGCGGAAGATCGAGTTCTTCGAGCGAACGGATTCGAGTGCCGATGACCCGGAGCACCAGCCCGGGTTTGCCTCGTTGGAAAAAGAGGCTGGCACGAAACCGTCCGAGCCCTTCCAGAGCGAACGCAGAATCAACGTCTTTGGTTTGCTCGAAGGCCCGGGCTTTTTCGGCTGAGCCGAGGATCTGTTCGGCCAAGGCGAGCACGTCGGCTTCCGAAAGCGGGGGCAATTCAAAGCGTCCCAGCACGCCTTGGATTCGGCCCACGGGAACCTCGTCCGATTGCAAGTGCAGGTCTGAGCCCCCGTTATCGATCAACGCACGCAACAAGGCAGCGAGGGAAACCTTGGTCTGGGGCATGAGGTGACGATGCTGCTGGGGTGCCTGGGGTGTCGAGCGAGATTCGGCCCAATGCTGTGGGAACCGCGAATTAACCGAGTAGCCGCCGACGGGAGGAGGCGCCGTCTCGATTCCTTTCGCTCGCGTCACGGCAAACCAACGCGTGAAGTATTTCAGAGAAGTCAGCGCTTCGTTCCCTCAGCGGCTACGGGTCCGGGCTTAGATGCCGCTTGCGACTGTGGCCAAACTTGGCGCACGAATTGGGAAACTCATGAAGCGCTCTCCCTCGTCACCGACCTCCGCGACCGCAGCGCAGATTCTACAGGAGCTCAAGTCGCTGGGACGCGAGAGCTACAAGCGGGTTCTGATGAAGAATCATGGTGCCTGTGAACCCATCGACGGCGTGCCCATTTCGGAGTTGAAGAAAATCCTGAAGCGGGTGGGACCCAACTACGAACTGGCGCTCGAGTTGTACGACACCGGCCACTACGACGCTCGGTATCTGGCCGGCCTGATGGCGGACGACGTGCGCATGACGGAACGGGATTTGCAACATTGGGTGAACACGGCCCAGGGGCGCAGTCAGTTGGGTTGCACCCTGCCGTGGGTGGCGGCGTCCAGTCCCCATGGATTGACGCTGGCTCGCCGGTGGATTGATTCAGCATCGGCCGACGAACAGGAAGCGGGTTGGGCCACGTGGAGTTCCCTCGTGTCAGTAAAACCCGATGCCGATCTTGACCTGCCCGAATTGAAAAGATTGATGAAGCGCGTTCTGCGCGACCTTTGTAAGGCGCCCGACCGGGTCCGGTATCAGATGAACGGATTTCTTATTGCCGCTGGCTGTTATGTGGCCGAGTTGACGCCGCTGGCCCTAGAGATTGCAGACGAACTTGGGCCGGTGGAAGCGGATCTGGGTCCGAACAGCTGTGAAGTTCCGCTGGCTTCGGCTTACATTCGCAACGTTCAAAAACGGGGAACGATCGGCCGAAAGCGCAAGTCGGCGAAGTGCTAGCCCGGATATTTCACAAGCTTTCGTCGCGAGGTGCAGCGAAAGCCCGTCTGGCCAACGCCGCCAGACGGGCTTGCAGCAAGCCGCAGCAGAAAGACTGTGAAGTTTCCGGGCTAGGTCGGGATAATCAACCGAGCGGAGTGGAGGGTTGGGCCCGGGAGGCACTATTAGTCGCTCAGGTAAAGATTTGGATCGCACCGCGCCGGGGTTACTCAGTAGCGTGGCGCATCCATGTCCCCTCGGCCGCTAATCGGGCTCTCGCTTGGGTTACTCTGTTTTGGGATCGTGTTCGGCAGTCGATTACTCGCTCAGTCCGAGGTTCGAGGGCAGCCGTTGTTGGTTCCCGCAAGTCAGCGGGTGGGGTTCACGGTGCTGCCGGCGGAGACGACAGGCATTGGTTTTAGCAATCGACTGTCGCAGGCTTCCATGGCCGCCAACCGACTCCTGGAAATCGGGTCAGGCGTCGCGGCGGGGGATGTGGATGGAGACGGGAAGGTGGACTTGTACTTCTGCCGAACGGAGGGAGACAACGCGCTCTATCGGAACCTGGGGGATTGGCGGTTCGAAGAAATGACCGCGGCTTCCGGGACGGCGTGTCCGGATCAGTACTCCACCGGGGCGGCCTTGGTGGACTTGGATGGGGATCGTGACCTTGACCTAGTGGTCAATAGTCTGGGCCAGGGAACTCGAATCTTCTTCAACGACGGCCGGGCTCGATTCAGCGAAAGCACCAACTCCGGGGTGGCCCGCAGCCTGGGCGCAACGTCGATGGCCCTGGCCGATGTCGAGGGCGATGGGGATCTGGATCTGTATGTGACCAACTACCGGACTGACACCTTTCATGACAATTCCCGGTCGATCCGGATCGAGACCAAGGTCGGTCCAGACGGGCGCGTAGTGGTCGAGCCAGCCCATCGTTTCCAGGGTTTGACGACCATGTCCGGCGGGTTGGAAGTGATCGAGAAAGGGGAACCGGACCTGTTCTACGTCAACCGGGGAGCAGGACAGTTTGTACCCGCGCCTTGGAATGTCGGGGTCTTTCTCGACGAGCAGGGGGAGTTTCTTGGTGGTCCACCGACCGACTGGGGACTGGCAGTCGTGTTTCGGGATCTGAATGGTGACCGATTGCCTGATCTGTACGTGTGCAATGACTTTGTCCATTGGCCGGATCGAATTTGGTTCAATCAGGGCGGGAAGCGGTTTCGGGCGGCGCCGCGCACCAGTCTTCGAAACGTGAGTTTGTCCGCCATGGCGGTGGATGTCGCGGACATCAATCGGGATGGTCACGACGATATCTTCGTTGCTGAAATGCTGAGTCCGCGTCGGGAGACCCGGGCGTGGCAACGGCCGGATACCCTGGCGGGAACCATCGTGTGGCCAGTCGCGGATCCTGAATTTCGTCCGGAGGTCACGCGCAATACCCTGCATCTGTCGCGGGGGGACGGGACCTTCGCCGAAATCGGCCGGTTGGCGGGAGTGAGTGCGACGGACTGGACGTGGAGCGCGGCGTTTCTAGATGTGGATCTGGATGGTTGGGAGGATCTGCTCCTCACCACTGGCGCCTACCATGATGTCCAAGACTTGGACGCCACCCTCAAGATCGCCCGCGGCGGCGGTTGGAAGACCCGGGAGCAGCGTTTGAAGGACTTGTCGATGATTCCTCGAAGGCTCACGCCCAGTGTGGCTTTGCGTAATCGAAGGGATCTGACGTTCGAAGATCGGAGTGCCGATTGGGGATTTGGTCAGGTGGGAATCGCCCATGGTATGGCGTTCGCAGACCTGGACGGAGACGGAGACCTCGATGTGGTGATCAACTGCTTGAACGAACCGGCCCGAATTTTGCGCAACGACACCAGTGCGCCTCGGGTGGCGGTTCGGCTGCGGGGTGAAGGCAAAAACTCCCGAGGCGTGGGGGCGCGGATTCAAATCAAGGGCGGACCGGTGATTCAATCGCAGGAGATTCTCGGAGCGGGTCGTTACCTTTCGAGTGATGATCCAATGCGGACCTTTGCCACCGGCAACGCGGCCGCGGTCGACATAGAGGTGGTCTGGCGCAGTGGAAAGACGTCGCAGCTGAAGGGAGTGTTGCCGAATCACCTTTATGAAGTGTCGGAAGCGACCGCCGAGTTGCTGCCGGCGAAGGCGGTTTCCGATCGGCCACCCTTGTTCGCGGATGTGAGTGCGAACTTGGGTCATCAAACCCGGGACTCTGAGTTCGACGACTTTGGGCGTCAGCCGTTGTTGCCCCGTCGACTGAGCACGCGGGGGCCCTCCGTGGGGTGGTGGGATGCGGATGGCGACGGAGACGAGGATCTGTTTGTCGGTGGGGTGGGGACCCATTCTCCCGTCGGTTATCGCAACGAGCGAGACAGTCGTTGGAGCCCATGGAATCTACCCGTCCTGGCGGAAGCGACGGATCAAGTCGCCCTGCTCGGCTGGCGAGACGGACGGGGAGCGCGTCTGATGCTGGGGGAGTCCGGCTGGGAACGCGATCGGCTGGGACCTGTTCCGGTGGCGACACTTGATCTCGGGGGAACGAACGGCTGGCAACGGCCGAAGGCGCTGCCCGCACTAGCGGTGGGAGTTTTGGCCATGGCGGATGTGGATGCGGATGGCGATTTGGATCTGTTCGTGGGTGGAGGAGCCCTTCCGGGCCGATATCCCGAGGCTTCGCCCTCGCAGCTCTGGATGAATGAAGGAAGTCACTGGCGACCGGGGATGCTCTGGCCCGAACTGGGATTGGTTCAGGGTGCGGTGTTTGCCGATTTCGATGGCGACGCGGACGCTGATCTGGTGGTGGCGGTTGAGTGGGGAACGCCCCGCTTCCTCCGCAATGATGGGAGCGCTTGGGTGGATGTGTCCCGGGAGATGGGGGTGGGCGAGTTAACGGGATGGTGGACGTCGATTGGGGCGGGCGATTTCGACGGGGATGGGCGCATGGATTTCGTGGTTGGGAATTGGGGTTTGAACGGGCGAACGGACGAACCGCCGGGCCAGCAGTTGCCGGTCAGCTTATTTTATGGCGACCTGGCTCAGGACGGACGGATGGCGACCCTCTTGGCTTCGGTCGATCCGTTTCAAAACCAAGTCACTCCCTGGCGTGAGTTTCGGCGGCTCAAGGAAATGATCCCCGACTTGGCGGAGCGCATACCGGATCATCACACCTACGGACGATCGAGTCTGGCCACCATCCTGGGACCGTCAGCGTCCCGGGCCCGCGAACTTCGAGCCAGCACTCTCGCTTCGGTTGTGTTGCTCAATCGGGGGACAAATTTCGAGGTTCGTCCGTTACTGATGGAGGCCCAGTTCACTCCCGTCTTTGGATTGGCCGTGGCGGACTTCAATGGAGACGGGAATGAAGATGTGTTCCTGGCCCAGAATTTCTTTGGGACGGATGCAGAGACGTCCCGGCTGGATGCGGGGTTTGGTTTGTGCCTGTTGGGTGATGGTCGCGGGGCATTTCGGGCACTTCGGCCTCAGGAGTCGGGAATTGCGATTGCCGGAGAACAGCGGGGCTGCGCGGTCGGAGATTTCAACGGGGATCGGCGGCCTGACTTGGTGGTGACGCAAAACCGGGGAACAACGCATCTCCTGCGCAATGACACGGGCCTCCCGGGGAGATCGGTTCTCCTGGTGGGACCGCCGGAGAATCCCCAGGCGATCGGCGCGACGGTGCGGCTCAGGTATCCGGATCGACTGGGGCCTGCCCGGGAGATTCGGGTCGGCAATGGATTTGGTTCGCAGGACTCGACCACCTTGATCCTGGGAGCTCCGACGGAGCCGCTTGGTGTGGAGGTGCGCTGGCCTGGAGGTGGGGTGCAAGAGGTCCGGTGGCCTCAGGGAGCTGTCGCCGTGCGGATTGATCGTTCGGGAGTGGCGGCCCAGTGAGCGAAGTGGTCCTCAAGGGGCGATGAGCTTGACCGTCGCGGCGTCAGGGGAAAGGGAAAGGATCTGTTCGCGGCCGCCGGGCCAACGAATCCAAAGTTCTCCAGCTTGCTGCTTCCGGCCCAACACTGGAACCACGCTCGACTGCCCTCCGGAACCGGTGCCTTGGCGAACCTCGTGTGCGGGACCCCAGTTGTCCGGGGCGTACTTGAGTCGGAGTTGACTGCCCACGGCGGCCGGATTGCCGGGAGGTCCTTGCAGGAGGACGCGCAGGCCCTCCCGAGCGCGCTGATTTAGAAACAACTTTAGGGGCCCCTGGTTTTGAGAAACAGCGAGATCCAAACGGCCGTCTTGATTGAAATCCCCGACGGCGCATCCCTTCTGTTCCCCTTCGATGCGAAGGCCTGACGCCACGGAATCCTGAGCCTCGAAGGTCCCGTTGCCCCGACCCCGCAGCCAGAGGCCTTGTCCGGAATCGAGCCGGGTCAGCGTGCTGGCGTGAACAAAACTGTTCTGGCCGAGGAACAAGTCTTGATGACCGTCGCCATCCAGATCTCCGACGGCGAGCGACACGGTGGCGGTCAACTGAGCCAGCGCCGGGAAGGGGCGCCATTCAAAGCCGGCCGGGCGGTTCAGGAAGACGCCGGAGTCCCAGGTGTTGACTTCAAGGTATCGTGCCGCGTCAGGAAGTCCGGCGAGGATCTCCCCGACGCTGGCCTGGCTGAACGCGCGGTGGGTGGGAAACCGGGCGAGGAGGTCGGGCATTCCCTGGACCAGGAAATTGCGGTCCCGGACCGGCTTCCATGAGCCCTGATCGGACCACGCTTCCAGAAGTTGGACCGGTCCCCCGGGGATCCATCGACCGTAGTACAGCCGCTGAGGGCTGGCGCCGAACAGTTCGGCTTCGGTATTGCGGCCCAGATTTCCGACGGCCAGATCCATTCGACCATCGCCGTCAAAATCACCAGCGGTCAGGCGTGTCCAACGACCGGTGACTGCCGACAGCCCGGGGTCAATCAGCGCCTCGAATCGCCCCTTTTGGTTTCGAAAAAGGCGCACCGCACCCCACTCCAGAGCTAGGGCCAAGTCCGGGTCGCCGTCGCTATCGAGATCGGTTAGCACTGATCCGCTGACGAGGCCCAGGTTTTGAAAGGGTTGGCTGGCTTCCGGATCCAGACGGAGTTGTCCCTGCTCGTTGCGCCAGATCGAGGAAGAGGCGGCTTCGGGATAGCGGCCGGCAAGAACCCGACCCGCCACGAACACATCCAAGTCTCCGTCGCCGTCGAGATCGGCCACCTCGAGTGCCCCGATGGCCGAAGCTCCCGCCGGAAGATTCACGGGCGCTGCCAAGGGAGAGAACACCGTGAGTTGGCTTTCTTCGGAAGGCCGCAATTCATAGTTGGAGGTGGCCACCAGAAACTGGGCGACACCGTGTCCGTTGTTCCAGCCGACAATGGCGCTTTGATCGCCCGGGGACTGACCCTCGCCCTGGAGGAGTTGAAAGGACTGTCCCTCCTTATTGGCGAGGACGGTCATTCGCTGACCCCGGGCGGCGGTTACCAGCAGATCGTCCCAGCCATCGGCGTTGAAGTCATACCAGGCCAGCGCGGGTCCTTCCCGGCTCAGGGAGTTGAGCAACAGGGGCTGACGGGACCAATCGTCAAAGTCACTTTCGCGTGCGTTCAGGGCCAGTCGGTCGCTTGTGTCCTGAAACTGGGGTGGGGGTCGCACGGGTTTGGCGGGGGGATCGACAGCGGCAGAGGGCTCGTCGATTTCGTAGATTCGATTGGGGAGGATATTGCCAATCAGGGATCGTCCTCCGCCTCGCCAGTTGACCTCCAGTTGGGCCGGAGGCTGGAGGTTTGGGGGAAGGGCAAAGACCCGGATGGCTTGGTCGCCGGAAAGGTAGCGACCCCCGCTGATAACTTCCTGTTCCTGCGTGAACGAGCCGCTCGTGAGACGGACCCGCGCGCCGATTCCTTCCGGATTCAGCCCCAGTCCCCGAAGGCGAACGGCGATTCGCGGGGCCGACGAATTGTTGCGGTACACTCCGGCGGGAGCGTTCAGGGAATTGAGGACGACATCGAGATCTCCATCGTTGTCGAGGTCCGCGACTGCCATTCCGTGGGACACGCCGGGTTCTCGGAATCCCCACTGGGAAGCGACTGATTCGAAGGTCCCGTCCTGACGATTGCGGAAGGCGCCTGGAACGCTGTGCCAGGACGGGTGAATTTGCCGATAGCGGCGCATTTCCTCGGGAGTCCATTTTCGCCGCGAGATATCGTCGGTGCTGTCCTGATCCAGGACGTCTTGATCAAATCCCGAGCTGACCAGCAGGTCCTCGTATCCGTCTAAATCCACATCCAGGAACACCGGGCACCACGACCAGTCGGTGGCGGCCAGACCAGCCCAGAGTGCGGCTTCGGAGAAGGTGCCGTCGGCGCGTCCGAGGAACAGGGAATTGCGATTGTACTGGGGGCGTTCGGCGAGTCCCTGACTCCACCAGTAGGCGGGATTGGATCGGATTGGCTGTAGTTTCCGCCGGATGGAATCCCGGGCCAACATGTCCAAAACCAGGAAGTCATCTTGGCCATCCCGGTTGAGGTCGGCGAAGTCAACACCCATGGACGAGCGACTGCCATGCCGGAGCGCCGCGGCGGGTGCCAACTGAAAGGAGGCATTCCCCATGTTGAGCCACAGCCGATTGGGGGAACCACTGTCGTTGGCCACGAACAGATCTGGTCGCCCATCATGGTTGAGGTCCCGGAACATCGCCCCGAGCCCCCAGTCTCGGGGCGGAGGAATCACCTGACCGGTTTCGTTTCGAAAGGTTCCTGGTTGATCCTGAATGGCCCGGAATCGTCCGCCGCCTTCATTCAGATAGAGCGCATCCGCCTCCGGCAGTTCGCGGACTTCACCACTGGCATCGACCGCGAAACGGTTCTTCCAGCGAGGCAGAGTGGTCGGTTGACCGTTCACCTCCGTGACCACCCGTCGGACTCCCTCATTTCCAAATTTCAGCTGCGTCGTGGGGTCCGCGAGCATCAGGACATCCAGGTAATGGGCGCAGTAGAGATCGAGGTCACGATCGCCATCCACATCAGCCAACGCCAGCGAGGTGGCGGAGGCGGTGCGGGAGAGTCCTGATTGAAGCTGTTCCTGGAAGTGCCCCCGGCCATCGTTTAGGAACAGTCGAGTGCCGGCGGCGATTCCATTGACCAGCAGGTCGGAATCGCCATCCCCATCGAGGTCGGCAAAGGCGGCTCCGGTGGAAAATTGGTCCGGGCAGGCGGCGTCGCCGGCGTCTATAGCTTCGAACTTCCAGGCACCCCGATTTCGGTACAGGACATTGGGTCCCTGGAGGCGGCAGAAGTAGATGTCCACCCAGCCATCGCCATCCACATCGGCCAGGGCTACGCCGGATCCGTTGTGGGCCACGACGTTGGTGAGAAACGCGTCGCCGGTGAGCTGATTCGTAAAGGCGATTCCGGTGAGTTCGGCTTCCAGACGGCTGAATCCGGTAGTGCCAGTCGGCCCGGGTGTGACCAGTCGGATGCCTTCCCGGGCGTCAGTTTGTGCCTGTCCCGGTGAGTCGCCGACCCACAACCAAAAGAGGGCGACTAGGAATAACCGGCGGCCGCCGCTGTTCAGGGGCGGCGGGAAATCGGAAGGACGAAGGGAGGCGCGGGAGGCCACGAGGGGTGGCCGAATCTGCCCAAAAGCCTTCCGGACGAAAACAAAAAGGAGGCCGGACGAGTGTCCGGCCTCCCTGAAGTATGAGAACTTCAGCGGCAGTTATTGAACCGCGCGGAAGAAGTTGGCCCCAGTGGTGGCGGCCGGAATGGTGTACGGACTGCTGGCACCGGCCACCGGAGCGTAGGTCCCGCCCAGAGTGGTCGAGGACTGCAGGGTTCCGGTGTAGGTGATGGTGGAGCCCTGGATCGAGATCGTCGGCGGCACCGTGGTGGCGGCGTCGTTGAAGTCCCAGTGCGCAATCAGACCCTTGCCGGCCAAGGTCGACGGCGCTGCCCCGCCGGCCAAGGCCTTGAGGTCGGTGTCACCCAGTTGGGTCGAGTACACGACGAAGTCATCAAGGATTGCGCGAACCGCGGGGCTTCCGCCAGGTCCGTCGGAACCGATGAACAGGGCCGTCAAGTCGCTTGGCACCGGGTCGGCGCCGTCACCAGCGAGGAACTGGATGCCGTCGATATAGATTTGCTTATTGCCGGCCTTCTTGGTGAACGCGAAGTGGTGCCAGCTGTTGGTCCAGAATCCGATCTCCAGAGGATCAGTGTTGCCGACCCAACCTGAGAACGTGGTGGCGTTCGCAGAGATGCGCTGGGTGTCGGCGGTACAGCAGCCTGCAGTGTCGAAGTAGATGGTGTTGTCGCTCCACGGCACGTGGGCGTGATAGGCGCGTTGATTGGAGACTGAGGGCGAGCGGAAGACGAAGGCCGAGCCGTCGGCGATGTCGTATTTCTTCATCCAGAACGCCACGGTGAGTTCATCCGCAGCGAAGGCTGGCTTGGCCCAGTTCACATCGGGAACCTCGACGAAGCCGCCCCGCGGGGTGGTATCGAGCGCGTAGTCACCAGCAGCACCTGAGCGGCCACCTTGGTTGGCGGAGTAAACCGCGTTACCAGTGACGAGTCCGGGATAGTTGCCAACTTTATCTTTGGTGATGCCGACGTAGGCATAGGTGACGAAGGACCACTTCAGCGAGGCAGGTTGGCCACCCGCATCGAGGTAGCTGAATTCCACTTCATTGGTGGAGTTGCTCGGCAACAGGGCCGGAGGCGCATAATCGACGGTGAGGGTACCCGCCTGCTTGGTGATCAGAGGCGTCACAGCGGTGCCATTGACCTTCAGGCTCACATTGGCCGAGGTCAGCTCCGTCTTGCCGTCCCGATGGGCCAGGGTGATCCGCGTCGCCGGGCTAACTCCCCGGGCATTGGCCGCAGGCACTTGGGCCGTGAAAGCACCTTCGGGAGGAGCCGGCAAGTCGATGGCGGAGCTCAGGAACTGACCCGAGATCGGCTGCAACGCGGAAGCCGGAGTCGTGGTTCCCACTTTGCGCCAGGCAACCTGAGCATAATCGCCGCCGCCGCCCTCTTTGTAGAGGACGCGGATGAAGTACCGGTTGCCGGCAGTCAGGGTCAGCGGTGCCGCCGTGGTTTCTTCAGCACCTGGTTCCTTGAAGCCGTCGCAGCAGCCCGTTTCGAACGCCTGGAGCATCAGATTCGCTTCGGTGGCGTCGGAACTGATGTACAGCTCGGAGGCGTCATCGCTGCGGAGGAAGAAGTCATATTGACCCGATTCCGTCGGCGTCAGATAGCCTTCCACGGAGCCACCGTAGTTTTCCAACGCGTCCGTGGGCAGGGCGTCCCGGGTGTTGGCCGAGAACAGCGTCATCACGGAGTCCGGAGTGGCCGGATACCGCGGATCGTCCGTCAAGTTGGAGACCGGGGTGCCGGTAATGCCGTTCCAGATGGATAGCTTCAGCACGCCGTTCTTGGTCAACAGGTAGCTGTAGAACTTGCCCTGGGTATTCGCCAGAACCGCATTCTTCGAGGTGTCGACGACGTTGTTGACGGTCACCGTGTAGGCGGTGGCACCGGGCGTCTGAGCAGCGGTGGTCAAAGTGACCACGTTCTTTTTCAAGGTGGCACCGGTGACGGCCACGCTTGGGCTAAGCGAATAGTTCGCGACGTTCTGCGCCGAAGTGGGGTCCAGCGCTTCTGAGAAGGTCAGAATTACCTGATTCAACGAGGCTGTTCCAGCCGTCGAAACCAGTGTCGGTTTGGTCACGTCGGTCGGATTGGTTCCGGCCGTGTACTCGGCTAGGTTGGTGGCGCCGTCACCGTCGAAATCCAAGGCGGCGTCACTCGCATTGTTGGGATTGAATCCATACAGAATTTCCCAGTCGTCGGGCATTCCGTCCTTGTCGGTATCCACCGGGGGAGCAAATGGGGATCCGCCCGCGGCCAGTTTTTGAATGTCCGCGTCCGCCAGAACGCCCCGGTAGATGGCGAAGTCGTCGATCACACCGTCGGGCGCGTTGCGATCATTGGCCGCGCCGATGTAGAGGGCGTTGAAATCAACCGGTAGGGGATCAAATCCCTCGCCTTCGCGCAGGAGGACACCATCCACATAAATCGCCTTCCGCGCGCCATCTTTGACGAAGGCGTAGTGATGCCAAGCGAGCCAGTCGAACTCCGGAAGGGCTCCGACCACATTCTGACTGAGGCGGGTGTTGCCTCCGCAGCAGCCGGAAGTGTCGAAATAAATGGTTCCGTCGGACCAAGGAACATGGAACTGGAACCCACGGGCCTGACTTTCCGCCACACCCCAGAACGTGCTGCTGTTGACGTTACTGTTGTTCCGTTGCCACAGGACGATCGTGGTTTGATCCTCTTCCGCGGCCACGTTCATCGGATTGTCTGTGCCGGTAGCTTCTACCAGCAGGAAACCCCGATTATTGAGCGACACATCGAAGCCTTTTCCGCCGCCCGTCGGTCGACCGCCGCCGGCGTCGGTGAGGATGGCCGCATCAGTGATGGTGCCCACATAGGGACCGACGACCGATTTGATGGAGACACCGTCGGCTTCGACTTTTTCAAAGTCCCAGCCGGCGATCAAATCGGCGCCTTGGGCCGACGTAATCAGACCGCTGGCCGCCAAAGCGGCCAGCAAGGCTGATCTGAACTTGTGTTGGTTCGTTTGTTTCATGTTACGCTGTTGTTGCTAGGCTCCAATTTCACGCACAGCAGTTGCTACCTGGGGAAGACTCCCGCGCTCCTTTGACCTTGGTGGAGAGTCCAAGGATCCCATCGGGATTGGTCGGTGGGATCAGGAGTGAGGACGGGAGCAGGAACGCAGAGTTGGGGGTGATCGAATTCAAGACGTTCTGCTCACGATGATGAGTCGGATAGATCCGCTGGCGTAGTGGGAGTGTCGTCATGCTGTCGAACCGCACTCGGTCAATTCAAGGAAAAGGTTCAGTAACTTTGTGTGGGCGTACCCGAAAAAGGGGGTGTTGGCAGTGCTGTTTTATCCGGTTGATCAGAACTGCTTTGGATAGTTCGTAAAGGGATTAGAGGTTGTGGGGGGGTGGTCGTGGAACCGGACGAACCGATGCTGGCTAACGACGACGTCTGTGCCTCGCATTTTCGATTGGCATTTGCCCATCGGCCCCACGAAATCAACGGCACCGATGAAGTCTTATCGCCTCAACCGTCTCTTCAACGCCCGCTCCAATCGTTGTTTCGATGTCGCCATCGATCACGGATTCTTCAATGAGCGTGGGTTTCTCCAGGGAATTGAGAATCTGGAGGCGGCCGTCAAAACCGTGGTCACCGCGGCGCCAGATGCTGTCCAGCTTACCGTTGGTCAGGCGCATTATCTGCAATCGTTGCCAGGCAAGGCCAAGCCCGCCCTCGTGCTCCGAACGGATGTCGCGAACGTGTATGGAACCCAGCTTCCTCGAACCTTGTTCAGCCGAATGATCGAGTCCCCGGTGGAACAAGCGCTCCGACTCGACGCAACCTGCGTCGTGGTGAATTTGTTCCGGATTCCCGAGCAACCCGAGGTCACGGATCAGTGCATCCAAAACATTCTGAAAATCAAACCGGTGTGCGATCAGTTCGCGATGCCCTTGATGATCGAACCGCTCGTCTTCCAGTCGAATCAGAAGGCGGGCGGATACATGGTTGACGGCGATCTCGAGAAAATCCTTCCGTTGGTACGGCAGGCGTGCGAACTCGGGGCGGACATCATCAAGGCCGATCCTACCGATGACGTGGGGGTCTATCATCGGGTCGTGGAGATTGCTGGCCGGATTCCGGTTCTGGTGCGTGGCGGCGGCAAGGCCTCGGACCAGGAGATTTTGAATCGAACCGAAGCCCTCATGAAGCAGGGAGCTGCGGGCATCGTTTATGGTCGCAACATCATCCAGCATGCGGATCCGGCGGGGATGACCCGGGCCTTGATGGCGTTGGTCCACGAAGGCGCGACTGCGACTGAGGCTGCCCGGTTGATTCGGGTGTAGTTTACACTCCGGATCAGTCCCGTCCGCGTTTTGCGTTTGCTGCTGCCCCGCCGGTCTCCGGCGGGGCTTTGTTTTTCGCGGCTGCATCGCAGTCCGACTCAACCTTTCAAAGCTGTAATGCCGGAGAAAGGCCGGAGCCATGGTGGGAGTGTCAGTTAGGGCAAGAAACACGGCGGACATGCCGCCAACAAAAACACGAACCAAACCAAAGACTCGTTAACTCCCATGAACGCTGCTTACAAAAAATTGATCCCCTTGATCGTAGCAGGTGGCTTGCTGGGTGCAGCCACTGCGGTCTGGGCCGGCCCGAAGTCGGACAAGACCAAAACTGCACCGGTGCCGGAGCTGAAACTGACGGTGGATGAGACCCCGGTTGCCCGAGATGGTCGGATTGCGGCCAGTTACTCCGACGTGATCAAGAAGGTTGGGCCCAGTGTGGTCCGGGTGAATGTCACCCAGAAGGCCAAGCTGGCTTCGATGCCCAGTCCGGACATGCAACAGATTCCTCCCCAATTGCGCCGGTTCTTCGGGGAACAGATGCCGTTCGGTAATCCCGAAGAGAATTCCCGCGGACCACGTCAGCACGGCCTGGGTTCCGGAGTGATCGTCACCGACGACGGCTACATCCTGACCAACAACCACGTGGTGGATGGTGCCGACCAAGTTAAGGTTGCGCTGCAGGATGGTCGGGAGTTCGACGCCAAAGTCGTGGGTCGCGATCCCAAGACCGACGTGGCCGTGCTCAAGGTTGACGCCAAGTCGTTACCTGCCGTGGCTCTGGGAGACAGCGAGCAGATCGAAGTGGGTGATGTCGTATTGGCGGTGGGGAATCCCTTCGGAATCGGCCAGACCGTGACCATGGGAATCATCAGCGCCACGGGCCGGGCGACACTCGGATTGGATTATGAGGATTTCATTCAGACCGACGCGGCGATCAATCCCGGCAATTCGGGTGGCGCCTTGGTGGACGCCAACGGTCGCCTGATCGGGATTAACACGGCCATCCTGAGCCGGTCAGGGGGAAATCAAGGCATCGGGTTCGCCATTCCGGTGGGTCTGGCCCGGGACGTCATGGAATCCCTCGTTCGCGACGGCAAAGTCACCCGGGGTTATCTCGGGGTGATGATCCAGGACATCAATCCGTCCCTGGCCAAGAAGTTTGGTCTGGAGGATTCCCACGGTGCCTTGGTCGGTGAAGTGACTCCGAAAGGGCCGGCGGACAAGGCTGGACTTGAGAGTGGAGATGTGGTGGTCGAGCTCAATGGCCGGCCGGTGAAGGACAGCCGAACGCTGAAGCTCTCGGTGGCGCGAGTCGATCCCGGTGAAACGGCCACAATCAAGGTTCTGCGCGATGGCCAGGAGAAGACCCTGAAGGTGAAGGTGGGTGAATTGCCCGGTGATCCGACAGTGGCCAAAGCCGCAACGGCTCCGGATGACGGAACCTTGAACGGGGTCGGAGTGGCCGACCTCGACAGTAAGAATCGCCGGCAGTTCAACATCCCGGAATCGGTCGAAGGCGCGGTCATCACGCAGGTGGAGCCGGACTCGGCGGCGGCGGAGGCTGGACTGCAACCCGGGGACGTGATCCTCGAGATCAATCGCAAGTCGGTCAGCGACGCGGAGTCGGCGGTGAAGCTCACTGAGAAGGCTGACGACAAGACGACCCTGCTGAAGATTTGGAGCAAGGGTGGTAGCCGGTTCGTCGTGGTGGACGAATCTCAAGATTCCCAAGGTTAACGGCCTTGGTGGTTTGTGGAGTAGTGGTTGGTGGGCCGCTCAGGCCGGTGGTCTGGGCGGCCTTTCCTCAAAGTGGAATTTTGGGCCGTGGTGATTGAGGCAGTTGTCCGAGACGGGAGCCAATTCGGACAGCGGTTGGAATCATCACGGCTCTTCGTCTTTTTTGGGGAGGGCCGATTCGATCCGGGCGGTCAATAGCAGGTCAGGCCCCAATTTTTGCCAGTGCAGGTTTCGCAGGCGCGGAGCGGCGGTGAGAGATGGGAATCCCGGTCCGGCGATCGCCCGGGGAGCGGTTCGGCCGCCCAGCACTTTCGGGGCATAAAAGAAGGCCAAGCGTTGGGCTAATCCGGCGGTGAGGAACGAAGCGTGAACTTCCCCGCCGCCCTCTACCAAGAGGCCAGTGACCTGGCGCTGTCCCAATTCTCGGCACAGCCAGGGAAGAGAGATGCGCCCCGCCTCCCGGGGCGCCACGATGACAGAAGCCCGACGTTGGAGCGTTTTCAGTCTTCGAGAAGAAATACCCTCTCCCACCACGATCAGCGTTCGCTCGGCATACTCATCGGTCAGGAGACGGGCCGTTTCAGGGAGTCGCCCCCTAGTGTCGAGAACGATTCGCCATGGCGATCGCTGGGTCCGACCGCGTCGGACGGTGAGACTCGGATCATCCGTCAGGGCGGTTTGGATACCGATCAAAATGGCGTCGTGCTCTTGTCGTAGCCGCATAACCCGACGTCGGGAAGCTTCGCCTGTTATCCAGCGGGATTCCCCTGAGGTGGTGGCCAGCTTTCCGTCCAGAGTCATTCCGGCCTTGAGAGTGACCAGGGGGGTTCCGTGAACAATCCAATGATTGAACGTGGCGTTCAGTTCAGTCGCTTCGGGGGTGTGGACGCCTTCCGTTACCTCCACTCCGTGCTCCCTTAGAAGGTCCAGGCCGCGGCCCCGATGGCGCGGGTTCGGGTCGGTGGCGGCTACCACGACCCGTTTCACCCCGGCTTCCAGGATAGCGGTCGTGCAGGGGGGCGTTCGTCCATAGGTGGAGCAGGGTTCGAGTGTCACGTACAGGGTGGCGCCTAGCGGATTGCCCCCTCGTTGAGCGCAGTTCCGCAGCGCCTCGACCTCCGCGTGAGGGTGGCCGGCCTGATGATGGTAACCTTCACCGATGCCGTGGCCGTTTCGAACCAGGACGGCGCCGACCATGGGGTTGGGGGAAGTTCGGCCCAGCGCACGGCGGGCGAGAGTGAGCGCCCGGCGCATCCAAAACGCGTCGGCTTCCGGGGTGTTCATTTCCCGTTACCGCGTCTCAAAGAGGGCGTCGGCAAACTCATGAGCATTGAACGGCTGCAAGTCTTCAGGCTGTTCGCCCACCCCAATGAATTTCACCGGAACCCCCAGCTCCTTCTGAATGGCCACGATTGCTCCGCCTTTGCTGGTGCCATCGAGTTTTGTCACGACCAATCCGGTCAGGTTGACCGCCTTGTGAAACTCCCGGGCTTGGTTGAGGGCATTCAGTCCGGTGGATCCGTCGAGCACCAGCAGGACTTCGTGCGGCGCTCCGGGGAACTTCTTGCCAATGACCCGGTGCACCTTCTGCAACTCCGCCATCAGATTGTTCTTGGTGTGCAACCGACCGGCAGTGTCCACGAACAGCCATTGCGCCTGTCGGGCTTCCGCGGCGGCAATCGCGTCATGGGCGACCGAGGCGGGATCGGCCTGATTGGCGCCGGCGACGACCGGGACGTTTAGGCGCTGGCCCCACAGCTTGAGTTGTTCAATGGCAGCGGCCCGAAACGTATCGCAGGCAGCTAGGACCGCAGGTTCGCCTCCTTGCTGCACGAGGTTGGCAAGCTTGGCGCAGGTGGTGGTTTTCCCGGTGCCGTTGACGCCTACGACCGAGACGATGGTCAGGCCGGAGGCTTGTTTGCGAAGGGCGGGATTGGTCTCGCCGAGGTTCTTCTCCACTTCCCGGGCGGCGATCTCGACAAAATCCAGTCCGGACCTTCCCTGGGTCTCAAAGGCCAGCCGGGCGGCGGACAAGATCTGCTGCGTCGTGGCCATTCCCAAATCGGCGCGGAGCAGGGCAGCTTCCAATTCTTCCAAGCTTTCCGCGGTCAGGCGCGGGGATCGCGTGACGATGCGCCGAATTTCATGGGACAGCGTGGAGGTGGTCTTGGTGAACGCCGCCTTGAGTTTGTCGAAGAGACCCACAGTAGATTCCAGAAAGTGCTTAGGCTGCTTGCGCCAGAGGACGCCGAGCCTTGAGCGCGATGACCTGAGCGTAAGGGAGTCGGATTCGGCCGATCAAGGGCTCGCCCTTGGCCATGCCGTGGCAGTCGCTGCCCCCCGTGGCGACCAGGCCCAGTTGTCCAGCCATTCGTTCGTACGAAGCGGAGGTCCCCCCGAAATGCTTCGTATGCCAGCATTCTAGGCCGTCAAGACCTGCGGCGGCCAGTTCCGGAATGATGAAGTCGGCGCGGTACAAGCCGGGATGCGCGAGCACCGCCACGCCGCCGGCCGCGTGGATGATTCCAATCGCGGTGGGCACATCCATCCGGGCCTTGGACACCCATCCGGGCCGTCCTTTCTTCAAATATTTTTCAAAAGCTTCGTCGTAGTCTCGGCAAAACCCACCCTCCACTAGGGCGCGGGCGACATGAGGCCGGCCGGGCGACTGACAGTTAGCGATAGCGAAGACGGACTCAGCGGTCAGGGGAATGCCTCGCTCGTTGAGCCGGTGCACCATGTCCCGGATTCGGTTGGACCGGACGGCTTGGAAACCGGCGAGCCGAGACAGCAAGGGCGGAGACGTCGTGTCCAACCAGTAACCTAGGATATGCACTTCCCGGTCGCGGTGCTCGGCGGTGAGCTCGGCGCCGGGAATGAACTCAATTCCGCGCTCTCGGCAGGCAGCTTCCATCCGGGCACACCCCTCAATGCTGTCATGGTCGGTCAGCGCAAGGGCGTTCAAACCTTCCGTCTGAGCGCGGGTGGCTAACTCCTCCGGGGAAAAGGTTCCGTCTGAAAAGAACGTGTGGAGGTGAAGATCGGCAAACATGAGCCCGGGGGAAGAAACGGGAAGGGAATCGCCCGTCAACTCAGGCTTCCCCTGGATACTTGGCTGTCCGGGCCGGTCGAAGAATACTGTCCTTCACCTTGTCGAGGATGCCGTTGACGAACTTGCCGCTCTGGTCGGTGGAGAACTTTTTCGCGATGTCGACCGCTTCATTGATGCTCACGACCGGGGGAATGTCGTCGCGATAGCGCATCTCGTAGATGGCGAGCCGCAGGATGTTTCGATCGACCACCGCCAGGCGATTCAACTCCCAGTTCTTGGTGAACTGGCAAATGATCTCGTCGAGTTCCGCGAGACGTTCGATCACACCGCTGATCAAGCCATCTGCGAACAGCCGTTGCGCCTGATCTTCGGGCGAAGGCGGTGGGATTTCCACCCGTTCCCCCCAGGTGGAGGCGGGAATTCGCTCCATGACGGCGTTGGTCCGCTGGGAATCCCAGAAATGGTCCAAGGCCGCCGGTAAATCCTCGGGAGGATTCAGGTCGTACTGGAAGAGGAACTGGATCGCGCGTTCGCGGGCCTCACGGCGTTTGCGCATGACGGTCATAATGCGGGGCGAACCTCGGAACGGGAAGGGATTTGAACGGGGAGAAAGCATAAATCCGCGGCCCTGGCGATACCTGGGCCGCGGATGCAGGGGCTTAGAAAACTCTGCCTTAAGGCTTTGCTTCCAGGGGGAAGAGCTTGATGTCCTTGAACTGGACTTCCATCGGCGGGCCGGTGTGGATCTGGAGGGCCAGAATTCCTTGAACTGGAGCCTTGGCAGCATCGAGGTCAACGCTGGTCGACATCAGGTGACCATTGATGAAATGCATCACATTGTTGCCTCGGGCCACGATGATGTAGTCGTTCCAGTCCTCGTCCTTGATGAACTTCTGGAGGGCATCGGCGGTGTTCAGGTTGGCGGTGACCTTGACCTGAGTTTTGCCGTCGACGGATTTCACCAGGGTTTGCTGACCGCGCTCCGCCAGGATGCCGCGGCCTCGTTCTTCGTAAAGAATGCCGGTGTACCGCGGGGAAGAATCGATGTCGGCCTGATAGCCCCCGACGATGAATTCGGCGGGATCCTTGAGTTCGCTGCGGTATTGGATTCCGGAATTGCCACCCCGAATCCGGTACTTCAGGTGGAGCTCAAAATCAGCGACCGTACCATTGGTCCAAACCAGGAACGTGTTGTTCTTCAGCGGAGCCCATTTGGTGGTGAATCCGGTGATGGCTCCCTCGGAGACCTTCCAATGATCAGGCAACCCAGCCCAACCCTCGAGCGTCGTCCCGTTAAAGAGGACCTGGGGCACCGCGCCTTTGGGAGCGGCAATCGTGGGAGTTTTGTCCCCGGCCTGGGACCACAAGGCGGTGCCCAGCGCCAGAACCAGCGCAGAGAGGTGTTTCATTTCAGAAAAGGGAGGTCACTTCTTGCCGAACGCCTTCTTCAGATTCTTCAGACCGTCCACGGCGATTTCGTCGCGGGTGGGTTGGATCCGGCGCCAGATGGCGGCGGCCCGGGCGATGACTTTGACGTCGGTGGTGAACGATTCGATGACCACGTCACCATTGTACTTCACAGCCTTGAGGGCACTGACGATTTCCTTCCAGTTGAGCGAGTCGCTGCCGGGAGTGCCGCGATCGGTACCGCAGGCGTGGAAGTGGCCGAGCAAGGCTCCGGCCTTCTTGATGGCCACCGCCTGATTCTTCTCCTCGATGTTCATGTGGAACGTATCGAGATGGAGGCGAAGTGCCTTTGAGTTGACGGCTTTCAGCAGCTTGAGGCCCTGGTCGCAGGTGTTGAGGAAGTCGGTTTCGAACCGGTTCAAAGGCTCGATGCAGATGGTGATGCCTTTGGATTCGGCGTACTTGGCAAGTTCCTTGAGATTCTTGACCACCAATTGGAACTCCACCTTTTGCTGCGCGGGTTCAACGGCATCGGCCTTGCCGACCACCGAATAAACCGGACCGATGATCTTGGCGCCGCCGAGGGCAACGGCCTGATCCACCAAGGCCTTGCAGTAGGTCATGGCCGTCTGCTGTTCCTCGTCCGTTCCCCGGAAATCCCGTCCCGGTCCCATACAGGCGCAAATGGAGCCGCAGACCAGTCCGTTTTTGTCCAAAGCCGCCTTGACCTTGACGGGGTCGATGTGGCTGGGGTCCTCGACCGGAATCTCGATCGAATCAAAGCCCCACTTCTTGAACTTGGGGAGCAGCTTGACGCTGGCGGTGGTGAAGGGGGAAACGAATAGAAACGTGTTGATGCCGAATCTCATGGTGTCAGAGGCAGCAGGCTAGGAATGCAACTGTACGTCGGAAAGCGATTTCTTGGGTAAATCCCGAATTACTGCACGTCTTCGGGAGGAACGACAATGCGTTGCATCTTCTTCAGGTCATCCAAAGTGCTCCCGCCTTTGCTGGTCGCGGCCGCCTGGTCCAGCCCTTGATCGAAACTTAGGACTTTCCACCGGAAAACTTCGGCATGTCCGTCCGCGAAGGAAAAGGCCGCCGCCTTCCCATGCCGGGCGGTCGGGGAGTTTTGCCAAATTTTTTCAGGAGGAGCCTTGGTCGCGTAGTAACCGTCATCAATGGTTTCCTTGCTTTCGTCGATGAAGACCAGAGAGCCGGACGGTGAGGGATTTAGGATGTCGGCGAATTTCTTGAATTGAGGGTATTTGCTCCCCATGACCCAAGACGTATCAGTCGCCCCAAATCGGGCGTCGGACGCATCGGCGCCGCCCATGCGACCGCTCATGGAGTAGGTCCGCACCAAGCCTCTCGGTATTCTGGCTTTTTGATTCCTAAGGGAATTAGGCAGTTCAATGGCTGCGGGATCCTTGTAGATGCCGACCGACTGATTGTAGACGAAAAGCTTTCCGTTCCGGATATCGGTTTCGTTGGTAGCACCAGGAAGTGAAGAAACATTTCCCAAGATCCAGGGATTCGTGGTGTTCAGCCAGTTCGGAACCAGACGGTCGTTATTGTCCGTGTAGTACATCGTCCAGCCGAGTGCGAGTTGCTTCAGGTTGCTGACGCATTGGATTGCTTGAGCCTTTTGTTTCGCCTTGCTCAATGCCGGCAACAACATACCCGCCAAAATGGCGATGATGGCTATGACGACGAGGAGTTCGATGAGCGTGAAACCGCGGGCGGCTCGCGGGGGAAGAGTGGTTCGTCTCATGGCAGACAACATGCGCGTGTGGTACGCTCAAGAGTAGGTATCTAAAGGACCCAAGGCCAGCTGAAAAGCCGGCCAAGATAGATCAGTTCGGGCCAGATGGTCGCTGGAAATTAATCCACTGACAGCGCCACAAAAAACGGGGCTGGCAATTGTTGAGCCGAGATCAAGTCCACCGATTCGACCGCCCGTTCCGGATGCGGATTGGTAAACGTCGAGTGATGAAGCTGAATCCAACTGGATGCATTCTCACTCGAACTGTTGAAGCCCCGCCAAGCCACCCGGGCGTTTCGGGCCACGTTCGGAGTCCGAGGGCCCGACCATTGATCCTCAATTTCCTCGCCCAGACGAATCGGGAAATCGACCGATCCACCGTCCTGATACCGGATGTGAAGGGTTGCGATTTCCAAGGGTCGGATCACCGAGTTTGGCGCATGGATGGCCGCTCCGAGCAAATGGAGGTGATGGACGATCGCGTTCACCGGAATGTTGCGTACCGCCACGGGAAGGTCCGGCCGTTCGAGCATGTGACGGTTGCCCGTCAATTGGATGAATCCCCGGATCTCAAAATCAACCCCGGCGGATCGCAGAAGTCCCACCGGGAGCTCGACCAAATTAGGACCGATCCTCGGGGGGTCGATGAGCAGATCCCCCAAGGTTGTATTGTAGAATGGGCCGAGGTCGACTTGCTGGGGAGTGGCCCCGGAAAGCCGGGCTTGGATGGGCCGATGAGGTCGAGGCAACTGGAGCGGCAGAACAGACGCGTGCTCAGGTAATCCGGTTTCCACCAAAGAAGGGAGGTCGTCTTCGCTGGAGGTGGGCCATTCAAAATCCAGATTGAGGTCCCCCAGATCGAATCGTAGTCGGGCCAAGTCCCAGATTTCGACGCTTCCCTGGGCATTTCCGACGGCCAGCCACCGCGCACCCGGACTAAAGCGAAGGGCAGTGAAGGAAGAGGGTTGGGGGGTGGTCAGCCGCCCGATCACCTTCCAGTCATCCCGCCGGCGGAGAACGATTTGGTCCCGATCAGTGACCAGCGCCACATGTTTGGAGTCAGGCGTCCAAGCCGCCGGGGGCAGGCTGCCGGCCAACCGTCCCCGAACTGTGTCCGAAAACTGGAGCGCCCCGTCAGGCCAGTTCAGAAGTTCATGTTTCATGAGGCCACTCAACAAGAGGGAGTGTCCATCGGGGGCGAAGGTGGGCGTGGAGGCCACGTTGGACAGGGGTCGCGAGACGGTGGTGTTGAGATTGAGACCAACGACTTGTCGTTCGCGTCCGGGCCAGAAAACTAGGTTGGTGCTCCACTGGTCGAATTGGGTCGCCGAACTCAATTCGGCAAATTTCTGATGCAATAGAATCCGTCCTTCCACCAGGTCGACTTCCTCCAGGATCCCACCCGGCAAGATCAAGGACATCGTTGACGCCTGATCGCACCAGGCGCCGCGTTCCATCCACGCGTTGGTCAGCGGCTGATAGCGACGCAGGGGCTTATTGGAAATGCTTCCATTTGCCGGATCGAAGGAGAACCAATTCAGGGAATCGCGGGTTTGGACAGCGATCTGGTCCATACCGGGAACAAACGTGGCAAGCACGGTACCCATGAGGGGTTGGAAGGCGGCTTTGCGGGCATTGACTCGGTCGTAGAGGTGAACTCCCACCTGCTTGCCCACCAGCAGCCAGCGACCATTGGCACTGAAACAGACGGACCGGATCCGGTCGTGACCCTCGTCCCGGAAACTGATCGGCAACCGCGAGCGCGAGGGGAAAAACTCGGTCCAGCCCCAGGCTTCCGTGGTGCCATGAAGCAGTTTGCGACCATCCTTGCTGACCTGGAGTGGCAGAAACTCGCCGCTAATCAGCAAACGATCGCCGGACGCGACATCCCAGCAGGACATTTGGCCATCGACGGTGGTAGCAAGCAGGAACGCTGTTCGCGGAATAAACTGGACCGAGCGTATCGGAGCTTTGTGGGCGGTCAGGGAATGATGGCGACCGCTGGGCAGGTGCCACACTCCAAGCTCGCCCGAATCGCTGCCGGCGGCCAGCCACTCACCGCTCCAGACAATGTCGCCGAAGGATCCGGGCTGATCCAACGAGGCCACCACCACCTGTTGCTTCCAATCGTAGATCTCAAGTCGGCGACCGGAGAGGACGGCCAACCACGGATACCGGGGATCCGGGCAGATGGCGACGTCGCCTGGGCTGACACCCGGCAGAGAAACGGTTCCCAAGTGCCGTCCGGTTGCCGTTTCGTGGCGTTGGACTTTTCGCTCCCGATCTAGGATCAGGAACCACCTCCCGTCGGGACTAAAACGCAAAAACTCAACCAGAGAAATCTCGGTCACTAACTCGGGAGCTCGGGTGTCCAAGAGATCCATTTTGCCGCGGCGCAGGATCACGAGGTGTTGCTCATCCGGAGACGGGATCAGTTCATAAATCCGTCCGCGGCTAGGTTTGGGCCATTCCCACCGAACCGTCTGTTTGGCTTCATCGACAGCCCGAATGACTCCGGAGGCATCGACCTGGTAACTGATCTTGAAATCGGGGGACATGGCGACCGGGGAGTCCGGCGCCAGCCGTGGGCGGAACTTCTCAACATGGGAGGAATCAAACCGGGCGAGTTGGGCAATGGCCTCCGTCTGGACGTCTTCGTCGGGTCGAATCCGGGCCGCTTCCACGGTCGACCGGAGTCCCCCGCTGCGTTGCCCCATCTCTTGAGTGAGCCGTTGGGCTCGGGCTCGGGCTAGGGTGGCTTCTCGTAGCTCGTTACGGGCGGTTTCACTCGCGGTTTCGGCCCGGGCCCGTTCGCCTTCGAGTCGAACTGCCACTACCGGAGCAACGATCGCCACGGCTAGCACCAGTAGCGACAGACTGGCGGTGAGGATGGCAATGGCCGGATGCCGACAGGACCAACGCCAAGCACGTTCGGGAAACCGGGCCGGGCGTGCCTGGATGGGTTCGCCGGCGATAAAGCGGTCCAAATCTTCCGCCAGTGCCAACGCCGAAACGTAACGATGGGCGGGATCCTTGGAGAGGCACTTGAGCAGAATCGTTTCGAGATCCTTTTCGATCTCCGGAGCGAGTTCGCGCGGTCGGGTGGGTTCCCTTTCCCGGAGTTGGAGAATGGTCTCCAAAGGATTCCCCGCCTCGAAGGGCGGTTGGCCAGTCATCAGTTCGTAGCCAATGGCCCCGACCGAATAAACGTCGGCGGCCACAGTGACCAGTTCCGGAGCAACCGTCTGCTCGGGCGGCATGTAGGACGGTGTTCCCACCACGGTGCCGGGTTGCGTCATGCGACGCTCGTCTCCGATGAACCGCGCCAGTCCGAAATCGGTGACATGGGGTTGGCCATCCGCATCGACCAAGACGTTGGCCGGTTTGAGGTCGCGGTGCAGGACGCCGCGTTGATGGGCGTAATGGACAGCGCGGGCGATGTCGGCGAGGAAACGGGCTAACTCACGTTGCCGCTGGCGCAGCGGGCCGGTAATCGGTTTGCCGGCGTCTTCAGCGGCCCGCCGAGTGGCGTCCAGTCCGAAGTCATTCATCGCCCCGGCCAGACTGCGCCCTTCGATCAGCTTCATGCTGAAGAAGTGGCGGCCTTCAAACTCACCGACCTCGTAGACCGGGACAATTCCCGGATGATCCAACCGGGCCACGGCTTCGGCTTCAGCCCGGAAGCGGCGGACTTGATCGACGTCGGCAAACTGGCCCGACAAGAGAAGCTTGAGCGCGACTGGGCGGTTTAAGCTGAGTTGGCGGGCGCGATAGACCACTCCCATGCCTCCCCGCGCGATCTCCGATTCGAGCTCGTAGTCCGCCACAATCATCCGGGAGGGAGGACGAAACGGGGGCAGCCGCAGTCGGTCAGCGACGGGGCTGTCGGCGATGGCGACGACCCGGACGAAATCCAGGGAATGCCGTACTACGCAGGCGGGACAGAGCCCCGAGAGAACCCGGGCGCGAACTGGTGTTCCGCAGTGGATGCAGGGTGTGGACCGGTTCATGCCGCCCCAAAAAGTTCCGCCAGTTCAACGTCCAAGCCCATCGGGGTGGTGACCGTTTCGCTGACGACGCGCCGCACGTGATCCCGGAATCGGTCCCGGAGATTGAAGACTTCGCTGGAATCCACTGATTCTGAGATATCCTGGTAATGCCCCTCGGGTACTCGCCGCGCCAAGTAAGGCAGAAGCTGCTTCCAACGTAATTGCTGCTCGGGAGTCGGGTATTCCTGACGGACCCGTTCGAGAGCCAACTCCAGAACCACCAGTGCCCAGCGGCGATTGAAGGCCGAATCGTCCGGGAAGAGGTCGTAATCGTCGCGGGCTTCGGCTTCCGCTACCGTGATCTCCTTCAAAGGCGACGCCAATTCAACCCGTTCGGGCTTGGCGAGTGCCTCTTTGAGTTCAGATCGAATCAACAGACGCAGCTGACCACCATGATCCTCCGCCTTCAGTAGGCTTCCGCTATCGGCCGCCCGACTGAGCACTGATCCGCATACCCGGAGTGCCGCCCAAGGGGAATGTCCGCGGGAGCGGGCCTCGCCGTAGACCGGCCACCAAAACCGACGAACCACCTCCGGCAGCGAGGCCGGAGTGGTTCGGGGGTTGGTAGGCGAATCAGCCATGCCGGGACCATAACGGGGACCATTCCAGTAAGTAAACGATCGGTTGAATCAGAGAGAATGGGTCAGTCCCGGGCAGAAGGCATCCATTCCAGGATCCCGGATGGCATCTCGCTTCTCCATCATCCGACGCAGCTTCGACAGAGCTGAGTTCTGGATCTGACGAATTCGTTCGCGCGTGACTCCGAACTTGTCACCCACTTCTTCGAGTGTGCGTTCCGGACCGCCATCCAAGCCGAAGCGGTAACGGATGATGGTCAGTTCCCGCTCATCCAAGTGGTCGATCAGTTCCCGAATCAGGTCATACCGTGTCTGCGATTCGTAGTCTTCATAGGCGGTTTGGATGTTTTCGTCGCGAACCACGTCCTGCAGTTGCGTGTCGCCGTCCTCGCCGATCGGCGCGTCGAGGGAAGCCGGGCGGAAGGAGGCGGTCAGCAATTCGCCAACCCGTTCTCGGGTCATCCCCATGGCTTCGGCGATCTCGGCCTCCGTCGCCTCGCGTCCGAGTTCCTCATGCAGCCGCATTGCCGTGCGGCGGATCTTGGCGACTCGGTCGACGAGGTGGACTGGTAGGCGGATGGTTTTTCCCTGATTGGCCAGCGCGCGCTTGATGGCCTGCTTGATCCACCACGCGGCGTACGTGGAGAGCTTGGCTCCCTTCATCGGATCGAACCGTTCCACGGCCCGCATCAGACCAATGTTGCCTTCGTTGATCATGTCGAGCAGGGGCAGTCCCATGCCGTCGAAATCCTTGGCGATCTTTACCACCAACCGGAGGTTGGCCTTGATCATGTGTTCACGGGCCTCGCCATCACCGGCCTGAATCCGGGCCGCGAGCTCGACTTCCTGGGCCGGTGTTAGCAGCGGAGTTTCACTGATCTCGCGGAGATAACGACGAAGGTTGAACTCGCCGTCTTTGGCGATGCTGCGCGCTTCCCGTTCCGGGGCTTTGTCGACTTCGACCCGCGGTACGCTTACGGGAGCGGCCGGTGTGACCAGCGGGCTGGTGGAGCGGTTGGCGGTGGGGACGAGGGAGGCGAGGCGGGATGCGGCGACCTCGTCGGGGACGGAAGTCTTGGCCCGGGGCGCCCGCGTCCGGACCCGCTTTACCGAGAGCTTGGAACGAACCGGACGAGGGTTGCTCAGAGAGTCGGCCTTGGTGCGGGCGCTGGCAGGAATCAGAGTCATCATAGTTATTGGTTGGCGTTTTGTACTTTCAGGCGAACCCACCGCCGGAAAATCCGGTTCAATGAATTCGCAAGTACAGACGCCTCAAAATGCCGACTGATCGGAAGAAACCCCGGGGTCAATTCTAACTTACAATGCTGACATCTTGTCAGGAGTGGCATCGCAGGATCGCAACGCGGGAATTTGACCGATCGCGTCTCCTGGTACGCAAGCGCGGGGCCGTCTCAGAGATGAGAATAGGCCGGATTTACGCGAGAAATCGCGTATTTCAGTCCCGGGGAAGGACGATCAGATGCTGCGGATCCACTGACATCCTGACAACATTCGCCGAAACGGGGGAGGGTTGCGGTCCGGAACTGTGTTGCTTCAGGATAATGTTCTCACCGGCTTCCATGACGCATTCGTCATGTTCTCCCAGGCAGGAGCGGCTGCGAACGCGGGCGGAGAACGAATTTGTTCCCGTATCGCCGACCAAAAGATGCCGAGGTCGAATACCGATCCACACCTGGGACCCGGGAACAGAGGCCGGTTCGGTGGCAACGAATAGACCCAATTCCGTTTCGATTTCAAGCGGGGCTCGGGAGGAGCCGCTGAGTCGTCCGGGAATCCAGTTCATCTCGCCCAGAAACTCGGCGACGAAGCGAGTGGCGGGACGAAGGAACAACTCGGAAGGCGAGGCCACTTGTTCGAGACGACCGTGGTTCAGAACGGCGGCCCGGTCTGCCAGGGTCAAGGCGTCCTGACGATCGTGGGACACGTAGAGCAAGGTTACTCCAGTGGCCGCATGAATGCGGCGGAGTTCCTCCCGGAGTTCGCGCCGGAGCGGGGGATCAAGATTCGAGAGAGGCTCATCCATCAACAGGACCGAAGGTCGGATTACCAGGGCTCGGGCCAGGGCGACTCGCTGTTGCTGGCCGCCGGAGAGATCAGCCGGCCAGCGATCTTCGAAGCCCTCGAGACGGACAATGGCGAGGGCTTCGGCGATTCGCTGGCGCCGTTCGGCGCCCGCGACTTTTCGAACATCCAGGCCATATCCCAGATTGTCGGCCACGTTGAGGTGGGGCCAGAGGGCGGGTTGCTGAAATACCAGGGCGGTGGGGCGCTGGTGCGGGGGGGTCTGGTTGGCGAGTTGACCGCCGATGGTGATGTCGCCGGAGTCGGGTTGAAGAAATCCGGCCAGAAGGCGCAGGAGGGTGGTTTTCCCGCTGCCGCTGGCGCCCAGCAGAAAGAACCGTTCACCAGATCGGATTTCGACGCTCAGTTCGCGCAGGACGGGTCGGTCGCCGAGATGCTTTGAAACTCGGTGGAACTGGAGTTTCATGGCGGCGGACGGAGGCGTGCCGGCAGGCTGAATCAGAGTCGCAGGAAAATCTGGCGGCGGTACAGGAAGCGGGCGAACCAGAACAGCAGTCCGACCGCGACCAGGGCCACGAAGATGTCGCCAGCCGACCCGAGGGCAGCTTTGACGGGGCCGCCCGCCACGCGTTGGGCGAGGTTACCGAATCCCAGAAAACGCGCCGCCAGGTAGATGGTGAGCGCGTTGGCGCCGATCCAAACGAACGGCTGACACCAAGCGCGGAAGCCCCAGACGTCGATGATCTGATAGAACGCTCCGAGGAGCATCAGGCTGTAGCCACCCGCGACCAGAACGTACGACGAGGTCCAGATTTTCTTGATGACGGGAAAGTTGAATCCCCAGAGGTAGCCCAGAGCCATGAACAGGAAGCCCATGACAATCAGGCCCAGGGCGCGCATCGAAGGGGCGTATTTTTCGTGGTTGATCCAGCGTCCGGCAAAGAGTCCGAGCAAGCAGGTGACAATCGCGGGCAGGGTGCTGAGGATGCCCTCGGGATCGTAGAAGGTGTCATAGCGGCGGCCGGGCAGGTGTTGGAAATCGAAGTGATTGGCGACGTTGTATCCGGGTTCGAACTGACCGCTGATCCGTTCCGTGGTGTCCGCGAACAGTTTGAACACATTGGTTTCGCCCCCGCGCTTCTCCGAGAGTTTTTCCAGAGACACCTTGTCGAGCTTGATGTCCCGAATCGGGACAACGGCCATGAGGCCCCAATATCCCAACAGCGCGGCGACGGCGACTGGCACCAGCCAGCCGACGCGCAGAAACGTGAACAAGAGCGCGGTGGCGGTGTAGCAGAGTGCAATTCGATTGAGCACTCCCAGCCAGCGCACGTCATCCCAACCGCCGCTGATCCCACCGGAATAGATGACTCCGATGACAAACAGCAGAATTCCCCGGGTGAGGATGTGCTTTACCGTCCCAGCTCGTCCTCGTTTTTCCAGGCTCTTGGGAATCGCCAAGGCAATGGAGACACCCACGAGGAATACGAAGAGCGGAAAAATGAGATCGTAGAACCGGAAGCCTTCCCATTCGACATGAGTTAGCTGGGTCTTCAAGGCGGACAGCAGGGGGTTTCCACCCGCCCGTTCCAAGGCACTGACCACCAGGCTGCCTCCAGCGATCCAGAACATGTCGAAGCCTCGCAGGGCATCGACGGACGTCATGCGGGCCACGCCTTCCTTGCGGGCGGAACGGCGGGTGGAGAGACGTGGAATGGCGGATCGGGTGAGGAGATCGCTCACAGGCGGATGAAGAGTTTTTTGACGTACATCAGGCGGGCCAACGCCACACAGAGCAGGATTCCAAAGACGGAGATTACTACCGTTCCCAGACCGGGCATTCGGCCATCAAACCAGGCGGCGACCGGCCCTCCGACCATGGACGAGGCGATGCGGTCAAAATTGGCGACATGCACCAGCAGGTAGAGGGCAATGGGATTCATCCCGATCCACACGAAGGGCTGTGCCCACGTCTGCCAGCCGCGGATGTCGATAAGCCAAAAAAAGGATCCCAGCAGCAACAGACTCCAGCCGCCAGCGACCAGCACGTAGGGGGAGGTCCACAGCTTCTTAATGATCGGCGAAAACATCCCCCAGCTGTAGCCCAGCACCAGCAGCGCAATTCCGGCTACGATCAGCCCCTGGAATTTCCGGATATCCGAGACTTCCGGGCGGATTAACCAGCGACCGGCAAACACTCCGAGCAGGCAGGTCGCAATGGCTGGGAAGGTACTCAAAATGCCTTCGGGATCGTGATCGCCGTCCCACTTGCGGAAGGGCAGAAACCGCGCATCGAACCAGTTGACGATGTTCTTGCCTTCTTCGAAGGAGACGGTGTCCTGACCCGGAGCCGGCACGAAGGTCAGCAATGCCCAATATCCCACCAAAATTCCCACGGCAATGGCCACCAAAGTGCGGGGTTTGCAGAAAATGAAGAGCAGTCCGGTCGCGAAGTAACAGAGGGCAATTCGCTGGAGCACGCCCATAAGGCGGATGTCCTCGACAGTCTTCCACAGGTGGCCCTGGTGATCGGCGTTGTAGACCAGAATGCCGAACAGATAGATCAGCACCGACCGTTTGAAGACCCGCTTGAGGGCTTCATCCTTGCCTTCCTTGGTGATGATCCGGGTCAGCGAAAAGACCAGCGAGACACCCACCATGAACACGAACAGGGGGAAGATCAGGTCATAGAAACGGAATCCCTCCCACGGGGCATGGTCCAATTGACGGGCGAGGGCGCTGGTGAGGGGACCTCCTTTGAGGCCGGCCATGGCGCCGCCGATGGAATCGGCTCCCAGAATCCACAGCATGTCGAATCCCCGCAGGGCATCCAGCGACACCAGACGGCCGGGCAGCAGAATCTTGGCAGGAGTTCTGGAAGCAGCGGTCTCGGGAGCGGGCGGCGCGATATCAGCCATTTTGCACAAGGAAGGAACCATGCCCGCAAAAGCCTCATCAATCGCAAAAGCAAAAGAACCGTGAGTTGGCCCTGGCCAACTCCCGGAAGAAGAGGCCTAGAACGGCATTCCGTAGGCTCGTTCGACCCGAGCGATCCGGACTTGGTAGGCAGAGTACCAGTTTGATTTACCAGACTGCTGAGCCGCGAGGTGCTCCTCCTGTCGTTTCCAAGCCCGGATATCGTCCTCCGAGCGCCAGTAGCTCACCGTGATGCCCAGGCCTGATTCCGAGCGTGCGCTGTCAACGCCCAGGAAGCCGGGTTGCTGTGCTGCCAACTCCACCATGCGGCGCGCTGTTTCCTCGTAGCCAGCGTCTACTGGAGTCCGGGTGGAGGTGAAGATGACGGCGCAATACGGGGGAGGCGGTGTCTGACTGGGCGTCGGTACCATGGCTCAGGGATTCAAAATGCGGATCACTTCGTCGTGGAGTTCCGGTTGGCAGGCCACTGCCGAAGCTTCGCCTAGACCCCCGGTTGGCCGACCCTGCCAATCCGTGATTTTGGCTCCTGCACCTTCCATGCAGGGTATCAGGGGAAGGAGGTCCCAGGCATTCATGATCGGGTCCATCATCAGATCCGCCCAACCGCTGGCCACCAGCAGATAGCCATAACCGTCACCAAAAGTGCGGTACAACTGAACGCGGTTGCTCAGTTCGGTGAAGCCCGCCGCGTTTTGGTATCGACCGGGGAACAGGGCGTCACTGGTGAGCAGTGTGGCCTTGGCCAACTGGGACATAGGACGTACCCGCACTGCCCGGCCGTTCAAGGTGGTTTGACGTCCATCCCCGATCATCAGTTGACGCAGCACCGGTTGATGGATCGCCCCGAGAATGGGTCGGCCCTCGTGCAGCAGGCCAATCAGGGTGGTGAACAGAGGAACCCCGGTGATGAACGACTTGGTCCCGTCGATGGGGTCGAGAACCCAGACGAACTCGGCGTCAGCCCGAACAGTGCCGTGTTCCTCACCCAGGATTCCGTGGCCAGGGAACTTGCGCTCGATCCAGTTTCGCATCGCCAATTCGGCGTCCCGATCGGCCAGGGTGACCGGGGACTGATCGGCCTTACGCTCCACGCCGACATCGAGCCGACCGAAGTACGGAAGGATGACCGATGAACTGACCTCGGTGAGTTCATGCAGGGCGGCGACGTACGGCTCCAAATTCATCGCGCCAAGCCAATCAGCCCCATGTCCACTTGCCCAGCCGGCAATTGCGTTTGGGTTACTGAATTGGCTTTAACGCCCCGCGCAGGGTGGCAAAGCCCGCGTCCAGGAAGGCTGTCTGATTCATGCCGCAAAAGCGCTCGATGGTGTCCCGGTGGGCGGATCCCAGCTGGACGAGTCCCTGAACGAAGGCCCAGAGACTGAGAGCGACCGTGAGGTTGTTGCCAACGTCGGGTCGGACGGATCCGTCGCGAACCCCTTTGGACACGGCGGCCTCGACCAGTTCCATCATGGTTCGTTCCAGTTGGATGATCCGTTCTTCAGCGGGGGAAGCGCGGCGTCCGTTGGGTTGGGGGCCCACGGAGGCCATGCAGAGGTAAAAGAGTTCGGGCTCGTCCTGGTGGAATTCCACGTAGGTCCGGCCCATGGCAAGAATCGATTCCAGTCCGGTCCGGGCGCCGGAGATCGCGGCCGTCATGCGTTCGTGAAGTCGGCTGCTGGCCCCGTGGGCGGTTTCGAGGAAGAGGGTGCGCAGATCGGGAAAGTAGAAGTACACCAGGGGCCGGCTCATCCGCGCTCGGCGGGCGATGTCGCCGAAGGTGACGTTTTCGATGCCGCGCTGGGCAAAGAGGTGGGTCGCGGCTTTCAGGATTTTTGCCCGGGCTCGATCCCGTTCCTCCTGACGGCGGGTGGTCGCCGGAGCGGACTTACGGCGGTGGCCACGTGCACGGGCAGGGGGTGACGCCAGGGAACGGGTGCGGGACATTGGAAAAACTACAGCAAAGCACCCGCAGCGAGTCAACGCGCAGGAGTGAGCAGACCGTAAAGCGCTGGGTTGTGGTCACAATCGGACCACGATCTTGCCGAATTGAGCGCCCCGGGCGAGGACGTCGAAGGCGCCCGCCACATCGTCGAGCGGGAACACCTGACTCACGATGGGGTGAATCGCGCGGGCGGTGACCAGTTCAGACATCGCCGCGAAATCCGAGGGGCTACCCATGGTGGTTCCCAGAATGCTTAACTGTTTCCAGAATACCTTGCGCATGGCGACTTCGTGCGGGTTGCCCCGGGTTGCGCCAAAGACCACCAAGCGCCCACCATTGGCCGCCAAATCCAGCAAATCCCCCAGGCCGGGTCCACCGGCGCTGTCGATGATCACGTCGAAGGGTCCGTAATGTTCCCCGAATTCCTTGGCCCAGCTGGACACATTGTAGAGCGCCCCGTGACGTGCCCCGAGTAGATGAGCCTTATCCAGCTTCTGCGGGCTGCTGGAAGTCACGAAGGGAACGGCCCCCACGGCCAGAGCAAACTGCAGGCAGAACAGGGCGGTACCGGCGCCAATTCCGGTGATCAGGACTTTCTCGTGAGCTTGCAGCCGGGCGCGTACGAAGACCGCCCGGTAGGCTGTGAGTCCCGCCAGGGGCAGTGCTGCGGCCTCTTCCCACGTCAGGTGTGCCGGCTTGGGAGCCAAAGCACTGGCCGGCACGGCCACATACTCAGCCAAGGTTCCGTCCCGGGGCATTCCGAGGATGTTGAACCGAGGTTCCTGAGCCCGTTCGTGATGGCCCCAATCCAGGGCGGGATTGACGATAACTTCCCGGTCGATCCAGGACGGATCGACACCCGCTCCGACCTCACAAACGATGCCCGCCCCATCCGATCCCGGGATGACCGGGAACTTCAGTCCGGCGTAATGTCCCGAAAGGATCCACAGGTCGCGGTGATTGAGGGCCGCAGCCTGCAGGCGGATCACCACCTCGCCCGGACGAGGGGAAGGCTTCGGGACGTCGTCGAGAGTGAGGGCGTTCTGGGCTTGGAAGACAGCAGCTTTCATGCGGGACGCCCCATGAGACGAGCCGTGGGCCGGCGACGCAAGCTGCTTCCCGGGGGTTTCGACAAAAGATGCGTTACGCGCGGTGAATGATCACATCCTCCGGGGCGAAACGAACCTTAGGCGCGTGGGCATATTTGTCGGATTCCGAGCGGTAACCGGCGGCACACACCACGGCCGTGGCATATCCGGTTCCAACCAAGCCGAGGATTTCGTCGTACTTGCCTGGCTCAATGCCTTCCATCGGACACGTATCGACGCCGAGGAGGGCGGCGGAGGTCATGAATTGACCGAGCGCAATGTACACTTGATGCGTCTGCCATTGGTCGAGGTATCCGGCAGCGCGCGCTTTGGCCAGGCTGCCCACGATGACTGATCGGTAGCCGGCGAGAGCCTCGGTGGTGCGCTTCAGAAAACGATCCACATCGGCGTCATCCAGGCCCCGCCGAACGGTGAAAACGACCAAATGCGAACACTCTGCCGGCTGAGTCTGGCCCCAGGACGCGGGAACCAATTGGGCCTTCAAATCCGGCTTGGTGATGACCACGAACTTCCAGGGCTGAAGACCGAAGGAACTGGGGCTGAGGACGAGTGCCTGTTCCAGAGTGTCCCAAACTTCGGGGGAAATGTGGCGGGTGGCATCGAACTTCTTGGTGGCATAGCGCCAGCGGAGGGATTCGAGCAGGGTGGTGGGAGTGATGGGATTCATGGGCGTCTTGCGGGTCGCGCACCTTGATCAGGTGACGACTGGGCCGCGAGCGTAAGCGTCAATCGACAGTCGGCAACTAGCCCGGATATTTCACAGGCTTTCGTCGCGAGGCGCAGCGAAAGCCCGTCTGGCAAGGCGGCCGAAGCGGTTCCGAACCGGGCTGTATGAGGACATACTGCCCGGCGAGGAACCCGAGGCCAACGTCGCCAGGCGGGCTTGCAGCCAGCCGCAGCAGAAAGAGTGTGAAATATCCGGGCTAGGGCGTAACCCGACCCGCCCGGGGGAACCGGGATGGGCGCCAAGGTCGAAGTCTGGAGGGCGATCCCACCTCCAACGGAGGACCGCTCCAAGGGCCACTAGACGCGGGAAGGAACTTCGAATCCCTTGCGACCTTCGGCGGCGAGTTGGTGGTTGGCCGCCCGATTCCGCTCGAACCGTTCTTCTTCGGGATCCATCCGCAGATACGCCCCCAAAGTTATGGGCGTCTGATCGAAGTTAATGCCATTGGCGACCAGATGCGCGGTCATCCGGGTGATGGCATCCTCCAAACCGGGATTGTCTTGCATCCGTTCCTGGAGAGCGCCGGCGTTCACTTTCTCACCGAGCCGATAGCTGACGTTACCGGTGTGGCAAAGCGCGCTGCTCAAATGTCCCTCGAGAATGTCGGCGTTGAGCAGCTTGGGATTCCGAGCCCGAACCGCTTCGATGAAGTTGGCGTAGTGATCGGCGCCGCCCTTGAACCGTTTCACTTCCTTGCCGTTCAGGTCGTAGGCGATGGCGCTGTCGTAGGAAGGAATCGACATCCGGCCATTCTCGCAGTGCACAACCACGCCGACTTTGGAGCCATAGTAGTCATCCATGTTGGCGCCCCAAGTCTTGGGATCCTGGTACTCTTTGCCCTTGGGCAAGCCGCGCACTTCGAAGATCAACGGAGCCTTCTTGTATCCGTGATACACCACCTGGGTATTCGGGGTGTTGCCGTCATCTACGTAACCAAACCGTCCCCCCACGCTGCACACCAGGGGACTCAGCTCATTCTCGCCCAGAATCCAGCGGCCAATATCCATTTGGTGAATTCCCTGGTTGCCCAGATCGCCATTGCCCGTGTCGAACACCCAGTGCCAGTCATAATGCAGTCTCTCGCGCATCAGGGGCTTCATTGGCGTCGGACCACACCACAGGTCGTAATCAATCGTGAGCGGAACTCGGGTCGGTTCGCTGACCTTGCCGATGCTTTGGCGGGGCTTGTAACAGAGTCCGTTGACTTGGGTGATCTTCCCAAGATTGCCGGCTTGAATCCACGCGACGGCTTCGCGCATGCCGGGATTCGAGCGGCTTTGGGTGCCGGTTTGAACGATCCGATTGTATTTGCGGGCGGCGCGGACCAGTTGGCGACCTTCCACCACATTGTGGGAAACCGGCTTCTCCACGTAGACATCTTTGCCGGCCTGGCAGCTCCAGATGCCAATCAGGGCGTGCCAGTGATTTGGAGTCGCCGTGGCGATGACATCAATGTCCTTGTCTTCCAGTAGCTTTCGGATGTCTGTGTAGGTGGCGACCGGATTGCCTTTGTCGGCTTGGCGCTTGGCTTCCTTTTGGAGGACCAGTTCGTCCACGTCGCACAGGGCGACCAACCGAACCCCCTTGAGAGCTTGAAACCCGGAGATGTGATCCTTGCCGCGGCCATTGAAGCCCACGACGGCCACCCGGATATCTCCGTTGGCACCCAGAACCGATCCCGGGGCAGGGGCTCCGAACGCATATCGGGGCAGGGTGAGCGCCGCTCCGGCGAGAGCCGAAGTACGAAGAAAGTCACGACGATTGGTCTTCATGGCTGAGGGAATGAGGGGAGGATAATTGAAGAGAGACGGTTTAGGGGAGCGGGTTTTTCACCCATTTTTCAAATTCGGCGGGGAGGTTGCCAGCGGCGGTGCTTCCGGGATGAAAATAAAACCGGTAATGGAAGATGGCGCTTTGCCCGGCCGGGATAACCAGGTTGCCGGTGCCCTTCTCCTTTTTTTCGAAGTCATGAACGCCAAAGGGATTGGCCGCGAAGAGTCCGTAGTCACGCACGTGCCACCAGGTGGGATACCTCGGATTCCCCGGACGATCGAAGAGCGCGATGCCCCAGGTCTGATCTGCCACCGGGCCGGTGTAGTCGACCCAGGCGGCTCGTTTGCCCCAGGTCGCGTCATCTCGGACCCCTTCAGAGTTCTCGATGTGGCCGGCTCCGGGCGCTCCTTTAGGCTGCTTGAGCCGCATCGATTCCGGAACCCGAATCGCCATGGTGCCCTCCTTGGTGTCGCCGAGGGTCAGATCGCCGTGACTCGCGAAAATCGTGATCGAAAAATCAATCCAGCGCCGCGGACCGTCCGGCGGATAGAATCGGAGCGTGCGTTCATCCGAAGCGATCACTTTGCCGTCCTGAGCGATCCAGCGGTTCCGGGACTTGATGACGCCTTCGTCGTGGCCGGAGCGGAGTTCGGCGAAGGACTGGTGAACCGTTCGGCCTGCCGTTTTGCTCTCACTCCAGAAGTCCACGCCGTTAGCGTCGCCATGGGCCCACCAGATTCCCTTGTGGTGGGGATGGTCCCGTTCTTCGCCGCCGGGATCTTCCATGGGCCAGCGACGGGTCAGGTGCTGACCTTCCGGACCGAGGACGGGGTACAAGAAGGGTCGGGAGACGTCTCGAAAGTTGTACTCGGTGAACTTCTGCCCGTTGAGATCGACCCGGACGACGTTGTTGGTCTCGTAAACGGCCACCCCGAGCGCGGCGGGACGATGGGCGCAACCCACGAGGAATCCGGCTCCCAACAGCAGGGCAGCCAGGCCTCCCAAAGGAAATCGTCGGGGCAAGGGGAACATGATGTGGAAACGATGCCTGGGAAGGGGTGGACCGGTCAATTCACGGTATGACGACCAGGAGTTCGATCAGGGTAAAGCCTCGGCGTGCGCCGTGGGAGTGACCGGGGAAGGAGTTCATGGGAACGTCAGCTGGAAGCAAGGCGATAGAGAAATCATGCCGAGCTCGTCGCGCCGGATCAAGGCATCAGGAGGGATCCCTAGAACGTACCGCGCATCCGACAACTGATTCTCCCTTCGTCTTTCTCGCCGCCGTCGATACTGTTCTCCAACCTTTCCGGTCGTTGATGCGTTGGTGGACTCTCATTGTTGGAGTTTGCGTGGTCGGGTCACTCTCCGGCCGCTTGCTGGGCGGATCGGGGACTCAGGAAATGGCCCGACGCTTGGCAGTCATGGCGACGGCAATGGAGGCGGCCGGAAGTCCTTTCCTCAATGGTCTCGAGGCGCAGCGTTTGGGTCGGGATTTGGATCAACTCCTGAAAACTTCGCCCCCACCCCCGCCCGGTCGGGTCGCCACACTGCGCTATCGGTACGCAGTGGAATTACTCAAGTCCGGAGCGACCGAGGCCGCCTTGGAGCAGTTCGCCCAAGTGGAAGCCTCCCAACAACGGGGGGAGTTTCAAATGACGCCGGAACAGACGGCCGCCGTTCGGCAGATGCACAGTGTGGCGTTTCTGCGCTTGGGTGAGCAGGAGAACTGTCTGCTAAATCACACGGCGGCTTCATGTCTGCTCCCAATCCAGCCGGAAGGGGTCCATCGACTTCCCCGAGGATCCCGCCAAGCGGTGGACCGACTGCTCTTCGATTTGGGCCGGCAACCCGATCTGGCAAACCGCTGGTTGTTGAACCTCGCCTACATGACCCTGGGGGAGTATCCGGACCGGGTTCCGACCGAATGGGTGATTCCTCCCGAAGTCTTCGCCTCGCCGGTCCCGCTGGCGCCGTTTCCGGACATCGCCGGCGGCTTGGGATTGGACCTGAACGATCTGGCCGGCGGTGTGGTCGCGGAGGATTTCGATCGGGATGGGTTTACCGATCTCATGATTTCGGCGTGGGGATTGCGCGATCCGCTGCGGCTCTTTCGCAATCAGGGGGACGGGACCTTTCTGGAACGGTCCCAGGAGGCGGGGCTGACCGGTGTCGTGAGCGGTCTCAATCTCGTCCAAGCCGACTACGACAACGACGGCTGGGTGGATGTGTTGGTGTTACGGGGGGCGTGGTGGGGGGAACGAGGCCTGATTCCCAATTCGCTCCTGCGGAATCAAGGAGATGGAACCTTCGAAGATGTGACGCTGAGTGCAGGACTCTACAGTTTGCATCCGACCCAGGCCGCGGTTTGGGTGGATTACAACGGCGATGGCTGGATTGATCTGTTCATCGGCAACGAATCCAGTCCCACCCAGGCCCATCCGTGTGAACTGTACCGCAACAACGGGGACGGAACCTTCACCGACGTGGCCCGAGAGTCGGGACTGAAAGCGCTGGGATTGATCAAGGCCGTGAGCAGCGCCGATTACAACGCGGACGGTCGGCCGGATTTGTATGTTTCCTGCCGAGGACAGCCCAATGTGCTCTATCGAAACGACGGTCCTGCCACCGGGACCGGATCGGCGCCTCCCTCGGGAACAAGCCGTGGCGTGGCGGACCGGCGAGCTTGGACCTTTTCCAATCAGGCGACCGCGGCCGGGGTGTCCGAGCCGTTGTTCAGCTTTCCTGCCTGGTTCTTTGATTACGATCAGGACGGCCGGCCGGATCTGTTCGTGGGCGGCTATGGGGTGAAGGATGTCGGTCGGGTTGCGGCCGATTACCTGGGGCTTCCTCATGCCAGCGAACGGGATCGCCTGTATCGCAATCGCGGCGACGGCACCTTCGAAGACGTGAGTCGAACCACCGGTGTCTATCGAACCACGCTTTCGATGGCGGGCAATTCCGGTGACTTCGACAATGACGGTTGGCCTGATTACTACCTCGGCACCGGAAATCCCGATTTCTCCATGCTGATTCCCAATCGGGCCTTCCGGAACGATCGGGGTCGGGGATTTCAGGAAGTCACTTCGGCGCTGCGCCTGGGACATCTGCAAAAGGGGCACGCCATCGCCTTTGCGGACTTGGACAACGATGGCGATCAGGATGTCTACGCCAGCATCGGCGGCGCCTTCACCGGGGATGTCTATCGCAACGTTTTCTTTCAGAACCCGGGTTCCACCAACGCCTGGATCAAGCTGCGCCTGCAGGGAGTCCGGGCCAATCGGGACGGAATCGGGGCTCATCTCAAGGTGACCGTGACCACCCCGGAGGGATCCCGGGTGATCCACAAGGACGTAAACTCCGGCGGATCGTTTGGGGCGAATCCCCTGCGCCAGGAGATCGGCCTGGGGAATGCGACGGCTGTGGAGACTCTGGAAATCACCTGGCCAGGTTCCCGTCAGGTGCAGCGGGTGACCGGGCTGACGCTGAACTCCGCGTATGAAGTGATCGAAGGTCAGACCGAAGCGCGACGATTGGTGCTGTCCCCGGTCACCTGGAAGCTCCAACCGGTGGCGCATCCGGTTCCCAGGGAACCTTGAGGGGCGTCCGGTTTCGCCCAGAATTCCCTTCCTCCCAAGGGCGGGTCCACGTTGAATTCGCCGCCCATGGATCCGCTGCTGAAACTTCTCGCCTCCGACGCCTCGCTTTCGGCTCCGCAACTCGCCGCCATGCTCCACCTCACCGAGTCTGAGGTGCGCGCGAAGATCAAGCAGGCGGAACAAGATCGCCTGGTCCTGGGCTATCGGGCGGTGCTCAACGAGGAGAAGCTGGGCCGGGATTTGGTCCGGGCGATGATCGAAGTGAAGATCACTCCGGAACGCGGCGGCGGTTTCGACAAACTGGCGGAACGCATCTCGAAGTATTCCGAAGTGCGCTCCTGCCACCTGATGTCCGGCGGCTATGATCTGCTGGTGGAGGTCGAAGGCACCAACCTGCGGGAAGTGGCCACGTTCGTTTCGGAGAAGCTCTCGACGATTCAGGGCGTGCTGTCCACGGCGACTCATTTCGTGCTGCGGGCCTACAAGGAACAGGGTGTCTTGATGGCCGAAGGCGCCGAGGATCAGCGCCTGGCGGTAACGCCGTAGTTACGGCGCCGGTGGCCGTGGGATCGTGATGGACTCCAAGCGGGCCTGCCAAAGCGGGAGTTGTTCCGGGGATTGCCTCCTCAGATAGGCGAGGACTTGTTGGGCCGCATCGCGCCGAATCCAGGGAGGGACCACGGGATTGGCCACCAGGATGTCGGCTTGGCCCATAAAAAGGGCTTCCGCAGTGGGGTCGGAGCGTTGACGTATTCGGGCTGCGCCTTCCAGGAATTTGGCTTCCGTCACGCCCCAGACGTCATCGGTGCCCAGAAAGGAAACCAGGGCTGCGGCGGCATCGGCGGCGATTTGGGCGGCATCGGCGGTCTTCCCAGAGGCGAGTTCGAGACGCGCCTGAAAGCGGGACAGAGCGGCGCGCTCCGGGTGCCCGGCCGGCAGTTGAAAGGACTGGGCTTTGCGCGTGCCTTCCCAGTAAAGCCGCGCCTGATCCAACTCTCCTTTCCGCAGGTGGACCTGAGCCAGTGTCAGGCGGGTGGCGGCAAGATTGGAGTTGGCGGTTTCTCCGATTGCAGTCTGGCCGGCCTCGGATTGGGTGAGAATCGCTTGGGCTTCGGTCAGGCGGTCGAGGGCCAGAAGCACCCGGCCGCGAAAACTTTGGAAGTACAGGGTTTCCTGATGCTGGTCGCCGCGCAGGCGTCGTTCGCGTTCAAGGCCTAGTCGGGACAATTCCTCCGCCTCGGTCCAGTGGCCTTGCTCGAAGCGAAGCGCGGCGAGGTTGTTGGTGCCAAGAGCGAGGTCAGGGTGTTCGGGTGGAAGGACCCGAGACATGAGTTCGAGAGCCTTTCGGAGATGGGTTTCCGCGCTGCTGAATCGGTTAAGGTCCGCCAAGACCGCCGTGAAGTTAATGTGAGACTGGGCGAGGTCGGGGTGAAGCGGGTCGAGAACTCGCTGTCGGATATCGTAGGATTTTTCCAACCAGCGAAGGGCTTCGTTGGCCTTTCCCTGATCGCGCAGGATCATCGCCAGATTGTTGTAGGACAGCGCGAGTTGCGGATCATCGGGAAGCAGCAGGCGTTCCCGAATATCCAGGGACTGTCGTTGATACTCGGCAGCGCCCGGGAGGTCTCCTCGGTCGGCCCGGAGGTTCGCCAGATTCCCGAGGGACCGGGCGACGTCCAGGTGATTCGTTCCCAAGGTTCGCTGGCGCAGACTGAGGGCCCGGTGATAGAGCGGTTCCGCGGTATCGAGATCGCCGCTCTCGTGGCGGGTGCGGCCCAGTTCGAAGAGGGGTTCGGCCAGGCTCGGATGATTGGTCCCGAACCGTTGCTCGAGGAGACGCAAGGCTTCCGCGTGCATGGATGCGGCCAGGGCATACTCGCCCAAGTCATAGTAAGTTTGACCCAGCATAAGCCGCAAATCGGCTTCGACCTCCGGCTGATTGGCCAACTCTGTTCCCAACTGTTGGGCAGTCTTCTCCAGGATTTCCCGCAACATTTGGGTATCACGACCCAGGGCGGTCGCTGGCCCGACTCCCTTTAGCATGCGTTTGAGGAACAGGGCGACCTGACGGCTGCGGGCCGCTTCCATTTGGGCCGATTGTTCGGCGGCAGTGGCCAGGGCGAGAGCTTGGCGTTCCCGTAGGAACAGCCAGGTGGACAAAGCGAATCCGAGTAACAAGGCCAGGGCCACAGCGGCTCCGGCGCCCACGGCCAGACGGTTTCGTTGAACCAATTTCTGCAACCGGTAGCGACGGCTGGGAGGACGGGCCGTCACCGGTTCTTGGCGCCGGTAACGCTCCAGATCAGCGGCCAATCCACTCACCGATTCGTACCGCCGCGTCCGGTCCTTCTCCAGGCACTTCATGACGATCCAGTCCAGATCGCCCCGCAGTTGCTCCCCAAGTTGATTCACGTTGGTGGCCAGATGGCGGGAAACATCCTTTCTTCCCTGCTCGGTCAACCGCGCGAGGCGAGTCGAAGGTCGGGAAGGCTCCCGCTCCCGGACGACCCGACGAATCTCCTCCAGACTCAATCGCGCCAGTGACTGGCTGTCGAACGGCGGATGATCGGTGAGTAGTTCGTACAGCACCACCCCCAGGCTGTAGATGTCGCTGCGGGTATCGACGTCGAGGGAGCCAGCACCCGCCTGTTCCGGACTCATATACATCGGCGTGCCGAGGAACTGCTGGTCCTGCGTGTAGACCGTCTTGTTCGTAAGCCTTCGGTCGATGGCCTTGGCGATTCCGAAATCGATGACCTTGGGCACGGCCTCGTCGCCTTGCAGCGTTACCAGGATGTTGGAGGGCTTGAGGTCGCGGTGGATGATCCCTTTCTGATGGGCGTGTTGGACGGCGCTGCAAATGGCGTTGAACAGTTTCAAGCGCCGTTGTGTGTTGTAGCGGTGTTGATTGCAGAAGCGGTTCAAGGGAATGCCCTTGACCAGTTCCATCACAAAGTACGGTCGGCCGGACTCGGTGGCTCCGGCGTCGAATACTTGGGCGATGTTCGGATGATCCATCATGGCCAGGGCCTGACGTTCGGCCTCAAACCGCGCGACAACTTCGCGGGTATCCATGCCCAGCTTGATGATCTTGAGCGCTACCCGCCGCACCACGGGTTCGGACTGTTCAGCCACGTAGACCGTACCGAAACCTCCTTCGCCCAAAACCTGCAGCAGCCGATACCGTCCGATGCGCGAACCGATGACATCATCACCCGGAAGCAGGGACGTTTGGGCTGGACCGGGCGCTTTGACGGTGGCGGCCAAGTCGGGCTCCGCGCCGGGAAGGGCATCGGCCACTCCCGCCAGCGCCATTTCGACCTGTTGTCGCAGGAGGGAATCTTGTCCGCACTCGGCCACGACGAAGGCTGTCCGTTCGGCACCCTCGGGGATCCGGCGGGCCGCGGCGACGAGGCGGTTCACCAAGTCGGGGATGGGAGTCATGGGCGTCTGGCCGGAAGGAGAAAACCAGACCCGCAAGAGGTCTGTCCACCGGCGAGGTTGTCCTGAAGTCGCGGGTGGTTGAAGGTACGCGGATGCAGCGAACGGTAGTTCTCAACGTCGTTGGGCTGACCCGCGCCTTGATTGGCGAGCACATGCCGCGCTTGGCCGCGTGGACCCGGGCGAATCGGCTGGCGGTCATTGATCCAGCTCTGCCGGCCCTGACGTGCACAGCTCAATCCGACTACGTCACCGGGCGGCGTCCCTCCGACCACGGGATCGTAGCCAATGGCTGGTATCATCGGGAACTCGCCGAGGTTCAGTTCTGGAAGCAGTCCAATCATTTGGTCTCGGCGCCCAAGGTCTGGGACGAACTGCGCTCCCTGTTTCCGGGCTTCACCTGCGCCAAGGTTTTTTGGTGGTACAACATGTACTCCACGGCCGATTGGTCAGTGACGCCCCGACCGATGTATCCGGCGGATGGACGAAAGCTGTTCGACATCTATGCGTGGCCTTATTCACTGCGCACCGAGCTGAAGGCGGATCTCGGGGAGTTCCCCTTCGCGGGATTCTGGGGACCGGCGGCGGGCATTCAGTCACCCCAGGGCGCGCCGGACTGCGCGAGTCGGTGGATTGCGGAATCGGCGAAGTGGATCGAGAAGCGTCACTCTCCGACCCTGAGCCTCGTGTATCTGCCGCACCTGGACTACAACCTCCAACGCCATGGGCCGAAGATAGGACGGGAGTTAAATCCGCAGATCCTTCCGGATTTGCGCTTGGTGGATGCTTTGGTGGGCGAGTTGTTGGACTTTTATCAGCAGCGCGGCGTGCAGGTTCTGATTCTCAGCGAGTACGGAATCACCAACGTTACTCGGCCGATTCATCTCAACCGTTTGTTTCGTCAGCAGGGGTGGCTGACGGTTAAGGAGGAGCTGGGGCGGGAGTTGTTGGATGCCGGCAATTCGAAGGTGTTCGCCGTGGCGGACCATCAGGTGGCGCACGTGTACGTCAACGATCGACGCTTGGTGTCGGAAGTGACCGAGTTGCTGGAAGGCACGAAGGGAGTGGCCGAAGTCTGGGATTTTCCGGCGAAGGTGGATCAGGGCCTGGCCCATCCGCGAGCCGGGGATCTGGTGGTGTTTTCGGAGGAGGACGCCTGGTTCACCTACTACTACTGGGAAGACGATTCCCGGGCGCCGGACTTTGCCCGCTGCGTCGATATCCACCGCAAGCCGGGCTACGACCCGGTGGAGTTGTTTCTCGATCCGGAAATTCTGGCGGTCCGCTTGAAGATCGCCGCGCGCTTGCTCCAGAAGAAACTGGGGTTCCGCATGCTGATGGATGTCATTCCGTTGGATGCGAACCTAGTGAAGGGTTCCCACGGGACCCGGCCGGCTGATCCAGCGGACTGGCCGGTTTTCATCACGCCCCAAGCCCTCACGACGGATCGGTTGGGGTCCCTGGATCTCTATTCCCTGATTCGGGATTCCGTGGTGGGGGGCTGAGAGGTCGGAAGGATGGTGGGGCGACGCTCCGCGGAGCCGTGCGTGTGTGGACTCCGGACGCGTGTTTCGCTGGGACGCGGACGGCTCGGCGGAGCCTCCCCACCGGGGGCGCGGGGAAAAGCTGAGAGCTGAGAGCTGAGAGCTGAGAGGTCGGAATGGGGAAGGGGCGGGTAAGTGGGAAGCGGTGGGGCGACGCTCCGTGGAGCCGTGCGTGTGCGGACTCCGGACGCGTATTTCGCTGGGACGCGAACGGCTCGGCGGAGCCTCGCTCCACCGGGGGCTGAGCATCTAGTCGGAAATGGAACTGAAAACGCCCGCCGACTCCGGAGAGTCAGCGGGCGTCCCGGGCACGTCCCACACAGCGGCCGCGCCGCGGGTTTGATTGGTTAATTGGCGGCGATATCGATGGTCTTCGGTTTCGCCTCGGCCGCCTTGGGCAGCGTCACGGTCAACACGCCATCTTTGTAGGCCGCGCGAACCTGATCGGCGACGACCGGTTGGCTGAGACCCACCTGGCGTTCGAAGCGGCCGTAGGAGCGTTCCGTCCGGAGGACTTCGTTCTCCTTGACCTCCCGTTCCTGCTTGCGTTCACCGGCGATGGTCAGGACGCCATCATGGAAGGTGATGGACACGTCCTTCTTATCGACTCCAGGGAGCTCCAGGCTGACGGTGACCTTGTCCGTGTCTTCATGGATTTCCAGCGCGGGACGGAAGGTGGCGTTCAGACCTTCTCCGTTCGCCGGGGCAAACGGGGCTTCGAACAGCCGGTCAAAATCGCGGCTCAGGTTGAACAGGGACGCGATGGGGCTGACCGGATAGCTACGACGAGTAATCAGAGAGTTCATGATTTGATGTTCCTTTTGATTTTTAGGTTCGAATCAATTGCGGTTTTCCCTTCTGCACAGGGGATGCCGAACCGGGTCACCGGCCTAAATCCGCGATTTTCAAGACCTCGTTGGCGACACGCCCGCGAAGATCGCGTCGGATTGGGACAAGACGTCCCAGAATCACCCGGAGATGGGTAACGACGTGGCTCAATCTGTGTCCCGGAGCCGATTTTTCCCCGCGCGTGGGACTGGTTCAGGCTCCAAGATAAGCGTCCCGCACTTTCGGATTAGCGCGGAGGGTCTCGGCGGAATCGGCCAGGATCACCCGTCCGGTCTCCAGAACGTAGCCGTATTGGGAAATCTCCAGGGCCAGATTGGCGTTCTGCTCCACCAGGAGGATGGTCAGGTTCCGCTGACGATTGAGTTCCACGATTTTCTCGAAGATGGCCTGAACGAGCAGGGGGGCGATTCCCAGGGAGGGTTCGTCCAGCAACAGGAACCTGGGTTGGCTCATCAGAGCCCGGCCGATGGCCAGCATTTGCTGCTCGCCGCCGCTCAAGGTGCCGGCCAATTGGGATTCCCGTTCCCGCAGGCGGGGGAAGGTGGTGAAAACGAATTCCTCTTCCCGGGCGATAACACTCTTGTTCCGTTCGAGGTAGGCACCCATCAGTAGGTTCTCGCGAACGGTCAGGTTGGCGAAGACCATGCGCCCCTCGGGACAGTGAGCGAGTCCTTGGGCAACGAGGCGGTAAGGAGGGATCCCGGCGATGGGTTTTCCTTCGTAGAGAATCTCGCCTGATTTCGGACGAAGCATTCCCGAAATAGCCCGCAGCGTGGTGGTTTTGCCCGCCCCATTGCCGCCGATCAGGGTGACGATCGATCCGGCCTTCACCTGCAAAGAGACACTGTGCAAGGCCGTGATGGCGCCGTAGTTGACGGTGAGATTGCGGACTTCGAGCATGTCGGTGGGTCGGCCGGGTTCAGAGGGAGGGGGCGGTGCTCGGTTTGGGTTCGCCCAAGTACGCGGCAATGACCGCCGGATTGGCCCGGATTTCGGCGGGAGTGCCTTCGGCGATCTTCCGACCGTACTCCAGCACGTGGATGCGTTGGCAAATGCCCATGACAACTTTCATGTCGTGTTCCACCAGCAGGATGGCGAGTTGGAACTTCTGCTGGATGAACTGGATCAGCCGCATCAATTCGACTTTCTCGGAGGGATTCATCCCGGCGGCGGGTTCATCCAGCAGCAGTAGTTTGGGTCGGGTGGCCAGGGCGCGGATGATTTCAAGTCGGCGTTGATCCCCATAGGACAGGCTTTTGGCGGGTTCGTCCTGGACCCGTTCCAAATTGAAGATGCTCAGCAAGGAGCGGGTTTGTTCGCGGAGTTCCCGTTCTTCGTGTTGAAACTTGGGGCCTCGGGTGAAGGAATGAATGGCGTCGTGGCGCAGGTGCAGGTGAAACGCCACCCGGACGTTGTCGAAGACCGACAGACTGGGGAACAACCGGATATTCTGAAACGTCCGAGCGATGCCGCGCTGAGTCAGTTGAAATGGTTTGAGCCCGGCCGTGGATTTGCCTTGGAAGGTGATGGATCCTCGGGTGGGTTGGTAAACGCCGGTGACCAAATTGAAGACTGTGGTTTTGCCGGCGCCATTGGGTCCAATCAGACCAACCAATTCGCGTTCGGCGACGCTGGCGGAGACTTCCCCCACCGCTGTCAGGCCGCCGAAGCACATGGTTACTTGCTCCAACTGTAAAAGGGCGGGCATTGGAGAATCGGAAGTCGGGTCGAAAGCGGTTTAGGCAGCCTGGCGTGAGCGAAAGGACCAGGTGAACAACCCCTGGGGGCGCAAGAGCATGAGGGCGATCAGCAGCAGCGCGTAAAGGATCATGCGCCAGTCGCCGAGTTGTCGGAGGGGCTCTTGAACCACCGTCAACAGGACGGCGGCAACGATGACGCCTACGTGCCGACCCATACCTCCTAGAATCACCATCACCACGATCTCAATGCTTTTGGTGAAGTCGAAGCCCGTCGGGGTAATGGAGCCCTTCAGATGAGCAAATAGACCGCCGGCGACTCCGGCGAAAAAGGAACCCACGACAAATGCGTAAATCTTGTAGCGGGTGGTGTTTAAGCCCATGGCTTCGGCCGCCACTTCGTCATCGGCGACCGCCAAAAATCCACGGCCAAACGTGGAGTTCACCAGAGCCCAAACCGTGTAAATCGTCAGGGCGGCGGCACTGAGGTTGAAAAAGAGGATGGGGTTGGCCCAGCCCTTGTTGATCGGAGTTGCAATGCCATTGAGTCCCAAGGCTCCCCCGAGGAACTCCAGGTTTTGCAGGATGACCTTGATGATTTCGCCGAAGCCCAAGGTGACAATTGCGAGGTAGTCACCGCGCAGTCGAAGGGAAGGGGCGCCCACCAATAAACCTGCCGCTCCGGCCATCAGTCCACCCGCCAACAAGGCGAGGGGCAGGATGAGCCACGGAAGATTCCCCAGGGCTGATCCGGAAGACTTCGGGAAAACCGTGGTCAGCAGGGCTGTCGTATAGGCGCCGACCGCCATGAATCCGGCATGACCGAGAGAAAACTGGCCGGTGAAGCCGTTGATGAGATTAAGGCTAACCGCCAAAATGATGTTGATTCCGGCGCCCATCAGCACGTCGAGCACGTACGAATCAACCCGACCTGAGCCAGCGGCTGCGAGCGCAGCCAAGGCGAAACTGGCCGCCAGCCATCTTTGGGATAGGGGAAGCATTCTGGAAGAAAGACGATTGGTGAGAATGCTGGATCCCAAAGAGTTCCCAGGGATTGGAAGCGATCATTCCCGCCGGCCGAGAGCCTAACGCGAGGCTCCAGCAAAAGGCAACGTTGCCTCTTGGATCGCTGGTCCCGAGCGGGCGATGGGCCACTCGGCATCCTCGGTTTCGGTGACCTTACCTACTTTTTTTAGATTTTCCCCATAAGAAGTCTTGGCGGGAAAGTGGAGTCTGGTGCATCCTTTGCCCGTCAGATTTCTGGCAACCTGGATTGTCACTTTGAACGTTTTCAACAGTGAGTCATCGGACTCAGTGTTGGTTGGATTGGGTGACCGCTAAGGGTTGGCAGAGAGGTCTTGCTTGCGACGGGGTGCGGTCGCCGACTCCAGTTGGCCCTGTCGCTGATCTGAGCGTGCGGGTGAGCGCGTTAACGACCTCATCACCGGGGGCTGGTCGCAAGACCAGCCCTCTTTCGTTTTCAGAATCTCGCCCGGTTACCCCGCAGCTTCGGCTTCCCTAAATCCGCTCCTCGACGGACCGCACGGTCCTCCGCATCTTCATCGGGTGTTCCCACTGGGTCGAAAGCTGGCCGCAGTCTTGTGCAGTGTCGGAGGAGCGCTCGCGTTGGTGAGCGCGGCCTCGTCCCTCACGCCGTTGCCGGTCCCGCCCCAGGGTCGCGGAGTCGGTTTCTCAGCCGTGGATCCCGTCGGGGCCGGCGTGTTGCTCACCAACCAGGTGGCTCCAGAACGATATCTCACCAATCAAATCTATCTGAATGGGTCCGGGGTGGCCTTGGGAGATTTGAACGGAGATCAGCGGGTGGACCTGATCTTCGCCGCCGCCGAGGGGCATTCCGCAATGTTCTTGAATCAGGGGAACTGGAAGTTCCAAGGCTCTGCACTGCCCGCGGGGGCGGATCGATTGGATGCCTCCGGAGTCCTTTTGGCGGATCTCGATGGTGATCAAGACTTGGATGTCGTCCTGAACACCATCGCTCAGGGAACGCACCTCTGGTTCAACTCGGGAACCGGGACCCTGACCGCCGGTCCCATTCTGAATGAGGGCCGTGCGGGAACCAGTCTGGCCGCCGCGGATGCCGATGGCGACGGCGATCTGGATCTCTATGTGGTGAACTACCGCCCGACGACTATTCGGGACGATCCCACCGGCAAATTCACTCTGCGCCAGGAACCAACGGGTCCGCGGGTCATTACGTACAATGGTCGATCCACCTCCGAGCCTGATCTAGTGGGACGGTTCTTCGTGACACCCTCTGGCGTTCAGGAGAATGGAGAACCCGATGCCTTCTTTCTGAACGACGGGAAGGGAGGGTTTTCCCCGGTGAGCTGGACCGGGGGGGCTTTCGTGGACGAACAGGGGCAAACCCTGGTTTCACCGCCCTACGACTGGGGTCTCAGCGTGCTCTTTCGGGACGTGACGGACGATGGGCGACCTGACCTGTATGTCTGCAACGATTTCCAGTCGCCCGATCGCTTTTGGCTCAACGAAACGCCGCCCGGCGGTCCCCTGAGATTCCGGGCTGCCCCCGCGCGCAGCTTGCGACACACGTCCGCGTTCGCCATGGGCGCTGATGCGGCCGACGTGAACCGAGATGGCTGGAGCGACTTCCTTGTTCTCGACATGCTCAGCCGGGATCACCAGGCCCGGAGTCAGCAGGTCGACAATCTTCCCCCGAGTCGCCATGAACCCGGTCGAAGCGATGAACGTCAGCAGTTCTCGCAAAACACGCTGTTCCTCGGTCGGGGCGATCGCACCTTTGCCGAATTGGGACGCCTCGCCGGGGTCGCGGCCAGCGAATGGTCGTGGTCCCCGGTGTTCCTCGATGTGGATTTGGACGGCTGGGAAGATCTGCTGATTTCCAATGGGCACGAACTCGACATGATGGATGCCGATGTCATCCAACAGTCGGAGCAACTCAAGAATCAGCGGCGGATGACCGCCAAGGAATTGTTGGACTTGCGCAAGCTGTTTCCCCGGCTGGCGATGGCCAACGTGGCGTTTCGCAATCGGGGCAACCTGTCCTTCGTCGACGTGTCGGCGGAGTGGGGGTTCGACGTCCGTAACGTGACCCACGGCATGGCCTTGGGCGATCTGGATGGCGATGGAGATCTCGACGTCGTGCAGAACAACCTGAACGACCCACCCACGCTGCTGCGAAATGAAGCCACCGCCCCCCGAATCCTCGTTCGGGCGCGTGCGTCCGGTGGAAATACCCGGGGAGTGGGAACACGCCTCAAGGTCCGGGCAGGCACTTTGCCCGAGCAATCCCAGGTGCTGATGTCCGGCGGGCGTTACTTGAGCAGCGACGACGCGGTCCGGGTGTTTGCGGCGGGATCGGCGAACAACCTGACGGTGGAGGCCCTTTGGCTGTCTGGTCGCACGCTGACGGTGTCCAATGTGCCGCCGAATTCGCAGCTGGAGCTGACCGAACCCACCGAGGGTGCCATCGCTCCTTCCCCTCAGGCGCCCCAGCCTCTCTTTGCCGATCTGTCGGAGCGGTTGAATCAGGTCGCCACGGACACCCCCTTCAATGACTTTGAGCGTCAGGTTTTGCTCCCGTGGAGCTTGGCCTATCCGAGTCCGGGGGTGACCTGGGCGGATTTGGACGGGCAACCTCCCGAGGAATTGGTGATCGGGGCGGGAGCGGGCGGGGTTCCTTCGATTCACAGCTTTGTGGGATCGGAGATTCGCCGGTGGACCAATGCGCCGCTGCTCAAGCCGGTGCTGCGTGATCTCACCACGCTGATTCCCGTGGGTTCCACTCTCCTGGCAGGATCCAGCAACTACCGGGATGGCCGAACCAATGGCGGTGTGTTCCGGCTGTACGATCTGGATCGCAACGTCTCCGGGGAAAGCCTGCTGGGACAGGCCTTCGGAGTCGGCCCAGTGGCGGCGGCGGATGTGGATGGTGACGGAACCCTCGAACTCTTTGTGGGTGGTCGGGCGACGGCGGGACGGTATCCGGAACCGGTCACTTCCCTCCTGCTCAAATCCAACGGAGGTCGGTTCGCCGTTCAGCAGCGGTTCGCGGCTTTGGGATTGGTCACGAGTGCGACGTTTGCCGATTGGGATGGCGATGGGGATCCCGATTTGGCGGTGGCGTTGGAGTGGGGTTCGGTTCGGCTCTTTCGCAACACCCGGGGTCAACTCGAACCGTGGGATCCGGTGGTCAGAACGTCGGCGGAAAATTCCCTCGCGTTATCCTCGCTTCGGGGTTGGTGGACTTCGGTGGCGGTGGGAGATTTTGACGGTGATGGCCGGTTGGATTTGGTCGCGGGGAATCGGGGATGGAACTGGTTTCCGGTGCCCCGCGCGCCCGCTCAGGGATTTCAGGATCCAGCCAGCCGACGCTGGCTCACCTACGGCGACTTTTCGCACCAGGGTTCGGTGGAGGTGCTGGAATCCTACGCGGTGGGAGGCCGCCGATTCCCGCTCCGTCGGGCGGATTTGCTTTGGGCCGCCTGGCCGCAGTTGCGGGAACCCTTTCCCACCCGGGCGGCCTTGGGGGCTGCGGACTTGGGTCAGATTGCGAAAGCCCTACAGATTCCTGAGACCGCGCCCGTGCTGGAGGCCAATTGCTTCGCCACGGTGGTGTTGCTGAATCGGCCGGATCACTGGGAACTTCGTCCCCTGCCGTCCGAAGCGCAGTGGGCTCCGGTGGCTGGGATGGCAGTGGCCGATTGGGATGGCGACGGGCATCAGGATGTGTTCCTGGCGCAGAACTTCTTTCCCGTCCGACCCGATGAAACGCCTCAGGATGCGGGTCGAGGTGTGTTGTTGCGGGGGCAGGGGAACGGGGAGTTCATGGTCATGCCCTCGGCTCAAAGTGGGGTGGTGGTTTGGGGCGATGCCCGGGCCGCCGCGGTGGGAGATTTCAACCAAGACGGTCGCCCGGATCTCGCGGTCACTCAGAACGGAAGTTCAACGCGACTGTTTCAGAACTTGAGCGGACGTCCGGGAATTCGCGTTCACGTACAGGGACCACCTGACAATCCTCAGAGCGTGGGCAGCCAACTGCGGTTACAGACCGCCCAGGGATGGGGACCGATTCAGGAAGTGCAGATTGGTTCGGGCTGGCTCAGTGTGGACAGTCCCCGGCGGATTCTCACGGCGCACGAACCGGCGACCGCCCTGGAGGTTCGCCGGCCGGGTCAGGCGCCACAGCGGATTCCGCTTTCGGCTGGAGTTCGGGAAGTCGACGTGCAAGCGAACGGAGAATTCCAGGTGCGCCCATGAAGTCTGTGATTCGGTGCTTTTGGTGGGCGTGGTGTTGCGGGTGTCTCGCCGTTTCGGGATGGGCTCTGGATTGGCAGGCCCGAGATGGCTATCGGCTGGCGACGGTCCAGCCCCAGGGAACGGGACGTCCGGGATTTACGCGTTTGGGAGCGCGGGATCTGGGTCTGACCTTCACGAACTGGGTGAACGAGGAGCGGACCATGACCAACCGGAATCTCGCTTCTGGTTCCGGCGTGGCCCTGGGGGATGTGGACGGTGACGGTTGGTGCGACGTGTTCCTCTGCGGCATCGATGTGGCCCCGCAGTTGTTTCGCAATTTGGGTCAGTGGAAGTTCTCCGCGGTCACGGCCCGGGCGTTTCCCGCCGGGGAATGGACCGGGCGAGGAGCGGGAACCGATGCCACCGGCGCCGCTTTTGCCGATGTGGACGGCGATGGCGATCTGGATCTGTTGATGAATGGTCTGGGCCGCGGAACCCGCCTGTGGCGCAACGACGGAATGGGAGTTTTTCAAGAGGTGACCGATGAGGCCGGGCTACGGTCCCGAACGGGCGCCACTTCCCTTGCGCTCGCCGATGTGGATCAGGATGGCGACCTGGATTTGTACGTGTGCAATTTCCGGCCCGACACCGTCATGGACCGTCCGTCAGCCCAGTTCTCGATTCGCTCCGTGGGCGGTCGGCCGGTGGTGACGGCGGTGAACGGGCGGCCGACCACGGACCCGGAGTTGACCAATCGGTTTGAACTCGGTCCCGGAGGTCAGGTGATCGAATTCGGGGAACCGGATGTCTTTTGGCTGAATCAGGGTGGCGGCCGGTTTCGGGCGGCCAGCTGGACGGATGGGACGTTCCTGGATGAAGCGGGCCAGCCGTTGAAGTCTGCTCCCAACGACTGGGGCTTGGCGGCGCACTTCGGCGACTTGAACAGCGATGGTCGGGTGGATTTGTACGTCTGCAACGACCTGCACACGCCGGATCGGCTCTGGTGGAATGTGTCGACCCCGGGTAAGCCGCAGTTGCGGGCCATCTCGCGCACCGCGCTGCGCAACAACAGCACCTTCTCGATGGGCGTCGATTTCGGGGATTTGAACCGGGATGGCTTCACCGATTTGTTCACCGTGGACATGCTGGGCCGGGAACGGGTGGATCGGGCGCGGCAGATGGCCGGGTTGTCTCCTTCGTTCCGGTTGCCGGGAGAATTTGAGGACCGGGTTCAGTTGTTACGGAACGCCCTTCAGCTGAATCGCGGAGACAATACCTTCGCCGAGACGGGTATCTTCAGCGGCGTGGAGGCCAGCGACTGGTCCTGGGGACCGATTTTCCTCGATGTGGATTTGGACGGCTACGAGGAGATCTTGGTGACCAATGGCCAGCTTCGGGATTATCAGGACAGCGACGGCGCCGAGCGCATTGCCGCCGCGCAGACGGGCGGACGCACCCTTAGCCCGACGGAAGTGGCGCGTTTGACCCGGGAACTCCCATCGTTCGCCACGCCCAAAGCGCTCTTTCACAATCGCACGGCCACCCGACTGGCGGGGACGCAAACGCCGGTGAATTCGCCGGTGGTTCCAATCTTCGTGGACGTGGCGCGTGAGTGGGGCTTTGCCACGGTGGGGATTTCCCAAGGCGCCGCCCTGGCGGATTTGGATCAGGACGGTGACCTCGACCTGGTCATGAACAACCTGCTGGACGAACCGGGAATCTACCGGAACGACGCCAGTGCGCCGCGGGTGGCCATCCGGTTGCGGGGCCGGGGCGCCAATTCCCGGGGAATTGGGGCTAGTGTGGGTGTGCGAGTCGCCGGGCAGCCGGCTGCCTTTCCGGTCGAACAGAGGCAGACCATGCTGGCCGGCAGCCGATATCTGAGTGGCGACGAACCCGTGCGCGCCTTCGCCACTGGGTCGGCTTCGCAAGTCACCGTGGAGGTACGCTGGCCCCAAGGTGGTTTGACCCGGCTGGAGGGAATTCCGGCAAATTCCTCGATCGACGTGGAGGAACCTCTCCAACGACCGGCGGAGCCGGCTCCGGTCGCGTCATCCGCGCCGTGGTTTCAGGACGTATCCGATCGGTTGGCGCACCGGGCCGCGGAGCAAGACTTTGATGATTTTGGACGTCAGCCGCTGTTGCCGAACAAGCTGAGTCAACTCGGACCCGGCGCTTCGTGGGCGGATCTGAACGACGATGGCGCGCCCGACTTGATCGTGGGCTCCGGCCGTTCGGGGACTTTGGCGGTGTGGGAGAACGACGGAAAGGGGCAGTTCAAACGGCTCGACGATCCGATGTTTCAACGTCCCTTGGGTCGGGACCTGACGACGATACTGCCGTTGAGTGGTGTGCTGGTGGCGGGTTCCAGCAACTGGGAAGATGGCCAGACCAACGGTGGTGCGGTGCGGCTTTATGATTTGGCATCGCGTCGGAGCGGCGAGGCGGTATTGGGAGTTCCGTTCGGCGTGGGGCCGTTGGCCGCAGCGGATGTGAATGGGGATGGTCCGCTGGAAATCTTTGTGGGAGGTCGCTCGCGCGCTGGACGGTGGCCGGAACCAGTGCCGTCTCTGTTGCTGCGAAACGAGGGTGGTCGGCTGACCGTGGTTCAGAAGTTTGAGACGATGAACCGGGTCAGCGGCGCCTGTTTCACGGATGCCGATGGCGACGGCGATCCCGATCTGCTCGTCGCTGGCGACTGGGGTCCGCTGCAACTGTGGAAGAACGACCACGGCGTCCTCGCCCCGGCGGAAGTAACGGTGGAAGTGGCGGGAAAACGGATGCCGCTCAGTGCGCTCTCCGGGTTGTGGAACAGCGTGACGGCGGGTGACTTTGATGGCGATGGCCGACTGGATTGGGTCGCAGGGAACTGGGGGCTAAACCAATCCCTTATCAGCGCCCTGCCGCCTTCCGACCGTCCCTCGCTGCGCGCACTCAACACGGAGCCGACGGTGCTGCGCCGACTTTACTTCGGGGAACTCGGCGGGGTGGCGGGCGTGGATGTGGTCGAGGCGTTACCGGGACCGGACGGGGATTGGCCGGGTCGGGAGTTGCCCATGTGGTCCCGGGCGTTTCCTTGGCTGCGCTCGGAGGTTCCCACCTACGCCGCTTTCGGTCATTCCACGGTGGCTAAAATCTTTGGCGAACGTCTGGCCCGGGCGGGTCGGTTGGAAGTGACGTGGCTGGCCTCGTCGGTGTTCCTCAACCGTGGGGACTATTGGGAAGTGCACGCTCTCCCGGACTTCGCGCAATTGGCACCCGCGCTAGGGGTGGCGGTGACGGATGCGGACGGAGACGGAACGGACGATGTCTTTCTTGCTCAAAATTGGTTTGCCACGGATCCGCTGACACCGCGTCAGGATTCCGGTCGGGGACTCTGGCTGCGCGGCACCGGCAAAGGGGATTTTCGCGCCGAATCCTTGAGTGGGGTGGCAGCCTACGGGGAACAGCGGGCGGCGGCGATCGCGGACTTCGACCGGGACGGCCGGCCGGATCTGGTTCTGACCCAGAACGCCGGCACCACGCACTTGTATCGCAACGAGACGGGGCGCCCTGGGCTGGCCGTAAGTCTGCGGGGCGCAGGTGAAAATTCCCACGCCATCGGAGCTTCAGTGCGCCTGGTGTTTGGCGCCCGAAAGGGCCCGGTTCGCGAACTGCATCTCGGCGCCGGATATTGGAGTGTCGACAGTTCCACGGTCATTCTGGGTCAACCGGAACCACCGCAATCCGTGGAGGTCCGTTGGCCCGGCGGCGCGCTGACGACTTCGCCCGTTCCTCCTGGAGCACGTGCCGTGAGTATCAGTACCGAGGGAAAGCTTTCCCTACTGCCATGAACAGTTCCGCAATCCTCCGTCGTCGAGTGGCTCCCTGGATGCTTCAAGGCTGGACGGGAATGGCCGGAGTTTTCCTGACCGGTGCCGTCGAGGCGGCTCCACTCCTCCCGCCAGGACCCCTCCCACCGCCCACCACGCCACCGTCGGTAAGTGAATTGGAAGAGGGTCGCGCGCTGGCTCAGAAGTACTGCACCGCCTGCCATCTCGCGGTGGATCCGCAAGTCTTGGATCGGGCGACGTGGCGGACCGGAACCGAGCCCATGATGCGACGGTTGGTGAAGTTCGACGCTCTGGATTCGGAGCGGCCGGAGGACGTCGCAGTGGCCAAGGAATGGCGGCGAATCTGGGACTGGTACTTCGCGAGTGCGCCAGCCCAGCCGATTCCGCCGCCGGCTCATCCGCCCATTGCCGTTTCGCTCAATCGGTTTGCTCCCGAATGGTGGGCTCATCGCCGGGATCAGCAGATGGCGACGCTGGTGAAGATCGATCCGGCCCGTCGCCAGGTGTACGTGGGCAACCAAGTGTCCCGAACCCTTGATGTTTTGGATGCCCAAGGAAACGCCCTTTCGTCGCTGACTCTGGCCAGCCCGCCGGTTGGGTTGGTGGAGCGTCCTGAGGGTTGGTATGCGCCGTTGATCTGGGATCTTTCGCCGCATGACACCCGACAAGGCCAGGTGGTCCAACTGCGTCGGGACGGAGATCGCTTCGTACTTGGAACGAACGTTCTGAACGAGCTGCCCCGACCGACCAGCCTCGCCGCCGGTGATCTCAATGGTGACGGACGCGAAGACCTCGTGGTGTGCGGTTATGGCAACGTGGAGGGAGCGGTTTCCTGGTGGGAGCAAACCCCGACTGGGAAATGGGCGGAACATCGGCTGCTGGATCGGCCTGGTGGAGTAAAGGCGGAAATAGCCGACCTCAACCGCGATGGACGTCCCGACATCGTGGTGCAAATGGCGCAGGCGCGGGAGGGCTTATACTGGTTCGAGAATCAGGGTTCCGGCGTTTTCGAAGCGCGGGTCATCGCTGAGTTCCATCCGGCTTGGGGTAGCAGCAGTTTTCAGTTGGTGGACTTCGATCAGGACGGCGATTTGGATGTCTTGGCCACGAATGGAGACAGCGGTGAGTATCCGTCGGGTCTCAAGGCGTACCACGGGGTGCGCTGGTATCGGAACGACGGGAAGAGTCAGTTCAGTGAGGCGTATTTTTATCCCATCAACGGGGCCTACGGCGTCCGGGCGGCGGACTACGATGGGGATGGGGATCTGGATTTGGCCGTGATTTCCTTCTTTGCCGATTACGGGAGGAAGAATGCGGAAAGCTTCGTGCTCTTGTGGAATGACGGGGCCGGGCGGTTCCGTCCGGAGACTCTGGACGCGGGTGCCTCCGGCCGGTGGATCGTGATGGATGCGGGAGACGTGGACGGCGATGGCGACGTGGATCTCGTGCTGGGCGCCGCCAACCGGGTGCCGTTCTGGGCTCCGAAGGCCCTGACTGCGGCGTGGGCGGAATCCGGCTCCACCGTGTTGCTCCTCCGGAATCAGACTTCAACCGGGAATGGCCGCTGAACCTCCGAGCGGCTGGGTGCCCCGGGAAAGCTGAGAGCTGAGAGCTGAGAGGTCGGAAGAGGAAGGGGCTGGTAAGCGGAAGGCAGTAGGGTGACGCTCTGCGGAGCCTTGCGTGGGTGGACTGGTGGCGCGTCATTCGCTGGGATGCGAACGGCTCGGTGGAACCTCGCCCTACCGGGGAGGAAGCTGAGAGCGGTGAGCTGAGAGCTGAGACGTCCAGAGTTTGTTCGTGCATCAACAGCGCGGCCTCTGTAGCTGTCGGCTTAGTCAGTCGAATTTGTCTTATTCATGAATGCATACCCGCGGCTTCTCGGATTGCTCTTGAGCTTTCTCCTCGTGAAGTCGCTGTGGGGCCAGGGAACATTCAATGCGAGCAACAACTACGTCCCTGCCGGTGGATCCACTAAAGCGTTCATCTTTGACGCAGAGGGCAGACCGTATCCCAAAGCCAATGGCAGGGTGGCCATACTCGATGAGTCCGGAACCCAGTACCTCAGCCCGAATGGGGCAGGGGGAGTGGCCCTTACGTTGGATGGTTTGTTCTTTATCAATGGGTTGGTGGTGCCGGGAGTGCCGGTAGGTGGATCGACGCAGGTAAAAGTCCTGTTCTGGGATCGGTCCACCGGTGGGACGTTTGAGGACGCACTCTCTCGAGCCTCAACAGTGGTTCGGATCACCAACTTGGGGGGCAACCGGACTCCCGCCGCGACCTTCCAAAACAATTCTGACTTCTCGGGGATGATGGTGGCTCTTGTTTGGCCGCCTCCCCGACCGCTTTTCACCTATCGGCTGGAGGGCGGGCAGGCGTATTTGGTAAGGTCTGGCAACAGTCTCAACGGGATTTCCGACGAGCTCGGGAGAATTTTTGTCCCGGACTCTTTTGTGGGTTTTCCGTTGGTGGGAATCGATTCCGGAGTGTTTTCCGGCGTGACCGATATTCGGGCCATCTTCATTCCGGGAAGTGTGCGTCAGATTGGGCCGGAAGTGTTCGCCGCCTGTCGTGATCTCACTGAATTGGTGCTTCCCGAGGGACTCACCAACCTGGGGCCGGGCGCGTTCCAGAACTGTACCGCTCTGAAACAAATCGTCCTGCCGCCCGGCTTGACCGTAGTCCGGAGTAATTTGTTCCGTCATTGTACTGGCCTGACGGAGGTGGTCCTGCCGAACGGAATCACCGAGATCGAAGAAGGGGCGTTTGAGGGTTGCACGAATCTGCTGAGCCTTCAGTTTCCGACAAACCTCCTCAGACTGGGCGATCGGGCGCTGGCGGGTGTGGGTGTTTCGGTGGTTAAACTTCCTGCGACGCTGACTCAACTGGGGAAGGGCGTATTTGCGGGTTGCCGCGCGTTGCGGGAACTCCAGGTCGATCCGGAAAACCCGCTTTTCCAGTCCATTGATGGAGTTCTGTTGGCGCGCAATGGGGAGAGAATCGTTCAGTTTCCTGCTGGGCGGACCGGATCCTACGGCATCCCGAGCGGAGTGCGGCGAATCGACACCGATTCCTTTTCCGAGGCCCGAGGACTGACCGGACTCACCATTCCCCAGAGCGTCACCAACATTGCGGCGGAGGCGTTCGTGAACTGCCCACTGACATCCGTTCGCATTCCTGGCTCGGTGGCGTCGGTGGGACTGTCGGCCTTCCGCGGCCTTCCACTGCGCACGATTGAGTTGGAGGAGGGAGTTCAATCTCTGGCGCCCACGGCGTTTGCCGACTGTGTCGAGATCACGGAAGTCAGAACTCCGCCGTCGCTGACGCGAATCGGGCAGGGTGCGTTCTCCGGCTGTACTTCCCTGCGAAAGGTAGAGTTGGGAGGGACGAAACAAATCGCCTCCCTGGCCTTCAGCGGATGTGTGAGTCTGACGGACATTCGTTTCCCGGAGAACTTGGAGACGGTCGGAAGCCGCGCCTTCTCCGGATGCCGATCCCTCAGCCAAATCGCGTTTCCCTCGGGTGCCCGGCTGATGGGCGGATATCTTTTTGATGGCTGCTCCAACCTGACCTCCCTCGTGTTGCCTAGTTCGCTGACAGAATTGGTTTCCGGATTGCTCGCCGGGTGCACCGGTTTGAGGGAATTGGAATTGCCGGCTTCGGTGATGTTCATAGGCAACTCCGCGTTCGCTGGGTGCGTGAACTTGAGGGACGTCTGGCTCCCACCGGGCTTGTTCCAGATTTACGGGAACGCGTTCCGGGATTGCCGTTCCCTGGTTCGGGTCCATCTGCCGGTTGGTTTGGAAGTACTCAACCAGGACGCTTTTCAAGGATGTGCCGCTCTCCAAGCCGTGTACTTCGAAGGGAAGCCGCCCATCGGCTCAACGGTCCTGATGGTTCCGCCGGCGGCCGTGTTGTTTCATCTGAAGGACGTCTCTGAATGGTCGGAGTTCACGCATAGCAACCCGGTGTCCGAGTGGTGGCCGTCGGTCGAAGTCGATGCGGTGCCAGGTGGTGGCGGTCCAAGGCTCCAAGCCCAGTGGGCTGAGAACCGGTCCGTGGTCTGGCAAACGTTGTCGCAATTGACGCCACCTCAGTGGGAATCCGTCCTGACCAATCGAACGGTCAAGCGAACGGCGTCCTTCACCGATTCGACCCCGGCGGTAGCGGCGCGCTTCTATCGCGTCGTTCCTGCTGAATGACGGATCTCCGGTAGGCGGGCGGGGAAAGCTGAGAGGTAGCAAGGGAAAGGTGGAACGTGGATCTCGTGCTGGAAGCGGCCAACGGGGTGCCGTTCTGGGCTCCGAAGGCCCTGACGGTGGCGTGGGCGGAATCCGCCTCCACTGTGTTGCTTCTCCGGAATCAGACCCGGACCGTGGGCGGTCGCTGTAGTGATCGCCTTCGCGGTCCGACGGGGAGTACCCACTGAAACGCGGGGGCGAAGGTAGCAAATCGCGGTGGTTTAAACTATTGTCTCACCGATTGAAGATCCTGGGACATTGCAGCGCGGGTTTGGTCGCGCCTGTCGGCCAAACGAAGTCCCCTGGTTGCCGAAAAACCATCGCGGGCTTGATCCTCGCGGTTCTGACAGTCTTCGTTGAGATCGTTCCCGGGCGAGCCCAAGGGCTCCAGTTTCCTACGAAATCCCCGTCGAAGTTCCTCACCAAATCGTGGGAAATTGAGGACGGTCTGCCGGACAACTCCGTGACGGCCGTTGTCCAAGGTCCGGATGGCTACCTCTGGTTTGGCACCTTCAATGGTCTCGTTCGCTTTAATGGAACCGAGTTCGCCACGCTAAATCCGGCAAACACGCCGATGCTCCCCAGCGCTGGGATCGTCAATCTGCACCTCGACCAACGGGCGCGACTCTGGATCAGCACGTATCAGGGATTGGTCCTGCGCGATGGAGACCAATGGCAGCATTTGCATTCGGATCAGGGTTGGAGGGGTGACTACGCCCGCTCCTTTGCGGAGCGGAGCAATGGCGACATTCTCATCACCGGCTTCAACGGAAAGCTCTTTGAGTTTAACAACGGCAAGTTTTCGGAGTTGCCGCCGCCGCCGGGTGAACCGGGCCAGGGCTATCAGGGTGGGGTGGACGAAGACGGCCATTGGTGGGTGGTGCAGAATCAGTTCGTCGGACGATGGGAGAAGGACCAGTGGATCCGGATGTTGAACCTGCCGAATCTGTCGCGCGAATCCGTGGGTATCGCCCCGGCCCGGGGAGGTGGCTTGTGGCTGATTCTGGGAAAGGAACTGCGCAAAATTCAAAAAGGTCGGGAGGTCTCCCGGATCGAACTATCGGAACCTCCCGGTGGCGTCTGGAGCATGTTCGAAGATTCTGCTCACCACATCTGGATCTCCACCTTCGATCAGGGGGTTTGCCAAGTGTTGCCGGATGGAACGCTGATCCGATGGAATTCCTCCAACGGCGGGGTCAACCAGACCCGGTGCATCTTCGAAGATCGGGAGCGAAATCTATGGTTGGGAACCAGCGGAAGTGGCTTGGTCCGACTCGTTCCTCGGCGCTTTCAGTCTCTTCCTCTCGACAGCGAGTCCCGTCCCCGTTCCGTGCAGTCGATCTCACTCGATTCCCAAGGGGACCTGTGGGCCGGGACGTTTGGTGATGGATTGTTTCGTTTGAACGAGGCAGGGCCGAAGCCCGTGAATCTCCCGCAGGTCATCCGCGATCAGCGTTATCTCAAAAGTGTTCTCGCGGATCGCTCAGGTCGCCTTTGGGTTGGAACCACCGATTCCGCGGTTTGGCGGATGGATCCCGACGGCCCCCGGCACCTGCCGGCCCAGGACACGGGAGGACACAACATCCACGCCTTGTTTGAGGATTCCCGCGGGAGGATCTGGATCAGCGGAGGTAGCGGAGTCGCCGTCTCCGACGGAGAAACGTCCACTCGATTCGGTCGGGAAAATGGGCTTCCTCGAGGCACGGTGACCTGCTTTGCCGAGGATCCGGCTGGATTGATCTGGATGGCGAATGCCGAAGGGGTCTTTCGCACAGAGGGCCCCGCCGCGGTGGTCGAGGTCAAAGATGCGGCCCACCACGCCATTCCGAACATTCGCTGCCTGTATTCGGATGCTGCGGGCGCAGTTTGGATGGGATCTGCGGACCGGGGGTTGCTGCGTTGGCATCAAGGGACACTGAAGGTGCTGGGGTTGGAGAGTGGTTTTCCGGCTCCGGCCATCCACGGACTGATTGAGGATTGGGAGGGCAACTTCTGGATCACCTCCAGCAGCCATCTGTTCCGCGTCAGTCGGCGGGATCTGGAGGCTTTGGCCGATGGCCGAATTAGCAGGCCTCCATTCCAAATGTTTGATGCCGGAGATGGTTTGCCGGGCGGCGAGTTTTCCCAAAACCGGCAGCCCAACTGTGCCTTGGATGGCCAGGGCTGCCTGTGGTTTGCCCTGAGCAAGGGTGTCGGAATGACGCAGCCGTCCACCTGGAACCTCAATCCCACACCCCCTCCGGTGCACGTGGAGGAAATTTCGTATTTTGAGCCGACTCCACCGCGTAGGGAGACAGGTAGCCCGCGGACTCAGCCGGAGGGACCTCCGATTCGTGTTCGCGCCCCGTTCTCCGCTCCGGTGACGTTGCCTCCGGGAAGTCAGAGGATCGAAGTCCACTACGTCGGACTCAGTCTGGGTGCTCCCGAGAAAGTCGCTTACCAAATCCGGCTCGATGGTCACGACGGCGATTGGATCGACGTGGGGAATCGGCGGGTGGCCTATTACCACGATCTCCCACCCAACACCTATGCCTTTCACGTGCGCGCCGCCAATCCGGACGGTGTGTGGAATGAATCAGGAACGGTCGTGGCGCTGACCATCTTGCCGTATTACTGGCAGACGGCTTGGTTTCGGCTTTTGACGGCTCTCGGCTTTGCCGGCAGTGGTGCTGCGCTGGTGTGGATGTTCGCCCGCCGCAAGCTGCACCTCCAACAGGAGGAACTGGCCCATCAGCGGGCGTTGTCCGGATTGGAACAGCGGGTCAATCTCGCGGCCCGCGCCGCCAATCTCGGGATCTGGGAGAGAAACCTCGTCACCCAGGAAGTGTGGGCGAGCGACGCGTGGCGACACCTCTTCGGCTTGGATTCGCAGGTTCGTCTGGATTTGGAGAAGGTGCTCGAGCGGATCCATCCGGAAGATCGTGAGTCCGCTCGGCAAGTCTTGGGCCGGGTAGTTCAGGATCCCACCGCCAACGATACCGAGTTTCGCATTGTGTTCCCCGGGGGCGAAACTCGTTGGATCGCGTCCCGCGGGCTGGTCGAGGTGGACGAGGCTGACCGGCCCGTACTGATGCGTGGAGTCTCGCTCGACATTACGGATCGCAAGCGAACGGAGCAGGCGCTACGGGAACAACAAAGTGAACTGGCTCATCTGTCGCGGGCCACTCTCCTGGGCGAACTCGGAGGAGCACTGGCCCACGAGTTGAATCAGCCGCTGACCGCCATGGTCAACAACGCGGCGGCGGGCCGACGGTTCATCGCCAAGGGACGGGGCGATCTCCAAAAGCTCGATGGATTGCTGGAGGAGGTTTCCGCCGACGGCCGGCGGGCGGGCGAGATTCTTCAGGGAATTCGGGCGATGATCCGTCGGGGTGATGACGAGCGGCGACCTTTTGATCTGAATGCGGCGGCGGCGGAGATCCTGAAATTGGCCGGGCCTGATGCCCTTGGCCGACAGTGTTCCCTCATTGCCGAATTCGACTCCTCCCTTACTCCGGTGAACGGCAATCGCGTGCAGATTCAGCAGGTCTTCCTGAATCTGATCCTGAATGCTCTGGATGCCGTCGACCAAGGGCCGCCCGAGTTTCGGCGGATCATTGTGCGGACCCAACGGGGGTCCGACAGTCGGGTGGAGGTGAGCGTGCGGGATTTCGGGGGTGGCCTCCCGAAGGAGGATCCCAATCGGGTTTTCAAGCCCTTCTTTACCAACAAGCGAAACGGGATGGGGCTGGGATTGGCCATTGCTCGTTCCATTGTCGAGGGACATGGCGGTCGCATCACCGCGAGCAACGCCGAGGGCGGAGGGGCCTGCTTTGCCTTCTGGCTTCCGGATGAAGCATCGCCCGGAACAGAGAATCCCCGGCCATTGGCCGCGAACGGAGGACTTATCCCATGAATCAATCGAACCTACCGACCGGAACTACTAGTGGGCGGGACGAATCCGTGGATCTCCCGCCGCGGGTGTTTGTGGTCGATGACGATCCCTCGGTGCGCCGAAGTTTAGTCAATCTGCTCGAGTCCGGAGACTACGAGGCGGAGACGTTCGCCACAGCGAATGAGTTTCTCCAACGTCCTGCTCACCCGGGTCCGTCCTGTCTCGTGTTGGACGTTCGTCTGCCGGGCCTGGACGGGCTGGAGCTCCAGCAATGGCTCACCAGAAATGGGCGCGAAGAACAAATCGTCTTCATCACCGGTCATGGCGACATTCCGATGGGAGTTCAGGCCATGAAGCGGGGAGCGGTGGATTTCCTACCCAAGCCGTTTCACGACGAACAACTCGTCGAAGCGGTCGGGCGCGCACTGGAGCGGTCGTCAGCGATGAGGCGAGCGGGTCGGGAGTTGGCGGAGATCCGCGCGCGCCTGGCCAGCCTGACGCCTCGGGAATTCGAGGTGTTCCGGCTGATGATTGCCGGACTGCTAAACAAACAGATCGGAGCAGAGCTAGGGGCGGCACTCCGCACCACCAAGACCCATCGCAGCCGGGTATTTCAGAAGATGGGAGTGGTCTCGGTCGCGGAGCTGACCCGGCTCGCCCAAAAAGCCGGAATCGATCCCGCAGCTCCGGGACATTGATCTTGGAATGCGGGGATAGCCGCAAGGGTCGGCCCCAAGGTGCCATAGCCGACTCTTGGCTCCTGACCCAAACTTCCGATCGTTCCTCCAACCGGGGGCACTATGCCCGAGGCCTCCGACATCATCTGCATCCTGGACGACGACGCCTTCGTGCTGAGTTCGATTCGGCGCCTCCTCGATTCCGATGGGTACTCCTCCCATTTGTTCGAGAAAGCGGAGGAACTCCTGGAACATGCCGCCCGCCAGTCGGTATCACTCGCGGTCCTGGACCTCTGGCTCACGGGCACGACGGGATTGGAAGTACAGCTGCGCTTGCAGGAGGTCTCCCCGCAAACTCGGGTGATTGTCATGTCGGGCCGTGAACAACCGGGGGTCAGAGCCGCCGCATTGGCGGCAGGGGCTTTGGCTTTTCTCCTAAAGCCCTTTGATGACACCGCGTTTCTGGACCTCATTCACCAAGCCCTCGAACCCCAAGAGCCGGTCGGCCCTAAGGTGCCATAGTCCGACCCACCCTCACTTCCGTAGGTTCGAATCAGTCAATGAACGATGAATAACGCCCTTCTTCCAGCAGCCACGGGACTCGTGCTCGTCGCAGTTACAGGCCAGGGTGAGCCAGCCTTTCCCGTAACGACCAACTACCCCAAGGCCTTGACCTTGGCGCCGGCCGTGAGCGCCGACTCCGGCGGCGGTGGCGACCGGGAAGCCCAGACGGAAGCACTCGCTAAAGCGGCCCAGAACCCGGTGGCAAATCTGATCAGTGTTCCGTTTCAGAACAATTTCAACTTCGGGCTCGGTCCCAACGAAGTCACGCAGTGGATCCTCAACGTCCAACCCGTGATCCCCATCTCGCTCAGTTCGGATTGGAATCTGATCACCCGGACGATCATGCCGATCATTAACCAGCCCTCACCGGCGCCGGGAGTCTCCAGTGCCTTTGGGCTCGGGGACATCAATCCCACGTTCTTTCTGTCACCGGCTCACTCCGGTAAACTGATCTGGGGTGTTGGTCCGACCCTGACCCTGCCCACCGCGACCGACTCGATCCTTGGCCACGGCATGTGGACTGCGGGGCCGGCAGCGGTGGCTTTGACGATGCAGGGCCACTGGGTCGTGGGTGTTTTGGCCAATCAGCAATGGTCCTACGCCGGTTGGGGCGACGAGAGCGTCAGCGCACTGCTCGTTCAACCGTTCATCAACTACAACCTGCCTCAGGGGTGGTATTTGACGAGTGCCCCGATCCTGACGGCGAATTGGCGGGAATCGGCCCGGGAGGCCTGGGTCATTCCGGTGGGCGGAGGTGTGGGGAAAATCGTTCACCTCGGGAGGCTCCCGTTAAACTGTCAGCTCAGCGCCTATGTCAATGTGCGCACTCCGACCGACGGACCGGAATGGCAACTTCGGGCGCAGATTCAGGTCTTATTCCCGAAGTAAAGGAAGTCCGGATGTGGCCATGAAAAAATCATTCCTCGGCAGATGGTCGTTGCTCTTGGACTTCGTCATTCACTGGGTCCAACGGCCAATCGGGAGTCTCCATTCGTGTCCAATTCTCCAAGTCCGCGCTTCGGTTGCGCTGCTAGCGCTCTCACTGACGGTTAGAATGTCGGCTGCGGAAACGGCCCCGACCGTGCCGCCTACGCCACCGGGGATGGTTTGGGTTCCGGGCGGGGAGTTTGCGATGGGGACGGACGAGTCCGAGGCCTACGCGACCGAGCGGCCAGCGCACCGCGTGAAAGTGGATGGGTTCTGGATGGATGAAACTGAGGTCACCAATGAGCAGTTCGCCAAGTTCGTTGCCGCCACGAAATACCTCACAGTCGCTGAGCGCGTACCGGACTGGGAGGAACTTAAAAGGGGGCTTCCACCGGGCACGCCAAAACCGTCCGCCGAGCGCTTTGTAGCGGGCTCGCTCGTTTTTACTCCCCCGAAAGAGGCGCCGGCCCGCGATGACTTCACCCTTTGGTGGACTTGGACATCGGGCGCAAACTGGCTCCACCCCGAAGGCCCCAATAGCAACCTCGATGGGCGGGCAAATCATCCGGTGGTTCAGATCGCCTACGAAGATGCCGTGGCATATGCAACATGGGCGGGCAAGCGACTGCCGACCGAGGCGGAGTGGGAGTTCGCTGCCCGCGGGGGCAAGAATGGGCAACGTTATGCCTGGGGTGGGGAGTTTCGCCCGGGAGGCAAGATTCTGGCGAATGTCTGGCAGGGGCAGTTTCCCAACCAGAACACCCGTGAGGATGGATACGTCGGATCGTCGCCCGTGAAGAGCTTTCCGCCGAACGGCTATGGACTTTACGACATGATTGGCAACGTCTGGGAGTGGTGTGCGGATTGGTACGACGTGAATCAGCACCGAACGCTGGCGGCCGACCCGGTCTGCCAGAATCCCGCCGGACCCCGCCGCAGCTTCAATCCCCGGGAACCGTATGCTCTGCAACGGGTGACCAAAGGTGGCTCCTTCCTTTGCGCGGAAAACTATTGCGTGAACTACCGCCCGAGTGCCCGGCGCGGGACGGATTACGACACCGGCATGTCGCACATCGGCTTTCGCTGCGTCTTGTCTGCCGACCAGCACAACCCTGTCAGCTCGGAAAATTCAAAATAGAATCATGAAATCAAAAGCCAGCTATCACGGCCTGTCGCTGCTCTGTGCGGCGGCGGCTTTAACCAGCGCTCTCTTACCAGTCGAGGCGGCCGACAAGAAACCCAACATCCTGTTCATTATGGGCGATGACATCGGCTGGATGCAGCCGAGTTGTTATCACCGGGGCCTGATGGTCGGGGAAACACCGAACATTGACCGAATCGCCAAGGAAGGCGCGATCATGATGGACTACCTTGCCATGCAGAGCTGCACCTCCGGGCGCAACGCCTTCATCACCGGAATGTATCCGCTACGCACAGGCATGATCCCGCCGCAGCTGCCCGGCAGCCCATCGTATCTGCGACCGGGCACGCCGGTGCTCGCAAAGTTCCTGCTGGATCTCGGTTACTCCACCGGCGAGTTCGGAAAGAACCACCTGGGCGACCATCCCGATTCCCTGCCCACGGCGCACGGATTTCAGGAATTCTGGGGTTACCTGTATCATCTCGATGCCATGCAGCAGGTGAGCTTCCCGGACATTAACAGTAGCCCGACCGTGCAGGCCATCGCGCCGCCGTGTATGCAGGAACCGATCCCTGGCATCCCTCAAGTCCCCGGCGCGATTGACCCCAGAACCGGCGTGTGCCTGACGCCTCCGCGCCCCGTGATCTGGATGAAGTCTCCGGATGGCACGGCCAAGAACCAGATGGGCAAGGACGAAGGCCCGCTGACGCTGGAACGTTCGAAGACTGTGGACGAGGAAATCTCCTCTCACGTCATCGACTTCCTTGACCGCAACAACCCGAAGAAAACCGGCAAGCCCTTCTTCGTTTGGTACAACCCGGCCCGCATGCACGTCACGACCGTACTTTCGCCGAAGTATGAAGACATGATCGGCACGAAGGGTGGCAAAGACTGGGGCGCCAATGAAGCCGGCATGAAGCAGATGGACGACAACATCGGCTACGTCTTCAAGAAGCTGGAGGAGATGGGCGAAATGGACAATACCATCATCGTCTTCACCACGGACAACGGCGCCGAGACGGTGTCCTTCCCTGATGGCGGCATCACCCCGTTCCGGGGCCAGAAGGGTCAGACCTGGGAAGGCGGCTATCGCGCTCCGTGCGTCATCCGCTGGCCGGGCGTCATCAAGCCGGGTACGGTGCTAAACCAGATATTTGCCTCCCTCGACTGGGTCCCGACGTTTGTGGAAATCGCCGGTGGCGCCAAGGGCAACGAGTTGAAGGCGAAGATTCAGAAAGGCGAGTATCCGGGCATCGTCAAGACCACACTCGACGGCGTGAACCAACTCGACTACCTCACCGGTAAGTCGGACAAATCGGCCCGGGACTACTTCTTCTACTATGCAGGTGCCACGCCGTCGGCCGTCCGGTACAAGAATTGGAAGTTCTATTATTCCATGGCACCAGCCGGGGCTACGGGCTGGTTCTCGCCCCTCACGACCTATCACTGGACGATGATCCAGAACATCAAGCGCGATCCCTTCGAGCAGGCCGTCGGGTTGGAGGATCAAAAGACGGCGATGGGCTTGGGTGGTGCGCTGGCCTCACCCAGTACCGCCTATTTGTATGACTGGAACATTCTGCCCATTGGCCAGTTGTTGTGGACGAAAGAGCTGATGTCGTACGCGGAGTTTCCGCCACTGCAAGCGCCCGAGACTTACAATCTTTCCGGCATTCTGAAGGAAGTTCAGCAGTCGAGGCACCCGAGCGAATAGCCGGGTGAGCCGGACATGAAGTCATGGGTGGGCCGCTCGCAAGGGTCGCCCGCTTTCTCTCCCGAACCACTCGACCATTTCGATTGTGAAACGCGCGGGCGATCTCCCACGAGGTGGCCCCCGACTTCACCTTCGAAACCGGGCGAAATCCAAAATCGAACCATGAAACTCATCAGGCATGCGCTCGCACTCGCACTCGGGTTGGCGCTCCTCGGCGCGGCCTCCACGCAGGCGGCGGACAAGAAGCCAAATATCCTCATCCTCTGGGGTGACGACATCGGCTGGTGGAATATCTCCGCCTACAACCACGGCCAAATGGGCTACCGGACGCCCAACATCGACAGCATCATCAAGGGTGGCGCGTTGTTTACCGACTGGTATGGCCAGCAAAGCTGCACGGCCGGACGTTCATGCTTTATCACCGGTCAGACTGGCTTCCGCACTGGGATGCTTAAGGTCGGACTGCCGGGTGCGAGGGAAGGATTGCAAGCGCGAGACGTGACCATCGCCGAGTTGCTTAAAGCCCAAGGCTATCTGACCGCCCAGTTCGGTAAGAACCATCTCGGCGACCTCGATGAACACTTGCCCACCGCGCACGGTTTCGGCGAGTTTTTTGGCTCCCTCTACCATCTGAACGCCGAGGAAGAGCCGGAGAATGCCGACTATTTTAAGGACCCGGCGCTGGTTAAGAAATACGGCACGCGCGGCATTATCCACAGTTGGGCGAACCAGGATGGAACTCAAAGGATCGAGAGCACCGGTCCTCTGACGAAGAAGCGCATGGAAACGTGTGACGAGGAATTCACCAAGGAGACTCTACGTTTCATGATCGATGCCAAGAAGGCGGACAAGCCGTTCTTCATCTGGTGGAACGCGACGCGCATGCATATTTGGACGCACCTCAAGCCCGCGAGCGAGGGAAAGACCGGCCTTGGAATCTATCCCGACGGTATGGTCGAGCACGATGGTCATGTCGGCGAGATTCTGGCCAAACTCAAGGAACTCGGACTCGATGAAAACACCATCGTCATGTACTCCACTGACAATGGGGCGGAGAAGTTTTCCTGGCCGGATGGCGGTTCATCGCCCTTTCGCAATGAAAAGGCCAGTAATTGGGAAGGTGCCTACCGGGTGCCCTGTGCCATCCGCTGGCCCGGCGTGATCCCACCTGGAACCGTCGTCAACGACATTTGCTCGCACGAAGATATGCTGCCCACACTCCTCGCCGCCGCCGGCGTGCCAGATGTGAAGGAGAAGCTCCTCAAAGGCCTGAAGGTGGGCGACAAGACCTTCAAGGTACATCTTGACGGCTACAACCTTACCGACCTGTTCACGGGCAAGTCCCCCAGCCCGCGCAAGGAGTTTTTCTACTTCAACGACGACGGAACACTCGTGGCGTTGCGCTTCGATCAATGGAAGCTGGTTTTCTCCGAACAACGCGCGATTGGACTCGACGTCTGGCAGGATCCCTTTGTGCCGCTCCGTTTCCCCAAGCTCTTCAACTTACGCTCTGATCCCTTCGAAATCGCCGACCATGAGAGCATCAACTACGGCAAATGGCGGATAGATCACGCCTTCCTGCTCGTGCCAGCGCAACAATACGTCGGGCAATTCCTCGCCACCTTCAAAGAATTTCCGCCGAGCCAGAAAGTCGGCAGTTTTTCGCTCGATAGCGTGCTGGAGACACTAACGAAGAATGCCAAGTAGCACGACCAACCAAATCATGAAACACCAACACACGAAGCAGTACCTCATCGCGCTCGTCGCTGTGGGTGCTTTATCAGCGAACATCTTTGCGCAGGCCGCGGAGCTAACGGGCATCGTAATAGGTGCGAAAACGCCTCTCGCTGGATCGATCGTGACGCTCTGGGCCGCAGGCACCGGTGCGCCGACCCAACTAGCGCAAGGCAAGACGGGCGTGGATGGCTCTTTTGCCCTGACCTACGGAAATGCGCCCACCGACAGCGTGCTCTATATCGTCGCGCGGGGCGGCACGCCCAGGGCGGGGAACGACAGGAGCGAAGGTCTCACACTGCTTTCTGTGCTCGGCGGCCAGCCGACCAAAATGGTGACCGTCAATGAACTCACCACCGTGGCGTCAGCCTACACCTGCGCGCGCTTCATCAATGGCGACGTCATCTCCGGCCAGCCGCTCGGGCTGAAGATCGCCGCCGGGAACACGCCGAATCTCGTCGATCCGGTGACCGGCGGCTGGGGGAAGGTGCTACTCGATCCGCTCAACAGCACCCAGACCACGGCGCTGGCAAACTTGAACACGCTCAGCTCGCTCATCGCCGCCAGCTTCACCGTGGTGAACGACGATTGGCGCGCGCGTTTCTTCGCAGCTGCTACGTCGCCCGGTGGAGCCACGCCAAAGAACACGCTCGAAGCGATGGCGGGCATCGCCCGTGCCTCGTATGCTCACCCCAAGGAACTCTTCGCCTTGTTTGAAGAGGCCTACCCGCAGCCGAAGGATGGCTCGCGCCGCGCGGCGCCATTCCTGCCTTATCTTGCATGGCCGCCGCCTGACTTCATGCTCAGCCTGTGTTTCGCGGGCGGCGGCACCTATGCGAATGGCCGGTTCATGTTCGACGCCCAGGGAAACCTCTGGAGCGGTCAGAACTGGATGCCCGGTTCGCAGTCGGGCGTCGAACGCAGCATCGGCGGCGGCGTCACCAAGTTCAGCCCCAATGGAACGGCGCTCTCACCGGCGATCACCGGCTTCACCGGCATGGGCTTGGACGGGGTCGGCTGGGGCACGGCCGTGACGCGCGATCATGTCTGGGCCACCAGTTTCAACGGAAAAATCCTGGTGATGGATTTCGACGGCAAACCAATCGGCGATGAAAGCATCTTCCCCTTCAAAGAAAAATTCCTCGGCCTGATGGGCGTCGGTGTCGCGGCCAACGGCGACGTGTGGATTGCCGATGGCTCGAATAACCAGCTGCTGCATTTCCCCGGCGGGCGCCCCAAGGACGGACGCATCGTCAAGGTCGCGGGGCTGAGGTCACCCTTTGACATCGTGGTTGACTCGCAGAATCGCGTCTGGGTCAGCAATTCGCAGTCCGACACGCTCGTGCGGTTTCCTGCCACTGATCCCACGAAATTGGAAACCTTTCGCGTTGGCATCGGCGTGCGCGCCCTCGCGCTCGACACCCACGAGAACGTTTGGGTAGCGAGTAACATGTCGCTGGACTTCCCGGTGCCAAAGGTGCCGGACGGCGCTTCCATCATGGAGCAGTTCAGGATCATGGGCCAAGCCATGCTCGCCTATCCGAAACCCACTGGCGTCATTCACATGATCCGCCCGGATGGCACCCAGCTCGATGCCAAAGGTTTCACAGGCGGCGGCGCGGTGGGGGTTCCCTGGGGCTTGAACATCGATGGCGACAACAACGTCTGGATCGGCAACCTCTCGCCGCGAAATCGCGCCGTGCTGCTGATGGCAGGGGCCGATTTGAAGGGGCTTCCCGCAGGCACCAGGCCGGGCGACGTCATTCATGAGTTTAAGAGCGGCAGCATCCAGATGCTGACCGATGTGTCCATTGACCCTGCGGGCAACGTCTGGGCGGCGAACAACTGGAACAACCCCGAGGCTGCCGCCCTCCCGAATCCGCCGACCGCCATCTCAACCTGGGGCGGGGGCTCGGGCTTCACCGTCATCTACGGCGCCGCGGCTCCCGTGCAGCCACCGCGCATGGGCAAAGTTCGCCCGTTCTAAGAAGCCTCTGGTCGTTAAGCGCGCGGGCGGTCCGAGTGGTCGGCCCGCGACTTCACCAACGAATTGGACTAACGAAGCTAAACCGATGAAACCCGTCCGCAATATCATTGCCCTGCTGGGGATTGTCCTCACCAGTTTCACCACTACATCCGCTCAGGACCCGCTCCCGTCGTGGAACGACGGCCCGGCGAAGCAAGCCATCGTGGACTTCGTCAGGACGACTACGACCACTGGAGGCGCGAACTTTGTCCCGCCCGAGGAACGCATCGCGACCTTCGATCAGGACGGAACGCTCTGGGTCGAGCACCCGATGTATTCGCAGGTGATGTATTGCCTTGAACGCGTCCCGGCGCTCGTGAAGGAGAAGCCGGAACTGGCGAAGGTCGCACCCTTCAGCACCGTGCTGGAGTTGCTCCACGGCGACCGCGCCGCGATGGATAAACTCAACATGGACGACCTGTTGAAGATCGCCGCTGCCACACTCACCGGCATATCGGTGGAGACGTTCGAGGCCGAGGCGAAGCAGTGGCTCGCAGAAGCCAAAAACCCGCGCTGGAAGAAGCCTTACACGGAGCTGACTTACCAGCCCATGCAGGAAGTGCTGAAGTTTCTTCGCGCGAACGGATTCAAGACCTTCATCGTCACCGGCGGCGGGCAGGATTTCGTGCGCCAGTACTCCGAGAAGACCTACGGTATCCCACCGGAGCAGGTCGTTGGCACGGCCGCCGGCACGAAATATGGCTATGCCAAGGACGGCCAACCCTTTCTGACCAAGGAACCCAAGCTTCTGCTTAACGACAACGATGCGGGCAAGCCCGAAGGCATCCATCTGATGATCGGCCGGCGGCCCGTTGCGGCGTTCGGCAACTCCACCGGCGACCAGCAAATGCTCGAATACACCAGGGCGGGCAGTGGTGCCCGGCTCGCGATGCTCGTCCTGCACGACGACGCCAAACGCGAATACGCTTACGGCCCGGCGACCGGCCTGCCCGACACGAAAGTCGGTACGTTCACCCAGAAGCTCTACGACAAGGCGAAGAAGGATGGCTGGATCGTCATCAGCATGAAGAACGACTGGAACAAGATCTTCGCCTTCGAAGAATAGTCGAACCTCGCGTCTTCATTGACTGCACTCGAAGGAAGTTTCTGAACGCTTCTGACGCCCACCAGCGGCGAATTGTGCCTCCTCAATCAAAGTATCTATGACTGACGAATGCCAGCGAACGGGCACATCGCCTTTGACCGATCCGTGGAAGGCTGCCCTAGACCAATTACATCAGTGGGATCCCCAATGGGCCGAAACGTCCTCGAAGGTGTCCGCCAACCCATGGGTTTCCGGCGTGCTACCGCTAAAGCTCGTCGAACTGATTTCCATTGGCCTCAATGGCGCCAACCAGAATTCGGCGGCCACCCGACATCATCTTCGTTCCGCGCTCGCGGCTGGTGCTACGCGCGACGAGATCCTTCTGGTGTTCAAATGCGTCTCGGTGATGTCCATCCACTCCGCTGTTGTGGGAGCCACTCTTCTCAATCAAGAGGCGTTCGTGGGTGATTTGGATAAGGCGGCCGAAGAACGCGAGAGACGCCTCAAGAATCCCGGGTCCACTCCCGCCTGCGACCAACTGCGGGCCGGAGGCCAATGGGACGACGCCTGGAGCCCTGTCCTGGAGCTTGCGCCTAATTGGTTCGACGAGTTCATGGCGCGCGGTCGAGACCTCTACAATTCCACCGTCCTGTCGGCGAAGGAGGTCGAACTCTTACTGATCGCTCTCAATGCCGCGGGTAGGCGCCAGTACGAGCCCGGCATCCGTCGTCACCTCAAAGCGGCCCTGCGCCAGCAGGCCACGGTCACCGAGATTGTCGAAGTTCTGAAGCTGTGTGTCATCCACGAGGCACGAGCCTCCCTCCTCAACGTGCCGGTCCTCGCAGAGGAGCTCGCTGGAGTGTCTGGTGAGCGGCTCGCTTCTGCGTAAAACCGAACGTCTCCCGCCATGCAGACTCTTCTGGGGTTCAAGATCGATTTCTGGGACTACGCAACCTTCGCGGTACTGGCGTTGTTGGTGCTGGCGGGCTTGATTTCATTGGTTTGGTTGGCGGGCTTGCCCGGGCGCATCGCCATTGCCCGCAAACACCCGGACGCGGAGGCCGTCCAAATGATGGGATACGCCGGCTTTCTCGCCGCGATTCCTTGGATTCAGGCCTTCATCTGGGCCTTTAAGCCGACCGATATCGTGGACATTCGACGACTTCCCCGGGAGGAAGTGAAAGGGATCGACGAGGAGATCGCACGGCTGAGCGGGAAGCGGACACGCCTTCAAGCCACCTCCTCTGCTTCGGCGACCACTCCAATTCCGGCGGATGAATCGCCCGGGAGAACTCAGGCACCAGAAAGCTAGTTCGCCCCATGGTACTCGCCCTTGGTCTCTTGTTCGTCTTTGCGGCGTTCATCTGGCTGGTCTTTTTCAGATTCAAGTGGCTGAAGTTTAGCATCGGCTGGGCGCTGGTCAGTGCGTTCTTCGTGCTTCATGTACTCCTGATTTTTATCATCGGGCTGCGCTTCATGACGCCAGCCTCAAACAATGCCAAAATGGTCCAGCACACAATCCAGTTGGTGCCGCGCCTGCCTGAGCCGACGCTGGTGACGGCCGTGTTGGTTGAGCAGAATCAGCCGGTCAGAAAGGGGCAGCCGCTGTTTCAGTTCGACCGGCGTCCTTACCAGTTTCAGGTCGACGGTCTGGAGGCAAAGCTGGCTCAGGCGAAGCAGAGCGTGCAGATTCTCAAATCGGATATCGACGTTGCCACCCAAAAGCTGGCCAAGAGTCAGAGTGAGACAGTTTATGCGAAGTACCAGAAGCACCTTGCGGTGAGCCTAGCAGAGCAGGGGGCCGGTCCTGAGGAAGACGCGCAACGTTGGGACGCCCAGTACAAGGTCAACGAGGCAGCAGTGAAGGAGGCAGCGGCCGAATTGGAGCGGGCGCGGCTGCGGTACCGATCGGAGATCAACGGCGTGAACACCAGCGTGGCGGTGGTGGATGCCGAGTTGGCGCTCGCCAAGTTCTATCTCAACAACACCACGCTGGTTGCACCCGAGGATGGCTTTATCATCAACCTCCAAGTCAGACCCGGCATGGTGGCGGGCGACTTCCGCGTCGGCGCTATTGCGTCTTTCATCTGTGACGACGGACGTTATCTGCTGGCGGCGTATACCCAGGAGATCCTCAAATACATGAGCAACGGCCAGTCCGTGGAGGTGGCGCTCGATTTGTATCCGGGCCAGATATTTCCTGGCAAAGTTCAAAGCATTTGGAGGGCCAGCGGCGAAGGTCAGTATCTGCCGAGTGGCACGCTTCCGGTGTTTAATCCGGAGCCCCCAAAACTGCCTCAGGGCTGCTTCGCCGTGGCCATCGTGCTGGATGATCCCGATCAGGAGAAGTTCCCGATTGGAGCGCAGGGCGTGGCTGCCGTTTACACTCAGGGAATGCGCGGGCCGTGGGCCGCGTTGCGACGGATTTCCCTCCGAATCACGTCTTGGGCCAATTGGCTTTACCCGATGCCATTTTAATGAACTTCAAACCGGCCTCAGGGCGTGAGATCCGATGAAGTCCAATCGTTCGCGGCTCGCAGTACTCTGGTGCGGGGTCTTTGCCATGGCTCTGCTGATGGTGTTGTTGACGGGCTGTCGGCTTTCGAAGCCTCCGTCCCACTCCCAACTCGTCATCAACGCCTTACCCGCTGGGACAACCGTTCCGCCCGCTTGGGTAACGGATCGAACGACGAACGAGGTCGCGAACAATTGGCTGGCGACCTTTCACGATCCCGTCCTCGACGTGATTGTAGCCGAGGCTCTGACCAACAACCTGGACTTGCGAGCGGCAGCGGAACGAGTGGAGATCGCGCGTCAAAATGTCGTGGTGGTGGGAGCATCCCTTAAGCCGCAGATCGGCATGAATCTTGGTCATCGGTCCACCCGGGACGACGGACATGACGACTGGTACCAGGGGCGGCAGGGCTTGGCAGGAGTCGCGTGGGAGCCGGATGTCTGGGGGAAGCTGCGCGCCCAGAAGGCGGGTGCCCAAGCCGGATTCGAGGCCACCGCCCTGGAGTACAATTTTGCGCGACAATCCCTGGCCGCTACCACGGCCAAAAGTTGGTACCTCGCCACGGAATCGAGCCAGCTTCTCGCCGTAGCCAGAGAGAGCGTCGCTATCTATTCGCGCCTCCTTGACCTGGTGAAAATTCGTCGGGTCGCCGGGAAGATTGCCGACTTGGAGGTGGCTGAGGCGAAGGGAAACTTGGACGCCGCCCAGAGCCAGCTCCGCGCCGCTCAAGGAGCAGCCAGTGATGCGAAACGAAACCTGGAGGTGCTCTTGGGCCGCTACCCCAGCGCTGAGCTTCAAGTGGCCGAACACTACACTCCGGTCCCGCCGCCCATCCAGCCGGGTCTCCCGTCCTCGTTGCTCGAACGGCGTCCTGACCTCGTCGCCGCCGAAAGTCAGGTCCTGGCGGCCTTCCGCCTTCAAGAGGCGGCTCGATTGGCCCTGCTTCCCTCGTTCTCCCTCAACTTGGACGGAGGCAAGTTGAGTGACAACTTGTTGTCCGTTTTGCAGGTTAATCCCTGGATGTTCAGCGCGGCGCTCGGGATGTACGTGCCGATCTATACGGGCGGTGCCCTCCGGGCTGAGGTTAAAATCGCAACCGCGACCCAGTTACAGGCCGTGTCAGTTTATGGGAGTGCGGTACTGCGGGCCTTTCGGGAAGTCGAGAATGGATTGATGAATGAGAATCTCTTGGCCGAACGCCTCGCCTTTGAGCAGAAGGTCCTGAACAGCAACACCGAGGCTGTGCGTATTGCGCGGATTCAATACGAAGCCGGTTCCATGGACCTTCTGTCAGTGCTCCAGCTCCAGGAAACGCAGATCCGTACTCAACAAAACGTCATCCAACTGCGGAACGCGCAATTGGCAAACCACATCAACCTCCATCTCGCCTTGGGCGGCAGTTTTGAAAGCGCCCCGGCGGTAGCAGGGGTGGAATCCAGCTCCACGGGGTCGTTCACCCCAAAGTAGCCGTCGAGAGGACGAGGCGCTGACTCAACCAGAGGGCTTCACGCGCCGGATACACCCGGGGAAAGCTGAGAGCTGAGAGCGGTGAGCGGAGAAGCGGTAGAGCGACGCTCTGCGGAGCCGTGCGCGTCCCGACGAAGTGGCGCGTAGGGGGGCCACACGGTCACGGCTCCGCGGAGCGTCGCCCCACCGGTCTTTCCCTTCCGACCTCTCAGCTCTCAGCTCTCAGCTCATCCGAAGGATTCCCCGCCCGGATGCGCCGTTTTCCCGTGGCACTGGGCCCGCGGGTCGCTTTAGGCTGCCCGGCACAAACATTCAGGACCACTCCACGGGTCGCCGGTGACACCGGCGGCGGGAGGGGTCGTGGGGTTTGCCGATTACGGACCGTTTCCATGACCACTGTCACACAGCTCAAAACCATCAAGGGCAACACTGCCAACAAAGTCGCCGCCGAACTTTCCCGCACCGGCGGATTGCTGCGCCTCGCGCCCGCCTGGGTGCCGCGCTCGTTCCTCCAACCGGGCCTGCGCCTGAAACTGCATCCCGACGACACCTACGCGTATGGTGCAAATCGCGGGGGCATCGATGAACGTTGGTTCGCCTCCACCACCGAAGCTGCCAACGAAGGCCGGGTTCCGGATGAAGGCTTGAGCTACGTCGTCATCGGCGGCGAACGGTTCACCCTGCGCAAAGCCGTTGAAGATTCCGGCGCGACGCTGGTCGGCAAGGCGATCTGGAAGAAATACGGGCGCTGGCCGGTGTACTCCAAGTTCTTCGACAACATGGGGCCGATCCCGCATCACATGCATCAGTCGGCCAAGCAGGCCAAATTGGTCGGTCAGGAAGGCAAGCCGGAGAGCTACTACTTCCCGCCTCAGCACAACAATGTGGGCAATAATTTTCCGTATACCTTCATGGGCTTCGAACCCGGCACCACCAAGGCTCAGGTCCGGAAGTGTCTCGAGGATTGGAACAAGGGCGACAACGGGATTCTAGACCTGTCCAAGGCCTATCGGCTCAAGCCCGGCACGGGTTGGCTGATCGATCCTTGCATTCTCCACGCTCCCGGCAGCCTGTGCACCTACGAGCCGCAATGGGGCAGCGACGTGTTCGGCATGTACCAGAGCATGGTCGAGGGACGCTATGTTCCCTGGAGCCTGCTCGTGAAGGATATGCCCAAGAAGTACCATCAGGACCTCGACTTCATCGTGGACCAGCTGGACTGGGACAAGAACGTCGATCCGAACTTCAAGGACAACCATTACCTCGAGCCCGTGCCGGTGGCCGACACCCGCAAGGAAGGCTTCGTCGATCGCTGGATCGTGTACGGCAAGGTCGACGGCGAACAGCTCTTCACGGCCAAGGAGCTCACGGTGGATCCCGGAACGAAGGTTACCATCAAGGACACCGGCGCGTACGGACTGATCTGCGTTCAGGGCAAGGGCACGATCAACGGCCTCGCCCTCAACAGCCCGAAGCTGATTCGCTTCACCGAGCTCACCGAGGACGAATACTTCTGCACCGAAGATGGAGCGAAGGCGGGGGTGACCTTCGAAAACACCAGCGAAACCGAGCCGCTGGTGACCCTCCGGTACTTCGGACCCGAAGTGAATCCGGATGCCCCGGAAATGGGAGCCTATCGGAAGAACAAGTTCTGACGGCCCCTGGCCCATGAACGTCAACCCGCTCTCTTCCCACCGGATTTCCGCGGAAGGGGGCGGGTTCTTTTTTGGGCGGAACGATTACTTTTCCTTCTGGCGGTCGGAATTGCCCCAGTTCGACCCGCAGCTCGAGGAAGTGCTGGAACGGATGTGGTTCCGGCTGGAATAGTGCACGCGCACTCCGATTTTATGTCGTCGCAACCTGTCCGCTGGGGATTCCTCGGCACCGCCAACATCGCCCGCAAGAACTGGCACGCGATTCATCTGTCCGGCAACTCCGTGCTGACTGCGGTGGCCAGCCGGGACGTCACGCGTGCCGAACGGTTCATCGCCGAGTGCCAAGCGAGCGTCCCGCTGCCGCATGCGCCGCAGGCCTTGGGTAGCTACGAAGCCCTGCTGGCGTCGTCGGACGTCGATGCCGTGTACATCCCGTTGCCGACCGGACTGCGCAAGGAATGGGTCATCCGCGCGGCGGAAGCTGGCAAACATGTGGTTTGCGAAAAGCCTTGTGCGATCAACAGCGAAGATCTCGAGGAAATGACCTCCGCCTGCGAACAGGCGGGAGTGCAGTTCATGGACGGGGTCATGTTCGTTCACAGCGGCCGCATGCAACGACTGCGGGAACTGCTCGCTGAAGGAAGCGTGGTCGGGGATATCCGGCGGGTGACGTCGCAGTTCAGTTTCCGCGGCGACGACGGCTTTTTCAGTGACAACATTCGGTCTCGCAGCTCGCTGGAACCGCAGGGATGCCTTGGTGACTTGGGCTGGTACTCGCTGGTCTTTACGCTCGAGGTCATGCAGGGGCGAATGCCGCACACGGTCATCGGCCGACGGTTGTCGAAGTTTGGCCATCCCGAAAGTCCACAGCCCATCCCGTCGGAATTCTCCGCAGAACTGCTGTACGAAGACGGCGTCTCGGCCTCGTTTTACTGTTCGTTCCTCACCGAGAATCAGCAGTGGGCCAGTGTCAGTGGCACCCGGGGACATCTGCATGTTTCCGATTTCGTACTCCCGTTTTTTGGTTCGGAGTCGGGATTCGAGGTGGATCAACCGGAGTTCCACATTCTGGGCTGTCGCTTCAACATGGAGTCGCACCGACGTCGGATAGTGACGTCGGAACACAGTAATAATCACGCAACCTCTCAAGAGACGCGCCTGTTTCGCCATTTTTCCGAAGGGGTCATCTCCGGAAAACTCAACGCGCATTGGCCCGAGCGGTCGCTCCAGACCCAGAAGTTGCTCGACCTATGTCTCGAATCGGCCGCTTTGGGACTGCCACTCGAAGTGGACTGATCAATCCGCGATTCGGGTGAGAAGCCGTTCGGCGGCCTGAAGTTGCACCGCATCTCCCAGCAGTAGCAATTCGTCGCGAGCCTCCAGTGAGACATCCGCCCCAGGATTGTGGATGGTGTCCCGACCGCGTCGGATGGCAATGACGCTGGCGCCAGTCCGCGTGCGCAATTGCAACGAGCGGATGGTGCGATGGCTGGCGTGGGTGCCTTCCGGGAGCACGATGGTTCGGAGATCGGCGTGTTCCAGCAGTGGGGGCAGGGGTGGCAGCGATTTTGGTTCGGGTTCGACCGGATCGTGTGGTCGCGCCAGGGTGTCGTGAATGACGGATTGCGCCCGAGCATAGATCCGAATGAAGCGAGCCCGCAGCACAAACGCGACCGCCCCGGCCAGCAGGCAGAGCAGGAGCAGGGTTTCCCACGTCGGCAATAAGGGGGCGCTGAGCGCCAGCAGAAGCACACTTACCAGGACGGAACCGGCAAACAGAATGGTGTTGGACAGCAGCGTTCGCAGGGCGGCTTGCTGTTGCGGACTGGATCCCTCTCGGACGGCCAGTTCGGCCAGAAGCAGGCTCAGCGCCTGAAGTTTCCGAAGGAAGGCGATGATCACCGGCAGACTGAGAATCAGGGCGGTAAAGTAGAGAACCGTTTTCGGTCCGCCGGTCCAGTTCGGTAACTCTTTGAACCAGGGCAGATTGAGCCGCTGCACAAACAATGCTCCGAGAAAAAAAGCCGCCACGAGGGCAATATTGATCGCCAAGTGAAGGATGATGCGCCGGAGCATCCGACGAATCGGATCCGGAGTGCGGCGCTCCCGCACGCGACGCACCCAAGCCAAATAGTCCTGCTGATAGTTGAGCAACGACTGGGGCGCCCAGCGGTCGTGCCAGCGCACCAGGAGATCGGCATTTCGGATCAGATAGGGCGTCAGCAGGGTGGTGATCGCCGAAACTCCCACGGCAATGGGATAGAGGAACGAGCTCGTGACACTCAGGGAGCTGCCGAGGGCGGCGATCACGAACGAGAATTCACCGATCTGCCCCAACCCTAGACCAATTCGCATGGCGGTCCCGCGATCATAGCCGGCGAGGAAGGAACCAAACGAGCAGGCCAAGACTTTTCCTCCAACGAGTGCCGCCGTGATGACCGCCACGGCCGAGGCGTGTTCGCGCAACACGGACGGATCAATCAGCATGCCGATGGCCACGAAAAACACCGCGCTGAACATATCGCGCAAAGGTGCGATGAGCCGTTCGATGCGGCGGATTTCGTCCGACTCGGCCATCAGGGCACCCATGATGAAAGAACCCAGGGCGACGCTGAATCCCAACTTGGAGGCCAGCAAGGCTAGCCCGAAGCTCAATCCCAAAACCGCGACCAGCAGCGTTTCATCGCCGCGGAATCGGCCCACGAAGCGAAGTAAGCGCGGCACCACGAGCAATCCCAGAACCACGGCCACTACGATGAACTCGGAAAGCCGGAGCAGGAGGCCAACCAGCGCCGCCCAGTCCAGACTTCCGGACGTCGAGACCGCTGACAGGGAAGCCACGAGAAGAATGGCAATGATGTCCTCAACGATGAGGATACCGAAGATTGCCTGCGCAAACGGTTCCCGGGTTCGACCTAGATCGGCCAGGGTCTTGGCGATGATCGTGGTCGAGGAAATCATCAGGATGCCGCCCAGATAGACGCAATCCATCGAACTCCAGCCGAACGCTCGTCCAATCATGAACCCGGCGAAGAACATCAGGCCGGTTTCCAGCGGGGCGACGATGAAGGCGGTGGGACCGATGAGGCGCAGCTTGCGGAAGTTGAACTCCAGGCCGAGGGCGAAGAGCAGGAAGACCACGCCGAGATCGGCCAGGGTCTGGATGCTGTTCTGGGACGACACCAGAGGTTTGCTCAAGACGTGTGGGCCGATGACCAGTCCCGCGAGGATGTATCCCAGCACGACCGGTTGCTGGAGCCAGCGGAAGACCACCGTCACCACACCGGCGACGAGCATGACCACCGCTAGGTCCTGTAAGAAGGCGACATTGTGCATTCCTGCCGAGGCCCGAGCAGGTTATCGAGACGGGGCGGTTTTGTCAGGGGGTTGGTTGAAAGTTGAGAGTTGAGAGACGAAGGCGGGAAGCGGTAGGGCGACGCTCCGCGGAGCCGTGCGCGTGTCGACTGCTGACGTGTGATTCGCCGGGACGTGGACCGCAAACGCGTGGGAATCCAGGATTTCTCTCTCAACTCTCAACCTTCAACTCTCAACTTCCGCCGGTAGGGCGACGCTCTGCGGAGCCGTGTGTTTGTGGACGGCTGACGTGTGAATTGCCGAGACGCGAACGGCTCGCCGGGAGCCTGCCCACCGACGAAGAATGGTAACAAATGACGGTGAGTCGGAATTTTGGGATCGTCGGCAGCCGGCCGAATCGATATTCGCTCCGGGGCTCAGAGTCCGCGCATGCAACCCACCGGCGACACTTTCACGTTTCTGTTCACCGATATCGAGCGGAGCTCGGCGCTCTGGGAGATGCATCCTCAGGCCATGGGCCGATCCCTGGCTCAGCATGACGCCCTGATGCGAGCGGTGCTCACCGAACATCGGGGCCATGTCTTCAAGACAATGGGCGATGCCTTCTGTGTGGCGTTTGGAAATCCCCTGGATGCCGTCCAGGCGGCCGTAACGGCGCAGCGACAGTTGGCCGTGGCGGTGTGGGAGGAGACCGGACCCTTGCGCGTGCGCATGGCGTTGCATACTGGTGAGGTCGAGCGGCGGGATGGCGATTACTTTGGCCCCACCCTGAACCGGGTTGCCCGGGTGCTTTCCACGGGACATGGCGGTCAGACGCTGCTGTCGGGGACAACGGCGGCCTTGGTGAAGCCGGTGTTGCCCGTGGACATTTCGCTGCGGGATCTCGGGGAACGTCGGTTGAAGGATTTGAGCCGACCCGAACGGATCTTCCAATGCGTGGTCACGGATCTCCCGGCGGATTTCCCGCCGCTGCGTTCCTTGGAAGTCATGCCCAACAACCTGCCCGCGCAGGTGACCAGCTTTGTGGGCCGTTCCCGGGAAATGGCGGAGGTGAAGCGGTTGTTGGGGACCACCCGGATGCTGACCCTTACCGGGCCAGGTGGCACCGGCAAGACGCGGCTCTCGATGCAGGTGGCGGCAGAAGTGTTGGAAACGTTTCCGCACGGCGTGTGGCTGATCGAACTGGCCACAGTGACAGATCCGGAACTGGTGCCGGAACGGTTGACCGAAGCCATGGAAATCCGCACCGAAGCCGGTCGGACCGCGCTGGAGACCTTGTTGGACGCGCTGAAAACCCGGCATCTGCTGCTCGTTTTGGACAATTGTGAGCACGTGATTGCCGCGTGCGCTCAACTGGCCACGACGCTCTTGCAGCGGTGTCGCGAAGTGCGGATTCTGGCAAGCAGTCGGGAAGCGTTGAACATCCCCGGGGAGATTCAGTGGCTCGTGCCGGCGTTGGCGTTGCCAGATGCGCCGTGGAGCGGAACGACTCCGGACTTCGAACAACTGGCCGCGCTGGAGTCGGTGCAGCTCTTTGTGGATCGGGCGGCGGCGGTCCGTCCAGGTTTTGAACTGACGCCCCAAAACGCGCCGCTGGTGGCCGAAATTGTCTGGCGTCTCGACGGCATTCCCCTGGCCCTGGAATTGGCGGCGGCGCGAATCAAGGTGCTGACCCTGCCGCAGATTCGTGAGCGATTGGACGATCGGTTCAAGTTGCTGACGGGAGGAAGTCGGACTGCCCTGCCACGACAGCAGACCTTGGGGGCTCTTATTGAGTGGAGTCACGATCTCCTCTCCGAACCGGAGCGCCGTCTGCTGCGGCGATTGTGTGTGTTTGTGGCGGGCCGAACTCTGGAAATGGCCGAGGAGGTTTGTTCCGGCGAGGGACTCGAACGTTCTGAAATCTTCGACTTGCTGTCCTCCCTCGCGGACAAGTCGTTGATCATGGTGGAGCGGGGGCCCGAGGACACCACGCGCTACACGCTGCTCGAATCGATCTGGATTTTTGGCGAGGAGAAGTTGGAGCAGCATCAGGAAACGGCCCGCTTTCAGCGGCGGCACTTGGAGTATTTTGTTCGGTTCGCCCGAACGGCGGAACCGGAGTTGTTCCAGAAGGAACAAAAGATCTGGTTGGACCGGTTGAGTATCGAGCATCCCAATCTGCTCCAGGCACTGCGGACGAGTCTGGAGAGTCCGGAAACGGTGGAATTGGGGCTCCGCCTAGCGGGTTCCCTAATCCGGTACTGGGAGGTCCGCAATTACTTCGTGGAAGGCTACGATCTGTGCCGCCAACTCCTGGCCAAGGCCCCGGATTCGGTGGATCCCTCCGTCCGGGCCAAGGCGTTGCTGGGCGCAGGGAGATTGGCTTGGTGTCAGGATCGGGATCAGGAGGCCCATCGGTTCTACTTGGAGGCTCATGCCCACTTCGTGAAGTTGGACCAGGAAGAGTATGTGGCCCTCACAGAGGCGTATTTGGGATTCATCGAGCGCAACGAAGGACACCCCTTCGAAGCCCGGGCTCATTTTGATCAGGCGGATGAAATTGCCGGCGTGCGCGGATATCGGCGCGTTTCGGCAATGGTCGCGAACGGTCGGGGAAGTCTGGAGGTGGATGCCGGGAATTTCGTGCAGGCGCGAGCGTGGAAGGAACAGGCGCTTGCGGAGCTTCAAGAGGTAGGGGATCCTTGGATTGTGGGATTGGTTCGCGGAAGTCTGGGTAAGGCGTGTGTGCATTTGCGCGATCTGACGGCGGCCCGAACGCATCTGCGGGAAGCCCTGACGATTGCCCGCGATCTCGGCAATAAATGGGCGATTCCGTACGTGTTGGAGGTGATTGGCGAGGTCTGTTTTCTCGAAGGGCGCCCGGATAAGGCGATTCGGCTCTATGGCGCGGCGTCGGTTCAACGGGAGGCCCTGGTTCTTTCCTTTTCGAAGGTTGAACGAATCGCCTTCGATGAGTCCCTGCAGGCCATGAAGAGCGCCGTTTCGCCGGCTCGTTTCGAAGCGGAGTGGAGTCAGGGCCGGGAGCTCGGCTGGATTGCCGCGGTCCGTTTGGCCTTGGAATAGGCCGACGGTGCCAGAGCAACTTTGTCCGCCCCTTTGGCAATTTCGGCGTTGTTCAGGGAACGGGGTATGAACAGGGTTGCTCATGACCCCCGCAATTCCGCCGATTCCGCCTCATGAGAGCCTGCTTGCTGGGTCGGCGGGGACGGCTGAGACCCGATCGTGGTGGCGGGCCTTCTGTTGTAGTCAGGGCTGGAGTTGCCTGATCTGGCTGGGGGTTTTGGTGCTGGCTACCACCGGATTCGCTCTCGGTTGTCGTCCTAGCAAACTGCCGCCCCTGCGCATCGCGACCAATCCTTGGATCGGATATTCCGTATTCGAAGTGGCGGAGACCCAGGGCTTCTTCGCGGCCGAGGGGGTTGAGGTTCACTTGGTGGATCAATTGTCCATGTCGGATTCCCGACGGGCCTTTGAGCAGGATCAGGTCGATGCCTTCGGCTGCACACTGGTCGAGGCCTTACTGACCCAGCGCCCCGGGCGAAAGGAGCTGAATCTGATTTATGCCATTGATACCTCCCACGGCGCCGACGTGCTTCTGGCGGCGGCCGACATTCCCAGTGTGGCTGATTTGAAAGGCCGTCGCGTGGGCTATGAGCCGGGTTCCAGCGACATTCTGGTGATTTGCCTCGCGTTGCGGCGCCAGGGATTGAGCCTGAAGGATGTCACCCTAGTTCCAATGAACCAGATGAGCATGCGGGAGGCGGCTGCGAGTCGGATGATTGATGCCGTGCCCAGTTTTCCGCCGGCTTGCCACGCGATTTCGGAGTTGGGATGGAAGGTGATCTTCGATAGCTCCCAATCTCCGGGAATGATTCTGGACGTGTTGGCCGTGGGGGCAACGTCGCTGGAGCAACGTCGGGACGATTGGATCAAGGTGATTCACGCCTTGGATCGCGCCCTAGATTATCATCGTCAGCGACCGGTCGCGGCCCAGGCGTTGATTGCCCAGACCTTGCAGTTGACGGGAAAAGAGGTGGCGGAATCGGAGGCGGGAATCCTTCGTTACGGGCTGGCGGACCAGCGACGATTGGCATCCACCAATTCGCTCCTGGCCCAAGCGCTGGACCGAAATCTAAGCGCACTGATGGAGTCCGGTGTCTTGACCAACAAGCCGCCGCAGCTGCCGCGAGTCAATTTGTTGGGGGCTACCTTGCTCCAGGAAGGATCAGTCCCATGAATCTGGGTCGCCGTCTGATCAAGTTTGCCAGCCTGCGGGTGTCTCTGCTGTTGCCGCTGGCGTCCCTGCTGTTGTTGATCCTGCTGATCCAAGCCATGTTGTGGCGGCAGCACTCCACCAGCCATGTAAATGAGCAGTACAAGGCCAATGCAGTCGATCTGGCCAGCACAGTCCGGGTAGCTTTGGAGACCCTGCCAGAAAAGGATTGGCAACGGTTTGTGAGCGCCCTCGGAGCTCGGCGGACCATCCGCTATGTGTGGGTCACCCTCGGTTCTCCACCGCAATTGCAGATCAGTTCCGACCTTCACCAGTCCACGCAGACTCTCGAACGAGTCTTCAAACCTGAATTGGTGGCGAAGCTGACGGAACTCAGTCAGGGAGACCTGGCGGGATTGGACTGGGTGGAAGGGGATACCCGGCACTTCATGGTGCCGATTCGGGTCATCTCCCAGCAGGGATTGGATGCCCGGCCGCTTCAAGGGGTGGTTTATGTGGTGGTTGATGCGCGAGAGGTCCAACTCGGACTGCCCACGTCGGGAGTGGTCTTGGGGGTGGGAGCTGCGATCTCCATGCTGATTCTGATTGGCGGCGGCATCTGGGTGCTTCAGGTGGTCCTGTTTCGGCGGTTGGATGAGATGCGGTCGGTCCTGCTTCGTTGGTCGGTCGGGGATACCGAACCGCGAATTGCCGCCCAGTCCCTGGACGAATTGGGCGATATCGGCCGGACCCTCAACAATACGATGGACGCTCTTCAGAAGGCCAAGAATCGGCTGGATTTAGCGCTGGAGGCGACGCACGACGGGCTCTTCGACATCGATCTTCAAAGTGGCCAGACGTACTTCAGTCCCCGGGTCGCAACGCTGCTCAAGTGTCCTCCGGAAATGCTGCCCTTGTCGCTGAACGACCTGTTGGATCGGTTCTGCCATCCGGATCATCTGGAGGTGAAGGAAGAGTTTCTCCGAAGGGTGGCGATTCCCGAGGCCAACCTCGCGGAACTTGACCTCGCCATCCGGCGGCAGGATGGGCAGAAGGGGTGGTGGCAGTTTCGCGGGCAGGGGGTGGTGCGCCAACCGAACGGTACGGCGCAACGCCGTTTGGGACTGATCACCGAGATCACCGAGCTGAAGAACGCCCAAATCGCTTTGCAGGAGAACTCCAAGCGATTGGAGTTGGCCCTCCGTGCGGCTAACCAGGGTCTTTATGACATTGACCTGAGAACGGGCGGCGTGGTGGTGAATCGACAGTACGCCGAAATGCTGGGCTTCGATCCGGAGACGTTCCAGGAAACGCATGCCGCGTGGCGAAAACGTCTGCACCCCGAGGACGCTCCGCAGGTTCTCCAACAGTTTGACGACTACTTCAGTGGCAAGTCGCCGGAGTACCGCGTGGAGTTCCGGTCGCGGGTTCAAGGCGCGGGCTGGAAGTGGATTCTCTCCCTGGGGGCCATCGTGGAACGGGATCGGCAGGGCCGTCCGCTCCGTTTTCTGGGTACTCACACCGACATCAGCCGACGCAAGCAACTCGAACTGCGCGAGCGGGTCCGGGTTACCTTGCTGGAACGACTGCTGGCTGGGGAATCGTTGGCAAACTTGCTCGAGTCGATCATTCGCCACTTTGAGACGGTGTGTCCTGACTCGATCGGATCCATTCTGTTGGTGGATCCGCGGACCCAGTGTTTGCGCCACGGGGCAGCTCTCGGACTACCCGAGTTTTACTGCCGAGCCATTGACGGTCTGGCACCCGGGCCGGCGGTGGGATCGTGTGGAACCGCGGCTTTCCTCAAACAGCGGGTCATCGTGGAGGACATCGAAGGACATCCTGCGTGGAAGGAATTTCGTGATCTGGCGCGGCAGGCCAAGGTTCGTTCCTGCTGGTCGGAGCCTATTCGTGGACCGGGCGACTCGGTGCTGGGAACCTTCGCCTTCTACCATGCGACGGTGGCGTCGCCGACTCCGGAAGACCTCCTCGAGATGGAGTTCGCGGCCCAGATTGCCCGGATCATCATTGAGCACCATTCGATCAGCCGTCAGTTGCGCGAAAGCGAGGAACGTTACGTTCTGGCCGAGCGAGCGGTGCAGGATGGGATCTGGGATTGGAACCTAACGACGAACGAAGCCTATTTGTCGCCCCAGTGGAAGGCCTTGGTCGGCTATTCAGATCATGAGTTGGCCAATGTCGTCGCCAGCTTTTTTGGATTGACCCATCCGGACGACCGATCCGAGGTGGAGGCCGCAATCGAGCGACATTTGAAACAGGGCGAACCCTTCCGTCAGGAGTTTCGGTTGCGCCACAAGGATGGTTACTACCGATGGATTCTATCGCGCGGCGAGGCGGTCCGGCTGAACGGTCAGGCGGTGCGCATGGTCGGAGCCATTACCGACGTCACCGAACAGCGGGAGAACGCCGAGAAGTTGCGCGCAAGCGAGGCGTTTGCCCGGGGAACGCTTAATGCGCTGTCCGCCCACATCGCCGTTTTGGATGAAACGGGGAAAATTCTCGCGACCAATCGGGCCTGGCAGGAGTTCGGGGTGGCAAACGAGGGCGAACTGGAACGTCTGGGGCCGGGCGTCAACTACCTCGAGGTCTGCGAACATACCGTGGATGCCGGGGCCTCCATGGCCCACACCGCCGCCGCCGGAATCCTCAGTGTCATCAAGCGCGAGCGAAACACCTTCTCTTTCGAATACCCCTGTCACTCCACTCACGAGCGACGTTGGTTCGTCTGCCGGGTTACCCGGTTCGAGGGCGAACATCCGGTTCGGGTGGCGGTCGCTCATGAGAACATCACGGAAACGAAGTTGGCCCAGTTGGAGTCAATCCGGCTCAACCAGAAGTTTCATGACCTTTTTGAGTTTTCGCCCGATGCCAAGATTCTGGCCTCCAATGAGCGCGGTATCGAATTGGTCAACCATAGTGCCAAGGTGCTTTTCGAATGGGATTCCGAAGAAATTGTCGGTCGTCCGTTGGAATCCGTCATTCCAGGATTCTGCGACTTCCCCCGGTTGGAGGGAGAGAACATCGAGCCAAGTCTGGGAGAACCGTGGACGACCGAAGGTATCCGAAGCGGCGGAGCCCGATTCCCCTGTGAGGTTAGCATTAGTCGGATCGATTCCGAAGGTGCCAGGCAGATCTCAGTCAGCATTCGCGACATCAGTCAGCGGGTAATTCGCGAGGACGCCCTCCGGCAAAGCGAGAATCGTTTTCGGACGGTAGTGGAAAGGGCCCCTGAACCGATTTTGATATCGACTGATCATTGTTTTGCCTACGCCAACCCAGCGGCGGTAAAGATGTTTGGAGCGGATTCGGCCGAGCAGTTGTTACGGACGCCCATCATGGAACGGGTGCATCCTCAGTCGCGCGATCTAGTCGCCCGACGGATGGCTCAGGTCTACGACGAGTCTCGGCCTGCTGGTTCGCAGGAACTGCAGATGATCCGATTGGATGGAACCGTGGTGGACGTAGAAACTGTGGGCGTGCCCTTTGAGTTTGAGGGCAAGGTAGGGGCTTTGGTGTTCGTCCGGGACTGCACCTTGAGACGTCAAGCGGAAGTGGCGCTGCGACAGAATGATGAACTTTTCCAGAGTCTGTTTCAGTCCGGGGTACTGGGAGTCATGCTGGCGAACGTGGAGGGTACGATCACCCGGGCCAATGATTCCTTCCTTCGGATGTTCGGATACACGGCGGCAGACCTGCCTCTTCGCTGGGACACGTTGACGCCGCCTGAGTGGCGGGCGGGCGATGTAGGCGCGTTGGAAAAAGTTCTTCGCGGCGAGGAACTGGAACCCTACGAGAAGGAGTACTTCCACCGGGATGGCCGAAGAATTCCTATTCTGATCGGAGCTACCCAGTTACGGGCGCAACCGGGAGTGATGATCTGCTTTGTTTTGGATCGGACGGAACAGAAGCGCGCCGCTGGCGAACTGGAACGGCATCGCTTGGAACTCGCCAAGCGGGTGCAGGAGCTTCAAGTGATCTCCCGGTTGGGTGCGCTCCTGGAGACGTCTGATCGCTTGTTGCCTCAACTGCTTCAGGAGGCGGTGGAGATCGTGCCCGCCGGAATGCAGAATCCGGAGAAGGCCTACAGCACCCTCAAACTCCGGGGCGATCGTTTCGATTCGCGAGCAAACTTGCCGACGGAAGCTGGAATCAGCGTACCCATCATTTTGGCGGGGCGCGTCGAGGGCGAGTTGCGGGTTGGCTACGAGGATCAGGATCAGTCGATTCTCCCGCAGGAAGTGGAGTGGGTGCGAACCCTCGTTCGGCTCATTGGCGACAAACTGGACGCCCGCGAATCACGGCAGGCAATGATTCAGAGCGAGACCCGGTTCCGGGTAATTTTTGAAGGCTCCCCGGAGGGCATCGTGGCGGCGGATCCCCATGGCAAAGTGGTTCTCTTCAACCAATCAGTAATCCGGATGTTCGGCTATACCGACGTCGAGTTTGCACAGTTGAACGTTGAATCCCTCCATCCACCGGAGTCCATCCCGGAAATGCGAGAGAAGTTCCAGAGGATGTTGGCGGGAGACCGGCGTCCCTCCGGCGCATTCCCGTGCGTGCGCCGAGACGGGTCCCGCTTTTATTGCAATGTGAATCCTGCCCTGGTGGAGGTGGATGGGCGAAGTTTGATTCTCGGCTTTTTCAACGACGTCACGGAGCAATACCAGATCCGTCTGGAGTTGGAGAAGAGTGAGAATGAGCTCATCAAGGCGCAGTCCATCGCTCATCTCGGAAGCTTCAGTTACGACGTGGCGAGCGGGGCCATGTCGGCCTCGAAGGAGACCTTGCGCATTTACGAGTTTCCTCCTGGGACACCCACCCTGGCGGACGTTCGACCGCTCGTGCATCCCGAGGATCTTCCCCGGGTGATGCAGGACTTTGAACGCAGTCTTCAGGGCGCGCCCTATGAGTTGGAATATCGACTCGTGTTCGCTGGGCGCACCAAATGGGTCTCGGTCCGGGCCGAGCCCGTTCGCAATGAAGGCGGAGCCGTGGTGGCCCTGGCGGGTGTGGTTCAGGACATCACGGAAGCCAAACTAAGCGAGATGGCCTTGGAGCGGGAACGGGTTCTGCTCCGAACCGTGCTCCGGACAATTCCCGATCCCATCTGGCTCAAGAACGGCGACGGTGCGTACCTGTTGTGCAATTCCCGGTACGAGCAGTTGGTCGGAAAAAAGGAGGCGGAAATCGTCGGTAAAACCGACGAAGCGTTTTTCGACGCCCGGTTGGCCGAATCCTATCGGGTGGACGATGTCCGAGTCGTTCAGAGCCGAGTGCCCACGGTTCGCGAGGATCGGGTCCGATTTGTTTTCGACGGACACGAGGAACTGGCCGAGATCATCCGGGTTCCGGCCCAAGACCGGTCCGGGAAATTGCTGGGAGTCCTGGGCATTGCCCGCGACATCACCTCCCAGCGCAAGGCCCAGGAAACATTGAGAAAGTACAACGCCGACCTCGAGGAACGGGTGAAAATCCGGACCATGCAATTGGCGGCGCGTACCCGGGAGTTTGAAACGGTGGTACTGTCCATCCCGGATTCCGTGCTGCGAATCCGACCCAATGGAGCGGTGGTTTTTTCCCAGTTCTCTCCGGATGCTGCCGGGACGAATCCGGAACATCTGCACATGGCAGCTGGATTGCAGGGGCACCTGTCTGAATTGGTGGAGGAGGCTCTTAAAGTAGGTCAGGGCGTGGGACCGGAACGCCGAGTGTCCATCGCCGAAAAGGAACTGGCCGGGGGCGTGGTGGAACTACGGGTGTCACCACTGGCCGAAGGGGACTTCCTGGTTCTGGTTCGTGATATCTCCGCCCGCCGCCGATTGGACGAGGAGATTCGTCAGGCCCTCAAGCATGAGCGGCAGTTGTCGGAAATGAAGTCCCGGTTCATTTCGGTGGCGTCCCACGAGTTTCGCACACCCATGGCCGCAGTCGCTGGATCGGCGGAACTTCTGCAGCATCATCAGGACCGCCTGACCCCGGCCAAACGGGGTGAATTGCTGGAGCGAATCCGCGCGGGAGTCTCCCGACTCAATTCTATTGTCGATGATGTTCTGACTTTGAGTCGGGTGGATGCCGGTCGGGTGGAAGTCCGGCCAATGCCTCTGGATCTGGACCGCACGTTCCGGGAGATCTTGGCGGAGGCGGAAGTGGCGGACCGAGGTGGCCATACCTTCCAGTTCCAGTCCCGCGGCGAACTCGGTGGCATGGCGGCCGATCCGAAGATTTTGCACCACATCGTGTCGAACTTGTTGAGCAACGCAGCGCGGTATTCTCCACCGGGAACCTCGATTGTTCTGACGTTGACCGGTGACCGGACCGGTTTTGGGTTCACGGTGGAGGATGAGGGCATTGGCGTTCCCGAGGAGGATCGCCCCCATTTGTTCGAGCCATTTTACCGGGGCAGCAACGTGGGCTCTGTCAGCGGCACCGGTCTGGGACTGAACATTGTTAAACGATTCACCGAGTTGCATGGCGGCATCATCGAGCTCATGCCGCGGGAGAAGGGGACCTGCTTTCACTGCTGGTTTCCCGCCCGCTCCTGAAGGCCCGATTCGCCGCCCCAACACTTTGTTTTATGAAAATTCTCGTCATTGAAGATGAAGCGTCCATTCGCGATACCCTTAAGGACATGCTAGAGATTGGCGGCCACGAAGTGATAACGGCAGCCGACGGCCAGCAGGGATTGGAACGGCTGGCGGAGAGTCCCGAGCTGATTCTGTGCGATTTGAACATGCCCCGTCTGGATGGGTTTGGCGTCCTGGCCGAGGTGCGCCGTCGTCCGGAGACCCAGCATTTGCCGTTTGTGGTCCTGACGGCTCGCACGGACCGGTCTGATCAGCGCCAAGCCATGGAGTGTGGGGCTGACGACTTTGTCACCAAGCCGTTCACGATGGGCGAAGTCCTGGCGGCGATCGATGCCCGGGTTCAGCGAACTCGTCCGCTTATTGAACGTCTGGAGAAGTTCCAGGTGTTGCACCAGAACGAGTCCACGGCGCCGTGGGCGCACGAGATGCTCACGCCGTTGACCGGCATTCTGGGTGGGGCCGAGTTGCTTTTGGAGGAGGCGGGCACCCTCCGTTCGAAGGAACTTCAGGAATTGGGCGAACTCATTCGGACGTGTGCGCGGCGGGCCGAGTCCATGGCGAAAAAGCTCCTTTGTCATTTTTCCCTGGAAGGGATTGCGTTGGGCAAGGTGGAGATGGCGCACGGTGAGTGTGATGCGTCGGCGGTGATTCACCAGGTGGCGCGGGATCAAGCGGAGCTGGTGGGCCGGAGCAGCGACTTAGGGATTGCGGTGCAGCCGGGTTCCGTGGCGCTCAGTTCGAGTTGGTTTGCGCAAGCGGTGGAGGAATTGGTGGAGAATGCGTTCAAGTTCTCGCCGCCGGGTTCGGTCGTGTTGTTGAACGGTTCGCGGGTTCCGTCCGGCTATTGTCTCGAAGTGTCGGATCAGGGTCGGGGCATGACCCGCGAACAAATGCAGGCGATTGGTCCCTTCCGGCAGTTCGAGCGGGAGAAGCGCGAGCAACAAGGACTGGGACTCGGCCTCGACAACGCCCGTCGGATTGCCGAGCTGCATGGCGGCACCCTGGTCATTGTACCGGGTCTCGCGGGCATGGGGCTCCGGGCCATTTTCACGGTTCCCTCGGAACCGGATCCGGGTGCCACCTCTCCGGCCACGTCCAAGGCGGTTGCCAAGATTCACTGATGGTGGGTGGGAGTTTTCGGTAGGTCGTGCTGGACGTCCGGGGCGGGTGCCCCTTAGACAACTCGCAACCTAAATGAACCGGCCCTGCCTTCCCGCTCCCGCGGTCCCACCCGGGATCTGTCCCCGACCCACTCGGCGGGCTGGTTTGTTTTGGATCGGTTTTTTTGGCCTGGCCCTGCTGGGAGGTGGGCGGACTTGGGGGCAGACGCCTTCGGCTCCTTCAGAGCGGGGTTTTGATGCCGCCTTTCAGGCCGCCCGAAATCATTTCGTTCACGAACAGTATTGGGATGCGGCAGCAGCGTTGGAAACCGCCCGCATGCTGGCGCCTGAACGTTGGGAAGGTCCGGCGTTGGCGGCGCAGATCCTGCATCATCTGCAACGGCCGGACGAAGCACAGGCGGCTTTGCGGGAAGCCCGCCGACTGGTGCCTTCCGACCAGGCGGAGCGCTTGGAGAAGTTCGCCAAGGATTTGGGGCCAATGAAGCCGGCTCCGAGCCGCGCGTTGGCCTCCGAAAGTGGGGACCGATTGCCGACGGAGCTGGACCGATTGATTCTTCAGGTCAAGCAAGCGGAGGCCGAGGCGGATCCGGAGCGTCGCGCCCAATTGTTTCGCGAGTTCCTGCAACGCAGTTCCGCCCTGGCCCAGTCGTCTCCCGATGAGTTGGCCGTTTGGACACTGCGGGCGATTGCAGCCATGGATCTCAATGACTACTCCCTGGGTCAGGAGGCAGCGCAACAAATGGAGCGACTGGGGGCATCTGCCTCGACCGAACAGCGCACCCGGGAAGTGTATCAATTGGCGGTACGTCGTGAGTGGGTGCGGGCGCTTCCCACGGCCTTTGAGAACACTTTGGGAATGCGCTTCGTACGTGTCGGCGGAGTGGAGGTGCTCTTCAGTGTCTGGGAAACGCGAATGAAGGATTACGCCGTATTCGCGGCTGAGCGCGCCAATCTGGACTCCTCCTGGCGCAATCCCACGTTCCGCAAGATTGCCGTGTGCCCATCGGATCAGCATCCCGTGGTGAATGTCAGCTGGGACAACGCCAAACAGTTCTGTGAATGGCTGACCCGCAAAGAGCGGGCCGATGGAAAGCTGACCCTGCAACAGATTTATCGACTGCCGACCGATCTGGAGTGGAGCGTGGCGGTCGGGCTGACCGGGGAGACGGGGGCTCTTCCGGCAGACCGAACGGGTCGAACCCCTCGGCTCCATCCGTGGGGAACCCAATGGCCACCGGTAATCGGCGCGGGCAACTTCGGAGACATTTCCGCCCGCAACCAATTCTCCGACTGGCACACCATTCCTGGCTATCGCGATGGATTTGTCACCACGGCGCCAGTGGGATCCTTCGCCCCGTCGCCGGATGGTCTGTTTGATCTGGCCGGCAATGTTTCGGAGTGGTGTGAGGACTGGTACGACAATCAGCAACGCTACCGGGTTATTCGGGGAGGATCTTGGTATCACAGCGACCGCAACAGTTTGCTATCGGCCGCGCGATCACAGGATGAGGCCGATTATCGAAGTAGTTTCATCGGTTTCCGGCTCGTTCTCGCTCAGGCGCCCTAGGGCGGACCACCGACGGGACGGTCAATTCGTTCGGCGAATTGACGTGGCTTTGTCACCGGACAGTCATCGACATTGGTGGTCAACCGAGGATGATTTCCCCGGCTCAGGAAACCGGATCTTGGTCGTATCGGATCCGGGCTAACGGGTCGGCAACTGGTTTGTCCAAAGCTATGAACACGTCTCGCCTCCGTGCCGGTCAACGCCGAAGGGGATTTACTCTGATCGAACTGCTCGTGGTGATCGCCATCATCGCGATTTTGGCCGGCATGCTTTTGCCGGGACTGGCCAAAGCCAAGGCCAAGGCCACCGGAATCCAATGCATGAACAACGGCCATCAGCTGATGATTGCCTGGCGTTTATACGTGGATGATTCTCAGGATCGGTTGCCCCAGTCTTACGGGCCCAACGAGTGGGTGCATGGCTCGCTCAACTTTGATCCCAGCAACCGGAGTAACTGGGATGTAGAACAGGACATCAAGAAGGGGCTGCTTTGGCCTTACTGCGGAAAAAATGCCGCAGTGTTCAAATGCCCGGCGGATTTCAGCACGGTGACGGTCAAGGGTGCCAAGCTTTCCCGGGTGCGCAGTATGGCGATGAATGGGTGGATTGATTCCACGGACGTGCAGGGCTTTGGGACGGGGTTTCGGATCTATAAAAAGTTCTCCGACTTTCTGGAACCTGGTCCGAGCATGACCTGGGTTTTCATGGACGAGCGGGAGGACAGCATCAACGACGGCGAAATGATCGTTGGCATGTCGGGCTACCCGGATAAGCCGACCCAGTGGAAGATCGTAGACTATCCGGCGAGTTACCATCACCGGGCGGCCGGCTTGGCGTTTGCCGACGGCCATTCGGAGATCAAGCGCTGGTTGGACAAGCGGACCATGCCGGTGCTGAAACGGGGGACGGAGATTCCCCTAAACGTGAATTCGCCGAACAACGTGGACGTGTTTTGGATGATGGAGCGCACGACGCGTCCCAAGTGACATATAGAAGCTGAGAGCTGAGAGCTGGGAGCTGAGAGCTGAGAGCTGAGAGCTGAGAGGTCGGAATGGGGAGCGGGGGCGGTAAGCGGAAGGCGGAAAGCGGTGACGCTCTACGGAATCGTGCGCGTGGGGACTTCTTCCGGTTTTTGGCGTTCCAGATACAAACTTCCCCCTCCGCGGCCTCCGCACCCTCCGCGGGAAACACCGGCGGTTGGGAATTCTCTCTCAGCTCTCAGCTCTCAGCTCTCAGCTCTCAGCTCTCAGCTGCTCCACCTTCAGTCCCCTCCGTGCAGCAGCTTCTCCTTCACGTCTGGGGCGAGGTCGCTGGATTGAATGGCCGCACGGGCTGCGGCTTCATCGACCTTGAGCCAGTTCTGACCCGCATTCTTTAGGGCAGTCTTCTGTTTCTCGGGATCCGTCAGAGTCGCTGCCCAACTCCAGGCGGTGGCGGGTTCGTGTGGAGCCACGTTGTTGACGAAGGAGGCGACAGCATCCTCCCGACCTTTGCCGGAGGGAACGGAATTGAGCCATTCGGCGGCCGACGACGGATCATCCCGGCTCCACCGGGCGACCAGAGTTTGGGTGGCTTCGTCGCGAAGCGTTCCCTCCGGAAACTGCCCGATCCAATTCGCCGCATACGCGGGATTGGCCGCCACCATGGACGGGAGTACCGCCTTGGTTCCGCGCTCCTGATCCAGGCCGGCAGGCAGATTGGCGATATAGGCGGCCGCCTCCTGTGGGGCCACCGAGGCCCAGGATCCAAGGACACTGGCCGTGGCCGCCGTCCGTCCGGATCCGGTGGGCATCTGCTGCACCCAGGCCAGTGCCCCCTCGGCATCGGCTCGCGCCCAATTGCTGGCGATGTCCTTCATCACGGCATCCCGACCGGCGCCTTCGGGAAGTCCGGCCGCGAAGCTGGCGGCTTCCTGTGGATTCCGGGTGGCCCAGGATCCGGCAATCTGTTGCAGCATGCTCTGCCGATTGGCGTCGGCCGGCAGTTCCAAGGCAAAGGCCGCGGCGGCTTGGGGATCCCGCCAGGTCCAGCTGTTGGCGACCTGCGAGAGCATTCGGGAACGCAGTTCGCCGGGCGGAAGATCCTTGGCGAATTCGGCTGCGCCCTTGGTGTCGCTGTCGACCCAGGCATCACTGAGCTGTTGATACACGGAATTGCGCGCCGAACCTTCGGGTAGGGTCTTGGCCCACTCCAGAGCGCCGTCGATGTCGGAATCCCCCCAGCGGTTGGCCAATTGATCCAAAAGCTGGGAACGTCCTTGTCCGGGAGGAAGCAGATCCAGGAAGCCGGCGGCCGCTTTCGGGTTCTCCTCGCCCAGACTCCACACCAGACCTTGGATGGAATCCCGTCGGGTGGCGGGATTTGGAACTTGTTTGAGCCAGTCGATGGCGGCCTGGGGATCCTTGGAGGCCCATTCTCGGGCCAGTTCGGAAATTGCCTGGTTTTTGCCCTGTCCGTTGGGCAAGGCGAGGGCGAATTGACCAGCCGCCTGGGGATCGGACTGCGCCCAGGTGGAAAGTACGCCAGCGAGTGCTTGATCGCGGGCGGGTCCGGCGGCGAGCCCTTGAGCCCAGGTGGCGGCGGCGTTCGGATCCCGATCTGCCAGTTCTCCGGCGACCTGACGGAAGGCGCCGGCGCGTGTCGGATCCACCTTTAGATTTTGGAGCATGGCGGCGGCGGCGTGGGGATCTGACTCCGCGAGACTTTGGGCCAGCGACACCTGGCCCAGGAGTTTGTCACTTTCGGAAGACTGGGTGGCGATCCAGGATTTGAGCGCTTCGGGATCGCGTCGGCCGAGGGAATCCAGGGATTGGGCGAGCGCGTCATCGCGTCGTCGGCCGGGGGGCAGGGTGCCGATGAGTTGCACGGCGGCTTCCGGATGATTCCAGGCCATGTTTTGCATGGCGTCCGTGACTGATTTTTGTTTGCGCACCGATTCCGGTTGGGCGCTGAGCCAGGCCAGGGCGGCGGCGGAGTCTTCCTGCATCCAGGTGCTCATGACCTCGCCGAGCTGATTATCCCAGCCGCCCCAGCGGTTGGAGCGGTCGTGTTTGAGGGACAGTTCGGCGGCGGCCTGTGGATTCTTTTGGGCCATGGCGCTGATGACCTCGCGGCGCATCCAGCGGCGTTCGCCAACGGGAAGACTCTCCACGAGGGCCAAGGCGCGGTCGGGATCATTTTCCGCGAGACCGGAAACGGCGGCGCGCCGCAGTTCCCGGCGTTGGGAACCGGAAGGCAACTTGTCCACCCACGCCATGGCGGCGTTGGGATCCCGGCGGGACCATTCGGCAATGGCGGCGGCCTGGGCGCTCTGGCGTTCCTCTCGATTCGTTAGTTTTTCGCTCCAGGCGAGCACCGTCATGGGCTCGGACTCGGCCCAGCGGTACACCAGTTGGTAACGGAAATTGAAGTACTGATCTCGGTTGAGAACGCGTCGGGCAACGTCGAGAGCGGCGGGTGTTTGGCGCACATCCAGCGTTTGGACGAGTTCCGACAAGGCCCGCCAGCGGCGGGAGGGGGCCATGGCGGAGATTCCACGGAGCTTCGCTTCGAGGTCGGCCAGCGAAGTTTCTGCTGGGCGTTTGGTGACGGTGGGGACGTTGGTGGTTGAGGAGGTTGGGAGGTTTGAAGTGGAGTTGGCCACCGTGGGTGTGGCGACGGTCGGACTAGGTCGGCCGGCCCACCAGCCGACGCCGAGTCCGGTGGCCAGACAAACCGTGGAGAGGAGAATTGGACGAGGGTTCATGGCGGATTGGATTCTGAGAGAGAGGATTCGTTCCAAGTTCTTTCAGATTCTTGTCCTGAGTCAACGTTGCCGACTGGGGGGCGGGGGGAAGCGGGGCGAGCTGAGAGCTGAGAGCTGAGAGCTGAGAGGTCGGAAGGGAGGCGGGAGCCGCTGGCGACTCGTTCCGATCTCAACTCACCACAGACCTCAACTAATCCAAAGTGGCTCGGCGGGGGGCTAGCCCGGATATTTCACAGGCTTTCGTCGCGAGGCGCAGCGAAAGCCCGTCTGGCAAGGCGGCCGAAGCGGTTCCGAATCGGGCTGTATGAGGACATACTGTCCGGCGAGGAACCCGAGGCCAACGCCGCCAGACGGGCTTGCAGCCAGCCACAGCAGAAAGAGTGTGAAATATCCGGGCTAGTCCGTGGGCGTCCAGCCGCGGCCCGGGGTGAATTCGCGGCTACCCGACGACTTGCAGCCCGTGGCGGCGCTGCCGAGGAGCAACGCCAGGGCCACCAGTACGAGGATCTTCTTCATGGGCCGGAGGCTAATCGGGTTTGCCGCCCGCTCAAGCTTCGACCACTGTCCGGCCTGGTTCGATGGCCAAGTCGCACAAGTCGCTGCAGGGACAATTACTGTTGGATGGGGGTAAGCTCCACGGTAGCGCCTTCCACCGGTCGGTGGTGTTGGTGTGCCAGCATGATCCCCGTGGGGCGTTTGGTCTGGTGTTGAATCAGCCGACCGACAAACGGCTGAGTGACGCCTTGGATGCTGAGTTGCCCGAGGTGCTGCAGGAATCGCTGCTCTATTCCGGAGGCCCGGTCCAACCTTCGGCCATGAGCTTCCTGCACGCGAATCCTGAGTTGGTAACGGGGAATGTCCTGAAGTCGCTGTCCCTTGGACACGACCTCGAAGAATTGGTGGCGGTGGGTAAAGAGTGGTCGCCTCAGCATCAAATGCGGGTCTTCGCCGGCTATGCCGGCTGGGCGCCGGGACAATTGGACGACGAGATTCGGCGCGATTCCTGGCTGCTGCATCCGGCGACTGTGGACTTGGTGTTTCGTTTGCCGCCTGAGGACCTCTGGCGTCACCTGCTGCGCTGCCGCGGCGATTGGCAAAGCAGGCTGCTCGCAGAATCGCCGGAGGACCTGTCGTGGAATTGAAGTCGGCGGTGGACGGAGTGATCTTTTTTGCGGTTCCTGAGGAGGCGGGTCCGTTTCGGAACGCGTGGAACCGCACGACCGGGCGCGCGTTTGTTCGGCAGTCGGGCCAGATTTGGCGGCACGGAACCTGGGAAGTCCGGGTCACCGGAATGGGAACCCGCCGGGCTTCCGCGGACGCCACCGAAGCCTTGGACGGCCGGTCGGTGCGCTGGGTGATCACGGCGGGATTTGCCGGTGGCTTGGATCCGACGCTGTCCCGGGGCACGGTGGGCTATGACGCTGATCCCGGCTTCCCCGCGCTGGTGGGGCTGACTTCGGTGGGCGCCCGGGCTCTGGCGTTTCATGAATCACGTCGGGTCTTGGTGACGCCGGATGCCAAGGCACAGGTCTATCGGCAAACCGGCTGTCAGGCGGTGGAGATGGAGTCGACTACGATTCGGCGGATTTGCCGGGAACGGGGCGTTTCGTCGGCCACGGTGCGGGTTATTTCCGATGCCGCTGACGAGGCGTTGCCGTTGGATTTCGGGGCGTTGATGAAGCCTGATGATTCCCTCGACTTCTTTCGACTGGCGCTGACGCTGGCGAAATCGCCGGGAAAGGTTCCCGAGCTCATGAAGTTCCAGCGCCGAGTGAGCGCGGCGGCCGATCGGCTGGCGTCGGTGTTGGTGGCGGTGTTGCAGCAGGCTGCTCACGGAAAGGGTAAGTGAGGAAGTGAGAGGGTGGGTGACCGGGAGCGGACTTGCCGCCAGGGACCTTCGGCGGCAGGCTGACCGGGTGGACGAACACCAAGCGGAGTACGACGAGGCGATGTTCGAGTTCTCGACCGGGAACTTCGACGGCGCGATCGAAAAGCTGAACGGTATCCTGGCGCAGGATCCCGACCACTTCGACGCCCAGTTGAGCATCGCCATGTGTCATTACCGCAAAGGCGATTACGCCCGAGCCATTCAAGAAGGGCACCGGGCCGAGAAGCTCAAGCCCAACGAGCAGTTGGTGCACACCAATCTGTCGCTGTTCTACATGAAATCGGGCGACAAGAAGACCGCCGAACATCATGGACTTCAGGCCCGCATTGCGTCGTGGAAGCAGGATCTGAGCAAACCAGGAGCTGCCCCGTCCTCGCCCGCGCCGGACGCCGCCGCCGACGAGCTCAAGATGGCCGGACCCAAACCGCAGGCGTTCAAGCTCCCGGAGAAGTTTCCCGACATGCCGTGGAAAAAGAACAAGCCCGCCGCCCCGACTCCGGGCGAAACCAAAGCCTGACCTGACATGAATTGGTTCGACGTGGCTGCCGCCGATTCGCTGGCTCCGGGCCAGTGCCGGACCGTGGAAGTCCGGGGACACCGATTGGCGTTGATCAATATTGACGGGCAATTTCACGCGCTTGATGACCGTTGTCCTCACCGCGGGGCACCCTTGGGGGCGGGATACCTTGATGGCACCCGGTTGTTTTGTCCGCTGCACGGCTGGGAATTCGACGCGCGCACTGGTGCCTGCACCACACGGCCGGAACTGCCGGTCGCCCGGCATCCGGTTACGGTGGAGAATGGCCGGGTGCTCGTGGAATTGGCGCTCTGAACTACGGAAGCTCGGCGGCCCTGGTGTCAGGGGAGTTGCCGCCAGCGTCGGGCTTTGTGCTCGAAGCGGGGCAGGGATCCCGGGGGTACGGGAGTTACGGGAATCCGAAGGGCCAGAGCCTCGTGGAGTCGTTCCGCCAGCACCTGGGCTGATGCTGCGGATGCCTCCACTTCCAGGTGGAGTTCGGCGAGGGTTCCACGCCGATCGTGCGTGACTCGAAACTCCCCCGCGTCCGGCAGCGAACGAATGAGTTCCTCGACCGCGGTCGGATACACGTTCACTCCGCGAATGATCACCATGTCGTCCACCCGACCCAAAATGCCACCGACCAAAATGGCGTGGCCGTGCCGGCGTTCGCGGCGAACGAGATCGCCGGTGCGATAACGAATGAGCGGCGAACCGGTGCGCTTCAGCGTGGTCAGGACGAGTTCTCCGTTGGTTCCGTCGGGAAGGGGTAATCCGGTGGCGGGATCAATGACTTCAGCGAAGAAGCTGTCTTCGAGAATAATCAGTTGGGTGGGTTCCCTCGGATGTTCGTACGTGACCGGGCCGGTTTCGGTCATGCCGTGATGATCGAAGATGCGGGCGCCATTCCAGGCGGCACTGAGTCGGGCCCGGGTGGCGGGTTGGCTGCCGCCAGGTTCGCCGGCCACGATAAGCGTCCGAACCGCGCAGGTCGTGAGATCCATTCCTTCGGCGGCGGCGACTTCCGCCAGATGCAGGGCGTAAGTCGGGGTGCAACAAACCACGGTGCAGGCGTTCTCGCGGAGGACGCGAAGGCGGACGGCGGTGCTCATGCCGCCACCGGCGAGACACAAGGCCCCGATCCGTTGACCGGCCTCGAAGGCGAGCCAGAAGCCCAGGAAGGGTCCGAAACTGAAGGCGAATAAAATTCGATCCCTCGGATCAATGCCCGCGGCGCGAAAGACCGCGACCCAATCGTCGGTCATCTCGGACCAGGATTCCGGCGTGTCCAACCAGCGCAGTGGCGCGCCCTGAGTTCCGCTGGTCTGATGGCAGCGCGTGTAGCGGTCCAGCGGGAACGTGAGATTGGTGCCGTAGGGCGGGTGCTGCCGTTGATCCGCAACCAATTCGGCTTTGGTGGTGAAGGGGACCCGTTCGGTGAATTCGGCCCAGGATTTCGGCGGGGAGATTCCCGCCAGCTTGGCTTGATAGAAGGGATTGGCGTGGGTCACGGCGACCCACAGCGTTTGGAAGCGCTCCCAGGCGGCTTCGGAAGCGGACGGCATGAGGGAGAAGCGCTGGCGATGCCTAAGCTTTGGCCGGAGCGCCAACCGGAGCAGTCTGAGCCGTTCCGGGCTTTTTGGGCGCGGGGTTGGGTTTGAACTTCATCACCAAGCCACCCCCGGCGAGAGCCAACACGATCCCCAGGTAGAAGGCTGGGCTCACCTTGCCGAAATCGATTTCGTGGCGATACAGCCAGAGGGACACGAGTGCATTCACCACCGGCGCACCGGCGAACACGATCGACATGACTGCGGCGGGGGTGCCTTTGGCGCCGAAGGCGAGGAGCGTTCCGAACGCGCCGATTGCCCCCATAATCCCGGCGATGAGCGACCAACTCCATCCCGCGGTGGTGTATCCGGAGAAGGCGGCGCCCTTGCTCATGAGCAGGAACAGCGGGGCCAGCACAGCCGTGAGGAAGTACGCGATCCCAACGAACAGAAACGCCTTGTAGCGGCCGTTGATTGGATCGCCCATGAGGACCTGACCTTTGTGCAGCAGGATGCCGTACACGCCCCAGGAAAAGACCGTAATCAGGGTAAAGTAGAACCAAGTATTCCCAGGAGCGGCCGCAGCCGGCGTCGAATTCATACGTGTGCGGAGTTTACGGTGGAGCGCCGGGACGGCAATCGGATTGTCGGGTGGAAACGCTGAGAGGTAAGCGGTAGGGCGACGCTCTGCGGAGCCGTGAGTGGGTGGACTCCTGACGCGTGATTCGCCGGGATGCGAACGGCTCGGTGGAACCTTGCCCCACCGGGGGGGCGGGGAAAAGCTGAGAGCTGAGAGCTGAGAGGGAAGCGCTTGGCGCGGGTAAGGGGTAAGGGGTAAGCGGTAAGCGGTAAGCGGTAAGCGGTAAGCGGTAAGGGCGGAGGAAAACGCGAAGCGTCTTGGACTGCGCCAGCCCTCTGGCGCTTTGGGGCGGGTTGATTGCGGGTGGGTGATGTGGAGGCACTGACGCGTCAGTAGCCATGAGGAAAAGCGGTAGCTTCGCTGCCCGCTGCCCCTCACTTCACGGCATAGCACCACAAGGTGCCGTGATCGCGGATGTACAAGCGGCCGTTGGCCACGACCGGATAGGCCCAGGATTTCTCCATGGGATTGCTCTTGGTGGGAGCCTCGGTGGGGGTGAAGCGGCCCTTCTCGCGATAGCCTTCGGCCGACGGTTCGACCAGGGCGACGGTGCCGTTCTCGCCGTGGAGGAACAGCAATCCTCCGGCGTGATACAACGACGCCGCACCGATGGCTCGATCCTCCCACTTCAACTTGCCCGAGGCCGCTTCAAAACAGAGCAACGACTGTTGAGTCGTGCCAAACAGGAGATCCCCCACCTTCACCGTCCCCCCAATGGCCGTGGGGAGCTTGGACTCGAAATAGAGCTCGGCGAAGCCTGGCCCTTCACCGGGTTGCAGTTGGATGGCGCCGCCGCCCGTTCCCGCCGCCGCCGTGTAGATCCAGTTTCCCGCCGCCAAAGGGGATGGAATGTTTGCGCCGTATTTGCTGATCGGCTTGCTCCAGCGCCAGAGCAGCTTTCCAGTCGTCGCCTCCAGGCCCACAAGTCCCTTCGAAAGCAATTGAACGACTTGCTGGGTTCCGCCCGAGTTCACCAGGACGGCTGACGCGTAGCCGGCTTCATCGGCATCAGGGGACGCGTACTTCCATCGCACTTGGCCGGTGGTGGCATCCAAAGCGACTACCGTGGAATCGGCTCCGCCCGGAGTGACGATCACCGTGTTGTCGAACACCAGCGGTGATTCCGAGTAGGCCCATTGGCCCGGCTTGCCTCCAAAGTCCGTGCGCAGGTTCTTCGTCCACGTCACCTCGCCCTTGGCCGTGTCCAAGCGGGCGAGATCACCGTCGGATCCCATGGCGTACAGATTCGAGCCGACGATTGTCGGAGTGGAACGCGCCCCGGGAAAATTGGGGCGTTGTTGGGGGTTGCCGACCTTTCCGAGCCGGGTGGACCAAAGCTTGGCGCCATCCACCGCCGACAAGGCGTGAACCGATTCATTCTCCAGGCCGTCGTTGCCCAACAAATAGATTCGGTCGCCAACCACCGACGGAGTGGCGTAGCCGGAACCGCAATGGGCCACCTTCCACGACATTTTAGGACCTTCCTGTGGCCATTGCGTCAGCAACCCCGTTTCGGAGGAACTGCCGCTGCGATCTGGGCCCCGCCATTGGGGAGAATCGATGGCGAGGGCGGGAAGGAGGGAGGAAACGGTCAGTCCCAGTCCCGCCGTGAGGGCGAGCCGAACTGGACCCAGGGAGAGGAAGGTTGTGTTCATGGAGGCCATCGGAATGACCCGGGACGCCGGTTTTGGTTTCGCCGGTCTTGGACGCTAACAGGCAGATGTGAAATCGCGAGGAGCTCGGACGAACCGACGACGGGCTCCCAGACAGCCCGGCTCGGACTCGCTTCGGCTGCCTTGCCCGACGGGGTTTCGCGGATCTTCGCGTCGAACCCCGGTGAGAAATCCGGGCTAAGGGCGCCAACGAAAGGTGGCGAGGACGGCCGCGTGGTCGGAGGGGAATCGTTCGGCGTGGGTTTCGAGGACGGTTGCCGCAGTCGGTTCCAGTCCCGGACCTCGGAAATAAATGAAATCGATGCGGTCTTGTTCCTGGTCCGGAAAGCGGGGTGACCACGTTCGGTCTTTGAGTCGGTTCACCGTGGGATTCACCGTGCGATAGGCGTCGCGGTAGCCGTGCGGGGGCAGGACTCGGCTGGTCGGCCAATCTACAATTTCCCGGTACTCGGCTTTCGCGGCGGCGGTGTAGTCCAGATGCGACATGGAGTTGAAGTCGCCGGCGATGAGGACCGGGATCCCCTGGTATTTGGGCGCCGCTAAGCGGGCATTGATCTCCTGCTGGATCTTGAGCAGGTCGGCGGCGGAAGGTTGGCAAGCTTGCAGCCAGCCGGCGACGGATTCCTGGGCTCGCGTTTCTTTCACCCAGATGTCCTTTCCGTAGGGCAACCAGATCGAGTAGAGGATCAGTCGGCGGCCTCCGGGAAGTTCAACCAGTGCGCCGACACATTTGAACGCTTCGAACACGGAGACGTCCTCGAGGATGGGATATCGGGAGTGGATGGAAAGATTGGTTCCCCGGGATAGGAGATGAAACCCGAGTTCCTTCGCGATGAGTTCGCCTGAGCCATAGGTCTCCTGCAGGGCGACGAGGTCGGCTTTCGAATCTCGAATCACTTCGATCACGCGCCGAGGGCCCACGTCCTTTCCGTCCTCCCGTCCTCCGTGCCAGATGTTCCAGGTCATCACCCGGAACTCGAATGTGGCAGTGTCGGCTTGAAGACGCCCCAGGGTGACAACGAGGAGAGTGAGCCAACCGATGAGCGGGCCAAGGGGGAAGCGGTACATGAAACGAAGGGCGACGGCGTTGGAGGTGTGATCCGCGGCGAGGAGACTGCCTTGGCGGCGGGGAGATTCGAACCGAAAACGACCGGTGCATTCACCGATCATGAAGTGGCGGGCGGATCGGCGGTCGGCGGAACGGAAAGGCCAAGTTCAGGTTGGTAGGGTCAGAATTCGTGCCCGCAGTGCCGGGAGCACCGTGGTTTCGAACCAAGGGTGTCGCCGTAGCCAATTCAGATTGCGCGGACTGGGATGGGGCAGGGGGAAGAATTCCGGGCCATACTCCGACCACCGACCCACGGTGTCGGCCAACGAAGTCCCCGCCCGACGGCCCAGGTAATAGCCTTGAGCGTAGGCTCCGATGAGAAGGGTGAGTTGAATGCGCGGTAGGGCGGCGCGCAACTGCGGATGCCACAGCGGCGCACATTCGGGCCGGGGCGGACAATCCCCGCCGCGACCGGGGAGTTTGCCGGGATAACAGAGACCAGTCGGGATAATGGCGATCCGCCGCTCGTCGTAGAACTCGTCGCGGGTCAGGTTCAGCCAACTCCGCAGTCGATCGCCGCTTGGATCGTTCCAAGGGATTCCGGTTTCGTGGACCCGGCGACCGGGAGCTTGGCCAACAATCAGAAGCGTGGCCGTTTCAGAAACGCGAAGGATGGGTCGAGGACCAAGGGGCAGGTGCGCCGCGCAGACGGTACACGCTCGGACGCGATCCAGGAGCGACTGGAGTGAGGAATTAACGCGCAAATCAGACACGGCCGGCGAACCCTTCAAGGCCGTTGAACCAGATCGGCTCAAATCGGCCTACTTCGGGCTGACTTCGAAACAGTAGAGGTTCCGAGTGTCGCGGGCCACCACTGTACCTTCGGCCACAGCGAACGGAGCTCGCGTGCCTTTGCCGAGCACTTGGGATCGGGCGAGCTGACGGAAGGACCGCGGATCGGCGGCGGCCACCAGGAGTTCGCCAGATTCGAGCAACAGCACCAGTCGGTCGCCGGCGAGCGCCACGGTTCCCGCACCCAGGTTCTCGGCGCTCCAGCGCACCTTCCCGGTGCTCCATTCCACACAGCGAAACTCGGGCCCGCGTTCCTGTCGGCCGTGAAATCCGTAGAGGAATCCGTCGCGCTGAACAGGGGTGGCGTAGTGGGCCGACAGGGCTTCGTCGTTGGACCAAATCTCGGTGACAGTGCGGCCGTTCAGGCGCAACAACAGGCCGCCGGTATCATAGCTGGTGGTGAGAAAGACTTCGTTGGAGCGCACCAACGGACTGGCGGCGTTGACGGAGGCGTTCTGACGTGACCGCCATCGCTGGGTCACCAGGACGTCTCCGGCGAGTGAGGTTTGAACCAATCCCTCGCGGGTGAAGAAAAGCGCGGTGGGAGGTCCTTCCGCCGTCAGAGCCGGACCAGGGACCGGTGCAGCATAACCGGCTTCGTGGTCCGTGGCTTTCCACAGCAGCTGGCCGGTCGCCAGATCGAAGGCCGCTACTCCTCCGCCTTCTTGGTTTCCCAAATTGAGGAACACGCGGTTGCTCAGGATTAGCGGTGAACACGCTGGCCCGAAGAAACCGCGGTCAGCCCCGAGAGTTCGACCGGCTTCCACGGTCCAGACCGGCTTGCCGTCCGCGAGGTCAAGGCAGGTCAGCCGGGCTTCGGCGCCAAAGACCACCAGCCGGTTGGTTGTGGTGGCGGGAGTTCCGCGGGGGCCGTTGTCGAAGCCGAAGTTGTCGACGTAAGCGGTCGGCGCTCGGTGTTCCCAGAGGACCGTTCCGGTGGTGAGGTTGAGACACCGGACACGTTCTTCATCGGCGAGTCGGTCGAACAGATAGGCCCGACCGGCGCGTACGATCGGGCCACTGAAGCCGGAGCCGGCGTCCACTTTCCAGCGGCGTTTCGGTCCATCGGAAGACCAGGGAACGGCCACGGCTTCGGGGGTGGTACCGTCGCGGTGGGGGCCGAGGAACTGCGGCCAATCAGCGCCCCTCGCCAGGGGAAACCAAGCGGGCGCAAACAAAAACACCCCGGCCAAGACCGGGGTGATTCGCGCGAACCAGCCGAGCGAGCAGGGCTTCATGCGCCGCTGGGGGGAACTTCGATGGCCCAGGAAACCTTGGGAACCTTGATGGCTTTCATGGAATCGAGGATTTCCAGGACCCGACCGTGTTTCACCTTGTTATCCGCTCGGATGTACACCGGGAGGTTGGTGTTGGCCCGCATCCGTTCGATCACCAGTTCCTCAAGCGCCGGCAGGGTCACTTGCTTGCGATCGACTCGGAGATCACCTACCGCGTCGATGTCGATGTTCACGATGTCGGGTTTCTTCGAGCTTTGAGCCGCCACGGCGCTGGGCAGATCCATGCGCACCGTGTGAATCTTCTGCATCGACAGGCTGACCATCATGAACGCGGCCAGCAGGAAGAACATCACGTCAATCAGCGGGATGATCTCGATTCGGGCCTTTTTCTTGGCGACGGGGGAACCGACAGTCATGGCTGGGTTAGGGTTGGGCGGGGGCGCCGGCGGATTCGACCGTGAAGGAGACTCGGAGGAATCCGGCCCGGCGGACCCGGTCGAGAACGGAGTTGATGGACCCGTGGGTGGTTTCGCGGTCGCCGGAAATGAAAATGGGTGTGTTGGTGTTGCGCTTGGCGGCCACCGCGAGGACTTCATCCAGCGTCGCCAGGGTGATGTTGGTTCGGCCGAGACTGACTTGGCCGTTCCGTTCCACAGCGATGTTCAGCAGGTCGGCCTTGAAATCATCGGACGCCGTTTTGGCCACGGCCAAATCCATGCGGGGGGTCTTCATTTTCTGCATGGACAAGCTGACCATCATGAATGCAGCCAGCAGGAAGAACATCACGTCAATCAACGGGATGATTTCGATTCGGGCGCGTTTGCGACCCGTGGGCAATTTGAACTTGGAGCGCGGCATCGCCACGGCCGCCCCACCTCCGCCTCCTCCAGCCATGATTAATCCTCGAGCACAGCCGAGTTCTCCCGGCGGAAGACCATGGTGTCAAAACCCTCCATCTTGGCCTTGGCGACCATGACTTCGACGTTGGTAGCGGCGGTCTCGAGTTCGAATTGGAGTTTGGTCAATCGTTCGTTGAAGTAGTTGAAGGGCAGCAAACAGAAGATGGCGATGCCGAGACCGGCGGCGGTGGCGATTAGGGCCTCGCCGATACCTGCGGAGACGCTATCGACGGCGAGTTCGTTGCCGCCGACGGCGCGGAAGGAGCCCATGATGCCGGTGACCGTTCCGAGCAATCCCAGAAGCGGCGCCACGGTGATACACGTGTCGATGAGCACCAGGAAGCGGCCGGCCCGCTTGATCTCGGCGCCGGCGGCCACCTGCAGGGCGCCGGTCAGGGATCCGTGAACATGGCTGAGGCCGCGATAGATCATGCGTACCACGGGATCCTCCGATCCTTTGGAAAGCTGAATGGCCGAGCGGAAGTCGCTGTTCTCCATCGCCGCCAGGACCTTCTCGAGAGTTTCCACATCGCGTCGACTCCCTTCGCGAATCCACCAGAAGGTGCGTTCACCCACGACCGCCAGAGCGGTGAGGGTGACCACAAGGATGGGCCACATGATGGGTCCGCCGTGTTTGAAAAGATCTACGGCAGCGTTGGCGAATAGCATGGAGGTCATGAGAGAGAAGACTCAGGGACAGGGAAGAATGGGTGGGAAGAAGTTAGATGCCGAGTTGGTAGGTAAACATGAACTTGAACCGTTTGGGGGCGTCGCTGGGGTTGAATTTCCAACGGGTTCGCACCCAGTCACGGGCATGGGCGTCGAGGTATTCGGATCCCGAACCCTTTTCCACGATGACTTCGCGGGGAGCACCGCCTTCGCGGCCCACCTCAATCACCATGATGACGTCACCCGTCTCCCGCCGGGCTTGGGCTTCCTGCGGATAGTCGCGCGCCGAGGGCCAGGGCAGGTCGCCGTAGTTTCCTCGTTCCGAGTATCTGAGGATATTCAACTGCGGCGGCTTGGGGACCACGGCCAGTTTGGGCGGGGCAGAAACTTGTCTCAGGTCGGAGCTGACCAATGTGGCACCCACCACCGGCACCGCGAAGGGAACCTTGGAAGCATCCGCCGCCACCACGACCACCGCGGAAGGTTGCGGGGCGGTGTCCTGCATGTCGGGGATGTCCTCAGGTCGGAGGATTTCCGTTTCCTCGGGAGTCTCCGGTTCGGTTACCGCCGGCAGAACAATCTCCTGGGGCGTTTCGTAGACCTCGGGAACAAACACCATTTTGGCGGGTTCCTTGGTCATGAACACTCCTACGCCCAGAACTGCCAGACAGATGGCGTTCATCCAGGCAACCTTGCGGTTCGGGTCCCGTTCGGCCGACGGCAGGCACTGACGGTTCAATTCCGAATTCAGTCGGTATTGAGGAAGGGCAGTGCTGGCGGCTTGGGCGCTCATTCGAATATCGAAGCGAGTCGAGGCGGAATGCATCAGAACCCGGCTTCGGGCTCCTCAAGTCGAAACTAAATAAGTTTGCCAGCGTCGCAAGACTGGAATTTTCCGCAGTGCCACCCCGAAGACACGGTGCCGACACCGAACGCGCCGCCAAGACCCCGCGCACTTCCCGCTTGCTGCCGTGCCCGCCAAGCCAAGACTCGCCGTCCTCATGTGTCGGTTTTCAGCTGCGAGCGCAGTTTACCATCGTCAGGCGAAAGGATCGGTCTTGTGACTGAGGTCGAAGCGCAGGTTCCGGATTCGCCGCCGTGTGTCGTCTGGGAAGATGAAGATTTGCTGGTGGTGAATAAGCCGCCCGGCTGGAACACCCACGCGCCCGCTCCCTTTGCCGGCGAAGGCATTCATGACTGGTTCAAGCACCGGGAACCGCGCTGGGCGCGCCTCGCCATCGTTCATCGCTTGGATAAGGACACCAGCGGCCTGATGGTCTTCGGGAAGACGCCCGAGGCCAATCGCTCGCTCACCGACCAATTCGCCCGCCGACAGGTGAACAAACATTACGTGTTGGTGACCGACCGACCCGTTCGCCGAGAATCCTTCACCATACTCTCGGATATCGTGCGGGTGGGTGACCGCTATCTAGCCCGGCCCGTCGGGCAGGGCGGGGATCGGGCGGAAACTCACTTCCAGGTGCTGCGCCGGGAAGGAGCGCTAACATGGGTGCACGTCGAACCGGTGACCGGACGGACGCATCAGATTCGGGTCCACGCTTCCTCCGAAGGCTTTCCCATTCTCGGCGATCCGCTCTACGACGGAACCCCGTCCCGCCGGTTGCATCTCCATGCCGCCGCCCTGAGCATTCGACATCCCCGAACCCAGGCGCTTCTGGAGTTTCAGCAGGAGCCCGACTTCGCTACCCCGGCTTCGGATCAGTTGCGGCGGGCGTTTCTGTCTCCGGCAACAACGACGGCGTTCCGTCGGCGTCAGGGCGCGGCGGACGGCACTCCCGCCTGGTACGAGGATCAGTTGGGTGAGTGGCGGCTGTGCTGGGGAGAAGAATGGTCGCCGGAACATCTCGAGTCCGATTCCGCCGCGCGCGGGACCTACTTCAAGCCGTGGTTGCGGCAGGTTCGCTCCACCCCGGCGGCGGAGGCCAGTCCGCGGGCGGTGGCCGGAGAACCGGCTCCCGACCGATTCACCGTCCGGGAAAATGGCGTGAACTACGAATTGAGCCTGAAGGAAGGCTATTCCGTCGGTCTGTTTTTGGATCAGCGAGACAATCGGCGGCGGTTTCTGACCCGGCACGTGGCGTCAGGCTTTTCGTTGTATCGACCTGAAGACACTCAGCCGGAGGTGTTGAACTGTTTCGCCTACACTTGCGGGTTCAGTGTGTGCGCCGCCTTGGGTGGGGCTCGGGCCACCAGCCTGGATCTGTCCCGGAAGTATCTCGATTGGGGACGGCTGAACTTTCAAGCCAATGGACTCGACCCCAACGCGCATGATTTCATTTACGGCGATGTCTTCGACTGGTTGAAACGATTGGCAAAGAAGCCCCGGCGCTTCGCGGTAATTGTCCTCGATCCGCCGACCTTCTCCCGCTCCCGCGAACACGGGGACTTTCGGGCGGAGTCTGATTACGGGCATCTGGTGTCCCTGACGCTGCCGTTGCTGGCCCCCCAGGGTGTGCTCTTGGCCTCGTCCAATGCGGCGCGTTTGTTGCCGGAGCGCTTTTGCGCGGAGGTACGCGCGGCCGTCGAGGGAGCGGGACGCCGGGTGGTTCAGGATCACTACGTGCCTCAACCGCCTGATTTCCCCATCTCTCGGGAGGAACCTGCCTATCTCAAAACCTATTGGGTTCGGGTCAGCTGATTCGTCCGGCTGAACTTTCCGCTTTGTGCTTTGGCCGACTACTTCGATTCTCCCAAGCAGTGAAGAAGCCGAGTTTCAACGACATCCCTTCCGTTCTGAAAGACCTCCAGAAGGGCAAAATGGTCATCGTGGTGGATGACGAAGATCGCGAAAATGAAGGCGATCTGGTATTGGCGGCCGAAAAAGCCACGCCGGCGAACATCAATTTTATGGCCCGCTTTGGCCGGGGTTTGATCTGTGTGCCCACGACCGGCGATCGGCTGAAGCAATTGGGCATTGAGGAAATGGTGGCCCGGAACCGGGAGTCCTTCCGGACCGACTTCCAAGTGAGTGTCGATGCCGCCACGGAGATTTCGACGGGGATCAGCGCCGCCGACCGCGCCCGGACCGTTCAGTTGCTGGCCGATCCCCGCGCGACCGAAGCCGATTTCGTGCGGCCGGGACACATCTTCCCGCTGCGGGCCAAGCCTGGTGGCGTTCTCCAGCGCAGTGGTCACACCGAAGCGGCCGTGGATTTGGTGACCTTGGCTGGATGCCGGCCGGTCGGCGTGATCTGCGAAATCATGAACGACGACGGATCGATGGCGAGGTTGCCTCAACTGCGCCGCTTTGCGGTTCGTCACCAGCTCAAGATGTGTTCCATCGAGGAGTTGATCGCTTTCCGTCGGCGGACGGAGAAGCTGGTGGAACGTCTGGAATCGGTGAAGATGCCGACCGACTACGGAGAGTTCACGCTGCATTTGTATCGTTCGCGCATCGATGGTCAGAACCATTTGGCCTTGGTGAAGGGCGATGTTTCCGAAAAACCGGGCGTGATGGTTCGGGTGCACAGTGAGTGCCTGACGGGCGACGTCTTTGGTTCCCGCCGCTGTGACTGCGGCCCGCAGTTGCATGCGGCGATGGAGCGCATCGAGAAAGAGGGAAGGGGCGTTATTCTGTACATGCGACAGGAAGGTCGGGGCATCGGTCTGCCCGCGAAGTTGCATGCGTACCGCTTGCAGGAACAAGGCCTCGACACGGTGGAGGCCAATCTAAGGCTCGGGTTTCCGATGGACCTTCGGGACTACGGCGTCGGCGCCCAGATGCTCTGCGATCTGGGACTCAAGACGATTCGTTTGCTCACCAACAATCCCAAAAAAGTGGTGGGACTGCAGGGTTACGGACTGGAGATTGTCGAGCAGTTGCCGGTGAAGATCCGCCCGAATCCGCACAACGCCCGGTATCTGAAAACCAAGAAGGAGCGAATGGGTCACACGCTGTGAGGAAAAGCTGAGAGCTGAGAGCTGAGAGGTAAGCGGTAAGCCCCCCTGGTGGGGCGAGGCTCTGCCGAGCCGTACGCGTCTCGCCGAATCAAGCGTCGGGAAATCCACACGCGATCGCTCCAAAGCGTCGCCCTGCCGCTTGCCGCTTGCCGCTCCGACCTCTCAGCTCTCGGCTTCCTAATGGTATTTCCTGGCGGATCTCGGATTCCCGATTGTCGAAGGGGACGGGTTCGTCATGCTCAGCGCATGCTGACTGCGGCTGATTCCCTGCCTCTCACTTCCGGCGCTGGACACCACTTCGTGATCGTGGCGTCGCGATACAATGCCCGCTATGTGGACGGCATGTTGGAGGCCTGCCTGGCCACCCTGAGGTTGGCCGGGAGTTCAGAACCGGAAGTCGTTTACGTGCCCGGGGCGTGGGAGATTCCCGTGGCGGCCGTGACCGTGGCTCGCCGTCCGGCCCGAACACCGAGCGCCATCCTTTGCCTGGGCGTTATTCTCCAAGGGCAAACATCCCATGCCCAACATATCGGCGACTGTGTGAGTGATGGCTTGATGCGAATCTCGGTCAAATTCGGAGTGCCGGTGATTCACGAGGTCCTGACGGTCACCAGCGAAGCGCAGGCCGAGGAACGTTGTTTGCATCCGCGCACGAACAAAGGAACCGAAGCGGCGCGGACCGCGCTGCATATGGCGGAGTTGTTGGCCAAGCTGCGCTGATCTTTCCCCGCCGATTGCACTTGGCGTGGACTTCGGGCATGTAACGGGCGTGTCCTTCCCCGGTAAGTTCATGCTCCTCCTCGGGCTCGTGATGAGTCTGGGCTCTGGTTGCTCCCGGGAAGATCCGTCGGAGAGCGTTCGGTCGGCGTTGTCCGAGGCGACCAACGCCGTCGCGGCGAAACCTCCGTCGGCGGCAGAGGATCGAATCCGGGAGGGGGGACCCGAGGGCTATGTGGGTTCGGAGGCGTGCCGGACCTGTCACGAAGACCAGTTCAGTAGCTGGCACCGCACCTATCATCGAACGATGACGCAGTTTCCTTCCACGCAGGCGATCCGGGCCAACTTCCGCGGGGTGGTTCTCACCAACGACCAGACCCGCTTTCGACTGTCCCAGGAGGGCGAGGAGTTTCGGGTGCGCCTAGAACGGATTCAGGAGACCGGTAACCCAGAGCCAGCGCCGTCGTTGGACACGCAGATCAGCTTGGTGACGGGTTCGCACCACATGCAGGTGTTCTGGGTGCCAGGAGGAGATGGCAACGTTCAAGTGGGCTTTCCCTTCACTTGGCTAATCCCGGAGCAGCGCTGGGTGCCGCGTAACTCTACCTTCCTTCGGCCGCCGGGATTCCATCATCAGGCCGAGGCGTGGAACGTGATGTGTAGTCGGTGTCATGCGACGGCCATCGAGCCACGCGTAGATTCCGCGGCGCGCCGGATGGATTCGCGGGCGGCGGAGTTGGGAATCTCGTGTGAAGCGTGTCATGGGCCGGGCGAGCGGCATGTGCAGTTACGCACCGCGGCGGGACCGCAGGGGCCAAAGCCGACCGCGGAAGTACTGGCCCGGGAGATTGTTCATCCGGAGAAGATCGATCCGGTGCGATCGGCGGAGACCTGCGGCTTTTGCCACTCGATGAAGTGGATCGATCGGACGGAGAATTGGCGAACGGAGGGGTTTCGGTTCCGTCCCGGCGATGTCCTGGCGGAGACCACGCCCTTGATCCAACCGGGCCGGACCGACGCGATTCCCGGTCTAAAGGAGTATCTGGCGCGGAACCCCACCTTGTTGGAGGACTACTTCTGGAAAGACGGCATGGGTCGGGTGAGTGGTCGCGAATTCAACAGCTTGGCGGAGTCGCCCTGTTTCGCCGGTGGGAAGTTTTCCTGTCTGTCCTGTCATTCCCTGCACGAAAGCGAGCCGGCGGATCTGTTGGCCGAGAATAGAAAGGACAATCGGGCCTGTATCCAGTGCCACGAGACCTATCGGGATCCGGTCGTGCTGCAGAAACACACGCATCATCTTCCGACGTCCTCCGGCAGTGAGTGCTACAACTGCCATATGCCGCATACGACGTACGGTGTGTTGTCGGCCATTCGCAGCCATCAGATCAGCAATCCGTCCGTCGCCGTGGAACTCACCACCGGCCGGCCCAATGCGTGCAACTTGTGTCATCTCGATCAGACTCTGGCGTGGACGGCGGAACACTTGAACCAATGGTATGGGCAGCCGATTCCGGCCTTGGACGAAACCGCGCGGACGGTGGCGAACTCCGCCCGCCTGATTCTTACCGGCGATGCGGGTCAGCGCGCCTTGATGGCGTGGCATCTGGGGTGGGCACCGGCACGATCGGTTTCGGGAACGAACTGGTTGGCGCCGTATCTGGGGCTGTTGCTTGATGATCCATATGCGGCAGTGCGGTGTGTGGGAGAGCGGTCGCTCAAGCTGACACCGCAATGGCTTCCGGCGGGATATGACTTTGTGGTGCCGCCGGGGGAGCGTTCTTCGGCTGTCGACGCGGTCTGGAAGCTGTGGCAGGCCGCCGGCCCGCTGGCGGGAGAATGGCCGGCTCCGCTGGCGTTGGAATCCGGGGCCACGGGTGGTCCAGGTCCGAAATGGGAGGCCCTGCTGCGGAATCGCGACAACCGCCCGGTCAGGTTGCGGGAGTGAGGGGGCGGGGAAAGCTGAGAGCTGAGAGCTGAGAGCTGAGAGCTGAGAGCTGAGAGCTGAGAGGTCGGAAGGCGCGAAGCGTTTATAGAGGTAGGGATGGGGGATTGACCCCACCCCTCCCTCCGAACCGGACGTGCGGATCTCCCGCATCCGGCTCTCCAGTTGGTGAGTCACCCGCAGGTGGCGGGACTGGAGCGCT
>JAFLEF010000001.1 GCA_017309115.1 Verrucomicrobiota bacterium | reverse complement strand
TGCCCCGGGCTGTCCGGAAACGGAACGTATACGAGGAGGTCGCCCGATTCCTCGACATCCCCGGCGGCCAGGAGATCGTGCAGGAGAGCTACGCCCAGCTCCGGAAGTTCAACTGCTGGAACATTTCCATCGTGCAGCAGTATGCGCGCTTCAAGCAGAGCCGCATTCGGTCGGCGGTGTTCGGTAATTCGCGGCAGTTTTTCATCCTCCGTCAGAACGACCGAACCGACTTGGAGGACATGGGTCGGGACATCGCGATTCCCGAGGTCACGCAGCACGCGATCATGAACTACCCGCTGCCGGATCACCAAGCCGGGCAGAAGTACTCGCCCTTCACTTACCTCCACACCGATTCGACCCGGGCCCTCTGCGGCACCGTCCACAACATCGCCTCGCCGGAGATGCTCTACTGCTCCAGCTCGAGCGGGGAGCATTTTGATAAGCGCGCCCGTGAGTTGCGGCAAAGTCCCAGCGTGGTGGAAGGCATCATCGCGCATGCCCAACCGCCGTCTTCACCCACTTCCGAGATCTCCAAGAAACTTACATGAACTCCAAGACTGAACATCCAGAACGACTCGTCCTGCTCGCCGTGGCCGTGTGCCTCCTCACCGGATGCACTGCCAGCCGTCCCCTGGGCGATGCCGCACTGGGGGCAGGGGGCGCCTATCTCGGCTACGAACTGTCGGATGGAAACCCCATCGCCACGACTGCGGGCGCCGCCGGCGGCGTGCTCCTCAGCGAGGGCCTGCACTACCTGGCCAAGAAGGAGACCCAAAAAGCCTACGCGGCGGGTTACGACAAGGGGAAGAGCGACGCGGTCAAACAACAGTACTGGCTCTACGTCTCTCTCCAGCGTCAGCGAAACCGGGTCGGGAACATTCGACTTTACCCGGTCCAACTGCCTGAGCAGCGCCTGGACGGCGTCACCTTTCAACCCACCACCAAGTTCCTGCGCATCGAAGAATAGGATCCCATCATGAAACCTCACAGAGCCCAACTTGTTGTTCTTCTGGCGTGCGCTGGATTGGCCTCCACGGCCCACGCTCAATGGACCGTTTACGATCCCGCGGTTCACACCCAACAGATCGTGGGTACCGCCCAGCAGATTGCCAAGTTCGTTCAAATCATTGGCCATCAGGTCAGCCAGATCGAGCAGCTGAAGGACCAGGTCAAAACACTGCATCACTACGTGGACCTGTTCGGCGAACCGGCCAGCATTGAACCGGAGTCCATTGGTGTCCTGACAGCGGACCTGGGGAAACCGGAAGTCGGTCAGACTTTGGGTGAGCTCCAGGGGGCCGCCGAGGCAAAGGACGCGATGCTGGAGAGCGCCCATGGATTGTACCGGGCCGTGGGAGAGACGTTCTCCACTCCCGGCGGTGAGGTCGTCCATCGCCGCGCGGAGCCCTACCGGGCCATTGGGGCGGTTCAGCAGACCACCGCCAACTTTCTCGGGGTCGTTGACGATGCGGCCGCGCGACGGGTCGCGCTCAAGAACGAGCTCTCAAAAACGACCGAGGCGCTGAAGTCCGCCGAGACGGATGCCGAGGTGCAGAAATTGACCGGTGTCTTGGTCGGCTTGGGATCAGCCCTGGAGAGCACGGACCATGAGGTCGCGCAGGCCAGTGCGTCGGCCCTCGTCCAGGACATCGCGAATCGGGCGGACGCCCAGCGTCAAGTGGAGGCGAAGAAGGAGCAACAACACGCGGAGTTCCACGAAGCGGTTGTCCGGTACGGCCAGACGTTCCGGCTTCTGAATCAGGCCACGCGGTTTCCCACCCGCTAACGCACAGAACGTATGGCCACCTTTGAGCAGATCTTTCCGACATTCCTGCAGAAGTGCGCCGAGTTGCACGCGCTCCTTCGGATGGTGGCGTTCATGCTGTTCATCGTGGGAACGATCACCTCCGTTTTGCACGGCTTCTCGCCGAAGACGCTGATGCTGCATCTGGGGCGATTGCTCCTCTTGACCGCGCTCCTGGTGTTCCTGCCGGAGTGGGGGAATCGGATTCAAGAGTTGCTGCAGGAGTCCGTCCTCGCGGGCCTGGGGGTGGATCCCGCCGCTGTAAGTGAACAGTACGTCGCGTTGTTGGTCGTGAAGCGGGACACCGGGCTGGAGCGTTCGTGGTGGCACATCCTGGGTGACCTCAATGGATTTACGGTCGAGGCCCTGATCACGGGGGGCCTTTGGTTGGTGGGACAGTTTGCGGCGTTTCTCCTCTTCTGGGCGTACGTCTTCCAGAAGGTGATTCTCTACCTGGGCTATGCGCTCTCGCCGCTCCTCATCGGCTTGATGGCGATACACCCGCTCAAGTCGGTGGGGACGCGGTATCTGTTGAATCTGGTGGGCGTCCTGCTGTGGCCGCTGGGCTGGGCGGTGGCCGCCCTGATCACACAGGGGTTCCTGGATTTCATGACCGATCCGGCCTTGAAGTTTCTTGATCCGACCGCGACCGGCTACGGCTTGCAGAATCTGGTCGGGCTCGCATTTCTTTCCTTCTGGATCGTGTTCAGCACGGTTTCCGCACCGTTGGTAATCCAGACCGTCTTTACCTCCGGGGCGCTGGCCGGAAGCCAGTTGATCAGTGGCGCCGTCAGCGGGGCGTTGCAGACGGCGGCGACCACCGCGGGGGCAGGGGCGGTGGCCGCGGCTACTGGGATTCCGTTGGTGACGGCAGGTGCCGCGGGAATGGCGGCCGTCATGAGTACCTTGTCCACCGCTGCCGGACACGGCAGTGCCGGCGCCATCATCATTGCCGGCAGTGGTCTTCCTCCCCGCAGCGCTCGGGGTCGCCCCGGCGACGACATCACTGGCGACAAGGCGGTCCGCGAACTCATCGCCAAAGACCGCCGGCAATACTTCTAAACCACCATGAACTCGATTCCCTTACGAGTGAACCATCCCACGGTCAATCCGGTGGGTGCGCCCCAGCGGCGTTTTGATCCCACCCAACTGTTTACCCAACGCGATCGCCTGCCGTGGTTTTGGTTCTTCGTCGCTGTGGCGGTGAGCGGATTGGCCGCCTTTGACCGCTACCACTTGGTCCAGCAGTTCAAGCATCGCGAACGGGTGGTGATCATTGATCCTGCCCAAACCTACTACCTCAGTCCGCTTCTCGAGTTTCAGGAGGCCAAGGAACTCCACGCCCAGCAGGCGGAGCTGGCGACCTTGGCCTTCTTGAATCGCAATCCTCGCGACTTCGATCAGCCGCAACTGCTCGCTCAAACCTTCCTGAAGGCGGCTCATCAGAAAGCCCAGGACCTCCGCATCCGCGAGACGCCAGAGTTTCGCGCCAAGCAACTTCATCAAAAGCCGGAGATCGCCAAGATCGACATCCTGACCACCCGGGAAAACGAGGTGTTGGCCAACGTCAGCGGCCAGGTCATCCGCAACGGTGTCTTTCAAGAGAAGGCCTTTGCGGAGGTGTTCAACTTCAAGCTGAGCCTTCGCCTGATCCGAAACCCCAATCTGGCGGTCAACGGGCGCTTCCCGATGGCCGTCGCCGAATTCAAATATGAAAGCTCCAAGTAACCTGGTGATTCTGGCCTGTCTGGCGGCCAACTCGGCGGTGGCGGCTTCCTCTGAGTCGATTCAACGGGCCATTCTCGACGACCGCGTCGTGGTGGTCGTTCCGGTGGCGACCAATCGGGTCACAACCATCAGCTTCCCCAGTTCCATCGCCGCCTTGGATGGGGCAGGGGTTTCAGCGGATCCCAAAATTCCGGGCGTCTTCCAACTCGCCCACACCAAGGGTTCGTCCTTCCTCTCGCTTCGCGCGACCACTCGAGGGGCTGCCTCGAACCTGAACATCCGGTGGAACCGGCGGACCTACGTCTTCGAGTTGGTCGAAAGCAATGTCCCGGTGCTGGCGCTCAATTTGGAGGAGCGGGTCACCACGGCGCAGGTTCAGCCGGCTCCCGCCGTCTCGCCGACCCGCCTATTGGCGCTGTTGGACAAAGCCAAGGCGTATCCGCTCTTGCGGCAACAGCACCCGGAATCGGTCGCGCAAGTGGAAGCCAGGACCTTCGCGGCCACACCTGCGGTCACGGACTTCAACGACTACGAGATTCAGATTCAGGAGATCTTTCGCTTCAACCCGGAGGACACCCTCGTGTTCCACGTGCGGATGCGGAACAAGTCGGAGCGCGAATTCCGCTATCGTCCCGACTCATTTGCCGTCCGGGTGGGCGACCGGCTGTATCACCAGTCCATCAGCGACGCGTCTGGCGTCCTGCCGCCAAGGGGAGAAATGGCGGTGTATTTCGCACTCACCGGAACTCCCGACGGCGCTCGGGCGGAACTTTCCCTCAAGAATGACTTCTCCGTGCTGGTGACTCGGACGTCCCCGGAGCCCCAGGAGAACCTTCAGCCGAATGAGGCTTCGGCACCTCTGCCATGACTCCCAATTCCTTTCTCCAATTCTGGAAAACCAAGTCGGGCCGGTTGCTCCTATTCGGACTGGTCTTTGGCGGCGGACTCCTGGTGTTCGGTGTGGTACGCCAACGTTCCAGTAGCGACGAAGCCGACCTGCCGTTCCCGGTGCGGACCAATCGGGTGGATCAGGGAGTGCAGACCGTCGAACGCCCCATGGAAGTGTTCCGGACTCCCGTGCCCAAACCCGAACCGGTGGTCGTGGCGGCACGGACCAATGCGAGTGCGACTGAAAAGCCCGCCAAGCCCGAGAGCCAACCGACGATGGCCCCTATCGGTCTGTTTGCCGACATAACGGGATTGCGAGAACCGAAGGCGGCCCCCAACGTCTACGCACCCTACGGCCGGCTGATTCCCTGCGAGACCGTCATTACGGTGGACTCGGCTTCGATTCAGACGCCCATCGTCGGCCTGATTACGGAGGACGTTTACCACGCCGGGAAACTGGTCATTCCCGCCGGCACCGAACTCCACGGGACGGCTCAGACGGACCGTCATCGAGAGCGCATCGCCAGTGGCAATTCCTGGACCCTGGTCTGGCAAACCGGTGAGGAACTGCAGCTGAGGGGCATCGTGCTGGATCGGGAGTTCTCCGGAGATCAGGAGGGCTGGGGGATAACCGATGGAAGCGCCGGTCTTCGCGGCCGGATCATCAAGTCGGACGACCTCGCCGAGATCAAACTCTTCGCTGCCACCCTGCTCAGCGGTGCCGCCAGCGCCTTGACGGAGCAACAACCGACCATTTTCGGCAATCTCGACAGCCGATCCCTCAACAATGCGCCGCTCCAAGGTGCCCAGGACGTGCTGGAGATCTACGCGAAACGAATTCTGGACGCGATCGAGCGCGACGGATTCTACACCCGGGTTCCCAGCGGCAAGCAGTTCTACCTGTACGTCCTCCAAACCATAGACCGCTCGGCCGCGGAGATTGGTGGCTCCCAGACCCCGTTCGAACCGTCTCCGGCTTTAGGAACGGCCCCGGCCGAACCTGCGCGGTCAGCCCAGTGATTTGGTAGTCTCCCTTCCGATTCCGAGCCCTCCCTCAAACCATGAAACTTCTGATCGTCGTCTTCCTTCCGATCCCGCTGCTGGTGATTTCCTGCACCTCGCGCTCAACCGCGCCCGTTGGGGTGGAGCCGCTGCCACCCTCCGGGGCCGCGCCCGTGGAATCGGTCCGCCATGGAGAAGTCATCCGCGCCTACCATCTCGGCCGCTACGTGGATCCCAGCCAATCCGGAGTGATGCACGAGCAACATCCCGTCTATCGGGTCGAGGCGGAATCCCGATGGTACCTTCTCCCGGGCCAGGACCGCCCTGGCACGGGTGTCGCGCTGAACCCACTTCTGGATCCGGCGCACTCGCCGGCCCCTTCCAATGATCCAATCGTGGCCGAATTGAACCGACAGAAGGACGCCACCGAACGGGTTATGAAGGAAGCCGCGAGATTGGCGCAGTCTTATGACCAACTTCAGAAGGTAATCGGCGATATGATGGCGGTCGCCCAGAGCCACACGCGGACGACCACCCGCATCAGTCAGACCGAACATCGGCTCACCCAGATGGAACAGGAACTGGCGCGCCTGATGTCGTCGGTGCCGGGGATCACGAATGGAGTTCCACCGACACCCTTCTTCGACCCAGCGCAACCCTGAGGACACTTTGCCCGGATGATCTGAGGATGGTTCTGGGTCACCCGCCATCCCGCTCATCCCGGTGAACACGGTGGCTACCGTGAAACAACAAACCATGAAGCGTTATGAACAAACCAAAATCCCCCGCGCCCAGCGGCGCCGGCGGCGCTGCCGCCCCCACTGATCAGCCTACCTACCGGCAAAACCCGGAGGTGGATGCCAAGATTGACGCCCACATCAAGGAAAACCCCAAGTATTGGGCCTACATTCAGGGAATGCCACGGGAGCGCCTTGAGCGAACCCTGGTGCTCAACGAGGTCCGGGAACTCGACCGTCAGCACCGCATGCGCGAGGGAGTCCTGAAGTCCATCAATCGGAATCCCGACCTGAAACAAGCCTACGAGACCCTCGTGAAGGATCTTCCGGAAGAGCAGCGCGAAGGCGTCATTGCCCAACTGGCACGGCAAGCCAAGCGCGTCGTGGCTCGCACTCAGGGCCAACAGCAGAGTCACTCCGTCGGAGTCTGATCTTCCTGACCCGGTTGCGTCTTCCTTCCTGTCGACCTGATTTCGAGGCCCGCCGTACTGGCAGTCTCGGATTTTCTAATCCCTCAGGTGGGAGCGTGACCGGGTCTATAGGCTGACCCGTTTACAGACCTTGAATAACAAGCTGCAAGAAAGGGGCGAAATGGAACGGATTTGCCCGCGATTTGCTGGCCAAATGCCATTCGGCTCTAGTTTGGGATAAACTCCCCAGCCTCGGATCACCATGAATCATTTGGATCACCCCCTGCGGCCCATAACCGACTTCCTAGATTACCTGATCGAGGAGCATGGCCACTACCTGTACATCGGTTGTGTCTACGTGGGCCTTGCGGTCATCCTCTGGATTTTGGTTCGGCCTCGCCGACCTCGTCGGACGGAGGTTGGTCCAGTGACGATTGTGATCCTACCCTGGGGACCCCCTCCCAAACGAGATCCGCCGCCCATCGACTCCCCGTTCGACGATCCTCTGTAGCGATAGTTCCCTAAATTCTTCCTCCATGGTTTGACGACGGCCCCCTGGCTGTCTGTGCTCCCTCATATCCATGGGCCTTGGAGGTACCCATGCGTCGCGATTCCAACGTCATTGGACAAATTGTGTCCCGTCTACGTTATGAACGCCACTGGTCGCAGGACGATCTGGTGGCCCGACTCCAAATCCTGGGATGCAGCATTACCCGAGACATCCTGGCTAACATCGAGACCCGCCGTTCGGTGGCGACCGACAAACAGATCCTCTATTTTGCCCAGGTCTTTGGGGTAGAGGCCGGGAAGATTCTCCCACCGCTCCCCACTCGCTCCAAGGGCGCTCCATTGGGGATAAGCACCCAGGCCGCGACTCGGCGGCGTGGGGAGTGAGCTCAAACCTTCCCATTGACGGCCCCTCGAATAGCTTATGGCAGTTCGACCCCAGGATTCGGATCGGCAGCTCGACCTGTTTGCTTCATCACGTCCAAGACATGGCTCCCTTGACCCAATACGGCCGGATGGCCGAGCGACACTGGCGGGAGTTCCTCCCGAAGCTGGTCCGCGACCTGGAAGCCCAGGGCCAGCTGCACCAACGGTTGCTGGAGGCGGAGGAGAAGACCAAGGACGAGATGGCCACGCTCCGAAGCCGCTTGATGGCGGAGGGCCTGACCGCGGATCAGGCCCACCGCCAGGCATGGGAGACCGTTCGGGTACGGTACGTGTTGCTGCCCCCGGAGACTTGAGCTCGGAATCCGGGGGTGAGCGCCTTGGCATACTCCAACGCGATCCGCCGTCCCGGAATCTCAACAGCTATCGGATCTCGGCGGCCGACGCGTTGGGGGAGGGAGGCCCGAAGCAGAAGTTTTGGCAGAACCTGACCGCGATCCAGGCCCTTCGCACTCTGGAGACCGACGGGCGTCCGGCTACGACGACGGAGAAGGGGACCTTGGTCCAGTACGTCGGCTGGGGTTCGCTTCCCCAGGTTTTCGACGACTCCAACGACGATTGGGTCCGTGAGCGCGACGTTCTTCGGCGGACCTTGTCTCGCGAGGAATGGGACTTCGCTCGGTCCACCACGCTCAATGCGCATTACACCTCTCCGGTCATCGTCTCCGCCATGTATGCGGCCTTGGAACGATTCGGGTTCGAGGGCGGGCGAGTACTGGAACCGGCTTGTGGAACCGGCCACTTCATTGGGCTGATGCCGCCGGCAATGCTGCAACGCTCGACGATTACGGGCATTGAGATTGATCCGCTGACGGCGCGAATTGCTCAGGCACTCTATCCGGAGGCTGACCTTCGGGCGCAGCCGTTCGAGAAGGCAAAGTTGGCCGCCGGATTCTATGACGTCGCGATCTCCAACGTGCCGTTCGGGGACTATCCGGTCCATGATCCGCGGTGGAACGACTACAAGTTTCCCATTCACGACTACTTTTTTGCGGCCAGTGTGGAAAGAGTCCGTCCGGGAGGCCTGATCCTGTTCATCACGTCGAAGGGAACCTTGGACAAACTGGATTCAACCCTGCGGGAACACCTTTCCACCCAGGCTGAGTTGCTGGGTGCCATCCGTCTGCCCAATGATGCCTTCAAGAAGAATGCGGGGACGGAAGTCACCACCGACATCGTGATGCTCCGGCGGCTGCAACCCGGCGAGGCGCCCGCGGGGCCGTCGTGGAAGGCGACCGTGGGGTACACCAATGAGGCCGGTGAAGACTTCAGGCTGAACGAGTACTTCGCCCAACGTCCGGAGCGGATGCTCGGACGGATGCGACTGGCCGGCCGGATGTACCGCGACCGCGAACCGACCTTGGAGTCCGACGGACGAGATCTGGCGGAGGCGTTGCAGTCAGCGATCTCACAGCTGCCGTCGGGCGTCTACCACTCGCAGGAACGGCGAATCGCGGAACCGACCCTCGATCAAACCGTGCCGGCCCCGGATGACGTCAAGCCGAACGCCTATTGTCTGAACAATGGCTTGGTGTGCTTCCGGGACGAAGATGTCCTGCGCCCCCTCAACGACCTGCCTTTGGAAACGAGGACGCGGATCCGGGGCCTCATTCAGGTTCGGGACGCGGTCCGCAGCTGCCTTCGAACCCAGCTCGACGGCAGCCCTGAGGACCAAGTTCTTGCCGCCCGGCACGCACTCAACGTGGCCTACGACCGGTTTGCTGGTCGCCATGGTCCCATCCATGCGCGGGCCAATCAGCGGGCTTTCGACGGCGATCCCGACCTGCCGTTACTGCTGTCCCTTGAGCAGTTCGACAGTGAATCTGGACTGGCCACCAAAGCCGCCGTCTTTCGGGAGCGGACCATTCACCGGCGCCACGAGGTGTTGAGGGCGGCGGATGCGAAGGAGGCTCTCCTGGTTTCGCTCAACGACAAGGGCAGGGTGGATCTGGATCACATGTCGGGCCTACTCCGGCGATCCGCGGACGAACTGGTGCCCGAACTCAAAGGCCTGATCTTCCTGAATCCCCAGTCGAATCAGTGGGAGACGGAGGACCAATACCTCTCCGGAAACGTGCGCGAGAAGTTGGAAATCGCCGAAGCCGCGGCGCTCACCGATCCGCGATTTCTGGAGAATGCCACAGCCCTGAAATCGGTTCTGCCGGCGGACTTGGGCCCTTCCGAAATCGATGTACGCCTCGGCGCCGCCTGGCTGCCGGCCAGTGATGTCGAACAGTTCACCCAGGAACTGCTGGGAGTCTCGACCGGGGTTCGGGTTGGCCACGTGGCTGCGTTAGGGACTTGGTTTCTCGAGGGAGATTGGGAGGTCAAACGGGCGACGGCCAATACCACCGATTGGGGAACGGATCGCCGTTCGGCCCTCGAACTCATCGAGGATGCGCTCAACCTCAGGACCCCGACCGTTCACGATTACGACGCGGATCAGAAACCCACCGTTAACGCCCAGGCGACGGAGGCGGCGCGTGAGAAGCAGCAGCGGATCAAGGAGCGGTTCGCGGAATGGATTTGGAGCGAGGATTCCCGGCGGGAGCGGCTGTGTCGGCAGTACAACGACACGTTCAATCACACCCGCGTGCGCACCTTCAGTGGCGACCACCTCACGCTGCCCGGTGCCAGTCAGAACATCACCCTTCAGGGTCATCAAAAGGCGGGAATCTGGCGCATTCTACAGACTCCCAACACCTTGCTCGCGCACGTCGTAGGGGCAGGGAAGACCTTCACAATGGTAGCCGCTGCCATGGAGTTGCGACGCCTGGGATTGTGCCACAAGCCGCTCTTTGCGGTTCCGAACCACATGCTCGGCCAGTTTTCCACAGAGCTGCTCACCTTGTATCCGGGTGCCCAAATTCTGGTGGCCGGAAAGGCGGACTTTGAGGCGGCGAACCGGAAGAAACTCTTCAGTCGGATCGCCACGGGGAATTGGGATGCCGTGATCGTCACTCATTCCGGGTTCGAGCGAATTCCCCTGGCCAAAGACACCAAGGAACGGTTTTTCGAGGAACAGCTGCATGAACTGGAGATGGTGAAACGGCAGCACGTCGGCTCCGGGGATCGACGGCTGGTGAAGGAGATTGAGAAGGCCAAGAAGCGGCTCGAAGTCCGACTCCAAGGACTCGCTGCGGAAGGGAAGAAGGACAACACCCTGACCTTTGAGGAATTGGGGGTGGATCGGCTGTTTGTCGATGAAGCCCACTACTTCAAGAATCTGTTCTACGTCTCGAAGATGACCCGGATTGCCGGTCTGCCGCAGACGGCGAGCGAGCGGGCCTTCGATATGTACCTCAAGGTCCGTCACGTCCAGTCGCTCAATGGGGGCGGTGGGGTGGTCTTTGCCACGGGCACACCCATCGCCAACAGCATGGCCGAAATGTTCACCATGCAGCGGTATCTCCAGCCGGAGGCGTTGAAACGCCATAGCCTCCATCACTTTGATTCGTGGGCCGCCACGTTCGGAGAGCCGGTCACGGCCCTGGAGCTTTCGCCGGAAGGCGCTGGGTATCGGCTCAACACCCGCTTCGCCCGGTTTATCAACGTCCCGGAATTGATGCAGATGTTCCGTCAGACGGCGGACGTGCAGACGGCCGACATGCTCCATCTGCCGCGCCCGACACTGGAGAACGGCAAGCCGAGCATTCGGAACGCCCCCGCCACCCCGGAATTGAAAGCGCTCGTCGGGCAACTCGCCGCCCGAGCGGAGGCCTTGAAAACCAACCGCGTGGACCCACGAGTGGACAACATGCTGAAGATCACGTCCGAGGGCCGGAAGGCGGCGCTTGACCTGCGCTTGGTGCTTCCGGGGGCCCGGGACGACCCGCAGAGCAAGGTCAACCTCGCCGTCGAGAACATCCACCGCATCTGGAAGGCTTCGGAGCCGGAACGTTCCACTCAGTTGGTCTTCTGCGACCTCTCCACCCCGCGCGATTCCGGCTTCTCCGTGTATCGCGACATGGCGGCAAAGCTGGAGGCGCTGGGCGTTCCGCCGAGCCAAATGGAATTCATCCAGGATTTTGAGACTGACGCCGCGAAGCTAGGCCTCTTCCGAGACGTTCGGAGCGGCAAGGTTCGAATTCTCTTCGGGAGCACCCAGAAGATGGGCTCTGGGACCAACGTCCAGGAACGGCTGATTGCCCTGCATCACTTGGACGCCCCGTGGCGACCCGCCGATGTCGAGCAGCGCGAAGGCCGAATCCTCCGTCAGGGGAACCGAAATCCCGTGGTCCAGATCTACCGCTACGTCACTGGTGGATCCTTCGACGCCTACATGTGGCAAACCTTGGAGACCAAGGCGAAGTTCATCGCCCAGGTGATGAGCGGTGACATGACGATCCGGCGTCTGGAGGACCTCGATTCGGCTGCCCTGACCTATGCCGAGGTCAAAGCCATCGCGTCCGGGAATCCCCTGGTCATCGAGAAGGCGCAGGTGGATGCCGAATTGATGCGGCTGACGCGATTGCGGTCCGCCCATTCCGAGGAGCAGTACCGGATCCGGGGTGAGCGCCGACGCGCCGAAGACGATGCAAGCAGCTGTGCCCGCCGACTAGCCAACCTGCGCCTTGACCTGGGGAGCCGTGAAGACACTTCTGGCGATCGTTTCACCATCGAGATCAACGGTCAGACCATCACCAACCGGGGAATCGCCGGCGAACTCCTCCTCCGTCAGGCCGAGAAGCTCAAAAGCCGCTCCCTGAATGAAGTCCAAGTGGGGCGATTCGGCGGGTTCGACCTCGTCCTTCGAACCGGCTTCGGTGACGGCCCGGAGATCATCCTCCGGGGTCACAATAGTTACCCCGCCCGAGTGACCGACACCGCCCTGGGCACCATCCGATCCCTGGAAGCCACCCTCCAGAGTATCGAGGAACGGGGTGAAAAACTAGAACAAGAGAGCGCCAGCCACCTCAAACGTGCCACCGAACTCGAAGCGCGGATTGGCCATCCATTCGAGCACGAGGAGCATTTTCAAGAGCTGCGGAATCGCCAGTCCGCCATCGCCGACCAACTCGACCTGACCAAGAACCAAGCCGCCACCCAACTCGACGCCGAACCGGGCCCGGAACAGGCAATTTCCATGGCAGAGCAGGAGACCCCGGCCGAAACAGTTAAACCCGGCCGGAAACCGGCAATCCGGGTGTGAAGTGGCTGGCACTATCCGTTGACTGAACGTGATTCCCTTCCGGGATTATTTGGTGCTGACGTTGAGATCAGTGGCAGGCGCCCCTTCATTTCGGCGGTGAATCATGGGTGCTCATGCCCTCCCGCGATCGCGCCTTTGGTTGCTTCGCGCACCGCTCGCGCCAGGCCCGCAGCCGCGGCCCTGTCACGGCGCTGCTGAGGCTTCGCTGCCCGACGGCGCGACCGCGTCCGGGTGTGGTTCGGCGGAGCAGTCGTGCTCTCTGGGGTCCCGGTGAAGAGAGCACTCCCGCTCCTTCGGCACGAACCACAACACATGAGCACCACCGAAGTCACCTCGCCGAACGAATCGCACCGTTGCACTTCACCCCTGACCCAGGCCATCGAAGCCGCCACCCAGCAGGGTGCCCGGGCCATCCGGTCCGCCAACCAACCCCGGGAATGGAAACTGGTCGCACTGCGCGAATGTCCTACTCCCGATCAACTGCAGGACTGTTCCACACCGCAACAGGCGGCCGATTACTGGCGGTTGCATGTGCAAACCAATCCGTACTTCGATCCGGATCGCGAATTCTTCGTAGTCCTCATTCTCAACACCCGTCGACGGATCAAGGGTCACGTCATCGTGGGAATGGGAATTCTGGACTCCGTCCTCGTCCATGCTCGGGAAGTCTTCCGAGTGGCCATTGTGGCCAGTGCCCATGCGGTGATTTTGGCTCACAACCATCCGGCGGGTGATCCCACTCCCAGTGAGGCAGACATCCGCACAACCCGAGACCTCATCCGAGCGGGTCAACTGCTCAAGATCGAAGTCCTCGACCACATTATCCTCGGAAGTACCACGCATTCATCCCTCCGCAGCCTCGGGCACTGGTACGTCTGATCGATCGCGGCATGCGCCGCTGGTCATCGCTGTCGCGCCAGCGCGGCGGCGATGATTCTTGGTGCCCGCATGGACAGGGCGTACATCGCAGGAGGACACGCCGTAACCCGATCAACACGGTACCTCGCTTGAGGATGGAGTCCCGGTCTTCCGTATGTCGGGTAAAAGTTGGCGCTGGAGCATTTTGATGGTGAACGATTGTGTTGCAGGTACACCGACGGGCTTCGGCAAAGTGCGAAGATGTCTGCACGATGACGAAAGATTCCTCTCCAACTTCGCCTCCAAGAGAACCGATTCTGACCGCTGAGGATGGATTTCTGACAAAGCGTGAACTCTCCCTGCGGCTCAAGAAGACGCCGCGGTGCATTGAGACGTGGATGAAGCGACGGTACCTGCCTTACATCAAAATCGGGCACAGTGTCTTCTTCCGCTGGCCCGATGTGATCGCCGCACTGCGCCGCTTTGAGGTTCACTGAGGAATACGGGCTGTTTCCCATCGGATCGCATCGAGCCCGCCGTCTGTCCCATGGGGGGGCTGGTCCGCTCATTGGTCGGTCGAAGACTTGGCCATTGCCATCAATTCGACAGGGGTGACCCATTCAAACGCTAGCCCGGCAATTTGACGCACGGCGGGCTCCATTCGCTGGGGAACTACGACAAAGTTTCGTCCCTGAGGATAGGCGGCCCGGAAGTCGACCAGGTTTCGGAGGTCGGGCTGAAGCGGGCTCCACTTGCATTCGTATGCGTCCACCGAATCGCGGGTTCGCGGGCGTGAGTGGAGAGTTGTTTTTCGGCGATCCGGCAGGTCGGCGTCGGTGGAACAGCCTTGTTCGCAATAATCGGCTCCGTCGTTTCGCTCCCGCCGAATGGCTCGCCGAGGCGACGGCGGGTTACCGGACGGTACAAGTAACGTTTGAGGCCGCTCGGGGCGCCGGGCTTTGGGACTGGGCGCACGGAGATCCGGTGGACCGGCTGCTCGCCGCTATAGCTAACACCGAGGGACTGACGCTGGTGTACACAGATCAGCGGCTTTGGACGTTGACTCGATTCCGGCAGCGATACTTTCCGACTGTCGGAATGGAGTAAGAAGGCCGTCGGCTCGACACCTCACCGGGAACCCCATCATCCCGATGTCCGCTCATGGGTTGGTTTTGCCGACAATTGCTGACAACTCTTGTTCGTTTCCGTGCGCTTTTTCGACCGACCGGGCTTTTTCAAAAGAGAGAGGAAAAGTGTCAAAATACCGAATAAAAGCGGTCATTTTGCGACGATTTGCGAAGATTTCTGAACACGGGTAGTGAGGTTTCGAATCCCTCCCTCTCCGCCATCTACTTTATCCCAGTGAACCACAACGGTTGGCTGGGTTTTTTTGTTGTTCGGACTCACGCACAAACTCGAAGCAGCAGTCCCGTCGATCACAGCCGTCCCGAACGCTCCAGATTTCAGTTTCGCCCAGGTTCGTGGCAGGGCGCGTGGCAGGTTTTCGGGATCTGGGAGTCTCTCCGGGATGAACGCTTGGTCAGCCTCAAGTTGTCCTTCTTCTTTCGACGCTACCCCTCCGACACGCCTTTCACCCGTTGCCATTTTTGACCGCATCGCGCATTTTCGCATAAAACTGTTTTTATGAGAACGACGCTCGACCTACCCGATCCGCTGTTTCGCGAACTCAAGGCCCAATCCGCCCTGCGCGGTGTGCTGCTCAAGGACTTCGTCGCCGAAATCCTCCAGACCGGTCTCGCCCAAATCGCAGCCGCCAGGACCGAAGCCCGTCCGCGCAGTCCTCTGCCCGTGATCCGCAAGGCCAGCGGCGTCCCGCACCCTGCCCTTTCCAACCGCGAAATCGACGCCCTGCTCGTCGCCGAGGATGCCCATGGCGGCAATTGACGTTCCTGACCTTAACCTCTGGCTCGCCCTCATCGACCCGGACCATGCGCACCACGCCCGTGCCCGTCGCTACTGGGAACACGAGGCCGCCGCCGAAATCGCCTTTTGCCGAGTGACCATGCTGGGCTTGCTCCGCCTGCTCACCCATTCACAGGTGATGCACGGAGCGCCTTTCTCCTCCGCCGAGGCGTGGGATGCTTACCACGCCTTCACGGTCCTGCCCGAGGTCTGTTTCGTCGAAGATTCCCTCGCCGCCGAAAAACGCTTCGAATCCTGGAGCCGCATCCCGGGTTTTTCAGCTCACCGTTGGACAGACGCCTGGATCGCCGCGCTCTCCTCGTCTGCCGGAGCCCGCGTCGTCTCCTTCGACTCGGATTTCACCACCTTCGCTGGTCTCGATTTTCTCCACCTGCGCCCATAACCGGAGTGAGCTTGACCCACTGCCGGAAGTAACGGTTTTTATGGTCATGCAAGCTTCCTTGGCGCAGGCCAAAAGCCAACTGGCCGATTTGCTTCGCCGGGCCGAACGCGGGGAAGAGGTCGTGATCGCCCGGCATGGATTGCCCGTGGCCCGATTGGTGGCCATTCAACGTCCCGGCCCTCCCCCAGTTTCGGCGAAACCGCTCGATCCGAAGCTTTATCAGGACATCGATCTGGACGAGCCGGCGTTTCCATCGTGGGAGAAGGGTGGCCATCAGTAACGCCTCGGGTGGCTCGGATTTTTGGAAGTTCTGAGGGAACGGTTTAACCGCAGATTCAACGCCGATTTACGCAGATTTTTTCTCGGGACTTAACTGGACCATTTCAGTCGGGGCGCTGGTCCTGGGCATTTGGGGTGGAAACGGGGGACGGCCCGGCTTCATTCTTGCCGCCGATGAACACCCGATCCCGATCGTTGAAGTCCCGCAGAGAGTTTCTCGTCGCCTCAGCGGCGGCCGGGATTGCCCTCTCCATGCAACCGGTCAGTGCCCAGACCATGATCGTGACCTCGGCGGACGGTCTGGAGTCCGGAGGGACGCGGATTACGGCGAAGGACGGCACGCAGATCCCGGTGTACTTCGCGGTGCCACAACGGGCCGGAAAGTACCCCACGATCCTGGTCGTCCCCGAAATCTGGGGCGCCCACGAACACATTAAAGATGTGGCGCGCCGCCTGGCCAAGGCCGGCTATTTTGCCCTGGTGGTCGAGCCTTATTCGCGAATCGGCGACTTGTCCCAACTGCCGGAAATCAAGGACGTGTTGGCCGGGGCGAATCAATTGACCGACGAACAGGCGTTTGCGGATTTGGATGCGGCCGTGGCGTGGGCGGGCACGCAGCCCAAGGCGGACATCCGCCGCTTGGGCATCACCGGATTCTGCCGGGGCGGGCGCATGACCTGGATGTACACGGCCCACAATCCGGCCATCAAAGCTGGGGTCGCGTGGTACGGCGGGTTGAATCCTAATCCGCCGGCGCAGCCGAAAACCCCCGCCGACATCGCGGGTCAGCTGCACGCGCCGGTCTTGGGGTTGTACGGCGGGGCCGACACGGGCATTCCGCCAGCGGCGGTGGAGCGTCTCAACGCCGCGCTGAAGGCGGCGGGCAAGGACCAGGAGAGTCAGATCTACGTCTATCCGGAAATGCCCCACGCCTTTCACGCCGACTACCGTCCGAGCTATCGGAAGGACGCGGCGACGGACGCCTGGAAGCGGATGCTGGCGTGGTTTTCGAAGCACGGTGTCGTCTGACCTGCCTACGGGTAGGCGGGAACCGGACCTGGAATAGGATCACCGCAGGCATTGCCCCTTCGTTCGCGGTGGCAGCCAACGGGAGCCTTCGGGTGACCGGCGGGAATGCCGGCGGGGTTGGCCCAAGGCGCCCCTAGGTCCGCGGGCCGGGAGGCCGTCGGTCGCGTCGTGAACAGTTCTGTGCAACTCTACGTGGGATGGGTCCGGACCAGATTCGCCTTTCCCGCCGCCGCCTGCGCCTTGGTATCACCAATGTCGGGTTCTGGGTGCTGGCCGCGTGTTCAGGGCTTTTCTGGCTAACGCGCAACGACGGCGCTCCGCCCGGACCGCTGCTGTTCTGGGCGATTGGTGCCGGCGTGATCGCCGTACAGGCGGCCTGCGACGTCCTTGGCGGCGTGGTGCTGATGCCCGAGCCACGGCCGTCGGTCGCCACCTTCTTGCGCGGCTGGTCACGCGGCGTGGCGGGTCACACCCTTGTGCTCGTCGTCGCCGGGCTCGCGAGCGCGCTAAGTCTTAGGCTCACGGGGGGATTTGGCGCAGGCATTGCGCTCGTGACCTTGGTTCTGGTCCTGGGGCGGCGGCAGCTCCTGTTCGTGATCGGAGGCGTCGCGACTTCCGAGCATTCGCACGAGGGAGGGTCGATGCTTACCGGCACGGTCAGTGACCCAGCGTTTACTGGCGGGGTTGTCGGGCTCGGTCGCCGTGCCAGGAGCCTCCTGCCAGCGGGCTGGATGAGCACCTTGCCCAAGTCTGAACTCGCCGCCGAATCGAGCCGGCGCCGCTGGCAGATCGCCCAGGGTCTGCCCGGACGAACGTTCGCGCTGATCCTCGGCTGGAATCTGCTTGGCAGTTTTGTCGGCACACAACTCTTCCAACTGGCCGCCCGCCCAACCGCCGCCGCGCTGTTCGGGCACGCTTGCTGGATGACGCTCTGGGCGTTCGTCAGCCTGCTGGTGCTTCCCGCGCTCAGCCGAAAGACCGTCTTCGCCGCCGATCGCGCCGCTGCTGTCTCTGGCCACGACCCTCGCGCTTGGATCTCCCGCTTCCCGGAGTTGGTTGGCGAAGACGGTAGCCCCAACGCCGCAGTGCAAGCCATTTTCTATCCGGTGCCCTCTGCCGAAATGCGCCTGCACCAGCTCAGCCAGCCAGCCACCGGCTTCGTTCTCGGCAATCTCGCCCGCAGCAATCTCTACTACTCGGTGGCCACCGGTACCCTGCTCGGCCGCGCCGTTCACTGCAACGTGGGCCGCCCCGCGCTGTGGGTCTTTCCGCCCTCGGCGTGACCCCATGACGACCACGAAGAAACGGAGGCTCATCGAAGTGGCGCTTCAGCCGTTCGACCTTCGCGGACACTGCCGCGCGCAGACCATCGTCTCCGGGCTTCGGACTGCCGACGCCCTTTGTCGGCTAGCTGGCGGCCTCCAAAATCGCCGTGGCTGCGGCCCAGCCCGAGAGCGCGGCCTCTTCGACGCGCGGGCCGGAAAAGGCATCGCCCGCGAGGACCAGCGCCGGGGACTGGCACACAAGCACGCAGCGCTCTCCATAGACCCGCTTCGGCTTGCTGTAGCGCCAGCCGTGGACTTGAAAGGTTGTCACGTTCGCGTCGAGCCATTCGGCCGCGGCCGCGAGTAGCAGCCGGGCGCTTTCCTGCTGGTCGTTTTCCCAATGTTCCCGGCTGAAGTCAGGTGTGGCGAGGATCGTCACGGATGGCTCTGAGGAGATTCCCTTCAGCTGGTTGTCTGCGATCCAAGTGATCGGCCCCTGGGTGAGTGCCAGGCCGCCGGGAGGAGGTACCCGCGAAGGACCCTGGGTCACGGCCAGGACGGCCAGGCAACGCTCGTATTCGATGCCCGCGAGCCGGGTCCGTAAATCGGGGGCGAGGACGAAGCCGCCTGCGTCAAGAAGCGCGAGCGACTGCGGCACGGGCGGCGTGAGGACCACGGCTCCGGCGGTGAAAGCGCGGCCCGTCGTGGTTTCGGCGCGCCAGCGATCGCCGACCCGCTGCAAGGCGACCACGGCCGTTTCCAACTGGTAGTCCAGGCCGAGCGCAAGGTGTTTGGCCACGGCGGACATCGCGGGTTGGCCGCACCAGTGTATTGGATCGTCCGCACGGCCCGCAAAACCGCGGCTCCATTCCTGGACGGCGCCGCTGCGCCGACCCTGTTCGAGCAGGGCGGTGAAGCGCGGATGGTGGCTGGTGATGAACTGTGCCCCATGGTCGAACGTCGCTCCCCCAATCCGACGGCTCGCCAACCGCCCGCCCAAGCCGCGGCCCTTGTCGAGGACGAGCACCCGGCGACCGGCACCTTGCAATTCCGCCGCCGCGGTCAGTCCCGCCATCCCGGCTCCGATGACCAGCACGTCCGCGGTTTGTTCGGTCGCTTCCATTCCGTGAGCGCAACTTTGGGTCTGTCCCCCCCGAGATGCAACCGGAGCGGGTCGTCCGCCGGGTTGGTCGGGAGGCGTCAATCCGTGCGGCTGAATTAGTGCCCCACCTTCTCCCTCGTCCACAACGGTTCGTGTCGGCCGGGAATCGCGCGTACCGTTCGCATCAATGACGGTCCCTTTTTCTCCGTCCAGCTGTAACAGCCGGCGGTCTGGGGTTTCAGTATTGGAACGTCTGGACCGCGGGCTCCAGGATTGGCAGGCAGGGTTCCAAGAACTCCTGGTAGTGTTTCCAGCGGCCGATCGCTTTGGTGTACAGAGGCTGACTAACGGCTTCATAGCTGGGGGAACCCACAGCCCGAGTCCGCAACCGTTCGCGATATCCAAGCACCGACTCCTCCCAGGGAAGCCCGAGGAATCCCAGGGCGCGGCGAGCCTCGCGCTCCAGGTCGGCCACGGTGTCTTCGTAGCGGACTTCCAGCCAGGGGGAGACCATCCTTTCTCGCAGAATCCTCCAGACCCGCAGGTCCTCGGCATACCGCCGACACGTCCGCTCCAACGTCAGAAAACAAACGCTGTTGGGGTTGAGCGGCAGCGACTGGAAGAAACAGCTGATCACCACGTCCCGCGGATCACGTAGCGCGAACAGCACCCGCACTTCAGGGAACAGCCGAAGGAATCCGGGAAGTACCAGAGTCATCGGCGGATTCTTGTCCAGATGCAGCCGCCCGGCCAAAGGTTCGTTGAGGGCGGCTTCCATAAACCGAGAATAGCGCTGCCTCAGCCGCGCCCGCTCCGCAGGTGGGCAAGAATCTAATGCCGCGGCCGTGGGATAGGGCAGTCCCGAGCCCAACCAGAGCGAGGGAAAGATATCCCGGGCAAAGGCCTCCCGTTCGTCGGAACTGACCACGTCCGAGTGACTATCGAGGACCTGCTCCAGAAGCGTCGTACCCGAACGCGGAAAACTGGTTAGTACCGCCGTTCGAGCGGAAGGCTGTTCGCTTCCTTCCTGTTGCCAGCGCTGATAGTGATCCGCCGTGAGAGACTCGTTGAGTGTTACGAGGTGTTGCAGAACAGACTCCGCTTCGCGCAACAGCGGTCCCTCCCGTTGCCGCAATAATTCCTTGGCCTGCAGCAACGCGAGCATGGCCGGCCGATACTCTTCCCGGCGGTCCAATTCCTGGGCCACTTCGGTCCAAGCCTGAGCGCGTACCGCTGGATGTAGTGAGTTGTCGTGGGCCATCTTCCGGAAGGCGCTGAGGGATTCCTCGCCTCGTTTCAGCCGTCGCAACAGACGGGCTCGAAACAACTGGGCCTCGGCGTAGGTTGGATCATGACGAAGACAGTCCTCAATCTGGGCGAACGCTTCGGTGACCTGATGCCGACGTTCGAGCAACACGGCCAGTTCGAGCGCGGCATCGGGAATATCGCGGGTCCGAGCCACCACTTGCTCAAAACAACGTTGCGCCAGTTCGGGCCGGAAAATCATCCGGTAGGTCTGCCCGACCAGATGCAGCAAGTCCGGGCGTCCTTTGGCCAGGACCATCAGCCGCTCGAGGAACGGTTCCGCCCGGCCAATTTCGAATCGAGCTCCCAGAGCACGGGCGGCGTCAATCAAGGCAACGGCGTTTTGCGGATACCGCTGGGCCGTTTGCTCAAACAACTCCACGGACTCGTCAAAACGATTGGCCTGCCACAGCGCCCGCGCCTTCTGAAGAGCCGGCAGGTCAGCGCCCAAGCCGGGAATGATGGGGGAACCCGCCTTGCCAGGTTTGACCGCAGGTTGACGCCCTTTCATAGCCTCGCTGCTCCACCGGCGCGAAACTGGGTCGGAGTCACTCCGGTCAGGGCGCGGAAGGTCCGGGTGAAGGAACTATGGTCATAGAAACCACAGGCCAGCGCGATGTCAGCGACGGTCTGCTCGGTCTCGCGCAGCAAACGTGACGCCGCAGCGACTCGGGTCTTCGCGATGAATTGGCTGGGAGTTAGGCCGAAGAACCGCTTCATCAGACGGGCAAACCGGGGCGGGGCAAGCTTCGCTCGACGGGCTAGGGCGGAAGGAGTGATATGTTCGGCCAGGTTGTTCTCGAACTGGTCGAGCGCAGCGGCGAAATCAAGGGGGATCTCGCGGGTTCCGATGGGCGCTCGAACGTCGCGCGAGATGCCGATCAGACCGATGATCTTCCCGGCGGCATCACGGATCGGCAGCTTCGTCGTGAGGCACCATCCAGGCTTGTGTGGGGTGGACCAATGCAGTTCAAGGTGGTCCAAGAGCGGGCGGCCAGTCTGCAACACGGCCTCGTCCTGGGCGGCCGGAATGCGGCCAAATTCACCGGGACAAATTTCGGAGGGCCGCTTGCCGAGCACCTGGGATTTGTGGCGCAGACCGTGCCGCTCGACGAGGGAACGGTTAACCACCAGGTACCGTCCGGTCGCATCCTTGATGAAGAACACCACGTCCGGCGCCTGGTCGAAGAGGCTTTCCAGGAGGGTGACGTCCACCGGCGGCGCTACGCCAGGAACCGCTGCGGCGAGCTGCGTCAGTGGGCGGGATTTCACGGCTGGATGACATTCAACTCCAAGACGGATGATGAGTCCAAAGGTAACTTCTACCTGAAAACAATGCTCTCGTCCTGCACCTCTGCCAAGTGAACTTCCTTCCTCGAAGACCTCCCAACACCGAACTGTGAGGAGCATCCTCTCCATTCTCTGCGCGTTCTTGGCCTTCCGCATAGCCGGCGCGGTTGCGCCCGCGTTGGTGCTTGATGCCGATACGGGCATCACGTTGCGCGCGGGCTTCGATGCGGAGTTGCTCTACGTTGTTCCGAAGGCCCAGGGGTCGTGGATTGCGATGGCATTCGATCCGAAGGGTCGGCTCCTCGTTTCGGACCAAGATGAGACGGGCATTTACCGGGTGACGCTGCCAACGGCTGGCGCGGGGCTTAAGGTGGAGAACCTGTCGGGATTTCCCTACGAGCCGATCGAGTGGGGCAGCCGCAAGGTGGGCGGCGCGTTCGGGCTGGTTCACGCGTTCGATAGTCTCTATCTGGCGAACATGCGCGGCTTCTATCGCATCCGCGATACGGACGGAGACGATCAGTATGACGAGTTTACGCTGCTGAAAAAACTCAACGTGGGCTACGAACACTCGGCGCATTCCATCATCCCGACGGCGGACGGCACGGGGCTTTATCTGGTGGCGGGAAATTACACGCACGTACCGGAGGGTTCGGTGTCCGCGCAGCCGCGGGTTTGGCAGGAGGATTCGTTGCTGCCGATCATTCCCGACCCGAGCGGTCACTCGGTGGGGCTGGAACCACCGGGCGGTTGGATTTGCCGCATCTCGCCCGACGGCAAGGAGTGGCGGTTGATCGCGTCAGGCTTTCGCAATTCGGTGGACTTGGCACTCAATCGTGAGGGTGAGTTGTTCACGTATGACTCGGACATGGAGTTCGATATCGGCTCACCCTGGTATCGGCCCACGCGCATCAATCACGTTACGAGTGGCGCGGAATTCGGCTGGCGGGCGAACACGGGCGTGTGGCGCGATTACTTCGCGGACAGCCTGGGTTCGGTGCTCGACATGGGGCCCGGTTCGCCGACGGCCATCAGCTTCGGCCATCACTCGAATTTTCCGGCGGAGTTTCAGAACGATCTCTTCGTGTGCGACTGGACGTTCGGCACCATCTTCACCGTGACGATGCAGGAGAGTGGTTCCAGTTACACTGGGACGAAGGCGGAGTTCCTCCATGGCAGCCCGCTGAATATCGCGGCGATGCGCTTTGGCCCGGACGGCGCGATGTACTTCCTCACCGGCGGGCGCCTGACGGAGTCGCGGCTGTATCGCGTGCGCTACACGGGCGGAACGACCAGCGGCTCAGCGCGTCCGCTGGTGGCCAACAGGGATCTCCGCGCACTGCGGCACTCGCTGGAGAAGCGGCACACTCCCGGTGTCGGGGTGGAGGCGGTGGAGACGGCGTGGCCGTTTCTCGCCCACGCCGACCGACACATCCGCTACGCCGCGCGCATTGCGATCGAGAATCAAGACCTCCCCTTGTGGCAGGAGAAAGTTTTTGCGGAGACCCATCCGCGCGCTGTGATTTACGCGGCCATCGCCTTGGTGCGCCACGGGGACAAGTCCCTCTCGGCCCGTCTGCTCGAGAAGCTGGGCGAACTTCCGTTTGGGAAGTTCGAACGCGAAGATCAACTCGCGCTGCTGCGCGCCTACGCGCTGTGTTTCGTGCGCCTGGGTGTGCCCTCCACGAAGCAAGCGGCAGCCATCATTGCCCAGCTCGACGTGCATTTCCCCGGTAGCGATGTCGCCGTGAATGCCGAGTTATGCCGGGTACTCTCCTTCCTCGATGCGCCGTCGATCGCGCGGAAAACCATCGCGCTCATGAAGTCCCAGCAGGCCGAAACGGTGGACTACGACCGGACGATGCTCGCCCGGCACGAGTATGGTGCGGCCATTTTGAAGATGATGGCGAACACGCCCAATACCCGGAACATTCACTTCGCAGACTGCTTGCGTCGCGTTCGTAGTGGCTGGGCGCTGGAAGACCGGAAGTACTTTTTCGGCTGGCTGAACGAGGCATTGGCCAAGGATGGCGGCCGGAGTTTCGCGGGATACATCCGCGCCATTCGTCAGGATGCCATCGCGCAGCTTGAAACAGCCGACGTGGAGAAACTGACCGGCCTGCTCGCCGACTTTCCGGCCGTAGACCTCAGCAAATTGCCCCAGCCCAAGGGCCCGCGCGTGGCGTGGACGGTCGAGAGCGCGATGAATCTGTTCGGCGGCGAGCTGCGCGGGCGCGATTTCGACAGCGGCAAAAAGATGTTCTCGGCCGGCCTGTGCATCGCCTGTCATCGCATCGGTGGCGAAGGCGGATATTCCGGACCCGACCTCGGCTCCGTGGGTAGTCGGTACTCCCTTCGCGACATCCTGGTTGCCATTTGCGAGCCGAGCGCCTCCATTTCCGAGCAGTACATGGTGAGCATGGTGAAGCTCAAAGACGGCGAAGAACTCCGCGGACGCCTCGTTCTGCGCAATGACCAGGAAGTCGCGGTCGCTTCGAATCCCTTCGACCTCAACCAGATTGCGAAGGTTTCAGCCGCGGAAGTCGAAAGCATCAGTTACTCCCAGATTTCCGCCATGCCCACCGGGATGATTGGTGGGATGAACCCCGAGGAGTTGATGGATTTAATGGCGTATCTGCTCTCCGGCGGGAACGCGCAGCACAGCGTTTTCCAATGAAACTCCTCGGTCTGCTCGCCTGGTTCGCCTGCCTGGTACTCGAAGCGGGAGCCTCTGAACCAACGGGAATCGCCCACAGTATTCCCCCGCGGGCCACTGATCCCTCCTTGCTCACCGTGGACCGTATCTTTGGGTCCAAGGAGTTCCGGGAGGAACGTCCCGCGCCCTTGCGTTGGAGTCGGCGCGCCTCGGACTACTTCACGTTGGAGACTCCGGAAGCGGGCAGTCCGGGCCGTGATCTCGTTCGGATCGATCCGACGGGCGGGAAGAAACTGCTCGTGCCGCCAAGTGCGTTCATTCCGGAAGGGTCGACCGCGCCGCTGGAAGTCGAGGCGTTCGAATTTTCGGCGGACGAATCCAAGCTGTTGCTCTTCACGGACAGCCGGCGGGTCTGGCGCCGGAACACGCGCGGTAATTACTGGGTACTGGACCTGGCCACGCGCAAACTCCGGCGGCTCGGGGGAGACAGCGCGCCGTCTACGCTGATGTTCGCCCAGTTTTCGCCCGACGGATCGCGGGTGGCCTACGTGCGCGAGAACAACCTTTACGTTCAGGAATTGACGCGGATGCGCGTCACGGCCCTGACCACCGACGGTTCCCCCACGCGCATCAACGGCACCTCGGACTGGGTGAACGAGGAGGAGCTCGAGATTCGCAATGGCTTTCGTTGGAGCCCGGACGGACGGTTCCTCGCCTTCTGGCAATTCGATCTCACGGGTGTGCGCCAGTTCCATCTGCTCAACAACACGGCGGACAGCTATCCCCAGATCACTTCGTTCCCGTATCCCAAGGTAGGCGAGACCAACTCGGCCACTCGCTTGGGTGTGGTGGCGGCCACCGGAGGCCGCGTGCGCTGGCTCCAGATTCCGGGCGACCCGCGGGAGCATTATCTGCCTCACCTTGAATGGACGCCGAACGGTGCGCACCTTCTCCTTCAGCAGTTCAATCGCCTTCAGAACACCAATCTCGTGATGTTGGCCAATCCCAAGAACGGGGCAACGCGCGTCATGCTGCGCGAGACGGACGCCGCTTGGGTGGACAACCTGAACCCGTTCCGCTGGGCGGATCCGGAAGGAGGGTTCGTCTGGCTAAGCGAACGTGATGGCTGGCGGCACGCCTACCGCGCCGATGCGGAGGATAAGTCATTCACCCGGATCACAGACGGCGACTTCGACGTGATCGCGATCGAGGCGCAGGACAACGCCGGCGGCTGGCTCTACTACGCCGCTTCCCCGGATAACTTCACCCAGCGATACCTCTACCGGACACGGCTGACCGGCGGCCCCGCGGAGCGCCTCACCCCCGACGGACAACCCGGCTGGCACACCTACGATGTGTCGCCGGACTGCCGTTGGGCGGTGCATACTTGGTCCACCTTCACCACGCCGACGACGGTGGAACTCGTCAGCCTGCCCGATCACAAAGTGGTCCGGGTGCTGACCGACAATCGCGAGCTTCGAGAAAAGCTTTCGGCGCTGAAGCAGCCCGTGAGTGAATTCCTGAAGATCGACATCGGAGGAAACGTTTTGCTGGATGCCTGGAGAATTCGTCCTCCGGCACGGGAGGGCGTGGGGAAACATCCGTTGTTGATCTACGTCTATGGCGAGCCGGCGGGACAGACCGTGCGGGATTCGTGGGACGGGGAGACTGGGCTGTGGCATTGGATGCTCGCGCAGCAGGGCTATTTTGTGGCGAGCGTGGATAATCGGGGCACGCCCGCGCCGCGCGGACGCGAATGGCGCCGCAGCGTGTATCGGCAGATTGGCATTCTCGCGACGCACGACCAGGCTGCCGCCGTGCGCGCGATGCTCGGACTCTGGCCGGAAGCCGATGCCGGGCGCGTGGGGGTCTGGGGCTGGAGCGGTGGCGGCAGCATGAGCTTGAACGCGATCTTTCGTTATCCCGACCTGTATTCCACGGCAATCGCCGTGGCTCCGAATGCGAATCAGCTTCTTTACGACACCATTTACCAGGAGCGCTACATGGGCTTGCCCGGCGACAATGCCGCAGGCTATCGCGATGGCTCGCCGCTGACGCATGCGCAGCATCTGCGGGGTAACCTGCTCGTCGTCCATGGCACCGGCGACGACAACGGCCACTATCAGGGCACGGAGATGCTGATGAACGAACTCATCGCGCGCGACAAACCGTTCACCGTTATGCCGTATCCGAACCGCTCGCACAGCATCTCGGAAGGGACCAACACGGTCGTGCACTTCTACCGCACGCTGACCCATTACCTGCACGAGCATTTGCCCACCGGCTCGAGCGGGAAGGACCCCGACCACGGAAGGGCTGAACGATGAAGGGTGTTCTGCGGGCATTTTTTGCAACGATCCTGATCGGGTTGGTTCACGCCCAAGCGCCGTTCGTCGCCGGGTGGGAGCGCGTCGGCCGGGAACCGTTCGCGGGGGCGGTGCTCGTGAGCGAGTTGGGTTGCACCGCCTGTCACGTTAGCGAACAGAAGGCGTTTCTCTCAAAACCAGGGCCGGACCTGTCCGAGGTCGGAGCACGGGTCAACGGAGCACACCTGCGGCGGTTCCTGGCGTCGCCCTCCGGCGTGAAGCCGGGGACAACGATGCCGGATGTGCTGGCGCACTTGCCGGAAGCGCAACGTGAGGACGTGGCCAACGCGCTGGCGCACTACCTCGCCACGTTGGGTCGACCCAAGCCCTCGGAGCTGCCCCAACCGGAGGCGGTGGAGCGCGGCCGGAAGTTGTATCACTCGGTCGGGTGCGTGGCGTGTCATTCGCCGGAGAAGTCGTTGTCCGGCTCGGTGCCGCTGGGTCCCTTGGCGGAAAAATACACCGTTGCGAGCTTGGCGGCGTTCCTGGAACGACCGCTCGACATTCGGCCCAGCGGGCGGATGCCGGATGGTCAGCTCGAACGAACAGAGGCGACGGACCTCGCGAGCTATCTGCTGCGCGAACAGAAGACTCCACCACCGGCCTTCTCACCTGATCCTTCGCTCGCCGCGCGGGGCAAGGCGCTGTTTGCCGAGTATCGGTGCCAGGCCTGCCACCGCGCGGAGGCCCCACTCGGGTCCCCCGTGCTCACGGCCTTCAGCAAGCTGCGCGGGGGTGAGGGATGTCTGTCGGACCAGCGCGGCGCTTGGCCGCATTATCCGCTCGCGGAGAATCAACGTGCGGCGTTGCGGGCGGTGTTGTCCGAGGACGCGAGGCTGTGGACGCCCGCGGAGGAGGTGCAGTTGACGCTCACTCAGTTGAATTGCGTTGCGTGTCATCAACGGGATGGACTCGGCGGAGTCCCGGCTGATCGCCACGAGTATTTCACCGGCAAGGACGAGAATCTGGGTGACCAGGGCCGCCTCCCGCCAACGCTCACCGGCGTGGGGGCCAAGCTCAAGGCGCGGTGGCTGCACGAAGTCATCGCGAACGGTGCCTCCGCTCGACCGTATTTGAACACGCGGATGCCGAAGTTTGGCTCGGCGAACGCCGGTCCACTTGTGGCCCGCTTGAAGGCTGTCGATACGCTGCCGCCAGCGGTGTTCACCCGCGTTGGCGAGAGCGGCCGGCCGCGCCAGGTCGGCCGTGATCTCGTGGGCAGCAAAGGATTTAACTGCATTGCCTGCCACACCTTCCGGGAGAAGAGCGCCGGGGCCATCCAGGCCTTGGACTTGATGACGATGACGGAGCGGTTGGAAGAGAACTGGTTTCATCGTTACCTTGAGCAACCGGAGCGGTTCTCGCCGCTCACGATCATGCCCGGGTTCTGGCCTGATGGAAAATCTCCGCTGACCAACGTGCTCGGCGGTGACTCCGGTCAGCAGCGGGACGCGCTGTGGCAATATCTCGAGCAAGGGCCTGATGCGAGCGAACCCGCCGGGTTGGTGCTGGAGCCGCTCGTCATCACGGTGAAGGACGAGGCCGTCATCATTCGCCGCGCGTTCCCGGGCATTGGCAAGCGGGGCATCGGAGTCGGCTATCCGGGTGGCATCAACCTCTCGTTTGATGCCGAGCAGATGCGGCTCGCTTCTCTTTGGACCGGTGGGTTCATCGAGGCTTCCGGTATCTGGCGCGGCCAAGGTGCCGGGGAGGCGCGCATCCTTGGCCGAGACGCCGTCAAGTTTCCTTCGGGGCCGGCCTTCGCCGTCCTCGCGCAGCCGGACCAAGTCTGGCCCGTGCCGGATCCAACCCCCCGACCACGGACGGTTTCGTTCCAGGGCTACATCCTCGACGATCGGCAACGGCCAACGTTTCGCTACCTTGTGGACGGTTTTGCGGTGGAGGACTTCTTTGTCGAACGGCCCAACGCGGGCCGTCCCCGACTTGAACGCACCCTGAGGTTTCCTCAGGCCCCGCCGGCTGGCCTGTACTTCCGTGTCGCTGCCAACACTTCCATCGAGCCCCGCGGAGTGAACGAGTTCGCCATCGGCAGGAGTTTGGTGGTGCGCCTCTCCGGGCCGGGCACGGTGCGTGGCGTTGGAGACGCCAAGGAACTCCTGCTGCCGGCGACGGGCGGTGAGTTGAAACTGGAGTACCACTTCATCGCCCAGCCATGAGTCGTTTTCTTCTCAGCTTTCTTTGCCTGCTCCCGTTCCTCGTCACGGCCGCCGAGGAGTTTGGTGATTCGTGGGGCACGGCGGAACGGGAGGCCGCGTACTACCGCCTGGTGAATGTTCCGATGCCGGAGGGTGTGTATCTGGAGTCCGGCAGTTTCGTTTCGCTGCCGGATGGAAGGCTCGCGGTTGGGACGCGGCGCGGGGAAATCCTGCTGTTCACCGGTGTGGGCGCGGAGAACCCCAGCCCGAAGGTGAGCACATTCGCCAGCGGTTTGGACGAAGTGCTCGGGCTGGCTTGGCGCGACGGCGCGTTCTACGCGACGCATGCGGCCGAGATCACGAGGATCGCCGACACGAATGGCGACGGTCGCGCAGACCGGTACGATACGATCAGCGATGCCTGGGGTTTCGGTCACTATCATGAGTTTGCGCTCGGATCGAAGTTTGACGCGGCGGGAAATCTCTACGTCGCGCTGGGGCTGTCCGAGTCTTACCACTCGAAGGAATTGTTTCGGGGTTGGGCGCTCAAGATTACGCCGGACGGAAAGACCATCCCGTTGTGCAGTGGACTCCGGAGTCCGCTGGGCGTGGGGCCCAACGAGCAGGGTGAGATGTTCTACGTTGAGAGCCAGGGGCCGTGGAACGGCTCGTGTTCGCTCAAGCACCTCAAGCCGGGTGGCTTCATGGGGCACCCTATCAGCTTCAACTGGTATCCGTTTGCGACCAACCTGGGCGCGACCCCGGTGATGCCGAATTCGCCGTCGCGCTTGGAGACGGAGCGTCTGCGCGTGAAGGAATTGGTTCCCTACGCCGTGGTGTTCCCCTACAAAAAGATGGGCCGCTCGATCTCCGCGTTCGAAGTGTGCCGCGCGGGTGGGTTGTTCGGTCCGTTCGATCAGCAGATCTTCGTCGGTGATTACTCGTTGTGCGTCGTGATGCGCGTGACGACGGAGTTGGTCAACGGCGTTTGGCAGGGTGCGTGTTATCCCTTCCGCGAAGGGTTGGGCACCGGGATCCTGGCGGTGCATTTCACACCCGAAGGTAAGTTGATCGTGGGCGGCACGAACCGCGGTTGGCCCGTGCGCGGGATGAAGGACAATCTGCTCCAGCGTCTCGACTGGACCGGCAAGACGCCGTTCGAAATCCTCGACATTCGGGCTCAGCCCGATGGCTTCGTGCTGCGCTTCACCCGCCCCGTGGAGGCCGCGCTCGCCGCCCGCCCGGAGAGCTATTCGCTCCAGACCTACACGCACATTTACCAGGAGGACTATGGCAGCCCTGAGGTGGATCATACGCACCCCAAAATCACCTCCGCCGAAGTCGCGGCGGACGGAAGCAGCGTGCGCCTGCGGGTGAAGGGCCTGGTTCAGGGGCACGTTCACGACTTCCACCTGCCTGAGTTCAAGTCCCGGGACGGCGAACTGCTGTTGCACGACCGCGCTTACTACACACTGAACGAAATCCCGAAATAACGGCATGAAGTATCCTCTGTCAGCGATTCCACTCCTCCGCTTCACCGTCGTTTACCTGATCGTGCTGCTGACGAGTCTCACGATGGCCCGTACAGCCGAACCCAAGACTCCCGAGCGTGTGGTCGTTCCGCGGGCGACGCGCGACATTTCCGGCTGGCAGGTTCACATCCATCAGAAGTTGCTGGAGACTGAGGCGGAAGACACCGCGCGCGCCCTCGCTGGATTGAAGAAGATGCTCGATGAGATTGTGCGCGATCTGCCAGCGGCCGCCGTGGCCGAACTGAAGAAAGTGCCTCTGTATTTTTCCCCCGCCTACCAGCCGGGCCGCAGCGGCGCGGAGTTTCATCCCGATTCGGGCTGGTTGGCCGCCAACGGTCGCGATCCACTGATGGCGCGGGGTGTGGAGTTTTCCGGCGTGAATGACTTTGAGTCGGAGATGCGGCGAATGCCGAACTTCGCCCTGCACGAACTGGCCCACGCCTACCACTTCCGGGTGCTCACGAACGGCTTCGATAACGCCGAGATCAAGGCCGCCTACGATCGCGCCAAGGCTAGCGGCAGCTACGAGCGGGTCGAACGCTCCTTTGGGGAAGGCAACGGGAGGGCCAACACCTACGAGCGGGCCTATGCTATGACCAGCCCGATGGAGTATTTCGCGGAAACCACCGAGGCCTACTTCACGCGCAACGACTTCTTTCCCTTCACTCGCGCCGAGCTGAAATCGCATGACCCCGGGATGTTCATGCTGCTCGAAACCCTCTGGGGTGTGCCTGCCACAAAATGAAGGCGATCCTCCTCAGTACGTTCCTCGCGTTCGGACTCCGCGTTCTCGCGCATCCCGTGCCGGAGAATCCGCAGTGGCTGACCTATCCCGGCGGCAACGGCCCCGGAAAGGGCAAACACCTCATCCTGATCGCCGCCGACCAGGAGTATCGCAGCGAGCAGGCGATGCCCATGATGGCGAAGATTCTCAGCATGCATCATGGGTTCGACTGCACTGTGCTCTTCGGAGTGAACGAGCGCGGCGAGGTGGACCCGACCCTACCGGTGTATCCGGAGAAGGGGAAAGAGGCCGAATTCAAACCGCACCACATCCCCGGCCTGGAACACCTCGCGTCCGCCGATCTCGTCATCTTCTTCACCCGTCTGCTCACGCTGCCTAAGTCCGAGTTGGAGCACATCGTGAAGTATGTGGACTCCGGCCGACCCATCATCGCGCTCCGCACCGCGAATCACGGCTTTATCGGTTCGTTGCCTTACAAGATTAATGGCCGGCAGGTGCGCTGGGGGGAGGACGTTCTGGGTGGCACGTTTCTGAACCACCACGGAGAATGGATGGCCGACTCCACGCGCGGCATTATCGTCCAGGAGCAAAGGGGCCATCCCGTCCTCGCCGGCGTCACCGACATCTGGGGTGACACGGACGTCTATCGCACATACGAGGAAGGCAAGAGTCTGCCGGAGGACTGCACGGCGCTCGTCTGGGGACAACCGCTCCTGGGCCGCCGGCCCGAGGACCCGCCGAACGAAAAGCTCGAACCGTTGCCGGTGGCGTGGGTGAAGCCTTGGCAGACCAGCGGAGGCAAGACCGCCCGGGTCTTCCACTCAACGATGGGCAGCGCCTCCGACTTGAAGAGCGCCGGCTTGCGTCGACTGATCATCAACGCCGCCTACTGGGGTCTGGGCCTGGAGTCAGCCATCAATGTTACCCGCAGCGTCGAAGTCGTGGGCGACTACCAGCCTCTCGGCAGCGGGTTCGACTACCAACGATTGGGAGTCGTTCCGAAGCCGGTCTCGGCCTGCAAATGATCCGACTTCATCCATGAAAATCACCCGCATCTTTGCCCATCGCGTGGACCTTCCGCTGCACGAAGTGACTTACAAATGGTCCGGCGGCAAATCTGTAACCGTCTTCGATAGTACCATTGTCGGCGTAGAAACCGACTCCGGTTTCATTGGCTACGGTGAGGTCTGTCCGCTCGGGCCGTTCTATCTGCCGGCCTATGCCAAGGGCGTACGCGCCGGATTGCGCGAACTTGGGCCGCACTTGCTCGGCGAAGACCCGCGTCAACTCGGCAAGCTCAATCGCACAATGGATGCCGCGTTGATCGGCCATCCCTATGTGAAAAGCGGTGTCGATATCGCCTGCTGGGACATCCTGGGCCAAGCGACTGGCCTGCCCGTCTGTGAATTGCTGGGTGGACGTTACGGCGAGGACGTTCATCTCTACCGCGCCATCTCGCAGGAGTCACCGGAACATATGGCGGCCAAGGTCGCGGGCTATCGCGCGGAAGGTTATCGACGGTTCCAGCTCAAGGTCGGGGGTGATCCAGATGTCGACATTGCGCGTATCAAGGCCGTCGCCGCCGAGCTTCAGCCCGGGGACCGACTGGTGGCTGATGCGAACACCGGATGGGTTCAGCACGAAGCCATTCGTATTGCCAAGGCCGTGCAAGACGTGGATGTCTACATCGAACAACCCTGCCGTACCTACGAGGAATGCCTCGCCGTGCGTCGTCAGATTCCGCATCCGTTCGTACTCGACGAAAACATCGACGATCTCGGCATTCTGCTCCGGGCAAAGGCCGATCTCGCGATGGACGTGGTGAACCTGAAGATTAGCAAGCTGGGAGGGCTCACGAAGATCAAGCAGGCCCGTGACCTCTGTGTGAGCATGGGAATTGGGATGACACTGGAAGATTCCTGGGGCGGCGATATTGCCACGGCCGCCATCGCACATCTGGCGCACAGCACGCCTACGGAACTCCTCTTCAGCACGACTGACTTCAACAGTTACGTGACCGTGAGCACGGCTGACGGGGCGCCCCAGCGGGTGAACAGCCGCATGGCCGCGCCCCGGGCGCCGGGTCTCGGTGTTCGCCCGAAACTCGACGTACTTGGCCCGCGGGAGGTCGTCGTCGAATGAATCCCCCTGAGATTCCCAAAATGCGATATCAGCTCATACCAACAGCCGTTCTAGCCGCCGGCGCGTTCTGGGCTCTTTGCCTGAGTTTAAATGCCCAGCGAGCCACCTCCTCCCAGCCGGCTCAGGCGCCGTCGCGGCAAGAGGTTCGCGCGGCGATCGAGCGTGGACTTGTCTTCCTTCAAAGGGCTCAGAATTCGAACGGTTGGTGGTCCACCCCGGATCAACCGGCGGTCACGGCCTTGGCCTTGACGGCGATGAATTTGGAACCCACCCAACGATTTCAGCGGAGCCGTACCTCCGAGATGAATCGGGGCTTTGATTATCTCCTCTCCTGCGTGAGACCGGATGGTTCCATCCAGAAAGTCGGACTGGCGAACTACAACACGTCCCTGTCGCTGCTGGCGCTGACCTCGGCCGCGGACACGAACTTCCTGCCGGTGATCTTGAAGGCCCGCGAGTTCCTCGCCAGCACCCAGATTGATCGGGGCGTCAAAGGGACGAATGACACGCCGTTTGACGGTGGAGTGGGCTACGGCAGCAAGTATGACCACTCCGACATGAACAACACCCTGGTGGCCATCGAGGCGATGCGGGCTTCCGAGGCTGTTATCCTGAAGGATCTCCCTTCGACTGCCATGCCAGTGGCCGACTTGGACTGGAAGGCGGCGGTGCGCTTTCTGGAGAACTGCCAAAACTTGCCCGGCACCAACACCTCCGAGCGGGTGTCGACTGACCCGAAGGATCGGGGCGGCTTCTTCTATTACCCCGGCCACAGCATGGCAGGAGCCGTCACCAACTCGCAGACGGGCCGAGTGGCTCTCCGGAGCTATGGCAGCATGAGCTACGGCGGACTGCTTAGCTTCATCTACGCCAAGCTGGGTCCGGACGATCCGCGGGTCGTGGCGGTTAAGAACTGGCTTCGCTCCAACTACACCCTGGAAGAAAACCCCGGGATGGGGCAGCAGGGTTACTTCTATTACCTCTATTTGCTGACCAAGGCACTGACCGCTGCCGGGGAGGATCGTCTTCCGCAGGCCACTGGCGCGGATGTCCTTTGGCGGGATGCGGTCGCTGGGCGCTTGCTCCAGCTTCAACGACCAGACGGTTCCTGGGTGAATCCTGAACCGCGATGGTGGGAAGCGGATCCCGTACTCGTCACGAGCTATGCCGTGATGGCACTGGAGCTGGTCGAATGGAGGATGCCGTGAGGGTCGTCGACCGTCGGGGCAGGTTGCTTGAGAAAAGAATGACCGCTCTAGCAGGCACCAAGAAACCAGCGGGTTCTGTTCGGTGGCGGGCGGTGCTGACGCTGTTCTTCGTGTCCCTGGCCGCAGCCGAATCCCGCTCAGAGGCCCCGTCGTCCGATCGGCCGGGCGCAGCCGGGGGCACCACGAACGCCGCCCTGCAAGCGGCTATGGAGAAACTTAAGTTCCCTGGGGTGACGATCAACGTTCAGGAGCGGTGCGTGGATGTGGAAGGTTCCGTCTGCCTTCATCGAGGTGCGTTGGAGTTGGTGGCCTGCACCAAGGGCACCAAGGAGCACGAGTCGATTGTCGCGATTGGAGCGAAGCCGATGCACCTGCACGCGGCGCTTCTGCTGTTGGGTGCCAAACCGGGGAGCCCCGCCACGCGCCAGCAACTGGGGGATCAAACGGAGCGCTGGTTTGACGTTCCCCCCAGCGGCGGTCCGGTGGATGTCTTTCTGGTGCTCAAAGACAACGAGGGGAACTTAGTCGAGTACCCCATCAGCGATTTTATCGCACCCTCCAACAAGAGGTCCGGTCACTCTGAGTCTGCGGACAAACCGGCCAAGTTTCCGACCCACACCTTTCTCTTCGCCGGATCCGTTTTGGATGGCGACGGACCCGGACCGCGCCGCTATCTGAGCGACGAAAGTGGAAATGTGATCTCGCTCTCAACCTTCGGGGACGAGTTGCTATGCCTGCCCGCGATTCATAGTCAGGATTCGGAAGCACTCCTGTGGCAGGTGAACCCCGCGAACCTGCCGGCCGTGGGCTCTAACGTCACCTTGCGACTTCGTCCGCAACGTCTGCCCGGTGCGAAGGCCGCCCCGGCCAGCCAATCCCCCACGGGAAGGGGAAACCCATGAACGGTAAACTTCTCTTGCTGGATGGCGCGACTGGCACGGAATTGAACCGGCGTGGAGTGGACACCGGCTTGCCGTTGTGGTCGGCGAATGCGCTCACCAATGACACCGGGTTGGGAACGTTGCGCCAGATCCATCTGGATTACCTGAAGGCAAGCGCGGACATCATCACTACCAACACCTTTCGCACTCATCGCCGGGTGCTGGCTGGTAAAGGGCACGATGCGCGCGAATTGACCCGGCGCGCGGTGGCGACCGCTCAAGAAGCGGTCGCTGAGTTCGGCCAGCCTGCCCGAGTGGCCGGTTCAGTGGCCCCGCTGGAGGATTGCTATCGTCCCGACCTGGTTCCACCCGACGACGAATGCCGCGCCGAGCATTCCGAGCGCATCCAACATCTCGTGGAAGCGGGCGTTGATCTGCTGTTGATCGAGACGATGACGTCCATTCGGGAAGCCGTCATTGCGGCCCAATTGGCGACGATCACTGGTCGGCCCACGTGGGTCAGTTTTGTGTGCGACCGCGAAGGCCGAATCTTGTCCGGCGAGTCACTGGCGGTTGCCGCTGAAGTATTGCTGCCGCTGGGAGTGAATGCCTTGGGTATCAACTGCGGCCCAGCCCACACCCTGGCCAAACCACTCGCCGAGTTGCGGTCGATCTGCGGCCCCGATTTTCCGCTCATGGCCTATGGCAACATTGGCTATGCCGACGAAAAGGACGGCTGGATTAACACGGACGCCGTCGATCCGGAGAGTTACCTGCACTACGCCCGAACGTGGCCGGTGCAGATCGTGGGCGGCTGTTGCGGCACCACGCCGGAGCATATTCGCAAACTCGGTGCTCTTAGAAGCCTCATCGAAGCGAAGACAGAATTCCGACAACTCAAGAGGTCAGATTTATGACGATGCGTCTCTTCACTCTCTTCTTCGTGGCTCTGCTCGGTGCACCAGATCCCACCGCGGCCGCAGCCAAGAGCCAGCCTTTGAAGATCCCCGACTTCACCCAAGGTGAGTCCATTCCAGCGGGCGCCAAGCATGACTGGAACCTCGGCCCAACGGGGCTGCGCGGATGGATGTTCTGCGATCAGATGGTGACCACCGATGCGCGGCAGATTTTCGTTACTCAAGTGGAGAAGGGTTCTCCCGCCGACGGCAGTTTCCAAGTTGGTGACGTCCTCCTGGGAGTTGACGGGAAGCCGTTTTCCTACGACCCGCGCACCGAGTTGGGCCGGGCAGTCACCATCGCGGAAACAGAAGCGGGTGGAGGAAGACTCACTTTAACCCGCTGGCGAGCAGGCCAGGTAGAACCAGTCACGGTCAAACTCCCGGTGCTTGGCAGTTACGGCGCCACCGCCCCTTACGAGTGTTCGAAATCCAAACGAATCCTGGAACAGGGGTGCCAAGCGTTGGCCGCGAAAGTGGGCAGATCTCCGAGTCACGACGATCCCCTCGTGCGCTCGCTCAATGCGCTCGCCCTCCTGGCCAGCGGAGATCCTGCCTACCTGCCGCTGATTAAGAAGGAAGCCCAGTGGGCGGCCGGCTTCTCGGAGAACTCGATGCAGACCTGGTACTACGGCTACGTCATGATGCTCGTCGCCGAGTATGCGCTGGCGACTGGCGACCAGTCCGTGATGCCAGGACTGCGACGTCTCGCTCTGGAAGCCGCTAAGGGTCAGAGCGCGGTCGGTTCGTGGGGCCATGGATTCGCTAGGCCCGACGGTCGTCTCGGCGGATACGGGATGATGAACTCGCCGGGCGTGCCGTTGACCATTGGGTTGGTGCTGGCGCGTGAAGCGGGTGTGAACGATCCGGAAGTGGCCCGCGCCATCGAGCTGAGCGCCCGTCTGCTACGCTTCTACATCGGCAAAGGGGCGATTCCCTATGGCGACCATCACCCATGGATTGAGAACCACGAAGACAACGGCAAATGCGGAATGGCGGCCGTTCTGTTCAACCTGCTGGGTGAACCCAATGGCGCCGAGTTCTTTTCCCGCATGAGCGTGGCCTCCCATGGACCGGAGCGCGACACGGGACACACCGGCAATTACTTCAACATCCTCTGGGCCATGCCTGGCATCGCCCAGTCCGGCCCTCAGGCTACGGGAGTTTGGATGGAGGAATTTGGCGCGTGGTACTTCGACTTCGCCCGCCGCTGGGACGGCACGTTCGCCCATCAGGGACCGCCCGAGCCGGAGAACGATAGTTACGAAGGTTGGGACGCCACTGGTGCTTACTTGTTGGCTTACGCAGCTCCACTCAAGAGGCTCTATCTGACGGGCAAGCGACCGGCTGTCATCCCGCAGTTGGACGCCGCCGCGGCCCAGGCCCTCATCCAAGATGGTCGGGGGTGGGACAACAAGGACCGCTATAGCGCCTACGACAAGCTTAGCGCCGAGGAACTGTTGGTGCGTCTCGGCAGTTGGTCGCCCGTGGTTCGCGAGCGAGCTGCGATGGCCTTGGGCCGGCGCAAAGATGTCTCCGTTTCACCCCTCGTGACCCTGTTGGAGTCGAGCGCCCTGAATTCCCGATACGGCGCCTGCCAGGCCCTGATTGCCTTGCGCGGGCGGGGTGCGCCCGCCCTTGAACCGCTGCAGAGAGCACTGGCGGACCCAGACCTCTGGCTGCGGATCAAGGCCGCCGAAGCGCTCGCCGCGATCGGCACACCCGCCATGAAGACGGTGCCGCAACTGCTCGAACTGCTGGCTCAGGTGAATCCGCAGAGCGATCCACGCGGCATGCAGCAGCGGTATCTGTCCTTCGCCCTGTTCGATAACGACGGAATGCTGAGCCGGTCGCTTGAGGGCGTGGATCGCGAGGCGCTCTACCAAGCCGTGCGAGCTGGACTCAAGAATCAGGACGGTCGCGCCCGCGGCAGCATCGGTTCGGTCTATCGCCATCTCTCGGCCGAAGACATCAAACCCCTCTTGCCGGCCATCTATCAGGCGATCGTCGAACCCGCTCCGAGCGGCGAAATGTTCGCCGATTCGATTCGCGTGGAGGGACTCCGCTTGCTGGCCAAGCATCGGATCGAGGAAGGCATCCGCGCCTGCGTGAACTACACACGCGATCAGAATCCCTGGGCGAGCGAACATCGAACCCCGGAACTGATGGAAATTCTGCTCAGCTACGGGACTAATGCCAAGTCGGTCGTTCCCGACCTGACCCGGATCGCGAACTACTTTGAAAAGGACGAAAAGGACTTTCCCAAGGAGCTCATGCTGCAGAAGGCCAAGAGCGTTCGCGAAACAATCCGCGCGATAGAAGCCTCGACGGAGTCCCCTGAACTGATTCGTCTGAGATAGGCCAAAGTCATCATCGAAGACCCCCTTCAAATCCTCATGAAACCAATTCTGCTCCTAACCGCAGCCTTACTGTTCGCCCTCGCTCCGGAATCCTTCGCTCAGCCGCTCAAGGTGTTCATTCTCGCTGGCCAGTCCAACATGGAGGGACACGCCGCAATCAGCACGTTTGACTATATCGGCAAGGACCCGCTGACGGCACCCCTACTCAGGGAAATGCGAAACCCTGACGGCAACCCGCGGGTCTGTGACAACGTCTGGATGTCCTATTTGACCGGACCCTATGATGGTAGCGCCAATGGCGAAGGGTTGGGAAAACTGACCGCTGGCTTTGGGGCACGGGGAGAGCGTCCCACCGAAATGTGTGGCAATATTGGTCCTGAGTTCACCTTCGGGATCTACATGGAGAAACAGCTGAAGGAACCCATTCTGATCATCAAGTCCGCCTGGGGCGGCAGGTCGCTCAACACCGAGTTTCGTCCACCCAGTGCCGGACCCTACAAGCTGCCCAAGGAAATTCAGAAAGAGTGGGACAAGCACCCCGGTGGCGCCCACGGAATTCCCAAACTCGAGGACCGGCAAAAATGGCAGGAAGAAAAGGATGCCGCCTCAGGTGTGTTTTACCGGATGATGATCGACCACGTGAAGAAGGTGCTGGCCGATCCCAAGCGAGTCTGTCCGAAATATGACGAGAAGGCTGGCTATGAACTCGCTGGTTTTGTCTGGCTTCAAGGATTCAATGATCTGGTTGATGGGACGACTTATCCCGGTCCTGACAAACCCGGAAAATACGATGTCTATTCAGACCTGCTGGCCAAGTTCATTCGCGATGTTCGCAAGGATCTGTCTGCCCCGAAGATGCCCTTCGTGATCGGTGTGCTCGGAGTCGGTGGTAAAAGCGAAAATGAGGTGTTCCGCAAGGCCATGGCCGCGCCGGCCGACCTGCCCGAGTTCAAGGGCAATGTGGTTGCCGTCGAAACCGCTCCCTTTTGGGACGACGACATTGCCGCAGCAGAACCCAAGCAGGACGAGTACAATGCGATCGTCGGCACGGCTCACGTATTGAAGAAGGATGGTACGCTCGACAGGGAACGGAAGTGGGATCGGTACTGGAAGCCCGTGGGCAAGCCTCTGCCGGAGGAACGGATCTGGCGCTTTGTTGCGGTGGATGCCACCGAAAAGAAGGACAAGCTGGAGACGTATGATGACCGACGATTCCGCGACATCACACTGCCTGCGGGGATAGAGAATTGGTACAGGCCCGACTTCGATGACCAGAAGTGGACTGAAGGCAAGTCCCCCATTGGAAAGGGCACCTGGAAACATAGCGGAATCACCCTGAACACATTCCCCTCAAAATGGGGGGAGGCCGAATTCCTGCTGATGCGGACGACGTTTGAAGTCGAGGATCTCGACTTTGCATCGTATCGGATCGCCGTTCTGGCGAGACAGGGATTTCATGTGTACTTGAACGGAAAAAAGATACACACCTACATCTGGTGGCAGGATAAGCCGCAATACAGCTCCATCATCCTCGAAGAGGAGCAGATCAAGCATTTGAAGAAGGGGAAGAACGTCTTGGCCGTCTATGCCAATGATCAATATGATCCCGAGACTCCGGATCGCTATGCCGCGTTGGATGTGCGGATTGAGGGAATCACCAAAGCGGACCAGGAACAGCTCGACCTCGCATTGGAGGAAGTGCTGCCCCCTAAAGACAGGGAGGCCCTGAAAGGCGCTTCCAACGGTGGTTACCACTATTTTGGCAGTGCGAAGATCTTTGCGCAGATGGGCAAGGCGTTCGCAGAGGCGTTTGTGAATTTGGGAAAATCCCAATAAGTCTCCCCAGAGCAAAAAAAACCGCATCGCCCTGCAACAGCCCGGCGCCACGGGGACTGATCGGGCCGCCCTTCTCAACGGCGCCGCACAGTATCCGTCAGTACCGTACAACGCCGCTTTCAACCCGCCCGGTTCGTTCACGATCGAATTTTGGGCCAACAAGACCGGCACGGACAATAGTGGAACCAAGGGCGCAGTCTTCAGCCCTCGTCCTTCGGTGATCGTTCCCAGAACTGAGCGGTCGTTTCCAGCCCGGGAGCGTTCCCACTTTGGACTACCCGCGGGTGGGACGCTTGGTTCTTCTATCCGGACGTGAACTCCCCAATCCGCAGTTCCGAATCGGAGGGCGCCCCCGTCGGCGCGTTCGCTACCACCCACTGGAGTCTCGTGCTGAACGCCGGTCGGGACGACGACTCCAGCCTTGCCCAGGAGGCGCTCGAAACGCTGTGCCGATCCTACTGGCCGGCCATCCATGCCTACATCCGCCGGACCGGTCACGGACCGGAGGCCGCGCGGGATCTCACTCAGGAGTTCTTCGCCCGGTTGCTCCGCAAAGGGTGGATCGGGGTCGCAGATCCGCACAAGGGCCGCTTCCGCACGTTTCTGCTCACGGTGCTCCAGCGGTTTCTGGCGGATGAACACGACCGGGCCAAGGCCCAGAAGCGAGGAGGCGGCGAAGTGCTGCTGTCCCTGGACGAACTGGAGGCCGAGGAGGAACGACCCTTTGAACTTAGTTCCGGCCGGACGCCCGAGCAGGAGTTCGACCGGCGGTGGGCCCTGGCCACCCTCGACAACACCCTGACGCACCTGCGGGCCGAAGCGGAGCGAGCCGGTCAGGGCGAATTGTTCGCGGCCCTGCAAGGATTCCTGGGCGGAGGCGAGCCGTCCGGGACTTTGGTGGAGATTGGTGCCCGCTTGGGTCTCGGAGAAAGCGCCGTCCGGATGCGGCTCAGCCGCTGGCGGTCGCGCTATCGGGAACTGTTGCGGCAGGAAGTGGCCCAGACAGTTCCCCGGGTCGCGGATCTCGACGAGGAGATGCGCCACCTCTTGGCGGTTCTCACTTCCTGAAAATTTTTGGTGACGGTCCCCGATACTTTCCGAAGCAGCGGATGATGGCCTTGATGACCTATCGTTCCTTCCCGTTCGCCTTCGCCGCTGGCTTGCGATGAATTCCGTCTGCGCCCTCTGTCAGCGTCCGCTCCCGGCCGGGCACGCCGGGGGCAACTGTCCCGCCTGTCTGTTCGGATCGGCGCTCAGCGAGGAGACGGTGGCGGTCCCGGGAGGCGGGCCGTCGGAGGAAGTACCCGGGGAATTGGGTGACTACGAGATTCTCGGTGAAGTGGGCCGCGGCGGCACGGGGGTGGTGTATCGGGCCCGGCAACGTCGGCTCAATCGGGTGGTCGCCCTCAAGACCCTCAACAGCTCGGCGCTCAACAATCGGGATGCCTTCGCTCGACTCCAGACCGAGGCCGAGGCGGTGGCCCGACTGGATCATCCGAACATTGTTCCGCTGTACGAAGTGGGTCGCCAGGCGGGCATGCACTTTCTGGTTCTGCGCTACTTCGAACACGGCAGTCTGGCGCAGGCCCTGAAGCAGCGGCGGTTCACGCCGGTCGAGGCGGCCCAGTTTCTGGCGCAGGCGGCGCGGGCGGTCCACCACGCCCATTCCCGGGGCGTGCTGCATCGGGACCTTAAGCCCTCCAACTTCCTGCTCGACGCCGACGGGGCGCCACATGTGGCCGACTTCGGTCTGGCCAAGCTCGCCGACAGCGACAGCAGTCTGACCCTGAGCACTTCGGTGTTGGGCACACCGGCCTACATGGCGCCGGAACAGGCGTCGGGGAACGCGAAGGACGCTGGCACGCCGGCCGACATCTACGCGCTCGGAGCGATCCTCTTTGAACTGCTCACCGGCCGGCCGCCGTTTCTTGGGAAAAGTGCCCTGGAAGTGCTGCGGTTGGTGGCCGACGCCGAGCCACCCCGCCCGACCACCCTGGTCCCTGGCCTCGACCGAGATTTGGAGGCCGTGTGCCTGCGATGTCTGGAGAAGAATCCGTCCCGACGTTACGCCAGCGCGGCCGCCTTAGCGGACGATCTCGAACGCTGGTTGCGGAACGAGCCGTTGAGCGTCCGTCCGCTGGCGCCGCATGAACGGGCTCTCAAATGGGTGCAACGCCGACCGCTGGTGGCGGGTTTGACGCTGGCGGTGACCATCACCGTGATGACCGGGGTGGTCTCGACGGTTTGGGGCTGGCAACGGGCCTGGGCCGAACGTGCCGAGACGGTCCGGTTGAACTACGTCGCCTCCTTGCAGTTGGCCGAACGACACCTCGATTACGGCGAGTCCAGTAAGGCGCGCGCGCTGTTGCTGGCGCAGCCGGAATCGGAGCGGGGTTGGGAATGGGGACGCCTGATGGCCCGGGCGCACGATCGATTGATGCGAACCAACATCCTCACCACCTCGACGAACAGGGTCGATGCCTGGCGGGAATTGCGCCTGGAGGTTTCCGCGGACGGGGAGTGGTTGGCGGTGACGGACCGGGAGGCGTCCGAAGTGAGATCGGCCACTACGGGAGCCCTGCTTTGGAAGTCCCCTTCCACCGACGACCCGGTCCTGCAGATTTGCTTCGCACCTTCGGGCCGGCAGTTCCTGACCGTTCATCGTGGGCCGAGGCTTCGGTTTTGGAGTCTGCCCGAGGGCTGGGAGGAGCGAACGTTGACACTGGAAACCGAGCCCATGGCACCGGGGCAGGATCCAGTTCAGGTAGCCCTGCATCCGGATGGTCAGCGCTTCGTCACCTGGAGTGGTGCGCCCGCGATGCAACTGCGGCGTCTCGACACCGGCACGGTGGAGCGAGAGTTTCAGCCCGCCGATCCCAGTGTCGGATGGAACGGGGCGGCGTGGTTTAGTCCCGACGGCGGTCGACTTCTCCGCAAGACCGCGCAGCCCGCCCTGGTGGTCTGGAACACGGAAACGGGCGAACGGTTGGGCCTTTGTCCGCCTCCGGGAAATCCCCTTCAGTCCGTGGTCGCCAATCCAGAGGGAACCCACTACGCGACGGTGGACCGGAAGGGCGTGGCCGCTCTGTGGCGGGTAGGAGCTACCGCCCCCGAATTTCAAACGGCACCGGACCCTCCCACCGCCGATGGACGGGCCATTCGGGCCGCTCTGCCGGCACCGGAACACCATCGTCTGGTCACCGTGCGCGATCTGGGTTCCGTCAAATTTTGGGACACGGGAAGCGGCGCGCTGGTCGGACAATCCGACGTCCCGGTGTTCGGTTGGGTCCTGACTCCAGGAGGACCGTTGGTCACCGGAGGCGAGCGAGGACGATTTCACGTATGGGATTGGACCACCGGACACTCCGTCCGGGCCCTGGCCAACGACGGATTGATCCGCTCCCAATTTGCAGTGGACCGTCAGGCCCGGACTCTGGTGGCGGTGGGGGCTGCGGTGACGGATCAACGGTTCGCGCTCGCCTGGCCGCTGGCCGGGGATGGTCCCCGCGTCGCTCCGCCGGAAGCGGTGTTCCGGGCGACCTTCAGTCCCGACGGACGCCGGGTGGCCACGGCCCACCTCGACGGCCAGGTGGCAATCTGGGATGCCGTCACGGGTGAGCGTCAGAAGGTGCTCCGGGGTCACTTCCGCTGGGCCAGCGCGGTCGCCTGGGGTGGAGCAGCTACCACGCTGTTCAGCAGTTCCGCCGACCACACCATTCGCCAGTGGAATCCGGACACCGGCGAACTGATTCGGACCCTGACTCTGGATGCGCCGGTGTGGTCTCTCGCCACCGACCGGGCCGGCGACCTGATCGCGGCGTCGGTTCAATCGGGTTCGGTCGTGGTCTACGATACGGCTTCCGGCCGCCTTCGATACTCCTGGAAACTGACTCCGCAATTCGCCGCGTGGGCGGTCCGGATCAGCCCGGATGGGCGCTGGCTGGCCGCATTCCAGGCTTCCAGTCAGGGCGGCGTCTGGGACCTGCAGTCCGGTCGCCAGGTGCTGAACTTCGACATGTCGGTCGGGACGCCCCGGGTTTCGACCATTACCGGTGCCTTTTCGCCCGATGGCCGCACGCTGGCCACCTGTTCGATTGCCGGGGAGCTTTCCCTGTGGGAGACGGGAACCTGGCGGATCCTGGCCCGCACGCCGGGTGGGGCGGCGCCCGCGGATCTTTGTTTTTCGGCTGACGGCCAGCGGCTGTTCCTGACCGTTATGGGCGATCCATCCGCCGGGTCAGACTTCAACGCGGTGGACGTTCACGACGGCACGACTGGTCGCCGATTGGCTCGGCTCTCGGTGACCAAGGGCTGGTCCCCCAGTATCACGATGTCGGGCGACGGCGCCCGTTTGCTCCGTCCGGTGGTGGACTACGGACTTCGACCTCGCGGGTTTGAGGTTTGGCCGGCGTTTCCGTGGAATGACGCCGCCTATGCCGGCGAACCGGGCGCCACGATCGAGGAACGTCTGGAATCCTGGGCTCACCGCCAACTGCTCCGGCAGCGGTCGCGACCGGGATCCCAGCCGGCCATTCCAGATGCCGAGCCGTGGGTTGAACCCCGTTCCAATTGGGATCCGCGGTCCGCCGAGACTCCGGCCTCCTGCCTGGACTTAACCTCGCACTACAACGGCCACCTCGACCGATGTGCGTTCGCCAATGACGAGTGGATCCACGAACTCCAAAATCTGGGTCGCCTTCCGCGCGGGGTGGTGCGCCTCGACGGCGTGACTTGGGATGTGCGGGGATTGATCACCACTGGCCGGCCAGAGGTTCCCCGGGCGTTTCGATTCTGGAACGCCGGGCCGACGGTGTCGGGAATCCCAGTCCACCAAAAGGCGCGCACCCTTCACATGCTCCAAGCCGCCTGGCATTGGGCGCCCGAGGACGTGTGGGGCCGTTATCGGCTGCACTACGCGGACGGCACCACTGCCGACCTCGAGATTCGCGCGTGGTATGACGTAGCCTATTGGACCTGGTCGGGCGTTTTTGCACCAGACCGACCGGCGCGGATTGCCTGGGAAGGCGAATTCGTCGGATGGAATCCCAAGAACTTGAAGCCTCGTCTCTACCATCGGGCCTATTTGAATCCCTTCCCGGAAAAGGAAATCGTCCGCCTGGATCTGCTAGGCGGCGACAGCTCGGCCGTCCCGTTCGTGGTGGCCATCACCCTCGACTAGGAACTCGGGTTTCTCCAGGAAGCCGCAGAGGGGGTTGTCCACCGATTGCGCAGAGGAGAGCAGATGAAGACGAGGAAACGGGGAACGGGGTAACCAAAGGCACATCTCCCACAGTGAAGGCCCCGCTTCTTCCTTCAGCCACTGGAACATTGCGATCAAAGGCGGCCGGGGTTTCGGCTGGCAATTTGATTTCAGTGTGGTGGGTGAGGGTGTACTGGGTTTCGAGACGTCCCTGGGATCGCCGGCCGACCCGCCGTTTTCATTTTGGTCAACGGAGAATTGGTTCTCTCTGCGGATGCCTCCGGTGATTCTTCAGATGTGATGGTGCGTCGCGGTTCCCGAAGCAGTAGGTGATATGCACCTGCTTCGCCCTTCCACGAAAATCCGGTTCGGTCGAATCGTACTCGTTGCGTTGACCGCTCTGCTCGGCCTACCCGACGTAACTGCCGCCGCGCCGCCGCCCCGGGCACCGGAGGATCTGCCGAGACTTCTGCTCCCACTTCCGGAGGCCGCTCAACCGCAGACTCTCCTAGCTAGGAAGTTCGGTCCTCCGGCGGTTAGCCACTTCCTCCTCAATCCGGAGGTCGTCGCCCGAGGCGTTGACGGGTGGCAGCCGGGTCAGACGGTTCGATTGGACCTGTTGAAGAATCAGGACATCACGGTTGCGGTGGAATCAGTGGAAGTCACGGCCACGGGCGGTCACATCATCCTCGGACGGGCGACCACCGACGAAGCCAGCCACGTCGCCCTCACACTGGAGGGGCGGAGCGTCACGGGTCTGGTCCGTTTGACCGGTCTGGGTGACTTTCGAATCGCCCCGCGAGGCGACAGCGAGGTGATCGAGGTGACCCGAACGTCCGGCCGCCCGTATTCCTACTGCGGAACCGTGCCACAACCAGTGCCTGCCGCGGCGGACGCCTTCGGGAGTGCGCGCGCCGGAGTGGGTCGCCACGCCGTGGACCTGCCTCCCGCCGACACCCTCGCCGAGCCAACCGTGATTGAGGTGATGTTTCTCTATACCCCCAAGGCGCTGGCGGGTGAAGGTGATGAAAAGGGTCTCCGCCGCCGAATTCTGGAAAGCGTCGATTCTACGAACCTTCGCCTGACCAACAGCCAAGCCAACGTCCGCATCCAGCCGGTGTTCATTGGTCTCATCCCCTATAACGAATCCGGCGACATACCGACCGATGCCAATCGTCTTGGCAGCGGCACGGGCGGCTTTGAACGGGTGACTCAATTGCGCAACGACTACCAGGCGGACCTCGTCTGCTTAATTGTCGAATCCGACAAGAATGGCATCTGGGGCTGGGCCGGAGATATCACACCTCCGCTGGGTAATCCGAATACTGGTTGGATGCTGGTGCGCCGGTTTACCCTCTACCGGGAAGGTTCGAATCTGCCCCACGAATTGGGGCACCTGCTCGGCTGTGACCACGACCGCGAGCACCCATGGGGTACCGATCCTGCCTTCTACGCCGCCCGGAAGCCTTATATGTTCGGCCATCGGTTTCAGGTGGACGGGGTGACTTACACCGATGTCATGAGTTACGAACCCGGCATTCTCACGCCCTACTTCAGCAATCCGCGGCTGAATCTGGATGGCGTGCCACGGGGAGTTCCCGCCGGCCACGAACGGGCAGCCGATGGCGCCCGCACGATCAACGAAACCGCTCCCTACGTGGCCCGTTACCGGAATGCCCGTAGCCGGATCGAGTTCGCCGAACAGGACCTCATCGTCCGGGAGCAGGATGGCAGTGCTGTGGTGCGGCTCGTGCGGACTGGTGACCTGGCGACGAGCACCCGCGTCAATGTTCTTTTCGACCCGGCCAGCACCGCCACCTCGGGCCTCGATTTTACCCGTCCGGCTTCGACCTTGGTCGTGTTCGCCACGAATCAAGCTACCGCCGAACTGGTTATCCCTCTATTGACCGACGCGACTGTGGAAGCGGAGGAGCTTATTCGTCTCAACCTGACCTCAGTGCAGGGCGAACACGGCCTGGGCACGAATAGTTCGCTGATGGTGACGCTGCGGGATGCAACCGTTCCGGACTCGCACTTCCTGGCCGCATTCGATGGCAGTCTGTCGATTGTCCGGGAGACGGTCGGAACCGCGACGGTGCGGATCTCGGCATCGCAAATCCCTTCTGCCGGTGCCAGCGTCGTTCCTTACCATACCGAAGACGGCACGGCGGTCGCGGGTTTGGATTATCAGGCCGTGAATGGAACTTGGATCCCGTCGGGGGAACCTTTCCTCATAGCGATTCCCGTCTTGAATCGGACCGAGCCTGGGCCGGATCGAAGCTTCAATTTGGTCGTTGGCGCGCGCACCAACGTGATCCGGATTCTCGACGAACAACGCGTCGGTTCTTGGGTGGCTGGATACGGAACCAGCCTTGGAACGGAAGCGGATGTGGCGCTGCGGGGCGACGGTTCGCTTCTGGTCTGGGGAAACTTCGCCCGCATCGGCGGATTGGAACGGGATGGCATCGCCCGACTCAAACCGGACGGCACCGTGGACGAATCCTTTCGCCCGCCCTCCCTCCTGCTAGGCCACCGACGTCTCGACAACATCGGTGAAGGCTCCGCCAATGCCGTCATCCGGAGGGTCCTGGTTCAACCGGACAACCGAATCGTGGTGGCCGGGCAGTTTTCCAGGGTCAATGGAGAGCCCAGGGGTTCGCTGATTCGATTACATCCGGACGGCCGGTTGGATGAGGACTTTGGACGAGGGATCAGTTTCGACAGCACGATCTTGGACTTCGCTTTCCAACCCGATGGGCGAATCGTCGTGGGAGGCGGCTTTGAAAGGGTTAACGGAGAACGCCACCCCTTTATCGTCCGCCTGAAGACGGATGGTGCGATGGACGAAACGTTTCAGCCCCAAGGAGGCCCGCTTCACGAGGCTTCCACCGTCGTAGGGGCGATCGCCGTACAACCGGATGGGCGCATTCTCATCGGCGGATTGTTCCAGCGTGTCGACGGCGTCTCGGCACCCTACGTGGCCCGACTCAACGTTGATGGGACACTCGATCGCAGCTTCAAACTGCGCACGGGTGCGTCGGGACCGGTGTGGCGCATTCGTTTCCAACCCGATGGAAAGATCATTCTCATCGGGAACTTTGATATGGTGGGCGGGCGTCCGCTCCGGAGGCTGGCACGCCTCAACGCAGATGGGTCCAATGATCTCACGTTCTTGGCGCCCAATCCCGATGCAGACGTCTCGGATGTGGTGTGTCTTCCCGATGGGCGAATGATTGTGTGCGGCGTTTTCAATCGCATCGCGGGTGCGCAGCGGCCGTTCGTCGCACGACTGAAGGCCGATGGAACACTGGATTCCTCTTTCGATCCTGGTGACCTGCCCAACGCGAGCGTAGCCGGTGGACGGATCCGCGTTTTTGGCGACGGAACACTACTTCTGAGTGGGTCCTTTGACGACCTGCCAGACCGCTCTGGGTTGTCCCTAGTGAAATTGCGCCTCGATGAGCTTGTTCCCTGGGTCGAGTCTTCTTCGCTGAGTGGAGATAAATTTCAGGCTCGGATTCACGGAGTGGTCGGTGGCCGCTATGGGATCGAATCCTCAGTCGATCTTCAGGAGTGGCAGCCTAGCGGCGAAGTGCGCCTGGAAGGCTATGAACCCAACGCCACCGTTACCACTCGGGCGGATGGGGAAGCTCAGTTTTTCCGGCTCCGGACGCCCCCGCAGTAGTCTTCGTGAGCGTGCTGACGATCCTCAGTATTGGAGGCGCCCCGGTCAATGGCACGACCGGGGCGCTTAATCGAAGTGCGGTACTGCAGCTGGCGTGGATTCTGGCCGAGGAACGGTCCAGCAGCCTAGGTCGGTCGGGGAACTGCCGACCTGAACGTGGTTGATCGCATCCATTCGTCCACGACGGCGAGCTCGGTGGGGCTGGGGGGACGATTGGCGTAGCCGCGAATCTGCAGCACGAAGTGAGTCAGGGGACAGATCTGGAGGGTCAGTCGATCGCCTCGGTCGCTCCTGAGGGAGAAGATGAGGGTCTTGCCCCAGGCGCATGCTTGGAAATACAGGACGACACAGTGGTTCATTTCCTCCGACTCCTGGGCCAGCCGGACCAGGGTGCAGATTTGAGTGAAGCGCCAGGTGAGGTCGGCCGTAGTGACCACGCGATCCCATCCGCAGAAGGTGTCGTTCCAGCTCAACGGGAGCCTCCAACACCACTTCCAACGCTGCGCCCCGCTTAGGTCGGAGCGGATCTCCGCCAGCACCGAGCGGACCGAACGTCGCCGAAGCGTGAGTTGCCGGTGGGCGTCGGGAGGCCCTTCCATTCGGAAACAAAACCAGGCGATCACGAGCAGACCAATACCAGGGGCGAGGTTCGAACGGTTCTTCGCCAACCAGGGGGCAACTTCGCGCACCATCGCCGCGCCGAACATTGGGGACGGCAGTCGGAACCGCGCCAGGAAATCCCAGAGTGCCGGTTCGTCGCCGCCGGATTGGAGGATCAAGGCGTGGTACACCGCCTCGTCCACGGTGGCGTAATCGGGAGCGTTCCCCAGATGAAAAACCCCGCGGCGCGTGAAGAGGGGGCGACCCCGGAAGTCGAGGAAGAGGTACTCGGCCGCGTGATTGAAACTGCCGCCCCGACCGACGAAGAGGGTCAGGGCCAGCCAGTTGAGATCCCGCGCGTCGAGAAGCTGGGCATTCCTTCGACTGTCCAACCAAGGTGGCACTGGGTATTGGTAGATCAGATGGGCGAACAGATCGGCGAGGTTTTGCTCGGGGGTTCCTCTGGTCGGCTGCCAATCGTGCGGAGAACGACTCCAAAGGAGGTGCAATCTGATGATGAGTTCCAGGATCTCGGACGCGGCGGTGCCGAATCCGATGGCCTCACACTCGTGGAAATGCGGAAGTGCTCCCAAACGGGTGATCGCCTGTTCCTGGTCGTTGGTGAAAGGCGTCGGGTCCCTGAGCGTCTCCTGGACGAAGAGGTGAACGTCCTCGAACTGCCGGAACGGGTCCGCCCCGCGCACCGGATTCGCCACGTCGCGGGGTCCGTCCGGAGTTGTGTGGGTTGTCGCCGACTCCCGGAACATCAAACGTCCGGCTCCGGAGGCGATCAGGAGCCACCAACAACTCGGGATGCGCTCCACCGGGAAGAATTCATCCAGCCACTGGTCCTCGACCGCGAGCGGATCGTGTATGGGCGTCGACTCTTGGAGCCGATCCTCGGTATCCAAGGTCGCTTCCGCAGCCAGACTCCAACGGCGGTCGAAGCGCTGACGGGATCTCCGGGAGCCATGGCGGAGAGGAATCCGATACTGCCCAATTCCAAACTGAGACATCTCTTGATCGAAAACTCTCCACTGGCCGACACGCGACCGTGACCGAAGGGGACCCGGGGTGGCGACGTCCGGGCACAGTGCCGCGAATGCAATCCGTCTCCACCACTGCGGAGGTTTCCCTCAGCGGAAGAATTTTAGTATATCAAGTGATGTGAGTGGTCTCAGTTCATAGGAGAGCACCTTGTTGAATGAGCTTGTCGCTGGCCAGAGGAATTTGGGTCGTTCGGAGCGTGTGGAGTGCGACGTTGAGTTTATCAAGGAAGTGCGGACCAACGGGCGCGGGCCTCGATGACCCAGACGTCAATGGTCCGACCCCGTCGCGTAACGCCCCAGCGATCCACCCATTCGTCCATGCCGGGCTGACAGATGCTGGTCGCCACGGCGTTGCTGACCAAGCGAGGCGTGCCGTCGGGTCGGAAGATCAGTCGGCTAGCGGCGAACTCCCAACTGGTGGTGGGAATGGAGCAAAGCGCCGGGGTTTCTGGTTGTCGTTTCACGGGCCGTTCGATTTCCAGTTGGGTGGATGTGCCGACGGTGGTGGCCCGCCAGTTCGCGTTGAAGTCATAGCAGTCTCCTCCGTCGCACGTGGCCACCTGGACCCGCCGCTCCCCGGATGGCATCTGACCGGCCAAAACGAAAAAGGGACGGTCGGAGGAGTCGAGAGCGAGATCCAGTCCGCCGGAAACGGTCCCCGGAAAAGGCCGGCCACCCCAGTTGGATAGCTCGTCACAACCGTTCGGGCAGCGGAAGAGGTAAGTTCGCGGCTCAATAATTCCCGGGACCAATCCCCCGAACGCGGCGACCAAGCCGCCCTGCCGATCCAGTTCCAGATCCAGATCCGTCGCGAACTGAAGGGCGACCGGCGGCTCATCGCGCACCCCTTGGATCATGGGATCACTCAGCACCAGTCGCCGCCAATTGTCCGCCTGCCGAAAGTCACCCCGCGCCGTGAGGTAAACCAGTTCCCGGCTGTTTTGCCCCAGGATATGGGGCTGGCCATCCGGCCCGAGCTGGAGAACAGGAGTGAACAATTGGCTGCTGAGAAACGGATTGCCGGTGGTGTCCAAAGGGGTGTTGGACCAATCGCCCGATGGCTCGGTGCAGCCTTGATCGCAGGCGAGAAAAAATGCGCCGTCGGGATTCGATACGAGGAGACGTGGCCGGCCGGCCGCATCAATGGCAAACCAGCGCTGGTCCGTGTGCCTCCCAAACACTTCTCCCACGGGCAGGTTCTCCCCTAACGCGAGCCCACGCCACGCGGTCGACTGCAGGCAGTTCCCCTCGCAGGCCAGGTAGGCGAGGCGCGATCCCGCGACGGTGTACTGATCCTGCAAGGCCAGCCGCGGACGACCATCGGCCGTCACCTCCAGTTGCAGTGTGCCAATGGCTCCCGAGTGGACCACGACCGTGTTCCAGTTTTCGGGCCGGTCGCAGTCTCGTCCGGCCGGACAGGTCCCGTAGACGACTTCTTGAACCTCCGGCTGACTCGAATGCCGGACGTAGGCGAAATGCAGGTTGCCTTGACCGTCGTATTCCACTTCAAAGTTTCGGGTGGGTGCCGAATCGGGAAGAAAGAAGGCGGTGGGTCGATTGTCCGTTTCGCGCAGGCGGAAGAAGCGGGCCGGGGTCGCTGTGGGAAGGCGAACCTCCCAGGAGCCTCCCACTTGCCGGGGAACCACGTCCAGTGTCTGCCAGGTCGGCTCCGTTCCGATCTGGACGGAGAATTCGAGTCGTTGGGGCGTCGATTCGACCGGCCACTGCAACACGAGTTCCGCCTCGCCGAGAAGGCTGGCCGTGAGCCGCGGTGATTCGGCGGCGGATGCGGAAGGAGTCAGTCGGAGGGAGGTGGCGATGAGTGTGAGGCAGGCAAGCAACAAGGTGACAGGCTTCATGGGAGGCGGAACAGGGTCCGCGGTGGGAGTTTGTCGTGACGTTTTTCGGGAGTGGAAGCCAAGGCGCCTCCACCCAGTTTCGCCCGAACGGAAACGAGCAAACGGGGCGATGTCAATGGGTCGGCCTGACCCGCGAGCCAAAATGGATCCAAAGTACCACCGCCGCTGGCTCCGGCCCGCGAGGTCTTGGGAAGAAACCGGGTTGGTCTCTTGGGCGGCGAGCAGATTCGTTACCGTGCCCCGGGCAATTTCCTGGAGGGCTTCGACCGTTAGAAAGGCCTGCTGCTGCGTCCTAGTCCCGATCGCCGGTCTCGAGATTCCTCTCAGTGGTGACCTGGTCCCGGGAAGCGCTCCTCCAAATCGATACGGTGGCGTCCTCGCTGGCACTGGCGGTGACCAGGCGGGTGCCATCCGGTGAGAACGCAGCCCTCACGACCCCCCGTGGGTGTGCGCGGAGGGTCATCAATTCCCGTCCGGTGACGCTGTGCCACAGGCGGATGGTGCCGTCGTCGCTGCCGGAGAGCAGCCGCTTGCCGTCCGGCGAGAATCCGACCGCAGGCACGTACCGGGTGTGCCCGGCCAGGAGCAGGAGCCGTTGGTCGCCGGCCAGGTCCCAGACACTCACCGCCTCATCCGTGCCTAGGACCAGCTGCGTTCCGTCCGGGGAAAAGGCGGCGGAGTGGACCTTTCCGCACTCCCGCTGGAGGCGCGGGGGGGTCACGACGCTTCCATCCGCGGTGCGCCAGAGCATGACTCCATCCCCGCCGCCCATCGCCAGAAGGCTGCCATCCGGCGAGAAGGCGAGGAACGGGAAGAAGCTGAAGGACACCGCCTGGGCTCGCAGCTCCCCTCCGGTCGCAACATCCCAGAGGCGGGCCATGCGATCCCGGCCCAGCGTCGCCATGCGTTCCCCATCCGGCGAGACGGCAACCGCCTCGACATCCTCCACTCGCGGCCCCGGGGACTTTGTGCCCGTATCGAGGTCCACCATCACGAGGGAATTTCGCCCGAAATAGTTTTTCGTCTGGGCTGCCAGGAGCCGCCGGCCATCCGGAAACAAGGCGGACGGGCCGGCAACATCCAGCTCCCGCCATCGCTCACCGGTGTCGGCGTCCCAGATCACCGTTCGCTCCCGCCAATCCGAAGAGAGAATCTTCCGCCCATCCCGGGACACGGCGACCGTCCGCAGGGACGTGTGGTGTCCGCGCATCCGCCGTCTCTCCCGCTGCGGGTCTAGCGACCACAGCTTGATCGTGCCCCCGAGGTCCCCACTGGCCAGGCGCTCGCCGTCGGGAGAGTACGCCAGCGTCAGAATGTCCGTCCCATGCCCTTTGAGCGGGGGATGCGAAGGACCCCCGTTCAGGGATCGGAATGACACCGTTCGATCCCCGGCCATGGCGAGTTCGCTGCCCGAGGGGGAAAACGCCACGATCACCTCGGGCCGCGTCCAGTCGTTCCTGAGGTCGAGCGTGACCGCCCCGGTGCCGGTCTCGACCACCCGGACCGTGGCGTCTGCCGCCCCCAGGGCGAGCCGCGCGCCATCGGGCGAGAAGGCGAGGCTCATGATGAAGTGGTAGCCGGCCTCGGGAGGCCGTGGCCAGTCGGTCTTCAATCGCGGCATTCCCGTCTCCAGGTCCCGCAGAACGATGTCCCCGTTACTTAGGCCGATGGCCGCGGTCTTCAGGTCCGGTGAGAGGGTGGTGAGGGAGATCTTGACCTCCTTGGGGTCCAGGGGTGGCGTCCTCCGCAATGCCTCACCGGACTGGGAATCGAACGCCACGGCGGCGCCGGACTCTCCCGAGGCGGCCAGCGTTCGGGCATCCCCCGAAAACCGGACCCCGGTCACACCGCCGATCCCGGCCGGGACCGACCACAGCACCTCACCGTTGGTCACGTCCCAAACCTTGACTGTGGACTCGGAGTCGGCGCTCGCCAGCCGGGCTCCATCGGGGGAGAAGGCCACGCTCCATACCGGATGCGCATGCCCCGGGAGCGTCTTCAGGTGCTCGCCGGTCCGGGGGTCCCAAAGCCTCACCAGCCGATCCCCGGCAACGCTCGCGAGCTGCGCCCCGTCCGGAGAGAAGGCGACCTGATGGATCCTCCCCTGATGTCCCTTCAGGGTGAACAGGTCGAGCCGGCATTGACGCTGCCAGTAATACCACTCGAACCCGCGATCCGGGTGGGAGGCCGTTTCGGCCAGCAGCCGGCGGAGGTGGCTCAGGTTGGCGGTATCCCAATCGGACTGGGCCACCAGCATCTGCGCAGCATAGGCGGTGTGCCGGGCGGTGTCCTCGGCCTGCCGGGCGGCATTGCGTGCCCGGGTGGCCCGGACCGCCTGCCAGCCGCTGATCAGCGAGCCGAGGATCAGGACCACCGCCAGGCTCGCCACCCCAGTCACCGCCGCACGGTGTCTCCGAACATACTTTCCCAGCTGGTACAGGCGGCTCGGAGGGGCGGCCAGCACCGGCTCGTGATCCAGATGGCGGCGGATATCCAGCGCGAATCCGTTGGCCGTTTCATACCGCCGTCGGCGGTCCTTCTCGAGGGCCTTGAGAACGATCCAGTCCAGGTCCCCGCGGAGTTCAGATCCCAGCGTGGCAGGATCCGCCGCACGCTGCCGCGCGACCAGCACGCGCTCGCTGCCCTCGAGGGTGCTGACCCGGGTTGAGGGTTTGGCCGGATCCTGTTCCCGGATCCGCCGCCGGATCTCCTCGTGGCCGCCGACGAGGAGCTCGCGATTGTCCAACGGGGTGCGTCCCACCAGCAGCTCGTACAACAGCACGCCCAGGCTGTAGATGTCCGACCTCGTATCAATGTCGAGGCTGCTCATCTCCGCCTGCTCCGGACTCATGTAGGCCGGGGTGCCAATGAGGTGATGGAACTGGGTGAAGACGGTCTTCTCCGTGAGCTCGTGCTGCGTGGCCTTGGCGATGCCGAAGTCAATCACCTTGGGCACGGGCAGCCCGTCATGCAGGGTGACCAGGACGTTCGAGGGCTTGATGTCGCGGTGGATGATGCCCTTCTGGTGCGCGTGCTGCACCGCCTGGCAGACCTGGATGAACAACTCCAGACGTTCGCGGATTCCCAGGCCGGTCTCGTTGCAGAACCGGGTGATTGGGACCCCTCGCACCAACTCCATGACGAAGTAGGGTCTCCCGGTCTCGGTGGCTCCGCCGTCGAGGACCTTGCAGATGTTCGGGTGGTCCATGAGCGCCAGGGCCTGCCGCTCGGCCTCGAAACGCGCCACCACCTGCCGCGTGTCCATGCCCAGCTTGATGATCTTGAGGGCCACCCGGCGCTTTACGGGTTCCCGCTGCTCCGCCATGTACACGATTCCGAAACCGCCTTCGCCCAGCTTCTGGAGGAGCCGGTATCTTCCGACCTGTGCGCCGGCCTCCTCCGACTGCAGCGGTTCCATCTCGGGGGATGGAGCCTGCGGTGCGGACTCGGCCGCCAGGGTTTGCGGGACCTCCAGCGCGCCCGCGAGCAGACACCACGGGCAGTTGCCCCCGGATTCATCCCGGGGCAAGGGCCGTCCGCAGCTCCCGCAGAGGATGGGGGAGGGGGTCATTGCACGAGGGCGTCCATGAGGTGCCGCAGTTCCTCATTGATGTCGGCGCGTTGGGGAACCGTCTGAGCGACCTCGGAACGGATCAGCTCCTGATAGCGTGTCCGCCATCGGGTGAGCCGCATCTTGACGGCGCTCTCGCCCAGTCCGAAGCGCTGTCCGATCGCGGCCAATGACTCCGCGGAGCCTCCTTCAGTTAGGCGGCCCTGAAGGGCTTCAAACAGGGTGGCCTGCCCGTGTTGGATGGCCTCGGCCTGCAGTTGTTGCAGTGCGTTCTTTAGTGTGGTCAGGGCCCATTGCCGGTCGTACTCACACTCCGGTGTGCGCGCCGCCGACGGTCCAAACACCGCGCCCTCATCTCCAGCTAGGTCCTCCAGCGACAGGACCTCGCGCCCGCTGCCCCGCTTCTGGGCCGACTCGCGCTGACGTTCGTCTGCCAGGAACCGCTTGAGATAGGTGAGCAGGAAGTTCCGGAACCGGCCCCGATCCCGGTCCGCCCGTTGCAGCCACCTCTTCTCCAGCAGCGTGGCGAAGAATTTCTGGGTCAGGTCCCGGGCGGACTCCGGAGGCACGCCCGTGCGGCAGGTGTAGGCATAAATTGGTGTCCAGTAGGACCGGCAAAGCTGCTCCAGCGCGGCATCGCCGTGGGTGGGGTCGTCGGTTCCCGCATTCAGCACCAAACTCCACCGGGTGGTCGCGAATATCTCTCGGTGGCCTGGGTCGGGCAGGGATTCGGGAGACATGGCCTCGGAAGCTAGCGCCCCGCGGATTGAAGGCGCAACCCCCCGAAGCCAGGCCCCGGGGAACTGCAGGCGGTTCAGCCTGCTGGGATCCCCGGGACCGGTCCTCGACGCGGACGGTGCGGCGGTCGTGCCGTCCCTCGACACGGCGAGCGCGTTCATCGGATTCATTGGCGGCTTCACGGAGCGGTGGAGTGTGCCGTCCCGATGCTCAGCCGGTAGAAGGATGCTGGCGCCGGCTCCGGGTCGTGAAACCAGGTCGCGTGGGCGGTGGCATCCCGGGACTCCACCAACTCCCAGGAGTTCCAGTCGCTGGATCGCTCCAGTCGGTGGATGAGGCCGGGGATCGTCTGGGCCTCCATCCTCAGGCCGCCGGCATCGTGTTGGGGTTGCCTCAGTTCGGTGGACCAGGCTCCCGACTCGAGCCGGATCATGCTGGCCGCCTCGACACCTCCTGCCTCGGTCATGCTGCCCACCAGGGTCAGCCCGCCCGACGGACCCGCCAAAATGGCGGTTACGGAGCCCACCGGATCGAGCAGCGGACCGAAATCTGCCACTGGGGTGCCATCCGAGGCAAACCGGGCGAACAGCGGCGGCGTCGCGGTCAGCCCCGGGAAGCGTCCGCAGAGATAGGCTTCCCCTCCAGCAACGGGGAGGATGTCCTGCACTGGACCCGTCAGCCCGCGGAACCGGCGACGGGAGTCGAAGGTGCCGTTGGAGTGCAGCGGAACAGCCCAGCGTGCCGGAGTGAGGAAGGGGCCGAACGCGTACAGGTCACCCCCGGGCAGCACCCGGAAGCCCAGCGCGACTCCGTCAAAGGTGGAACGGAAGGTCGCGTCGGCCGTTCCGTCCTGATGCAGTCGGGCTACTCCCGAGCTGTTCTGCTCACCCACTCGGGTGAATTGCCCGCTCACCAGGATCCGTTCGCCCTGCATGGCCACCGCGGTGAGCTCAAAGCCCGTGAAGATGCCGGTGAAACTGGGGTTAAAGGAATCGTCGAGGGAGCCGTCCGGCGTCAGGCGCGCCGCCACGCTCCGCGTCATGCCGTTGAATTCGCGAAAGGAGCCCACGGCCACGATCCCGCCATCCGGCTGCACGCATACGCCCCGCACCGGACCGCTGAATCCCCGCCCCGTCTGAAACTCCGGGTCAATGCCACCCCCGGGGAGCAGGCGGACCAAGCCGCTGCGCGGGGTATCGTTCACCGCGGCGAAAAATCCGGCGACCAGGATCTTTCCGTCCGGCTGTCGGACCATCTGGTTTAGGCGTCCAAACTGGAGGCCGGCGTCCGCGTCCGCCGACTCTTTGAACAGAAGCACCGGCCATTGCGGATCCGTGGTGCCGTCGGTCCGATAACGTTCGAGGCGGACGGCACCTCCCCGGATCGCGCGACGGCCGGCGAGGAAGCTGCCATCCGGGAGCGCCAGCACCGGGCCCTCGATGGCCCCCGCTGTCCGCTGGGCGGGAGTGCTGCCCACGACACCAATGCGCCCGTCGTTGTCCCGAAGCCAGAGTGTCAGGGCGGTTCCGGGCGTGCCCTCGGGCCAGGGACCCTGGAGCCCGATCCGGACTGCGACGTCGGGCACGGCCTGCGCGTCCTCGGTCACGCGGAGCCGGACGGAGGCTTCGGTCTGGCCCGGTTGGAACCGAACCGTCAGGGGAAGCGGCGCCGGGATCGCCTCCGGGGTCGCCGTCGCCAACAGCGGGCCCTGGGTTCCGCTCGGGACGAAGTCGAGCGTTACGGAAGCCTCCGTCTCGATGTCCCGGGTACGGGTGATGCGGACCGTGGTGCCTTGACCGCCCTCCGTGACAAAGCCCTCGGTCCTCGCGATCGCAAAGGGCAGGTCATCGTCCTCGAGCCGGATTTCCACCAAGCCGTTCATGCCCACGCCCGTGCCCACGGAGGGACTGCCCAGACGCAGTTGGAAGGAGCGCGTCCCCTGGGCCCCGGTGTCGTTGCGAAGGGGCACTTCAACGATTCGTTCACTTTCGCCGGGTTCGATTCGCAGGACCTGCACCGCGAATTCGAAGTCCGTGCCGGACCGGGCGGTGCCGTTGACGGGGTAGACGCGGAACTGGGACGCGGTGTCCGAGGGGCCGGTTCGCACAATCCGGAGACGGACCATCCCTTCCGCCTCGCTGACCGTGGCCGTGGCGAGTTCAAACTGAATGCGGTTGGTGCACCGCTGGTAGTCTGCGACCCTGGGCCCGAGTTCCCGAAGGGTGGCCGCGTTGTCCGCGACGCCCTCCACTCCGGTGGGTTGTCCGCGATACAGGACCTCAGGATTGGAGAAGTAGGGAATGTTCATGCCGGCAGTTCCCATGATGGTTGCGAACTCGATCCCATCCGCCTCGAACCGGTGCGACTGAGAATGGGCGAAGGATCCACGGTAGATACCGGGGTCACCCGCACAGCCCATGAGAAATCCGGACCGGTCGGCGATCCCGGCGCCCAGGCCCCACGGATAGTTCCGCTGCAGGCTGAAGTAGGCGGTGGCGCTGTTTCCCGTGGTCCCGGGACGCCCCGGACCCGCCACGGCGGAGGTCTCCGACTTGTCGGATTCGAACACCAATAGAACCAGGTCCGCGCGGTACTCATTGCGGAGGGATGGACCCGAGCTGCCGGCCAGGTTCGGCAGGTCCGTGAAGGCGGACCCCGTCTCCACCAGGGGTGACTGCAGGATGGACACGGGGTTCAGCCTGATAAAGGTGCGGCTGTTGGCGTGGATCTGATTGGCGACATCGAAGCCGTCCAGGATCGCCGACTTCAACGCGTCCACGCCTCCGGCGCCATCCCGGGCGGCCGTGGTGTAGAGCACCAGAATATCCACCTCCACCGGCGATGTCTCCGCAGCGCGGGCTCTGGCGATGCGGTGCGGGCTCGCAGGAGGGGCCGTTGTGGGTTGAGGCGCCCACGGAGCCCATTCGCTGTCGCCGGCGCCGATGGCGTGGAGGGTAACGGTGGCCAGGGAGGCCAGGAGATGTTTCAGGGAGTACATGATCAACTCCCTACTTGGGAAGGCGCAGGTGAGAGTCACAGATTGGTTGTCTGGAAGGGGCGAGGTGACCGAGCCCCCCTATGGATTCCCCACCCCCCCGAGGACAAACGACGCGCCGCCGGGGAAGCCCCAACGTGCCATGCGTCCCCCGTTCCCCCAGTCCCTCCACAGGCGCGGTGGGGGAAATGAGGGACTCGAAAAGCTTGCTGGTCGGTGTGAGTGGAAGCCGAGGCGCCTCCACCCAGTTTCGCCCGAACGGAAACGAGCGAACGGGGCCATGTCAATGGGTCGGCCTGCTCCGCGAGCCAAATTGGATCCAAAGTACCAACGCCGCTGGCTCAGGCCCTCGAGGTCTTGGGAAGGAACCGGGTTGGTCTCTTGGGCGGCGATTAGGTTGGTCACCGGAACGGCGCTCACTCTCGGGTTGACCCTTCCGGGAGTCCGGGACCAGTTTTGGCAAGTACCCCCTAGCCCGGATATTTCACACTCTTTCTGCTGCGGCTGGCTGCAAGCCCGTCTGGCGGCGTTGGCCTCGCATTCCTCGCCGGACAGTATGTCCCCATACAGCCCGGTTCGGAATCGCTTCGGCCGCCTTGCCAGACGGGCTTTCGCGGCGCCTCGCGACGAAAGCCTGTGAAATATCCGGGCTAGGACTTGAAACGATGCGTATGAAGCTGCCTGACAGTCGTTATGGACGAGCCCGGAAGGAATCTTTCCGAACACGGGGTTGGGGAATTCTGCTGTTCCTGGTCGCGGTCGTCGGTGGGTTTGAGTTGGCGGCTGATCCGGTGGCGGAGGCCCTGGCGAACCGCGGGAAGTTTGTGATTGAGACCGAGGACTTCGATTTTGGCGGAGGAAAGCATGTGGCCCACGCGAGCGTGATGCCGTACGACGGGGGGGATTACGACGGATTGGCCGGCGTGTCCGGTGTGGATTTCCTGCGGGCACCGTTGGCGGATTTTCCGCTCGTGTACCGCTCCGGCGAATCTCCCATCGTGCCGATCTTCGAACAGTCGTCGGAAGCTTGGCGGGATCGGGGGACGTGGAAGGTTTTGCGAAATCATTCGTTGGCGTACTGCGAGGCGGGACAGTGGTTCAACTACACCCGCCAGATCCCGCGGGGAGGCTACCGGGTCTGGGTCGCGGCGGCTTCCGCAGATTCATCGCCCAGTGGAATCCAGGGTCGTTTGCAGCGGGTGATTCAAGGGGCGGGTACGACGAATCAAATGGTGGAAGATCTGGGCGTCCTGGATGCACCGGGCTCAGGGAGCTGGGGAACACTTTCGTTGGTTCCCCTTCGACTCCAATCCGGGGAATTACCGTGGGACCTCGGAGGCCCCGCCCCGACGACGCTTCGCTACGTCCCGATCCGCGGTGATGTGGATTTCATCCTGCTCGAGATGGTCTTCCACATTGACCCGGCAACACTTCTCAAGGCGGAGCTCGATGGCCAGGGAAGACGAGTGATTCACCTCATTCGCGGTCTGCCTCGTCCGCGGGTTCTGCAGGGAGCGGCAACCCTCAGCGGATCCTCAACGGAGTGGAAGGATGTGCCCTGGGATTTCTTCCAGCCGTACCTGGTCCCCGAGGACTCGGAGTTTCGCTTCTTCCGACTGCTCCTGGACTGATGGTCGCGGAGGAGTTCCGGCAGTGCACTGGAGCGCGTCCGCCTCAATGCTTGGTTCGGATTCACCCTGGTCTGACGAATACTGGCTGGCTTAGGCCAACGCGGTCTCGGGTAGGAACGGGGTGCCCTCCTGGGCGGCCAGCAGATTCGTTACCGTGACGCGGGCAATTTCCTGAAGGGCTTCGACCGTGAGAAAGGCCTGATGCGAGGTCACCAAGACGTTGGGATAGGTCAGCAGCAGATTGAGTTCGTCGTCTGGTAACACCTGCAGCGAAAGGTCCTCGAAGAAGACGCCTTCCTCTTCTTCGTACACGTCTAGCGCCACTCCTCCCAGACGTCCGGACTTGAGTCCTTCCAAGACCGCGGTGGTGTCGATGAGCTTTCCGCGGCTGGTGTTGATCAGGTAGGCCCCCGGTTTCATGAGCGCCACCGTCTCGCGATTCAGCAGGTGATGGGACTGCGGGGTGAGCGGCAGGTGAAGGGAAACGATGTCGCTGGATTCGAGGAGATGCGGAAGTTCGACGTAGCGCGCTCCGAGCGGGTTGGCCCAGGGGTCGTTAGGAAACGGATCACTGAGGAGCAGATGGCATCCGAATCCCCGGAAAATTTCCGCGGTGAGGCGACCGATGCGACCAGTGCCAACGATGCCGACCGTCTTGCCGTACAGGTCAAAGCCGATGAGGCCGTTGAGGGAGAAGTTGTGTTCCCGCACTCGATTGAAGGCGCGGTGGATGTGCCGGTTAAGGGTCAGGAGCAATGCGACGGTGTGTTCGGCCACGGCGTGGGGTGAGTAGGCCGGGACGCGCGTCACGCGGATTCCCAGTGCCTGGGCGGCCTTCAGGTCCACGTTGTTGAATCCGGCGCAGCGAAGGGCCACGTGGTTGACCCCGGCTTGGGCCAGGACTTCCAGGCAGCTGGCGTCCAAGCGGTCGTTGACGAAGACGCAAACCGCCTCGACGTCGTGGACGGTGTCCACCGTTTCCGAGGTCAGCCGGAACTCGTGGAAGCGCCATTCGATCCCGGTGGAGGTGCTGGCGGCCTGGAGGTATTTCCGATCGTAGGGCTTGGTATCGAAGACAGCGACGGGCATGGCGGGTTGGGTTCTGGTGACAGCGAGCGAGGTTCGGGTTTAGGAAAGGAGCTCGAACCCTTCTTGGCAAGGTGCCGAACTACATCTCCGGAGAAAATTTCTGTGCGGTTTTGGCGGAGGGCGGGTTTCCTAGGTTAAAGTGAATGCCGACGCCGATAACGCCGCCCTGCTGCGGGAGTTCGTTGAACTCCGGTCAGAAACGGCGTTTGCCACGTTGGTCCGCCAAAATCTGAACTTCGTCTATTCGGTCGCCCTACGCCGCTGCGGCGGTCGAACCGTACTGGCTGAAGAAGTATGCCAGCTCGTCTTCATCGATCTGGCCCGCCAGGCCCGGGCGCTGCCGATCGAATACTCCGTCGCGGGTTGGTTGCATCAACACACCTGTTTTGTCGCGGCTAAACAGCTCCGGACGGAACGCCGGCGAGAACGACGGGAGGATATTGCCATGCAGTTAAGAACCCTGGCGGATGAAACGGACTGGTCTCGTCTGGCGCCTGTTCTGGACGACTCCTTGCTGGAACTAACGCCGCCCGACCGCGAACCGTTGGTGCAGCGCTTTTTCGGGCAACAGTCCTTTGCTCAAATCGGCGTGAGCCTTGGCTTGAGCGAAAACGCAGCCCGGATGCGAGTGGATCGCGCGTTAGAGAAACTCCGTCGGCGTTTGGCGACTCGCGGAATCACGTCCACAGCTGAAGCACTGGGATTGGTGATTGCCGCGCAGGCGGTAGGCGCCGCGCCAATCGGGCTGGGCATCGTCGTGACCGCAGCGTCATTGGCAGCTTCGGCCTCGACCGCTTCAACCTTTGGACTCCTTTCCTTTTTGGCCATGATGAAATCCAAGGCGGCATTCGCGGCGATTCTCTTGCTCGCTGTCACCGTGGGCTGGGTGTTTCACCAACGCACCCTTCAGTTGCGGTCGGAGAATGAATTCCTTCGCGACCGATTGGAAGCGGCTACGGTCGAGGCGCGATTGGCGGCCGAGAAGGGGCGTTTGGCTGAGGATGAACTCGACCGAGGGCGGGCCGAACAGCAGGAACTTCTCAAACTACGGGGCGAACTGGCCCGGTTGCGCGGCCAGGTAGCGAAGGAGTCCTCTACGGCGAGCCTTTCTCCACCGGCCCAGCGCTGGGCGGAGACTTGGCAGGTGCAGGCCACTCTGGGATTGCAAGAGACTCTGCTGACACCAGGGGGAGCATGGGGCACCAATGAGAGTCTGTTGCTCATTCGGCCGGTGACGGAAGAATTTGCTGACCAGCGGGTGCTTCAATACGAGTCGGTGATCATTACCGCTCCTGCGGAATTGCTGAAGTCCCAGGGTCTGACTCGGTGGAGCGATCGTGGGGCCGAGGTGCTTTCCGACGGAGCTGCCGCAGACTTGGTGGAGATTCTCGAGAAGGGCGGAGCGACGATCAGCCGAACCACGCCGACGGCGCCGGGAGCGGAAGGGAATGTTTATGTCGGGTTCACCGAGGATGACCGGGACGAGACCTTGAACTTCACGTTGACCCCGGTGCCTGCGGCTGACGGAAGGCTCAGTCTGTCGATCGCGGCGGAACGTCGGCAGTTGAGTCCGGATGAGCTGCAAATTCTCCGCGAGCCCGACGCCGAGATGCGGATTCGGTTGCGGGAACAATTGGAAGCGCGGAAACCCTAGTGTTGCGACATGGAGGACTTCGCCTTGGCTGCTTCCGCCTCCGCGATTTTGCTGATGTGAGAGGCGAATTCTTCGTCCTCACCCTTCAGCAATTCCGGCAGCACTTCCCGGAAATCGTGTCGCTGGCACCACTCCCGCATGTAGTCCTCCCAGGAAAGCCATAGGCGCCGGGTTTGCCGATCCATCTTGTCCTCGTAGACCAGGATATAGGCCCGCTCGAAGATCGAAACGAGGATGGTGAACAGCGCGTACTTCCGTTCCTGCTGTTCGCCGGTCAACTCCGGCCCGCTGCCTTGCTTGCGGAGCAGGTGCAGGTCGGCGTTGTCGAGCGCCAGCTTGAGGAAGCTGGTGTATTCGTCCGAGAGGCGTTGGTAGATTTCCTCCTGATCGTTTTGTCGTTGGTGGCGTTGTTCCCAGGCGAAGATGAGAATCGCCAGGGGCAAACCGATGACTGTGACCACGAAGCTGGCGGCCTCCAACCATTCCAGAGTTGTCATGCCGGACCTTGGGTCGGGATCGAGAGCTGGGAGACAAAACCGGTAGGCGCGAAGCGGTAAGCGGGAAGGTCCGCAGCCCTGGGCCGGCCGGGTTCCCGAATGCGGGGGACGTCGTTCATAGTGCGCGGTACGATCTCCACGTCTTGGGGGGAACCTTCAAGCGGGAAGCTTTGGGCGGATCGAGTTGGGTTCATCCGCAGATTCAACGGGAAGCGTTGCCCTAGCAGTTACCCGTTCTGACCGGCGGTGCGTTGTCAAAACGGCCAGTCGAGATTATCGATGCTCTGAACGCATATGAAAGGAAGGCTCTGGGTCTCCGGGATCGCGGTGTTGCTGCTGGTTGTGAATCGAGCTACCGAGGCCAGCCCACCCCGGTTTGATCCGCCCGTGGTCTCCGGTGGGTCGGTTTCCCTCACGTTGCGCGGAGATCCCGGTCAGGCGCTGCGCATTCAGGCCTCTTCCAACTGGGTGGATTGGGCCGAGGTCGGCTCGGGCGCGCCTGCGGATGGCGTGCTTCGCATCACGAACGAACCCGCCAGCGCTTCGCAGTGGTTCTTCCGGGGGCTCGAGGTGCCGGACGAACCGCCCGATCCCTCAGTCACTCCTCAGGCCGGTGCGCTGACGGCGGTCTCGCTGGTGACACCTGAAAGGGGAGGATTGCTGCAGATCTTCACGCCCGAGGGCACCGAGTTCACGCTCAACCTTCCGACCAACGCCGTCTTTCGTCCGACCCTGGCGCGCATGACGCTGCTGACCAACTTGATCGGCCTGCCTGCCGCTGGTGGACTGCTCGGCGCTGTGCGGTTGGAGCCGGAGGGACTCGTCCTCGCGTCACCGACCTTCCTGGAATGCACCTATCCGACCAACCTTCCCCGCTCGCGGGTGGCCTCGTTCGCCTTCGATCATGACGGTCGCCGGCTGAATCTGGCGCCCGATCTGGTGGGCACCAACCGGGTCCGTCTGCTGGTGAGCCAGTTTCGCAGCCATGGTTCAGCCCTCTTTACCCTGCCGGAACTGGAGAGCCTCCTCGCGACCGGTCCGGTCCCGCAGGACTCGGTCCGCCCGCGACGTGGCGTCCGACCGCAGGCCACCTTGGAAGAGTGTTATCCGGAGGAGGAAGCCGAAGCGAAGGCCCTCGACGCGGAATTGACCGAGGCGATTCGGCCGTTGCAGCAGGAGATCGCCGGCGAACTGGCGATTGAGCGCCAGCGGCAATTGTTCGGCGTGGAGGATGAGGAGCCGGGCAGCACTGCGGTGGTCGACGTGATGGCCAAGGCGTCCCGCTGGTATGAGGCGAATATTCAGCCGCGGGTAGCCGGTGCGATGCGGAAGTGTCTGGTCGGCCGGGCGTTGATTCCCTGGATGCTGGGGTGGGAACGGCAGCGGCAGTTAATGGGTGTTGGTTCGGAGGGCTCCTCCGTGGCTGATGTCGTCGGACTTCTGGCGCGTTGTCAGGAACAGGTTCTGGAATGCTGCGAAACCCGCGGCCCCGACCAGCGGTTGGTCGTCGCCCTTCTGGGCATTGAGCGTCAACTCCAGCTTCTGGGTGGAGGCAATGTGGACGGACTGCCGGGGTTCGAGACCTGCCTGCCCGAGTGGTACGGGGAGTTACGCATTACGGACACGTTCCGCACCAACTACAACCGCGCGAGCGTCGGCGGCGAAATTTTCCGTGGTTCCGAGGTGAAGAACTATGAGCTGACCGCCACTGTGGTTACGGCGACCGAAGAGATCGTCGAGCCGTTTCCGCTGTTGGGCATCCCCGGGTTCACCAATATCATTTTCACGCTCACCGGGTCTGCCTTGGGGGCGCACACCGTCGCTGATGATCGCGCTCAATTGCCGATTTGCCCGGGCGGGGCGCGTTCCTTCCGACGGGTCCAGCCGCAGGATTCGGTGGGCGGTTACCGCGACCAAGTGCAATGGAGCAGCTCCGTCTCGAACGTCCTTCAGATGGAACTCACCGTGCTCCTGTCGGACGAGGACGCGAGCCTCTTCGCCCCGAAGACCACGCTGTCCTTCGAGCTGGACACGTTGGAGGCGCCGAAAAAGGGAATGCAGACCCGGCAGCAGGCGAGTTCCTTCGGCAGCGACTGCGAGGTGGAGACGGAGGAATCCCTAATTACGGGAACCGATTTGTACCTAGGAGATTTCGTGACTGTGGGCCGGGATGAATTCAGCGCCGCGCCCGGAGAGATTCGGTACAACAAGACTACTCCCATGCCCGGCGGCGTAACCCGCGAAATCAAGGTCCTCCTACGGCGACGAAACTGAAAAGGGGATCTGACGCACTCCACGGGCGGGCGTCATCCATGACTCGTCGTAGTCTCGACGCCCCAATCCGGGTAGCGGGATTTCATTCCGAAGGTTGGAATCCAGCACCCCTCGTGATGCAGTGGCGCAGCGTTCATGAACGAGACCAAGAACAAGGGGAGTTGGCTGAAGAAGGAGCTCAAGGCCGTCAGTTTGGCGATGCTCTATTTTGGGAGCTGGATCGCGGCGCTGCTGCTGCTGAAGCAACTGATCCTGGCCGAATACTCCATTGCGTTCCACCACATTTCAGCGGCGTTCGTGGGCGCCCTCATTCTGGCCAAAGTGGTGCTATTGCTCGAGCATGCGCCGCTGGGTTCGTGGGTTCGGGGCCGCCCGGCCTGGGTGGATGTCCTCGTGCGGACGATCCTCTACTCGTTGGGCGTCGCCCTAGTCCTCGTGCTGGAAAAGGGCTTCGAGGGGCGGCATGAACACGGAGGTTTTGGTCCGGCGGTTTCCGCAGTCTTCCGGGCGGTCGACGCCCCCCACGTTTGGGCCAACACGATCTGCCTTTCGGGAGCGTTGCTCGGGTACAACCTGCTGTTAGTGGTCCGTCGACAACTCGGTACCAAACGACTGATCCAGCTATTTACCTCGCCTCTTCCCGCGGCTCCGAATGAGGGTGGGATCAGGTAGAGCCGGCCGGAACCTCGTCCAGGATGTAGATATGGTTACTGCCAAGATTTTCCAGCATGGAGGGAGCCAGGCCGTACGCCTGCCGAAGGCCTTCCGCTTTGATGGCACCGAGGTTCAGATCGAAAAACACGGCGAGGAAGTCATACTCAAGCCACTGACGGCGCCGAAACTAAGGTCGTTCGCCGAAATCGCTCGCCACCTTGCGGAAAGGTTTCCGGATGGAGGTGACTTTCCCGAGCCACCCCCTCGCCCCAGCAAGCACGACCGGCCAGCCCCCGTTTTCTGACCCTGGCGCCGGTGAAACCGGCCTTTCTTCTCGACTCGAGCGCCTGCATCCCGGTGCTGCGCAACAGTGGCGGCCTCGAGCGCCTTCCCGATCCGGCGCTCACCGGCATTCCCGTCATCGTCGCCGCGGAACTTTGGACGGGAGTGAAGAAGAATCTCCGAACCCATCCCCACCCGGCGGCGCGTCTGGAGGCTTTTCTTGCCCTTTTCTCGATCCCCGAGTTCACCTTCGATGCGGCATTGCACTATGCCGAGATCCGTGCCGCGCTGGAGGCGTCTGGCAAGACCATCGGCCCTCTCGATCTCCTCATCGCGGCACAAGCGCGCAGTCTTGGAGCTGTTCTCGTCACCGCCAACTCCGGCGAGTTCAAACGCGTCAAAGGTCTAAAGCTCCAAACATTTGGACCATGAACAGTTCATGTTTCGGGCGGTACATTTGACGTCGGCGCGGGGGAAGCTTCAGGGAATGGGGGCATTCCCGTAGATGCCGAACCAATCCCCGCCGTCCTTCACCTTGCGCAGGGTAAGGACCTGCGTCTCCGGATTGTCCTCGACCACGAAATGGTCCCCCGCATCCACCCCCTTGGGAAGGTGGAACTGCGCTGCGGCGCTGCTGCGGACAAGGGGCCGAGGGAGTAGATGGGCGGCCTTCGTACTGAGGTGCGTCAGAGGGGTTACCCGCGGGCGGCAGTCCGCAGCCACTTGTATTGGAATTCACAACAGGATTCAGACGTGGTGGCCGCCTGGGTCCGACTACTCTGGGAAGCAGTACTCCAGGATTCTGGAGACCTCCCCTGGGCTTCCGAGCCCTGGCCGGGCGCCCAGGAGACTTTCAGGAATGTTCAAACCCGGGTTATCGTGAAGATAGAGGTATTCGAGGACCGGCAGTCTCCTCAATGTGCGAGGGAGTGAACAGAGGCGGTTTTCACCCAAGAACAGCGAACGAAGCGCGGCAAGGTTTCCGATCGATTCCGGCAACTCAGCAACCCGATTTCCCGATAACGACAGCTTGGTCAGGCGGGATAGCGAGCCCACACTTTTTGGGATTTCGACAAGCTGGTTGTACTGCAGCCAAAGCTCTGTGAGCTCGGTCAACTCCCCCAGCGATTCCGGCAGTACAGTCAACGCGTTGTTTCCCAGGCTGAGCTCAGTCAATCGCGTGAGTTGAGTGAAAGTGAGGGGAAGGCGTTCGACGCGATTGCCCTGGAGATCGAGCTTTTCGAGGGCCGCGAGGGAACCAAAGCCTTCCGGCAGTTCGCGAAGGTCGCAATGAATCGCCATGATGCTGCGCAGATTCTTCAGCCGCGTGACGGATACGGGAAGCGATCTCAAGGGGTTACTCGAAAGGCTTAGCGATTCCAGACTGGAAAGGGGTTCCAGTTCCTCGGGAAGCAGGGTCAACCGATTCGAGCTAAGGATCAGCCTCTTCAATTTCGTGAGCCCCTGGATCGACTGGGGTAGCTCAACGAGGTCGTTGCCAGAAACGTCGAGGATACGAATACCGTGGAGCTCTCCCAGCCATTCAGGGAGTCGCGAGATGGAATTGTCGGCCAAGTAGAGCAAATCCAACTGAGTGAGCTGACGAACGGATTCCGGGACTTCGACCAATCCCAGTCCATCGAGGTAAAGTTCCGTGGCCCCTTTTTTGGCCACAGATTCGATCCGTTTCTCGGCTTTTTTGATCGCCGCCTTCGTGGGAGGTTTCGAATGGTTCATTGCGGATGACCTTTGACCCCTTTCGTCCCCATTCTCTCGCCGTCACTTCCCGGACCCCTGGAGGGTGACGCCCTCGGGCCAGACCGCGCCCTGGTCAATCCAGACCTGGAGCCGCGCCGTCTCTTCCTTCGTCAGCGCCGGGAACTTCCCGCGTTTGCCCAGGGGTGGCATTTCCAGGTCCTCCACCTGGTCCTGGACGAATCGGAGAAGCGCGCTGCCCTCGGCGTGGCCGGGAACGATGGCCGCTTCGCCGCTTTGGCCACCCTTGAGCGCCAAGTCGCGCGTGGTCACGCCATAACCACCCTTGGGTTTCTCGCCGCTGTGACACCCCACGCAGGAACGCTCCAGCAGCGGACGGATGTCGCGATTGAAATCGACGGACGCGGATGAAGCCGCGGTGGATTTGGGCTCGCGGACGGGATCGACCGGCGGCGTCTGGTCGAGCTTGGTCGAGGCGACGAGTTGTTGGGCCGTGGGAAAGTTGTCCTTCGAGGACGTCGGCTCGATCGACATCAGCAGCGCCATGGCCGCCCAGGCCGTACCGCCCGCGGAAATCCACTGGTCTTTGCCATGCGGGAACCCGCTGTCGAAGTGCGGTTGAAAGGGCCACGTCCGACTGCGAACCCACCACGAACCATCTGCAAACTGGGTCCGGAGCAAAAACTCGATGCCGCGCTCATACGCTGGGTCAGAGGTCGGCAAGCCGCCCGCCTCATGCAACGACACCAGCATGTGCCCAGTCGTCCAGGAATCGCTCTCCAGCGTCGGCAATGGCGCCCATCCTCCGTCCGGACGCTGCAGTGACAACAGGGCTTTGGTCTCTCGCCGGAGTTCGGAGGGCGACGCACCGGCCCAGCCCAAGCCATGATGGCGAAAGATTCGCTGGTTCAGATCTTGGGGCTGGTACCGCTCCAGCCAGGCACGGGCCCGTTCGATTCGCTTCTTCAACGGCTGAGTTCCCACGGGCGGCGGGTAGAATTGCAGCGCCCGGAGCGCGAGCGCCGTTCCAATGATCTGCCCCTCCTCCATCGGCGGTCGAGAATCGAAGTCCGGCCATGAACCATCGGACAACTGCGTCTCCGCCAAATACCAGGCCATTGCGTCGGTCAGTTCATCGGGTTGGTACCGCAGCGCGTGCAAGCCATGCAGTCCATAGCCGATCACCGCCGCCGGGGCCGGTTGGGGCGCGTGCATCTCGTAGGCCCGATCCAGCGTCTTGGACCAACCCGTTTTCTGCGCCCCGAGTTGCCGCGCCAGCGACGTGTCATCCAGGCGGAAGCCGCGTTCCTGCGCCAGGGCGAACGTGACAGCCGGCAAGGTCTGGTGGTGGCAGGAAACACAACCGCTTTGCTGGACAAATCCGTTGTCCAGAAAGACATCCGAGGATCCCTGCAACAGGCTCAACGCGCGCTGAATGCTGCTCCGAATCGCCCGTTCCCGTTCGGGGCTGTCGGTGGGAACAGGATTGTGGGGAACCACCTTGCTCTTGGTGGGAATCTCCGTCGCCCCCCGCGACCGCAACAAGGCGACCAGTGGCGTTTCCCCCCGCTTGAGTGCCCAACTGAGCGCGGTGCTGCCGGCGCTGCTCGGCTCGTTGACGTCCAACCCGCGATCGAGCAGGGCCCGGGCAAACGTCGGATCCCCCGCTTCATTGTAGGCCGACCAGACCATGGGCGGAACGCCTTCGCCAAAAGAGGTGGTCCTGTGGAGGTCCAGGTTCTGTTCGAGCAGATAGGGAATCAACGGGGTGTGCCCTGCATACGCGACAATATTAAGCGCATGGCCCGCGAAGCCGTCGTCGCAGTTCACCGAGCCACCGCGCGCCACGAGCTGCTTCAGAATCTTCTCCCGTCCCGCGAAGGCGGCGGCCGCCACGGGCGAGAACTGACTGTTCGTCCCACCGGTTCCTCCGGGGGCCGCACCGCGGTCCAGCAGGAATCTCACCGTGCGCTCGTCCCCCATGAAGGCCGCGAGGCTCAAGGGCGTATCGCTCGGCTCAAGCGAGGCTGAGGGGACGCGGCCGAGGTCGACTTCGGCGCCGGCTTCCACTAACCGTTTGATCGTCGCGAATGAGTCGGCCCGCGCCGCGGCGGAATGCATCGGCGTGCCGCCCGCAACAGAACGGGCGTTGGGATTGGCGCCCGCCTTCAGCAGCAGCGCCACCACCCGCTCGTTGCCCACGCCATAATGGAGGGGCGTCGCGCCGGCGTTGTTGGTGGCGCGCGCGTCGGATCCAGCCTCGAGCAGGAGCGCCACAATCCGCTCGTCGCTCGACAGCGCGGCCCAGTGCAGCGGGGTGTTGCCGCGGGCATCGCGTGATCGATGGTCCGCACCGGCCTTCAGCGTTTTCCGGACACCTGTGGAATTTCCCCTCCGAATAGCCTCAATGAGGGCGGTGGCGTCGGTCCCCGATCCCGCCGCCAGAAGCGAGGAGACGGCGAACCATCCGATGACGGCGGTGGCGATGAGTGAGTTCATAAACAATTCCGACGGTCTTCCGGTGAATCTTGCAGGATGGAATCGTCCGTATCGGGTGTGTTCCGATCAGATCCCGGGGAATTGGGTGCATGGAAAAGCAAGGTGCGGCCCGGATTCAAGCCTGCTGGCTTCCCGCCGTCCCTTTGGGCTGCGGCTTCACCTCGCTGCCCTTGCGTCGCTAGGGCCGAAAGCAGGGGGAGTGCCCCACAACAGACTGCCGCCGGGCCGGGCGATTGCCACCCCCATGGCCCTTGCTGGCCGATGTTCCGCACCATCACTCCAGCGGTGCTGAACGATCTGGCGGATGAGTGGCAGGAATGGTTCGCGGTCCGGGGAAGGAGCGCGCGGTTGGGTGATCAGAATCCCCAACCCACGCTGACGCCAAACACCAGGGTCTTCGCTTCGTGCGTGAAATCTCCGGCGATCTCCGGGGCCAACGTCCACCCGTGGCCGAGCTCAAATTCATAACCCACGCCGGCGCGGAACACGAACTCGGTTTCGCCGGACCGAAAATCCGCGCCCGGGCCGGCCGTCAGTCGGAGTCCCTTCCACGGATGCAGGGACAAGGGGGCTAGCACGAGGTATTCCCGTTCGCCTCCGAACACATCTTCAAACAGCACTCCGGCGCCGAACAACCGGCCGAAGCGATACTCGTACTCCACTCCGACGGCCAACGAGGTTTCCCGGTCGGCCTCGCCTTCGTCGAAGTTGGTGACACCGCCGGCAAAGACGGAGAAGTGATGCCGCGGATATTCGGGCTCCGCCAATTCCGTCCCGGCGGGAGGTTCAGCGGCCTGGGTGGCGATTCCGACGAACGCAGTCGCGAGGGCAAGAAGCGCTCCGCAGCGATTCGGGGGCAAGTGCATGGCGAAAGGAATCATGAGTCTCGCCCGGGGGACAAATGGACTTTTTGGCCGAGCGTTCGGAGCGCTGGGCAATGGCTTGATGGGTCAGGGGCACCCGGCCTCAGGTCAGTGGAAGGGAAATTCGGACCACTGACTTCACTGGTCGCTCGTCGCTGGATTCATGACCTTTAGTCCCGGGCGCGAGTAGTCGGCGACGTTGCGCGTGGCGATGATCAGGTCGTGTCGCCGGGCTGTGGCGGCGATGAAGCTGTCGGGACTAAGGGGACTTCTGCTTCAAACCGCCCTCCATTGCCTCCAATTCGGCCCAGGTCGGAGCCGTCCAGATCGCGGAGTTGCTGAGCTGACTGGAAGCCACGAGGTGTTTGCCGTCGGGAGAAAACTCGACGCGGTTTACTTCGGAAATGGGAGCCGCAAGGGTGATCAGATCCATGCCCGTGGCGGGATCCCAAAGCCGCACCGCCTCGCTGCCCAGGCTGCCGGTAATGAGTCGGCGGTTGTCGTGGGAGAAGCCAGCCGCGTGGCACTCGAGGTGATGACGAAAGGTACCCGCGGATTTCAGATCGGGAACGGACCAGACATGGGCGACGCCCAAGGGATCGAATTGCGTGGCGGCGACCCACCGGCCATCGGGACTGAAAGTGACGGTATTCAGGGGTTGACCGGTTTCGAACGATCCGACGATTTGACCCCGGGCGGCGTCCCACAACAGCAACTGCGTGCCGATCCTCGCCGCGACCAGATTGCCGTCGGGCGTCGTAGCCCATCCCTGATGATTGTACGTTTCGGGCAGCCCGAGTGGGAACTCACCTTCAATCCGCTCCAGTTGGTGATTCCAGACGCAGAGGGAGTTTGTTCGGGAAACAGCCCAGGTTTTGCCGCCCGAGAGGTAGCCGACACCGGAGATAGGTTCGGTGCCGAACTGGTGTTGGTGAAGTACCTGACCGCGAGCCCAATCCCATTCTCGGACCCAACCGTCAAGGTGGCCAACGAGAAGCCGGGTCCGATCCGGGGACAGTTCGGTAATCGTCGTGTTGGTCCCTGCATTGAAGAGTGGTTGGGGTAAAGCGGCTGAATCCACGCCCCAGCGTTGGAAGGACCCATTGGTTGAGTTTCTTGTGATGACCCACCGGCTGTCGGCGGTAAAGCCACAGACATAGTTAAGCCCACCGGCAAACAGCCTAAAGGGCAGCCCTTCCGACTTACTATGGACCGGCCAGCGACGGATGGATCCATCCTTGGAAGCGGAGAGAAGATGCCGACCGTCCGGAGTGAAAGCCACAGCCCAGACCTCTCCGGTGTGGCCGCGGAGCGTGGCGAGGCAACGGCCCGCCCGCCAGTCCCAGAGCCGCACCGTCTGGTCCGCTCCGGCCGATGCCAGAAGTTGATTGTCGGGAGAGAAGGCGAGGTGATGGATAAAGGCGCGGTGGCCCTCGAGCCGACCCCGGGCTTCGCCGGTCTTCCAATCCCGGAGGATGATGTCGGTTTCCAGGACGATATCGGAGGAGGCGATCGTCGAACCATCGGAGGTCACGGCGACGGTCCCCACGAACTCTTCGGCGGAGTGGAGAATCCGTTGGCGGGGAGCCGCGGGGTCAAGGCTGAGGACGGAAAGATCCGTGCGGGTACAGACAGCCAAGGCCTCCTTCCCGTCGGGGCTGAAGAGGAATCCGTGGGCGATGGTGACGTCTGGCCACGAAATGACCTTGTCGCCGTGAGCGATTTCCCGCAGGTGCAAGCCTTGGGACAGATCGCAGATCATGAGGTGGCGTCCATCCGGGGAGAAGCGGAGGGCGCCGAATTCCTTGGATGACGGGATCGCTCTATGAACCGTTCGGAGCTGTGTGTTCCACAGCAGAATCCGAAACGTTCCATCAGGAAGAGCTTCGTGAACGGCGAAGAGGGGTTCGGCGGGCGAGAAGTCCATACGCCACCGGAAGAGCGAACCCAGGTTCCTACTCCCCTTGGTTTGAAGCACAATCTGTTGGGTCGAAAGATCCATCAGCGTGACCGAAGCGTCCATTTTGGCGTAGGCGAGGAAGCGGCCATCTGGTGAAAGAGCAAGGGCGCTGAGGGGAGGGAGGCCGGTCAGCAGCGTTTGTTCTTCGTCGGTCCGACACTGTCCGCGAAGGAAGCGCCATTCCCATCCGCGCAGATCCTCCTTCCCGGTCGTAGGGCGTTGGGCGTCGAGTAGGTCGCGTGCCCGAGCCAGATCATCATTGGCCAAGGCTTTTTGGGCGAGGTTCATGGCCGCCGCATAGGACCAGCGGCGGGCGGTCCGCTCCGAGGCCTCGGCGCGTTCGCGGAGGGTGGCCTCGGCTTTCCTGGCTTCGTCGGCTGCCGTGCGTTGTTTTCGCTCCTCCTCTCCCGCCTGAAGGGCCGCCAATCGGGCTTGATTGGCCTTCCTCGCTTGAATGGAGCTCAAGACGATTCCCAAGGCGAGAGCGAGTACTACGGCTAGACCCGCGCTGCAGGCTAGACGGTTGCGGCGCCAGGTTCTGTTCAGGCGGTAGGCGAGGCTGGGTGGACGGGCTACGACGGGCTCGTTGTCGAGGTGCCGCTTGAGGTCCGTTGCCAGGCCGTTCGCCGTCTCGTAGCGCCGCGTGCGGTCCTTCTCCAGACACTTCATCACGATCCAGTCGAGGTCGCCCTGGAGCCGGGTGTTGAGGGCGGCCAGGTCCTCGCCGCGATTCTTTGCCACCACTGTCTTCTGCTCGTGGTCCAGCGTGCTCAGGCGGGCCGAGGGGCGCTCCGGCTCCTCCTCGGCAATGACGCGTTGCATCTCGCCGTAGCCCAGGCTCCGCAGACGTTTCTCGGGAAACGGGGTGCTGCCGGTGAGCAGTTCGTACAGCAGCACACCGAGCGAATAGATGTCGCTGCGGGTGTCCACGTCCATGCTGCTCATCTCGGCCTGTTCCGGACTCATATAGGCCGGCGTACCAATCATGGTGGCGTGCTGGGTGAACAGGGTCTTCTCGGTGAGCTTCTGGTTCGTCGCCTTCGCAATGCCGAAATCAATCACCTTGGGCATGGGCTTCCCCTGGTGCTGCGTGACCAGGATGTTCGAGGGTTTGAGGTCGCGGTGGATGATTCCCTTCTGATGCGCGCTCTGGACGGCCTCACAAACCTGAAGAAACAGATCGAGCCGTTCCTGGGCCGGAAGCCTGGCCTTATCGCAGAACTCGATGATCGACACGCCCTGGACGAGTTCCATGACGAAGTAAGGCCGGCCGCTCTCCGTGGTGCCGCCGTCGAGCACCCGGGCGATGTTGGGATGGTCCATCATCGCGAGCGCCTGGCGTTCCGCCTCGAAGCGGGCGACCACCTGTTTGGAGTCCATGCCCAGCTTGATGATCTTGAGCGCCACGCGCCTCCGCACGGGTTCTTCCTGCTCGGCCATGTAGACCACGCCCATGCCGCCCTCGCCGATTTGCTGGAGCAGCTTGTACCGGCCGATCCGGGTGCCCGGACCTTCCCGCACGGTGGTGTCCATCACGGTGTTTCCGAGCTGGGTCAGGCCGACGGGGTTGGCGTCGAAGAAGCGGTCCGCTCCCTCCGCCGCTGACAGGAGTCGCTCGAGCTCATGTCGCAGGGCGGCGTCTTCCCGGCAGGCCAGGTCCAGGTATTCCGCCCGAGACTCGGGCGGGAGCGCTTTGGCGGCGTTGAAGATGGTCTCGATGGCCAGGTTTGGGGTGTTCATGCGTCAACTGGGGTTGTGCTTCTACCCAGCCATGCGCCGTTTCGAGATGATCGCCCTCATCGGAACTCACTTTTTCTTTTCCGCCGTCATCGTGACGACCGGATCTGGCTGAACAGCCAGGCCTTGGCGAAGGACCAGTGGCGCTCCACGGTGGCCTCTGAAAGACCCAACGCCTCGGCGGTTTCGCGGTTGGTCAGTCCCACAAAGTAACGCAGCTTGACCAATTCGGCCTTCTTCGGGTCCTCACGTTCCAGTTCCGCCAGGGCCTCGTCTACCGCCACGAGCTGTTCCTCGCGGACCCCGCCCGGAATCTCCACTTCGTCAAGATCCACCCGTTCCAGTCCGCCCCCATGCCGGACCCGGAGCCGTCGCCGGGCCTTCTCGACCAGGATCCGGCGCATGGATTCCGCGGCGGCGGCGAAGAAGTGGCGTCGACTGTCCCAACGCTGCTCCTCCGCCCCGACCAGTCGCAGCCAGGCTTCATGCACGAGCGCGGTGGCCTGCAGCGTCTGCCCGGGCTTCTCCTGCGCCATGCGGATGGCCGCCACCTGGCGTAGTTCCTCATAGACAAGCGGGAGCAATTGGTTGGCGGCCTTCGGATCACCGGCGTCCAAGGCGTGGAGCAATTGGGTGACGTCGGACATGGCCGGAACTCTGCCGGAAGGAATGCCAAAGGCGAGGCGTGTCTGAGACTCCGAGCGGCGGGATTTCGCACTCTGGGACGATGCCAAGAAGACCCGTCCCCGGTAGGGCGATGCTCTGCGGAGCCGTACGTGAGTGGAGTGGTGACGCGTGATTCGTTGTCCGGCCCTTGCCCGTGGGAAAGCGGTAGCTTCGGACGCTTCGCTACCGCACTCCATAGAAGAAGCTGAGAGGTTGGAAGAGGTAGGGCGAGGCTCTGGTGCGGAGCGTGTCCCGGCGAAGGACGCGAGGGGAGTCCACACACGTACGGCTCGGCAGAGCGTCGCCCTACCGGAGTGTCGCCCTACTTCACGGCTGGAGCCGGAGGAATTGGACCGGTTTTGAGTCGGTGGGGACGGACAAGTGCGTTTCCCGATCGTACCCTTCGAGGAGAACTTCTCCCGCGGGGTGCCAGTCATCCAGATTGTCACTCGATTCCACCGCATATCGCGCGCCCGGCAATCCAAAGACCGGAATCCAAATCTCCCCGGTTTCCGTCGCTGAGGCTCGACCGAGTCGGGGCGTCACCGGTCCCAGTCGTAACGACGCACTTCCCGGCGACTCCACGCCGTTGAAGGCGCTGAATTCGCCGGTCAACCGAAGCAAACCATCCGGGCCCGGTGACAGGCAGCGGCTCGCAAAGGCGGCGCTGATTCCCGGGGCGGCCGAAGGACCATTGCCGGCGTCAAACGTCGGATCTACGGACCCGTTCGCGTTCAGCAAAGCGACGAACCGCCGGTTGAACGTGCCCAGCTTCGTGAAGCGTCCGGCGATCAGAATGCGTCCGTCGGGCAGCGGATGCGCTTCGCGGATTTCCGCGTCGGGTGAGGGGGATTGAAAGGTGGTGTCCACGCTCCCATCCGGCCTCAGGCGGGCGATGCGCGGACTGTTTCGAGTGCCGATGGTGTCGAAGAATCCGGCTACCAGAATGCGGTCGTCCGCGAGTACCTGAATCGACAGCACGGGACCCGAGGCGCCGCGGGACAACGAAAACGTCGGGTCAACGCTGCCATCCACGTTCAATCGCGCGAGGTTGGTGTACGCCATTCCGTCCACCTTCCGGAACAAGCCCCCCATGAGAATCCGGCCGTCGGACTGTTCGGCGAGGGTGGCGATGTTCACCACGAAATCGCTGGTCGGTCCGTCCTTCGGTTTCCAGGTGGGATCCACAGTTCCGTTGGCGAGCAGCCGGATCAGATACGGACGCGCTTCCCCGTTGACCCGGGTGAACGTGCCGCCGACCAGGATCCGTCCATCGCGTTGGACGAGGACTTCCTTCACAGCCCCGTCGAATTGGAGTCGGGCAAAGGACTCTTCCACCGTTCCGTCCGGCCGAAGGCGGAGCACCCCGCGCTGGTCGACTCCATTGACCCGCGAGAATTCTCCCGCCACGAGCAGTCGGCCGTCCGCCAGTGGGCGAACGACCGACAGAACCGCGTTCGTGGTCTGGCTCTCGGTGGTTCCGGTTCCGGCCAGGCGTCGGTGTCCCAGCAGAAGTTCAGGCGGACGAAAGGAGTCATCCACGCTTCCGTCCTTCTGGAGCATCGCGAGGCCGGATCGCGAGACGCCCTGGATCCGGGAGAAGTTTCCCCAAACCAGCAGCCGTCCATCGCCGCGCAGGAGGCTATTGAAACCACCGTCCGCCTGAATGGGAACGCCTGGCCCGGCACTTAGTGCACCCAGTCGTTGTTCATCCAGGATTGTCACGAGGTTAGTCCGGGTGCCGACGACGACGGTGAGGCTTCGATCCGCTCGCGCCCCGGCGTCGGGGCGGATGGGTACGACGACTTCGCCCACCGTTTCTCCGGGGGCGAAGGTCAGGGTGCCACTGACGGCGTCGAAGTCGGTGCCCGCCAGGGCCGTTCCCGCGACGGTGCGGAACGGGAGGTTTCGCGCCTCTTCAGCGCCCAACTCTGGCAACTGAATCCGGATCCGCGCCGGGCCGGCGGACTCCTTCACCCGCAGTGTTCCTTCGGGGAATTCGACCTCTCCGTAGAGGGATGGAGTTGACGGATCAAACAGCGAGACGGTGGCCTTGGAGATCTCCCCGAGGCCGTGTTCCCCCACCACCGAACTGAGTCCCAGACGCAGCGCGCGTTCGCCCACGGTGGGTGATTGGGCCAGCAGCGGGATGACCAGTTCCGCAGTCGCCTGGTTGGTCGCGAAGGTGACCAAGGTGGAACTGGGACGCTGATAATCGAGGCCTGCGCGGGCCGGACTGGTGGCATCGAACACCACGGTCACCCGCGTGCTGCTGTCGAGATCCCCGCTGCGGCGCAGGTGCACCGTGACGGTCGATTCCTCCCGACGCCCCACCCATCGCGCCTTGGAAAACTCGATCCGGCTTTTGGCGGTCCGATAGGCCGCGACGTATGGTGCGGTTTCCTGGATCACCCGGGCGGCATCGGAAGGGCGGTCTGTCCCAATGGGAATTCCCAGGGGAACGCCATCGATTTGGAGTTTCGGATTGGAGAAGTACGGCAGGAAAATGCCGGGTTCGTACGACATCAGGTCGATGTAGGTGACCCCCTCTATCTCGGTCCGGTGACCAAAGATATCGGGCGGGCGGGCCTGGTACACTTCCGGTGCCAGGGTGGCGTGTTCCCGATCATGCTCACAGCCCAGCAGGTGGCCGAGTTCATGGGCCAGCACCCGGGAGCCGGGGGCCATCGTGTGGCGGCGGATCACGATGGTGGAGAACTTGGGATCTCCCAGGGTTGGAGCGACCCCGTAGGCCCCGGCGAGGTAGTTGTCGGTGTCGAGTTCGGTGACTAGGCAGACGAGGTCCGCCTGGTAGTCATTGCGGAGCTGAGGCACCCGTTCGAGACCGTCGACGGCATTGTTCAGACGGAAAAAATCCCGCGGCATGCTCCCGGTCTCGAAGGTGTCATAAAGTCCAATGAACACCGGCTGGATGCGAACCGGGATGAGACTGTTGGTGAGCCGATGATTGGATTCATTGACCGCGGTTTGAATCCGGCGCTGAAGGGCAGTCTCGCTTCCTTCCGCGGTGACGGTCAGCGGCGTGTAGAGAAACATTACCTCAACCACGGTGGGGTCCGCCGCGCTGCCTGTGGCCCGCTGGGGACCGACGCTTGGGTCCACGGAGGCCCGGGCCCGAGAAATGCCTGAAGGGGCGGACGGCGCCACGCATCCGGTGGCGCAGAATCCACCCGGATGGCGCACGGCCGACACCTCGACCGTTCCGGCGGGGGCGCTCGGTTGCAGATGATATGATCCCCAACCGGGAACGGTGATGAAGCCGCTGAGTTGGGAGTCCTCAAGGACCAGCGTGACGGAGCTGGATGGATCGGAAGCCGCTCGTCCCCGGAGTTGTCGCGCTCTGGTCTCGGTAGTCTCGAGGCTCTCGACGATCACGGTGACGTTCTGATTCTCCAGCAGATCCAGTCGGAACTGGCGGTCGGACTGGAACCACTGCTCCGGGTGTGCGAGGGCCTCCGGGGTCACGCGCCACTGCCGAGTGGGGGCAGGTCGGGCGGCGAGTCCGCGGGCGTGAGTGGCTGGGACGGGACCGGCTTCGGACACCAACAAATGCGGCAGGTCCTTGGATTCGGTGGCGGTCGCGGCGAGGGACATTCCCAGCAGGAGCCCGCCCCCCAGGAGTTGGGCGTAGCGGAGGCGAAGGGAACGCGACGGAGCAGGGGAAATCGGAACAGTACTCATCTCACTCATTGCCCACCGCGCCTCGGGGCAGTGGATTCTGGAAAAGTGAGATTGTTTGAGTCGGTTACCGGCGAGGCAGGCGGCCGCTTCAACGCCACGCCGAACCGTCCGCTTCTGACTGGCGGATCTGCCCCCACGAGGGAGCCCACCAGAGGTTGGCCTTCGACTGTTGGGGCTGGATGGACACTACGATGCTGCCGTCCTCCGAGAGCAGGACGAAGGGGGCAAACGTGAACTCCGACTTCAAGTGGAGCAGTGACCGGCCGGACTCCAGGTCGACCACGATGGGACCGGCAAACGCGAGGCGCGGTTCTTTCGGCCAGAAGGCGACTCCGTGGAGGACCCCATTTCCAAAGGCCGCAAAGTGGCTGACGGTTTTCCACGTTTTCGTGTCCACGAGCCGCCGATTGTCCGGCCCTTCGGAGGCCGTGGTGACCAGCCAGCGGCCATCCGGAGAGAAGGCGAACTGGCTCATCCCTTTGTGGTCTAGGCGTTGGGTGAACACCTCCCGTCGTCGCGGATCGTAGGACACCAGATGCCCATCGGTCCGAAGCTGGTGGAGTTGGCCGTCGGGCGTGCCCACCAAATCCCGGCCTTTCAGCACCGGCACCTCCCAGATCAAGGTTTGGCGATCCGGGTTCCAAAACTTCAGTCGGTCATCCGCCGTCCGATAGGCGAGAAGTCCGGCGGGTGCGTCCCAGATGAGGTGAGCGCAGCGAACCGGATCGGTCATCCACCGTGCGGTTTCTTCCCAGGTATCCATCCGATGCAGGGAAACGGCGCCATTGGTATGGGCCACAGCCAGTACTTGGCGCGGATTGAGACTGGCAATATGAGTCGCATCAGACGCCGCCACCGGAATCAACTCGCGTTCAAACTGGGGCGCCCGTGCGCATTCGATGGTTCCCTGGGTTGTCAAAACGAGGAGCCCTTGGCCACCGGGCAAAAACGTTCCTGTCTGGGCGGAAGTGAAGGGGCTTTGACGTCCGCGGCTTCGGGAGGGAGCCCGCAAACTCCAGCGCAGTACAGCGTCGCCCGACTCCGTCAGATAAGTATCACCATCCGGGAGCAGGGCGGCGGCGGTCATTTCCCCGGGGGCACCGGCGATGGTCCGTTCCAGGGTGAATTCTGGAACGCGCCACACGTTTTGGCCGGTCAGGAGGCGGCGGCCGGTGGGGTCGAACAAAGTGACCATACGCGACGCATCCGTCAGTTCGGCCCGGAGGGTTCCGGTTTCCAGGTCCCAGACCCGGATGCCGGGACTGGCTTCCTCAAATCCCGCCGAAGTGGCCAGCCATCGGCCATCGGGTGAGAATCCCACGCTGAGCGGGAAATCCTGCTCCAGGGGCAGCCGATAACGGTCGCGGCCGGTGCGCCATTCCACCACTCGCAGGCACCGATCCCGGGTGTCAGGCAGGGCCAGCCAGTGGGAGTCCGGAGAGAAGGCGAGCACATTGGGGAGCGAGTAGTTGGACGGGACGCTCTCGAGCTCGGTTTGCAATCGTCCGGAGGCGATTTCGAAAATCAGGACCCGGTGTTCGGGCAACATCAGGCTGCACGCTAGCCACTGGCCATCGGCGCTGACCGCGAGGTCGCGGGGAATTCCGGGAAGGGAGAGCGACCGAATCGTTGTGCGGGATGAGGTGTCCCACAAGTGGACCCGACCCTCGTTCTCGGAGACGCCTTCGGTGTAGGCGAGCAGGGAGGTGTTGGGCACGGCGGCCACTCGGCAGATGACTGCCGTTCCTCCGCCCAGCGAAGGAGGACGGATTCGGTTGATGGCTTCCGGCAGCTCAAACTGAAGTTGGCCCGAGGTCGCGTCCCAGAGGGAAAAGCCCCCTCCCGCCTCGCCCAACGCGAACGTCTTTCCGTCGGGAAGGGGGGCGATGGACCAGATCCGGTTGGTGCGTTCCCCGAAACGTCCTTGTGCCCCAGGACGGCTGATGTGCCAGAGATACCGCCACTCCCATCCGCGAAGGTCCGGCGCTCCCGGGGCCGGACGGGTGCGATCCAGCGACTCGCGTACGGCACCCCAGTTGCCGGCTTCGGCGGCCGTGTCGGCGAAGGTCATTTCGGCGAAGTAGGCGCTTCGGAGAGCGGTGTGTTCGTTCGCCTCCGCCCGTTTCCGCTCCACTTCTGTCCGCTGCCACTGCCAAGTAACGCCCGCGAAACCCAGAATCACGGCCAGCGTGCAGGCGGCGGCGAGAGCGGCGATGGCGGGTCGTCGTCGGACCCATTTGGCGAGACGTTCGGGGCCGGTGGCGGGCCGGGCGAGGATGGGTTCGTGACGTTGCCAGCGGGTGAGTTCATCGGCGACGTCTTGGGCGCTGGCGTAGCGACGGGCGGGTTCCTTCTCCAGACACCGGAGGGTGATGGTTTCCAGATCGCGCGGCAGGGCGGGGCGCAGTTGCCGTGGAGCCACCGGTTCACCGGCGACCACATTGCGCAGGGTTTCGCTCAGGGTCTCGCCCACCGCGGGCGGACGTCCGGTGAGGAGGTAGTAGAGGATTGCCCCGAGGCCGTAGATGTCGGTGGGTGTACCGGTGGTGCCCAAGGTGCTGTCGGCTTGCTCGGGCGCCATGAAGTTGGGCGAACCGGCCGACTCAACGGTCTGGGTCGGATCCACGAGCGACTTGGTCAGACCGAAGTCAGTGAGCTTCGGCTCGTCGTCGGGACTGATCAGGACGTTGGCCGGCTTGAGGTCGCGGTGGATGACGCCGTGCTGATGCGCATAGTGGACGGCTCGGGCGAGGTGTTCGACGTAGCGGACCGCGGTGGCCACGGGCAACAGACCATCGCGGCAATGCTGGGCGAGGTTGCGGCCCGGCACGTACTCCATGGCGAAGTAGGGTCGGCTCTGGTGTTCGCCCACTTCGTGAATGGTGACGACGCCGGGGTGACTCAGGCGGGCGGCGATTTTGGCTTCGCGCAGGAGCCGTTCCCGCGCCTTGGCGTCAGCGAATTCACCCGCCAGCAGCATCTTGAGCGCGACGACTCGGTCCAGTCCGGGTTGACGCGCTTTGTAGATCACACCCATGCCGCCTCGGCCGATTTCCTCGAGCAGTTCGTAGGGACCGAAGGATGGGAGCCACGGTGGATCCTGGCTCAAGTCGGCGGGTGGGTTGGGATCCGGCAATCCTTCAGCCGCCGGCAGGATCTCCAACAGCAGGCAGACGGAACAGACGTCCCCGACCCTTCCTCGGATCAGGGCGGAACCGCACCGGGCGCAGCGTGGCGAGCCATCAGCCATGGGCTATCCGGTTCCCGGTTGTGGCTTCTGTTTCATCAGCGTCCTCGGCGGTTCTCAGAATCATTCCACTCCTTGCCCACCGGCTTTCTGGATCCGGGATTCAAGAAATCTCCGGCGGTGGTCACAGTCGTTGCAGCGCTCCGAGCAGACTCCGCAGTTCCTCGGCGACTTCCGCCTGGGATCCGACGGTCTGGCGCACTTCGTCGATGAGTAATTCCCGATAGCGCTGGCGAAACCGGTGGAGCACCGATTTGAAGGCCGGCAAGGAAAGTCCCAATTCGGCGGCGGTCGCGGCCAGCGCGGGCGGATCTTCTCCCGCGCTGAGAAATGGCTTCACTGCCGGGAAACGAGTCTCGCCCCGCTCTTCGCACTCGCGAGCCAGTCGGTCCAGAACGCGGGTCAGAATGGTCTCCGCCCAGGCTCGTTGGAACAGCACCTCCGGGGTTTCTTCATGCACGAGTTCCGCGAGGTAGCCGGGTTCACCGGACTCGGTGATCAGCGCTTCCAGCGACGTTTGCTGCCGTTCCCCCTGTCGTTTCAGACGGTTGGATTTTTGCCAGTCATTGATGAGGAAGCGGTCCAAGGCGGTGAGCAGAAACGAGCGAAATCGGCCGCCCTCCTGTTTGAGACTTTGAATGGCGTCATGGGCGAGCAGCTTGGCGAAGAAGTCCTGGGTCAGGTCTGCCGCATCCTCGGGCGAATGGCCCTTGCGTCGGACAAATGCGTAGAGGGGATACCAATAATCGCGACAGAGCTGTTCGAGCGCGGCGTGGGCCTGTTCGGGGCTCGCCCCACCGGCGCGCAGCACGACGCTCCATCGGGTGGTGGTGAATTCGCGGGGTGGCAGGAGCTCCGACATGGGATCTGGTTCCGGAGAGCGTGGCGAAATGGTGGGCGTTGGGAATGGGAAATCAGTTGAGAGTTGAAAGTTGAGAGTTGAGAGACCGGAAGAGTTGATGGACCGCTGGGCCGTCCCCGGTTGGCCGGCGCAGCTGGGCCGACCGGTCGTTGCTGGTCAGCGTCGAGTAACCGGAGATGTCTCCCGCGGAGGCGCTGGGACGCGGAGGGGAGAAAGGCGGTAAGGGGTAAGGGCGCACTCCACACGCTCCAAAGCGTCGCCCTACCAGGGGAACTGGTGGACTTGGCTTTGCTGCGGCCTCCTCCGGATGGTAGCGTCATTCGTGTGAGAAAAATGTCTTACGTCCTTTATCGGGAGGAGGAGTTCATTGTCGCGCAATGCCTCGAAGTGGACGTCTCGAGCTTTGGCGTCGACCGCAAGGAGGCTGTGGCCAACCTGAAGGAGGCTGTGGAACTCTATTTCGAGGGCGAATCAGGAGACGCCTACACTCCCGTGAGCGAAGTGATCGTTGGGCAGGAGATGGTCAATGCCTAAACGACTGGGTTCTTCCGAGGTCATCCGCGTCCTCTTGCGGCACGGGGTTTCCTTTTCGTCTCCCAGCGGGGCAGCCACTCCAAATACCGGAATGCCGCCGGACGCATCGCCATCGTGCCTCATCCGAAGAAGGAGCTCCCGATCGGCACGACCCGTTCCATCATCCGTCAATCAGGACTGACCCCGGAAGACTTTGGGTTCTGACGAAAACGGCGCTCCAGAGCGTCGCCCTACCGCGCTTACCGCTTACCGCCAAGCCGTTCACGGCTCACAACTCCAACGGTGCGGAAGTTCAGAGAGAAACGCTGACGAGTTCACTAGTCCGAAATTGGCGATTCAACCGGTGCAACACGGAAGAAGCGGGCGTAGATGCTGATGTTCTCTTTTGGGATATTCCATTGGGTCACCTCTTCTTCGAGTCGGTCGGAAATGAGGGTCCAATCGAGAAGCGTGTTGCTGCTGGTTTCGAGACGCCAGACTCCCGGCGGGACCTGCACGATGAGCAGGTCGGAGTCCTCCCCGACGAAATACGTCAGACGAGGTGTGGTCGGTGGGTCCACAAGGGTGAGGCCCAGCTGAAACTCCCCGGTGGTCGCCAAGGCCCCGTCTACAGCGATGAGATAATCCTGGCCGGCCTCCGCCCGGAAAGTGGCCCGGGCGCGTCCAAACTCGTGCTCCGCCACTCCAGCCGCCACCGATTCCAATTCGGAAACTCCGGTTCCTTGATAGATGGCGAGGATCGGCGTGCTGATGCTTCCAGACGCTTCCGCGACGACGGTGCCGGAGGCCGGTGCCCGCCACGCGTACCAGACGGATCGACCGCCCCAGGCGCCTCCATGACGAGGTTCGCCGCGCTCACGAGTGGACAGGCGGTTCGAGCCCGAAGCCCAAGTCGTGCTGCCGGTCAGGCGCTGCCGGGCTCCGAATGAGTCGTTCTTCGGTTGCTGGTGCAGAACCAAACGAAGGGTAAACGGACCGGGAGGTTCATTCAGGCTCCTCACCATGAATCGGAGCGCGTCTCCCGCACGGACCTTTAACGTCGAAGGAAGCTCCGAGCCTGATTCCGATACCGGCGTGTCCCTGAATACCGTCAGCCCGTGGAGATTCTGCAGGTTATCCAACCAGACGTCGGCCTCGCCGTCGGCGGGCGCGGTCCACGTGTACCAGACCGTTCGCGTGGATTCGGGAAATACAGTTGGGTCCGATACCTCCCGGGTGGCGCCCAGGGTCGTACCTTCCACGACGAGGGACCGTCCCGACAGGGCGATGGCGTGCTGGAAGGAGTCGTTGGCGGGCAGTGGGTGGAGACGCCACCGCCACCGTAGATTCGCGATATGGTCGAACGGAGCAGTGAGCGAAAAACGGACGGCTTGCCCGGCGCGAACGCGATAGAGGGGGGTGCCGAACTGCCCGTCCTCGGGGATCATGGGGGAGAGAGTGGAGAGCGTTTCGCCCAGGAAGGGGTGAACCTGACCCTGCCAGTTTGATTCACCGACCAGGGCGAGTTCCAGAAACCCATCCTCGGGACAGTTCCAGCTCCACCACACGGAGCTCACGGCGTCGGGGAATGTGGGTTCACCGGGTTCCAAAGTGGCCAGCACCAGGCTGGCGTCGACTTCGCCGGACCTCCCTTCGAGTGCAAGCCGGTTTGCAAATGTGTCATTGGATGCGGGTCGATGGAACTCCAGCTGAATGGCGAAGCTTTGGCCGGAGACGAGCGTCTGAAACGAGGAGACCGCAAAATGATACTCCTCGCCCGAGCGGACCACCCAGTCTCCTAACCGAGTGGGCAGATCTGGACCGAGCCGTTTGGGGATCAGTTCGAGGTCTCCGAAGTTCTCTCCGGTGAACACCTTTACCTCCTGGACGGAACCCTCTCCGATGAGTCGAAGCAAACCATCGTCCGGAGCCCGCCAGGTGAACCAAACGTCCCCCGCCGCTCCCGGCTTCCCGTCGTCCGGGCTGGCGCCGGCGAGCGTTCCTGTAATCATGCGTTGCGCGGGCGGCACTCCCTGCCGGTTTCCAAAGGAATCATTCGGGGGACCCACGAAAATTCGGCGAACACCCGTTTGGGCCGTGTCGCCCTTCTGAAGCAACGCGCGAGCGCCGACGTCGTGGCGTCCGGGAGGCGGGCCATTCCAGACGAATTCATACGGTGGCGAGGTGGCGACTCCGAGGGGTTGGCCGTTCGCGAGAAACTCAATTCCCGTGAGAGCGCTGGGCGATTCGGTGGTTTCCGCGCGCAGCCGGACGGGAGCACCAAACTCAAACCTCGCGTTCGATTCCGGCAACGAGAGGACGGTGGTGGTCAACGCCAGTCGCAACGTTTCAACGATCGACAGACCATAGAGTTTCGGACGCGGGCCTTCGCCGGAACCGACCTGAATCCAGTACACGTTCGTGGGCGATGCGTGGAAGGACAGGTTGGTGGCGCCGAGGGGTCCAGCGAGAAGCGGGACCGGTTCCAGAGCCGTCGGAGAGTTCCCGGAGTAGACTCGCAAATCGGGTCTCAAAGCGGGGCTCACCTCCAACCGGGTTGATCCTGCGGCCTCCGGTTGCCAGCGAAACCAGACGGTGACGTTGTTGCTCCCGCCCGGAGGCGGATCGCTCACCGCCCGGCTGGCGCCACTCGTGGAAAACGGCACGGCCAGGGTTCGCCCGCTCAACACCATCGCGTTGGTGATGTCGTCATTGGCAGGAGCGACGCGAATAAAGACTGGAGCCGACCAGCGGACCGCTCCAGCGGCATTCGTGGCCCGGGCTTGAATCAGATGATCAGCCGGAGGAACTGCCACGTCGCTTAATCCGAACTCTGGACTTCGAAACGATTGGCCGAGATCCAGGGGGCCAGATCGGAAAAAGTTGTTGGTCAAACGCACCCAGGTCACGTCGACCACGTCTCCATCCAGCGAAGGATTGATCGGTTGAAGCGCCAAGTGCAGGGGACTCCACCCGACCGAATCCGCGCCCGGTGTGGCCGGTGCCAGACTGGTTAGATCCAGTTCCAGCGCGAAAGGTGCATAGCGGGAAACCAGGGCGCCGGTGGTGGAATCGTGCGCCGTAAGGATCTGGTAAACTTCGCCCGCTTGAACCGGAGCGAAGAACCCCCCGCTCGGGAGGGTGGGCGCGGTGCTTGAGCCGATCAGTTGAAGCGCCGTTAGATCGGTTCCGCGGAAGACGGCGGCCAGCGAAGTGGTGCTGCGGACGTGCAGGAAACCGGAGACGGGCGCTGTCCATTCCCACCATAAGGTACGGGGGGGGCGTTTGCCGTCGAGGGACGGATCTGATCCCTCCGCCGTGGCGGTCCAATTCCATCCGGAAGTGGTAACCTGAGTTCCGGTCAGAACCGTGCGCCCGGCAAAGCTGTCGTTCGTGGTCCGGGGAACAAACAGATAGCGAAGTTGAATCTGCGAGGGCGTACCCGGCGACTCCGTCAGGGTGAACCGGCATAACTGTCCGGGAGTCACGGGCAACGCCGCCCGGCCGGGGGCAGCTTCCTGATTCGCTACCGCCACCTGATTGGCGAGGCCGGTCCCCGACCAGAATCGGAGCCGCGGCGACCAAAGCGTCGGCCAGTCGACCAAGAGTCCTTGGTAGTCCACCAAAAACACCCCGTTGGCGGGCGCGATCCACTCGAACCAGAGAGAGGCGGCCCCCGTTCTTTCCCCCACTTCGGTGGTGGCACCATCGTTGGAAACGAGGAGTTCGCCAGACTCCCCCTCCAGCCGCTGTGGAAGGGCGAACGCATCATTCGAGGGCGGCTGCGGTGCCGGGGTGAATTCGAGAACGAGGTTGACCGGCGACGGTTCGAAAATTCTCCACGATTGCCGCAGGCGAACATAGTACCGCTCACCCTTCACGACCGGAGTGTTCAGCACACTGCTGGCGAACTGCGAACCGCCGACCAAATTCGACAAACTCGTTCCCCTGAATAGGTCAATTGTTCCCGGAGTTAAGCTCCCTGGTTCCACGAGCCGCAGCGAAAGTTCGCCCGTGCCCGGAGCCACCCATTCAAACCATCGTGAGCCGCGGTCGACGTCGCAGGGAGGCGGTTCGCCTGACTCGCAGGTGAGCCGGGCGGGCGGCAAGGGAATATCCAGAGAGGTTCCCCGGAGAATCTGGCGGGCGGCAAACGTGTCGGTCGCGACCGACTGCCGAAAGGTGAAGGAATGCAGCGCGAACTCGGGCTGGTCGGCCGGCGGGAGCAGGGACCATTTCCGGAAATGATAGGTCACACCCTTGCGGGTCCTGACCATCTGACCGTCGTCCTCATAGGAAACGGGCCGCAAACTGCCGAGCTCACTCCCCGTGAAGACTTCCGTGATCGTGGACGTGTTGGGGCTGTCCCAAAACCAAATCACGCCATCGGCGGGAGCGGTCCACCGCAACCAAGCCGTCCCGCTGACTCCCTCGGGCACGGGAGGTTCGCCGGATTCCAAGCTGGCCGAGATAAAGTCGATGGCCAGTCGGTCGTCGGACTTCGAAATCACCGTGGCCTCGGCAAAGGCGTCCGAGGCTTCGTGAACGGATACGGTGACGGGTTCCGCCAAATGAAGGCTCCCATCCCAGGCTTCCACGCGAACCTGCAACGTCGTTTTGCCCACGAATGTATTGGTCCAGGTGATGGAGTCAGGAATGCCTTCGAAGGTTTGGGTCTCACCGAACCGACCCACGACTACGGTTCGCAGCGCATTCGTCGGGCCGCCCGCCAACCGAATCTGAAAGCTCCCAGTCTCGGCAAACCGGGTCCCGGGGACCGGTTCAACGAGGCGCAGACGCGATCGCTGCAACTGGAAGACAAACGGCCCCGACCCATCCTCGGACCCGGGAATCACGGCTATCTGATAGACCTCGCCTCCCGTAACCGAGAACGCGTCTCCTTCCTCGCTGAGGTTGACACGCACAAGGTGTTCGAGCCGATCCCCGCGATAGACGATCAGCCGGGCGTGGGAATCCCCGGGCGAGGACACGGCAACCCGACCAGATTCTTCCGGTTTCCATTCCCACCAGACGGAAGGAGACTGCAACGGTTCCAGGCCGTGGGCCGGCTCGCCCGACTCCCGGGTGGCTCCTACCGTGTTCCCACGCAGTTCAAGGGTATCACCGACCGACCGGGTCCGTTGGGCGAAGTGATCATTCATGGGGATTGGATGCAGCGTCAGGCGCAAAGACCGGGTGTGTGGCCAAACGATTTCGCTGCTGACCGCGATATGAAAGGACTGGTTGGCCTGAACCGGAAACGGCCGGACTCGACCGCCAGCTGCCCGGTGAACGAGGGTCAGGGAATCGACTCGGTCACCCGTGTAGAGGGCGAATCCGCTCTCTCCAGCGGGATCCACCAGTTCCAAGAATCCGTCTCCGGGTGCAGTCCAGGTCCACCAGCTGGAGTCCTCGCTTTGCCCGGGTGAGTTGGCGTGGTTGGGCTCCCCGGGCTCGATGGTCGCATCCAGATTGTAGGCCTCCAGGGTGGCGCTGATTCCGGAGAGAACTACTCGATGTTGAAACAGATCATTGTCGGGTTGGGCCGCCATTCGCGCACTGGCGAATAGGCTGGCGCAAACCACGACCAGTTGAGCAAGGCGGGAGGACAACATGAAAAGCCTACCCCGTTGATATGCGGGAGCAGGGTCCCACTCTCAATCGGAAACTCCGATCACCTTCGAGTTTTAACAACGGTCGTCATGGACAAGCCCGGTAAACGCGAAGCGGGAAGCGGCAAGGAAGGTAGGGCGAGGTTACAACGAGCCGTACGCGTAACCGCGAAGTGACGCGTGGGGAGTCCACAGACGGACGGCTCCGCAGAGCGTCGCCCTACCGGGTCCTTCACGGCTTGAGCCGGAGGAATTGGGAGGCTCCGGTGGCCGGCAGCGTGACGGGTACGGCTTGATTCAGGCGGTCCACGCGCGCTTCGCCGGCGGTGTGCCAGTGGAGGAGATCGGTACTGGATTCGAGCGTGAACCGGGCTCCCGGAAGTCCGAAAATCCGGGCTTCCAGCTGGCCGTCGCTGCTCCAGCGGGCGGATCCCAAGGCGCCGGCAATGGCCGGGGCGCGGAGTCGGGCGAGGAAGGGCGCCGCTTGTTCGTCGAAACGATCGAACGGTCCGCCCAGGAAGAGCGAACCGTCGCCGCCGACCGCCGTGGTCCAGACGTGGCTGTTGGCGCCGCGGCCGAGATCGAAGGTCGTATCCACGGAGCCGTCCTCGTTCAACAGGGCGAGGCCCGACCGCGCTAGTCCGCCGATCGTGCCGAACGAACCGCTGACGAGCAGTTGGCCGTTGGGCAGCGGCTTGATTTCAAATACTTCGCCATCGGGTTGCGGGGCTCTGAAGGAGAGATCCAGAGTGCCGTCAGCGAGAAGGCGCGCCAGGCGTTTGAAAGGCCGGCCCCCGATCTGCTCGAAGAACCCCGCGACGTACACTCGACCGTCCGGAAGCGGCTCCAGGCTGTAAACCGATTGGGACGCTCCCGTGGTCAGCAAGGGGAAGGTGGGGTCCAGGGTTCCGTCCGGTTGAAGCCGGATGAGGTTCCGAACCTTGACCCCGTGGTATTCCTCAAAGAATCCCCCGACCAGGATGCGACCATCGGGCAACACCTCGACGTCGCCCGCGAACACGACACCACCCCCGGCTCCAGGCTGATGAACGAAGGAAGGGTCCGGGGTTCCGTCGGGCAGGAGTCGGACGAGTCCCCGGATTCTCTCGGCTCCCACATGATCAAAGATGCCGCCCACCAGGATGCGTCCGTCGGATTGCTCAGTGGCACACCACACCGCGCCGTCAAAGCCCGGATGCTGGAACTGGGTGTCCTGACTGCCGTCCGGTTGGAGTCGGAGGAGATTTCCAACGGGTTGACCGTCCGCCAGTCCGATGTAGCCGCCGGCCAACCAATCTCCATTCGTCAACGGGGTGAGGGTGATCACCTTGGCCGGTGGAATCCCGGGTCCTTGGATGGGGGACGCCACCAGTTCGGGCGGAGTGAAGGTTTGGTCCAAAGTTCCGTCGGCCGCCAGGCGGGCAATGCCGGTGCGGCGGGTGGATCCGATCTGCGTGAAGTTCCCGGCCATCAGGGCTCCCCCGGAAGGCAGCGCGGTCAGGGAAATCACCGAGGCGTTGGGAGAGTTCACCGGACGGATTGATCCGGGACGGTTGGAATCCAGAACTCGGACGGTGAGGCGCGCATTGCCAAGGCCAAAGATTCCGACCTCATCGGCTTCTTCGAGTGCGTCGGGAAGCGGGGTGAGGTGCAGGGTCTGGCTCCGAGTTTCGGCGGTGAACTCCAGGCGGTTGGTGTCGAGTGTGCCGTCGGCAGATCCGGGATCCGCCGAGGCGACAAACGTCGCCGAACCACCGTCCAAATTCAGGGCGACTTCGAGCGTGTTGGTCACACCGGCCTCCAGAGCGCCCAGGAATTCGACTGTGACGTCTGCCGATTCGCCTTCCTGTAGGGAGAGGTTGGACGGTGTGACGGTGTAGTTGGGCTCGTCATCGAGCAGGAGGACTTGGGCGGTTCCCGTCAGATCGATGCCGTGGTCGCCGACGGGTTTCGACAAAGCGAGTTGGATGACTTCGGTGCCCTCCACCAGGTTGTCCTGCAGAATCGGGATCACGATCTCAGCCACGGACTGATTCGTGGCAAAGGGAATCGCAACCTTCGTCGGCTTCCGATAATCAAAGCCGGAGCGGGCGGTGCTCGAGGTCGCGAAGTCCACGGTGACTTGGGTGGCGGTGTTCAGATCGCCTCGACGTTCGAGCCGGACCGTCGCGGAAGGTTCCCCTTCGCGTACAATGAACCTGGATTGGGAGAAGCCAATGCGGCTGTGGGCGACGCGGTAGTGGGCGGCAATCGGAGCGACCCGATTCAAGGTCCGCGCGTTGTCGGCTTCTCCGGGTTGGCCGTTGGGAATACCCATGGGCACGCCGTCAAAGGATCGGTTTGGATTGGAGAAGAGTGACAGTTGAACCCCTGGATCGTAGCTCATCGCGGTCCGGTAGGTAACGCCTCCGGCGGTGAAGCGATGGCCATTGCCGAAGGAATACGCCGGAGGTTGTCCCTGAAAGCCGCTGCCATGACCGTGCTCACGATCGTGTCCGGCGCCGAGGAGGTGACCCGTCTCGTGGGTGAAGGTGAGACTCTCGTGCTCCGCCCATCGGGCATTCCCGATGAGCACCGTGCGGCGCAGGATGCACCAGTTCCTATTAGGATCGCCCAGCGGATTACCGAGCAGGGTCGAGGCGCCGCTGTAACCGTTGGAGTCGGATTCGATGATGAGATAAACGAAGTCTGCCTGGTAGTCGTTCCGCAAGGAGGTGGCGCGGGTATCGCCAAAGAGTGTGAAAAAATCGGCGCCCATGTTGCCTGACTCGGTCCAGGTGTCGTGGAGTCCGACGAACACCGGATTCAATCGTACCCCGATCAGGCTGTTCGTGTAGCTGGCGTTGGCGCTGTCCACCATTCGCTGGATCGACTGTTGTAGTGAGGCCTCGTCACCGTGGGCGGTGAGCACCTTGCGGGTGTAGAGAATCAGGACGTCGAGGGTGACCGGCTCGGTGGTGGGATCCCAGATTCCGGCCGGCGGGTCGCCTGCCTCAGCGACGCTCTGACGAGCCAGTCGCTGGGCCGCGGAGGGCGCGGGGTCGAGCGTCAGGCAGCGGAAGGAGGAGACGGGAATTTGTCGCGTCACGACCACCGTTCCGGAGTCGGTGGGTTGCCAGTGGTAGGTACCCAGACCGGGAACTTCGGCGACACCACTCACGGACTCGCCGCTGACCACCAAGTGCGCTTGGCCACCGGGCAGGTGGGCCAGAGTGCCGGTGAGTTCGAGCGCACCGTCCGCGGCGGTGCGAATCTCGGTGAGGTGCACGGTGACGTCCTGATTCTCGAGGAGGTCCAGACGAAACTCCTGTGCCGGCGGGAACCCTCGGGCGACTTTGGCCGCGAACTCCGGATTGAGATGCAGCAAGCGTCGTTGAGCCGGTGTCGGCGGTAGTCCGGCGATCTTCGCCGCGGGCCGGGTAGCGGGGGTGGGAAGAAACAGCCGGGGCAACGGGTCAGTGTCCGGGGACTCGGCCGCCTGCGGTTGGGCGGATACGGCCGAGAGCAGGCTGCCGGCGAGCATCGCCACTGCGGAGGCCAGCCGACGTCCGGCGAACCGGTGGTGTGAGGGAGAGGGAATTCTTGAAGTGCAGTTCATGCATTCAAGGCACACGTAATGCCGGGTCAAAGGATTCGCGCCTCGCGCAAGAAAGTTTCAGGAGGCGAAACCGCTGCCGCTAACGCTCCGCGGTGATTGCGACCACGAAGAAGGTGGTGGCGTCGTGGTCACCGATCATTTCCAGCGAGACGAGTTCCTGATCCGGATGTGGGTTGTCCCAGGCTCGGTGGAACAGGCGTACCTTGGATCCCATGCGGGTGGCGGCGGCGTTGTCGCCTTCCCAGGCCACGCTTCCACGACGGCAGTGGGAGTGGCGGTGAGTTGACCAGAATTCACCAATGTCCTCGCTCAGATCCAGGGTGAGATCGGCCGTGGTTCCCCCGGCGAAATGAAGACGATAGCGGCCCACGCGTCCGCCCGACGTCGAGGAATCCGCACTGGCGTGGAGAACGTGCAGACGGCGGACCAATCCCCGGACGGGAAGGTTCGTAATCGTCCGCCCGAAGGCCCAAGGAGACAGGGGTCGCTCCGGGAGACCGGTGGAGACCACGCCCCGGATATCCCACGTCACGCCGTCGAGCTGAACGATTCCGCGCGGGAGGCTAGCGAGATCGTTGCCGAAGCTATCCACGAACGTGTCCGCCTGCCATCCCGTGTCCAAATGGCCATTGTAGCTGGCGGTGAGATCCACGCAGTTCGTCGGCGTGGACGGATCGCGGGCGAGCCAGTTCGTGCGGGGTTCGGGCGGCACGGGGCTGGGAGTGTCCGGGAGGACGACCGATGTCCGGAACGTTTCCCAATGCCGGGCCCGGGCCAACCGTGTGACGCGTTCCCCCAACGGCTCACCGGGTCGGCCGGGATAATCCTGGTCCTTCCAGGGCAACGCCTGCATCAGGTCCGTGCCATGAGTGGGCGTGCGGTTGTCGATGACGGTGTGGAGAAGCCGCTGGCCCCGGTCGAAGGACGCGATGGAAGTTCCCCATCCGCGTTGCCGGCCTAGGGACAGCAACGGTGCCCCGGTGACGCCATCGTGAATCTCCACGCTCACCTGACCCATGGCTGGCGACAGGGCCTGGCTGGTGGAGAGGAAGAGCCGTTGGCCATCCGGAGAGAACGTGAGATGAGGCGATCCTTCGGCTGCCTCCGACGAATGAGTTTGCCGCCAATGGCGAGTTTCCCAGATCCGCAAGCGACCGGATCGGTCCACCGTGGCTAGGCGCCGACCGTCGGGCGAGAATCCCGCAGCGATCGGATCGAAGTCTCCCCCTTCGAACGCCGAATTGAAGCGCGTGATCCGTTCTCCGGTCTCCACCGACCAGACTCCGGCGGCCGAGAACCCGGTCAACACCAGCTCGCGGCCACTCGGGCTGAGGCAAACCAGATGGACGGGGAGCACCTCATTCTCCCGGGGAATCTCCCACGAGCGAATCAACACTCCTGAGTCGCCTTCCCACACGGCCACGCGGCCCGACACGTCCACTGCCGCGACGCGCCGGCCATCCGGCGTGACAGAGAGCGTCCAGAGCGGTCGCGTCAGATGGGTCAACGTCATCTCCAACCGCTGTTCGGCCACCTTCCAACGGCGGACCGTGTGATCGCCCGAAGCCGAGAACAGCGTGCGTCCATCGGCCGTCCACGCCACATCGTTGACCTGCCGGAAGTGACCCAGCAGCCACCCGGTCCGCTCGCCGGTGCGGGAGTTCCACAGCGAGATGCGGGAATCCAAGTGACCGAGTGCAATGAGGCTGCCATCCGGTGATACGGCTGACCGCATGGTCGTATAAGGTGGCGCCAATCGCCGGTCCACCGTTCGGAGCGGCCAGACGTGCAGCGTCGCGGGTGTCGGGAAATGATCGATCAAGGCGCTCACCCACTGTCCGTCGGGCGAGACATCCACCCGCGAGTGAATGGCAACATCTCCCAAACCGAACGCATCCAACGGCCGACCCGTGGTCCAGTCCCACCGATGGACCAGCGTGCCGCCGCACGACAGCAACGTCCGCCCGTCCGAGCCAACCCGCAGGGTGTTCATGGTGGTAGGGGAAATCGGGAGGGCCTGGCCCGAATCCAGATCCCAGAATTTGGCCTGCTGGGCCGAGGCCCGGAACGTTGCCAAGCGCGGCTGATCCGGAGCGGCCGCGGCCCAGATGATTTGGTCTCCTTCGGCGGGCGTCTGAAAGAAGGGCCGATCGGCCCCCACCTTCCACACCGCCGCCACGCCTTGATAATCCACCGTGGCAAACCGGGTGGCGTCGGCAGTGAGCTCGATCGAGCGCAGCCCAGCGGCTTTCGGTGGCAACTCCGCTTCGACCTGGCCCGACGCGGTCGACCAGATCGTAAGCCGGGCGAGTTCTCCGCTCCTCTGAGTGCTACCGATCAACTTCGTTCCATCCGGGGTGAAGCGCACCCAATCGTAGGCGTCCAGAGCTCCTTCGAAACGGCCGAGTTCGGTTCCATTCCCTGCGTCGTACCGACAGACCTGCCGTGATCCGTCAGCAGTCGCGATCTGTCGGCCATCGGGGCTGAAGCAAAGGTTGAGCGGTCGTTCCTGAGGAGTGGCCCAGCGACGAAGGATCCGCCAGTCGCCGCAACTCCAGAGAGTGTATCCCGGACCGGGACCGGCGGTGGCCAGTTGGTGACCGGAGGGACTGAAGGCGGCGTGAGTCACCCGGTTGGAAGAGGAGCCCGCCCGGAAAACCGATTCCTCGTTGGTTAGGCTGAGAATTTCGAGACGACCGCTGCCCCAGCAGGCGACCCACCGCTGATCGGAACTGACCGCTTGGCCGAGGGAATCGGGCGGTATTGGAATTCGGTCGAGATGTCCGGTCCAGCCGTTGGTCAAAACGGTGGCGTCCAGGATTTCCCGATGGGCGAGGTTGAGGAGGCGTCCCCATTCCCAGCCCCGGAATTGCTCGGGTAAGGCATACAACTGCTGACGGGCGTCCCGATAGGATCCCTCGTCTATCCGCTGCCGAACATTTCCGAGAGTCGCGGCGTAGTTCGCGCGGGCGGTGGCCTCAACCTGGGCCTCGGCCCGCCGCCACTGCCAAGTAACGCCGACGAAACCGAGAACTACAGCCAGCGTGCAGGCGGCGGCGAGAGCGGCGATGGCGGGTCGGCGGCGAACCCATTTGGCGAGGCGTTCGGGGCCGGTGGCGGGGCGGGCGAGGATGGGTTCGTGGCGTTGCCAGCGGGCGAGTTCGTCGGCCACGTCTTGGGCGCTGGCGTAACGACGGGAGGGTTCCTTCTCCAGACACCGGAGGGTGATGGTTTCCAGATCGCGCGGCAGAGCCGGACGCAGTTGCCGTGGAGCCACCGGTTCACCCGCGACCACATTGCGCAGGGTTTCGCTGAGGGTCTCGCCCACTGCGGGCGGACGTCCGGTGAGGAGGTAGTAGAGGATGGCGCCGAGGCCGTAGATGTCGGTGGGCGTACCGGTGGAGCCCAGGGTGCAGTCGGCCTGCTCGGGCGCCATGAAGTTGGGCGAACCCGCGGACTCGACAGTCTGGGTCGGATCGACGAGCGACTTGGTGAGACCGAAGTCGGTGAGCTTCGGCTCGTCGTCGGGACTGATCAGGACGTTGGCCGGCTTGAGGTCGCGGTGGATGACGCCGTGCTGATGCGCATAGTGGACAGCCCGGGCGAGCTGTTCGACGTAGCGGACTGCGGTGGCCACGGGCAACAGACCGTCGCGGCAATGCTGGGCGAGGTTGCGGCCGGGCACGTACTCCATGGCGAAGTAGGGTCGGCTCTGGTGTTCGCCCACTTCGTGAATGGTAACGATGCCGGGGTGGCTGAGGCGGGCGGCAATCTTGGCTTCGCGCAGGAGCCGTTCCCGCGCCTTGGCGTCGGCGAATTCACCCGCCAGCAGCATCTTGAGCGCGACCACGCGGTCCAGGCCGGGCTGACGCGCCTTGTAGATCACGCCCATGCCGCCTCGGCCGATTTCCTCGAGCAGTTCGTAGGGGCCGAAGTGCTGAACCTGCGCAGAGTCTTCGGTGAGATCGCGAGCGGACACCGAGGCGGAAAACTCTCCTTCCGATGGCAGGATGGCTTCCAGCCGACACACGGCACAGAGGCTCCCGGCCAAGGAACTTCCCAGCAGCGCCCCACAGCGGCGACACCTCTGGCCGGATTCACTCATGACGAGGAAACACGGAGTTTGGCGGCGGAGGATTCGCGGGACATCTTCAATTTCCCCGCAAGGCCTTCAGCAGGGCCCGCAGTTCATCATCCACATCCCCGTGACTGCCGACGGTCTGACTTACCTCATCCTGCAGCAGTTCCCGGTAGCGCTGGCGAAGACGGTGCAGCAGCGATTTGAAGGCCGGTACGGACAATGCGAGTTGGGCGGCGGCTTCGGCCAAGGCGGGCGGTTCTCCGTCGAGGGCCAGGAAGGGTTCGATCACGTCGAAGCGGGCATTACCCCGGGCGGCGCACTCCGCGGCGAGTCGTCGCAGGACTCGCGCGAACAACGTGTCTGCCCACACCCGCTGGAAGAGGTGTTCCGCGGAATCTGCCGGCAGGGTTTCGCCGAGATACCCAGTCTCGCCGCGCTCGCTGATCAGGACCTCCAGGGACGTGGTGAACGCATTGCCACCGCGCTTCAGCGATTTCGCCCGGCGCCATTCGTCCACGAGGAACCGATGGAGCGCAGTGAGCAGGAAGGAGCGGAAGCGCCCGCCGTTCGGCGTTAGACCTTGGGTGAAGTCATTGGCCAACAACTTGGCGAAAAAATCCTGCGTCAGATCGGCGGCGTCCTCGGGGGAATGTCCCTTGCGCCGGACGTAGGCGTAGAGCGGATACCAGTAATCGCGGCAGAGCTGTTCCAGCGCCGCGTGAGCCTGTTCCGGACTCGCCCCGCCGGCGCGCAGCACGACGCTCCACCGGGTGGTGGTGAATTCGCGGGGTGGTGGGACTTCCGGCATGGGATCTGGTGCCGGAGAGCGTGGAGAAAAGGCCGAGGAAGAAAAGCTGAGAGCTGAGAGCTGAGAGAAAGACCAGTTGAGAGTTGAAGGTTGAGAGTTGAGAGACCGGAAAAGTAGATGGACCGCTGGGCTGTCCCCGGTTGGCCGGCGCAGCTGGGCCGACCGGTCGTTGCTGGTCAGTGAGGGTTACGCTGCTGGCCTCATCGGGGGCGCTAGTCAGCATCAACTCTTTCATTTGATGCGAAATTCACAGTTTGACATCAAACCTCTCCGGAAGCATGCATCGAACATGAGAACCACGCTGACTCTCGATCCTGATGTCGCCGAATTGGCAGCCCGTCAGGCGAAGGCGAGGGGCCTATCCCTCGGAAAGACCATTTCGGAATTGGTGCGTCGGGGGCTGAACGCACCGACGTCGTCCAAAGTGGAGGGAGGACTGGTGGTTTTTCAGCTGCCCGCTGATTCTCCCATAGTAACGACCGAGGATGTGCGGCGCTTGGAATCTGAGGGTGCATGACGGGATACTTGCTCGATACCAACGTCTTGGTCGCGCTTCTCTGGCCAAGCCATGGGCAGCACGAAGTAGCCGTTCGCTGGTTTGCGCGCCGGCGGGTCAAGGGGTGGGCGACTTGCCCTCTCACCGAGGCGGGCTTTGTGCGGATCGTTTCCAATCCTGCGTTTTCCCGGGATGCGGTGACTCCACGCGAGGCGGCTGGGGTTCTTGCCGCCAACACGGCGGCCACAGATCATACCTTCTGGCACATGGATCAGCCGTTCGCCGAAGGGGCGGCTTTTGCCGGAGTGCGTTTGGTCGGACACCAGCAAGTCACCGATGCCTATCTGTTGGGACTTGCCCTGCATCGAGGGGGAGTGTTGGCCACTTTGGACCGACAGATCTCCCAATTGATTAAACCCAATTCACCGGAACGTGCGGCGGTGGAGTTGATTGGCTGAGCAGTTGGCAGGATCCTTGGCTTCAGGGGGCACGAATTACTTGAAGGAGGTACATGGCGTCCTCGTTATTGAAACCCCAAGGATCCGTCAGAAGGCTCAGTTCCGCCACGCCAGCGAAATGGTCGGAGCCGACGGGGATTTTTTCCGTACTCCAATGCGTGCTCTTTTCCCAATCTAACTCCCACCAGGTCCGGCCATCTTGGGATGCTCGAATGGTGTAACTATGAGAGCTGAGAGGCAAAATCGGTAAGCGCGAAGCGGGAAGCGGCAAGGAAGGTAGGGCGAGGTTACACCGAGCCGTTCGCGTCTCGGCGAAATGACGCGTCGGGTGTCCACACGGGAACGGCTCCGCGGAGCGTCGCGCTACCGCGTGTTGACCTAGGGGGCGACATCGGTGGACCGGAAGGCAGATTCCGAGTTCTATCTCTCGCCGCGGCTGAACAAATCAAGGCTCGGATGGGTTGCAATGGTATTTCAGATTCCAGGAATCCTTCGCCCGATTTTGCCGTGGTAGCGATCATGACTGATGCCTCCAAACGTTGCTCTCGGTGTGATGCCCCGTTGGGGGATACCCTCCCAGGGGAGGTCTGCTCCGGTTGCCGGTTGGAGGATTTTTTGGGCGCGGACGGGGAGCGGGACGCTCGGGGCGAGGATCCGGCGATGGCGGGTGGACGCGTGTCGGTGTGGTTCGGTTCCTATGAGCTTTTGGAGGAGGTGGGGCGGGGTGGAATGGGAGTGATCTACAAGGCGCGCCAGACGGGTTTGGATCGTTTGGTCGCCTTGAAGATGCTGTTGGCGGGAGAGTTTGCCGATGCCAAGTCGAAGGAGCGGTTGCTGCGCGAAGCCAAGATCGCCGCTCGGCTGACTCACCCGGGTATCGTCACGATTCATGAGGTGGGACAGCACGACGGCCGACCGTTCTTCGCGATGGAGTACGTGCCGGGGCGAAATCTGAGTCAGGCTTGTCGCGAAGGTCTGCTGCCCGTCGCCACGGCGGCCCGTTACGTGGAACAGATCGCCCGGGCGGTCCACTATGCGCATCAACACGGGGTCATTCACCGGGATCTCAAGCCGGCCAATGTGCTGATTGGACCGGATGACGAACCGAAGCTGACGGACTTTGGACTGACCAAGTCCCTGGTGGATCCGACCCAATCCCTCGAGAGTGCTGGTTCGCCCAATTTCATGGCGCCCGAACAGGTGGACTCCTCACTCGGAGTGACCGGGACACCCACGGATGTCTTCGGACTGGGGGCGATTCTTTACTATCTTTTGACGGGTCGTCCGCCGGCCCTGGGAGAAACCCTCACCGAAACCCTGCGCGCGGTGGTGCAGGACGACCCTTTGCCGCCGAATGCCTTGCGGCCCGGACTCCCGGCGGACTTGGCGACAATCGCACTCCGATGTTTGGAGAAATCTCCGGAACGACGCTATGCCAGTGCCGTGGAAGTCGCGGAGGAACTGACGCGTTGGCGGCGGCATGAACCCATTTTGGCTCGCCCGCCTTCTCTGCCCGAACGTTTGGGGAAATGGGTGCGGCGCCGACCGGTGGTGGCGGGACTAAGCGTGGTGTGTGTCGGACTAGCACTGTTCGCTATTGGAGGGATCACTTGGCAATGGCGACGGGCGGCGGAAGCCGCGTTAAGTTCGCGAAAGAACGCGTACCGCGCCGAGATCATGCTGGCGGGCGAGGCGGTTAAAAATCGCGATTGGAGCCAAGTCCGGCAGATTCTCGAACGAACCCGTCCCGGACCTGGCGAATCCGAACTGCGGGGTTGGGAGTGGCGTTACTTGTGGCAGGTGAGCCGCCCGGAACAGGAAGCGCTGTTCGGAACGCGCTCCAATCGCATCATTTCGCTGGCGGTCCTGCCTGATGGAACCTCGGTGGCGGCGGGGGAATCGGAAGGCGGCTTCTCGCTCTGGGACGTTGGATCCCGGACCCTGATCTACGAACTCCCGGAAGCGATCAATCGGGTTCAAGATCCGGTCGAACCTTCGGGCAACCGAGTCGGGACCGGTTTGGTGGCAATCCCTGGAACGTGGCTGCTGGCCTTCACCGATTCCCGAAGTACCAACCTTTCTCGAATTCGCCTTTGGGACACGCGGACCCGCACGGATGTGCGCTCGCTACCTCTGCCGTGGATCCCGCGGAACCTGGCGGTGAGTGTGGATGGTCGGTTTCTGGCGGCCAGTACCCTGTCGCCGGATGGGCGGGTACTGGTGTTCGAGACCGAGACCGGTGAACTTCGCGAGACTCTGTCGGGGCGGTATCCAACGTGGTCGAGTGGCCACAGCCTGACCTTTGCTCCGGACGGAAAGAGCCTCACGATTGAGGAAGTGGGTGGGCTGGTTCGTTGGGTGGAGTGGGAATCGGGTCGGGAGCTGGGACGGTTTTCGGTGAACGAGGATTTTGTCCTGGCGGCGGCGTTCTCTCCCGACGGTCAGTATCTTGTAGCGACAGGAGGTTTCAAAACCGCGCGGGTACGCGTTTGGAAGTTGGCGACCCAAGAACTCGTAGCGGAATTGGAAGGTGGAGGAACAACGGTCCTGTTCGATCGTTCGGGTCGCCGACTGATTTCCGGGCAACGCGTTTGGAGCGTTCCTGAGTTCAAGTCCTTGCGCTCGATTCTCGACGGAGGCTGGTCGGCGTCCGTCCTGCTGGCGGATGAAAAGACCTATCTCAGCAGTGCGGGCGACGGGGAGCGTTCTCTAGGGCAGTGGAATTTGGAGGCCCCCGAACGACACCGCGGCGCGACCGTGTTTCCCATGCCCCTCCGCTCGATTGATTTTCATCCGCAAGGCCAGGAACTCATGCTGGTGGATATGGCCGGACAGCTTTATCGGGCGACCCCCCCGAGTTTGTCCCCGTTCCGCAGCCACAATTCGGAACGAACATCAGCTATCCGATCTACTTGCCGGAGTTGAATCTGTTGGGCATGGGTCGGGTCAGCGGGGGCATCACGCTGTATGACGCCGGGACGTTGGCTCCGGTTGGCGAACTAAAGACCGGCGAGGCTTCACCCGTATGGTTGCAGTGGATGGCGCGGGAAGGATTACTGATTGCTCGTTGTGGCGACCGGCGTCTCCAAGTTTGGGACATGGCCGCCCGTACGCGACTTTGGGACGTGGAACTCCGCAACCTGAGGAGCGCGCTGTGTCGGGCCACTGGGAAGATGTATGAGATTCAAACCGACGGAAAACTGCTTGTCCTCGATGTGGTTCGTCGCCGGTTGGAAGGACCGTTCCCGACGCCGGGTCGGTTCACGGACGTCTCGGTTTCCGCCGATGGTCAGCTTCTGCTGCTGACGTCTTCTGATGGACCCAAGGCGGTGATGGAGACCCGGACGTTCCAGGTGGTGGAATCATTGCCGCATCTTGGAATCATGACGGCTCACAGCTCGGCGTTTTGGCCGCGGGAGGGTCGGATCGTTCTTCCGGGCGCGTACATCCTCGAACAGGACAGCGGCCAGGAGTTATTGCGGTTAAAGCAGGAACTGCCCGGATTTCCCGCTGTGGTGGATGTGTCCCCTGACGGATCCATTCTGTTGATGGGCGATGCTCCCCAAAACAGCGCGTGTGTCTGGTGGGCGCCTCCCTGGGAGAAGCTGGAAGACCACCCATAGGCGGGGACGGGGAGCGACCGTCGGAGACTCTGCCTGTTCACTCGCCGCGCACGGCTGCCAGCAATCCACGCAGTTCGTCTTGAGCGTCGCCGTAGTCACCGACGGTCTGGCGCACTTCGTCAAAAAGGAGTTCCCGATACCGTTGGCGAAAGCGGTGGAGCAGGGACTTAAACGCTGGGATTCCCAGTCCTAGTTGAGCGGCAGCGTGGGCCAGAGACGGTGGTTCCTGACCCGCGGCTAGGAAGGGTTCTACGGTGGCATAGCGATCATCGCCCCGACTGTTGCATTCGGCGGACAGTCGACTCAGGACCCGGGCCAGGAGGGTTTCGGCCCAGGTTCGCTGGTACAGGTGCTCGGGCGTTTCCTGGTGGGACGTCTCCCTCAGGTAACTGGCCTCGCCCCGTTCGAGCGTCAGGGCATCAAGGGAAAGAGTGCGTGTCTGGCCACCGCGTTTCTGCCGTTGGGCTTTGCGCCATTCATCAATGATAAAGCGGTTCAGCGATGTGAGCAGGAAGGACCGGAAGCGGCCGCGTTCTGGACTCAAACCCTGTGTGAAGTCGATTCCGAGCAACTTGGCAAAGAACTCCTGCGTGAGGTCGGCGGCGTCTTCGGGGGAATGTCCCTGGCGGCGAACATAGGCGTAGAGCGGATACCAATAATCGCGGCATAACTGTTCGAGGGCGGCCTGCGCCTGTTCCGGACTGGCCCCGCCGGCGCGTAGCACGACGCTCCACCGAGTGGTGGTGAATTCGCGAGGTGGGGGGACGTCCGACATGGGATCTGGTACCAGAGATCGTGGAGAAAAGGAGGGGCTTGGGAAAGCTGAGAGCTGAGAGCTGAGAGAAAGACCAGTTGAGAGTTGAAAGTTGAGAGTTGAGAGACCGGAAGGGTAGGGATGGACCGCTGGGCTGTCCCCGGTTGGCCAGCGCAGCTGGGCCGACCGGAGTTTGCTGGTCAGCGTCGAACTCCGTGACGTGTCTCCGTCTTGAGCCGGTAAGCGCGAAGCGGTAAGCGGTAAGGGGTAGGGCGAGGTTACACCGAGCCGTTCGCGTCTCGGCGAAATGATACGTCAGGAGTCCACACGGGAACGGCTCCGCGGAGCGTCGCCCTACCGCTTTGCGTCCCTCACGGTTTGAGGCGGAGGAACTGGGAGGTGCCCGCCGCGGGAATCGCAAAGGGGGCGGTTTGGTCCAGACGTTCCACTTGGACTTCGCCGGCGGGTTGCCAGTGGATCAGATCGATACTGGATTCGAGGGGGTAGCTCATTCCTGGGAGCCCGTACACCCGACTCTTGAATTCACCACCGCTCAGGTCGGGCGAGAGGATCGAGCCGGTGATGGGGGGAAGCCGTAGGCGCGCGAGATACGGCGCCGGCTGATCGTTGAACTCTTGGAGCACTCCTCCCAAGTACAGCGAGCCATCCCCGGCCACTGTCACGTTCCAGACGTGGTCGCCGGCACCGCGCCCCAAATCGAAACGGGTATCGAGAGTTCCGTCTTCGTTCAGCAAGGCGACATATCGCCGCTCGCTGCCGCCGATCCGGGCGAACATCCCTCCCACCAGTACTTGGCCATTCGGGAGGGGATGGACGTGATAGATTTCCGCATTGGCCTCCGAGGAACGAAAGGTTGGGTCAACGGTTCCATCCGCCTTGAGTCGGGCCAATCGCCGGTGGGGTTGGCCGCCGATGAATTCGAAGAAGCCGCTCAGATACGCTCGGCCATCCGGCAGAACGGCGATGCTGTCGACCTCGGCGGAAGTACCGGTTTCCAGAAGCGGAAAACTCCGATCGAGGGATCCGTCTGGATTGAGACGGACGAGGTTGAAGACGTTCGTTCCGTGGTACTCGGACAGAATCCCGCCCACGAGAATCTTGCCCTCCGGCAGAACTCCCACGGCGGAACCAAACACAATGATACCCCCGAATCCTGGAGTGCTGTGGAATCCAGAGTCCAGGGAACCGTCCGGGTTCAGACGGGTCAGCCCACGAATGTTTTGGGTGCCGACATGATCGAAGGCTCCACCCACCAAAATCTTGCCGTCCGGCTGCTCGGCCAAACTCCAAACTGATCCGTCCAACTTGGGTGGTTGAAAGGTGGTGTCCAACCGTCCGTCCGCTTCCAGGCGTACCAGATTGTGAACGGTTCGACCGTCCGCCAGAGCGATGAAGCCACCGAGCACTAGGCGACCGCGACTGTCCGGCAGGACGCAGTTGATTTCGGCCGGTGGGACAGTGAAGTCCTGAACGGTGGCGGTGAGCAATTCCGGGGGATTGAAGTTGGGATCAACCTGTCCGTTGGCATTCAGGCGAACGACCCCAGTTCGACGAATTCCATCCAATCGAGTGAACGTGCCCGCGGCCAACACCCCGCCGTCCGGCAGGGCCTTAAGCGCGGAGATGGATCCATTGGGAATGGCGACGGGTAGAAGTGTTCCGGGGCGATCATCGTCGAGAAGGCGGACGGTGAGTTGGGCGTTGCCGATGCTGAGTTGAGCCGTCTCATCCGCCTCTGCCAAGTCGTCGGGTTGAGCGCGAATGCGGAAGGTCTGTTGGCGCTGGCCGGCAGAGAACGTTAGCTGACGGGGAGTCACTTCGAAGTCGTTAGCGGAGGCGGAGTCTCCGGGTTGACCCACGACGAGGGATGTTTCCACCGGATTGCCCTCGGTGAGGGCGCCGGTGAACTCCACGGTTACGTCGATTTCTCCGTCCGCTTCCTTTAGGACCGCCGAGGTGGTGCTCAGCACGAAGGCTGGTTCGTCATCGCGAACCGTGATTGTGCAGTGGGAAACTTGCCCCAGGCCGTGATTGCCCGTGACTCCGGAGAGGGAGAGTTTCAGGACTTCGTCTCCTTCCAGTTCCGCGTCCTGCAACAGCGGAATGATCACTTCCGCGGTGGACTGGCCGGAGCTGAAGAAGATCGAGGTCGACGGCGACAGGCTGTGATCCTGCAAGGCTGTGGCCGTGCTGGCTTTGTCGACGACGACTTTGACTTGAGTCGCCGCCTTGAGGTCGCCGGTTCGAGTCAAGGTGAGACGGATGCTGCCGTCACCTTCGGTCACGGTCAGGCTGGGTTGTGCAAATTCGATTCGGCTGAGAGCGGCGGTGTAACGCGCGACGACGCCCGCCATTCGATTCAAGGCCTGGGTATTGTCGGCCTGCCCGGCGACTCCCAGGGGCACTCGGGCAAAAGTGAGGTTAGGATTGGAGAAGAGGGAAAGTTGGATGCCCGGGTCGTACGACATCACCGTGCGATAAGTGGTGCCCCCGGCTGCGAAGCGGTAGCCGTTGCCGTACGGATAGGCTGGAGCCTGCCCTTGAAACGGGGAGGGAAATCCGTGCTCAACATCGTGCCCCGCGCCGAACATGTGGGCCGTCTCATGGGTGAAAATCAGACTGTCGAACCCGAAGCCGCGCGGATACCCGGAGATCACCGCCCGCCGCATCACGCTGTAGGCACGCTGCGGATTTCCCTCTGTCTGGTTGCTCACCATGGTGGCAAATCCCAGAAAGCCGACGGTGTCCACCTCGACAATCAAGTACACTAGGTCTGCTTTGTAGTCCTTGCGCAGGGCGGCGACTTGGGCGTCGGTGGCCAGAAAGCTGGCGTCGGTAATGATGTTCCCGCTTTCCTTGAGGTGATCGATCCGGCCGATGTAGACCGGGTTCAGTCGGATGCCGATGAGGCTGTTGGTGAAGGTTCGACTCGCGCGCGCAACCAATTCGTGGATGTGCTCGGTCAGGGCGGCATCGCTCCCCTCGGCGGCCGCGGCGTCGGCGGTGAAGAGCACGAGAATGTCTACGGACGTCGGTTCGGTGGTGGGATCCCAAACACCATTGATGATGGTTTGCCGTTCGACCGAGTTGGACGGTCGGGAAGCTTCCACCGCGGTCGGATTCAGAATGTCGGTGGCGCACCAGTGAGCCCGGTTGGGGGGTTGCTGGGTCACTTGGGTTTGACCGTTGGCCGCAGGATTCCAAGTGAAGGTTCCAAAACTCGGGATGTGGGCGAATCCACTCAACTGGGACTGGTCGAGCATCATGTGAATGTGGCTTCCCGGATTCTCCGGCGAGCGGCCCAGCACATGAGTGGTTCCGTCCTCGAGCGTGCGAACCGCGTCAATCTGCAAGGTGATGTCCTGATTTTCGAGCAGGTCCAATCGCAGTTGGCGGCCGACTTGGAGCCAGTCGGTTTGATTGCGCTCGAAGCTCGGATTCAGCTTCAGCGTTCCGGAGGGTCTTAGTGCCGGAGTCCGCAGGGGTGTGGAGGACGGTTGAGGCGATTCGGCTACGGGTAGCAGTAGGCGGGGCCGTTCGTGACCGGGTGAATCGGCGGGGAGAATTGTGGAATCGGCGGTTCCGGTGAGCGGAATCAGCATCGTCAGGATCGCGAGGGTGATGGTGGAGAGAAGGTTTCTGGGGGGGCAAGTGGAAGGGCGGAGGAAGTTCATTCACCCTCGCTCTACCGCGGTTCCCGGAAAAGGATTCGCGGCAATCAGCGGAATTTTTGGTCGGGCGAGGATTTGAGGAACTGTGGAGTGCGGCAGACCTTCTAGACTTTCTGCCGCTTTCTCACGGGCGAGGGCCAGCGGCAACCAATGCGTCTCCACGCCACCCACGTCCTGGGAAAATGCAAAAGCGGTAGCATGGGCTACCGCACTCCATAGAAAGGCGAAGTAACGCATCAGGTGAGACGCTCCAGAGCGTCGCTCTACCAGGGCGGGTATGTGTCTCTCAACTTCCTCCAGCCCCTCAGGGCTTCGGGGATTTGAGCCGAAGGAAACGGTTGCCTTCGGCCGGAGCGGGCAGCGTGAACCGAGCTTCGCGTTCATACCCCGTGAGGCGCACTTCGCCGGCCGATTGCCAGTGCTCCAAATCGCCGCTCGCTTCGATCGGGTAAACGCCACCGGGTAGACCGTGGACAATCCCCCGAGACTCGTCCTGAGTGGGGCGCTCGCCCTGCAGGCGTGGGACCAACTCGCCCAGATGGAGCCGGACCAGATTGGGCGCAGCCAGGCCATTGAAGTGCGGAAAGGGTCCCGAGAGATACAAGGTGCCATCGGCCAGGATCGAGGTTCCTTCACTGACGTTGAGTAACTGAGATCCCAGGAAATCATCCGGACCCGTGCCCAAATCGAATCCGGCATCCAAGGTGCCGTCCGGATTCAGCATCGCCAGGAAGCGGCGTTCCCTTCCGGCGAGGGCGGTAAAGCTGCCCTTCACCAGCAGGCGCCCGTCGGGCAGGCAGACGAAGTCATTCACATCAGCGTTCGGGTTGGGCGGACGAAACGTTAGATCATTCAAGCCATCGGGATAAAGCCGGGCCAGCCTCTTGGCTGCCCGGCCTCCGAGAGTATCGAAGACTCCGCCCACGACGATCTTGCCGTCAGGTTGCACGCGAATACGCCAGACCGGGCCCGAAGCTCCGCTCTTTAACTTGAAGGTGGTGTCGAACGTGCCGTCCGGATTGAGTCGGGCCAGGTTCAGCATGGGCGTGCCGTCCACTTCCTTGAAGTAGCCGCCTATGAGAATCTTTCCGTCGACCTGAAGGGCGATGCTGTGGATGTTGACGGTCCAGTCGCTCGTGGGCCCGCCATTGGGTCGAAAGGATTCGTCCACGCTGCCGTCGGGCTGGAGTCGGGCAATGAACGGACGCCGGACGCCGTTGATGTGCTCGAACGGACCTCCCACGAGAATACGGCCATCAGGTTGGAGGACGACGTCCAGAACGGCGCCGTCGAACCGCAAGTTCCGACCAAAGGTCTCATCGACCGAGCCGTCGGAGTTGAGCCGGACCATGGTGGTTCGGGGTTGCCCATTGATGCGTGAGAAGTTACCGGCCAGGACCAGCTTGCCGTCGGCTTGCGCAGCCACGGCGGCGATCCCTGCCGTGGGGACGCGTTCCAGGCGACGATGTCCCAAGAGGAATTCCGGGGGGCGATATCCGTCGTCCACGGTGCCATCGGCGTTGAGTAGGGCGATCCCGGTACGTTTCTGTCCGGCCAGTTGGGAAAAATTTCCCCAGACCAGCAGCTTGCCGTCGCCTCGGACCCGGGAGTTGAAGTCGCCGGCAACGGACAGGTCGCGGCCGGGATTGCCCCGCAAGGCACCCACGCGCTGTTCATCGAGAATTCGGATGGCATTGGTACGGGTGCCCACGACGAGGTTCAGTGTCCGATCGGGTCCCGCGGCGGGATTCGGCAGCAGCGGAATCGGGATTTCCCAGGAGGCTGTTCCGGGTTGGTTGGTGAGAAATCCACTGACGGCTTGGAAGTCGACGCCGGCTTTGCCGGTGCCGTCGGCCGTTCGATAGGGAATGACGGATTCCTCGACGTCGGCCGGCCCGGTGTACCTGACCCGGACTCGGGCTTCGCTCGCGGATTCCATCACCGCGAGCGGACCCTCCGGGAACTCGACTTGGGAATAGGCGACCGGCGTGCTGGCATCCAGAATCACCAGTTCGCACGTGCGTTCGAGCCCGATGCCGTGATCACCGAGCACGTTCCGGAGGCTGATTCGGACGAATTCTTCTCCCTCTGCGAGTGTGTCGGTGAGGACGGGAATCACCACGTCCGCGGTCGCCTGGTTGGTGCCAAATTCCACCAAGGTGGCGGCCGGCCAATTATAATCGAGGGAGACTTTGGCCAAGCTCGCGGGGTCGAACGAGAGGTTGACTCGCGTGCTGGTGTTGAGGTCGCCGGTGCGCACAAGCCGGATGATCGCCGACCCGGATTCCTCGGCAGCGACCACCCGTGCCTCTGCAAATTCAATTCGACTCAGGGCGGTGCGATACCGGGCGACATACGGTGCGGTCTCATTGATCGTGCGGGCTCCGTCCGAGGGGCGATCCGATTCCGCCGGCTTCCCGAGAGGCACGCTATCCAGGGATAACTTGGGATTCCCAAAGTAGGGTACGTAGATGCCGGGTTCGTAGGACATCGTGTCGATGTAGGTAATCCCTTCGACCTCGAAACGGTGACCAAACATGTAGGGCTTTCGGGCCGTGGCGAACTCGCCATCCAAGGGAAACCCGGCGTGTTCCCGATCGTGGGCGCAGCCGAGTAAGTGTCCCAATTCGTGAGCGAGGACCATAAAGCCTTTCGCCATCAGGGGCCGCCGGATCACCGCAAACCCGGTGGCGGGATTTCCCTGAGGAGGGGTCAAGTCCCAGGCCATGCCGCCAATGCCTTGGTTCTCCCACTCCGTGAGTAGGCACACGAGATCGGCCTTGTAGTCATTGCGCAGCTGAGGGACCCGCTCCATGCCGTCCGTTCCACTGGACAAGCGGTAGGTGTCCCGAGGCAGATCACCGGTTTCGACGGTGTTGTAGAGGCCGATGTAGATCGGATGGATTCGAACATTGATCAGACTGTTGGTCAGCCGGTAGTTCGTCTCTTCCACGGACTCCAGAACGCGGCGGCGAATTCCCTCCTCACTGCCCTCGGCACTGACCGTCTGCGGCGTGTAGAGAAACATCACGTCCACTACGGTCGGTTCCGCCAACGTATCGGCCGGCGGCAGATCCTCCGCGTGGCGGACCACACCGGTACGAGCGGGCACCGGCTGTGGCAACGTGCTGCACAGGGCATGCGCCCGGGCCTCCACCCGGCTGACCTCCAGCGTTTCACCGGTGCCCTGAGGTGCGACGCGGAAAGCGCCCAAACCCGAGAGTCGAACAAAGCCCGTGAGGCTCTTGCCTTCCAGAGTGAGGGTCACGCTGCTGGCCTCATCGGAAGTGGCGCGCCCACGGATGATCTGCCCACCGGTGACCGTGGCATCCACGGCTTCAATGGCCACCGTGATGTCCTGGTGTTCCAGCAGGTCCAGTCGGAATCGGCCACCGGGTTGCAGCCAGGAGGAGGGTGACCCGACCACGGCAGGATTAAGGATCAGCGGACGTGTCGACCGCGGGTCCCGGCGGGCGAACGCGGTGGCTGCCGAAGACGCGTTCGACTCCTTCGTCGGCAAGAGCAGTCGGGGCAACGGTCCAGAGTCCGGCGCATCGGCGTTCACCGTCGGCCCAGGCGGGAGGACGAGGAGACCACTGGTTAGAGCGGCCAACAGGCGAGAGTACCAACGGCGGACGCGCTGCGGTTGCTGAGGATGGGAATCCGGGAGTGCGTGATTCATGCACCCCTTGCTACTGCACTTTCGGAAAAAGGATTCGCGAGACGTTGCACGGGCTCGGTTGGGACTTACGGGATCGCTGCCGACGCCGTCATGGACTCGGGATGGCTTGGAGCAAGAGCATTTCTGCGTCGGGGCCAGGGGCAGATTCTCCGTCGTGAACCCAGGATGGAGTTTTGAAGAGAACGAACGGCGATTCGGAAGTGAGGTCCACGCTTTCGAGTCCACTCCAGCGGAATCCATCCACGGAATAGCGGACTCCATGCACCCCGGGTGGGCCCGTCAGACTGAAGATCGGTTCTCCACTCAGGATTTCGGTGCCGAACTGGTGGATGCCCATCTTGGGGCCGGCGTCTGGGGACACGCCGACGACCAAAGCGTCCACAGTGGCGGCGCCCTCTATCGGTGCCTGAGGACCAGGGAGAAGGGTGGTCCGAACGATCGCCACCGAGCCGGGAGCGAGATGTGTTCCTTCGGGGAGGAAAACTGGCTTTAAAGTTTCGCCTGGTTGGAAGGACACGGAAACGGTCGAGGAAAGAAGTGTTTGAGGAGGATCCGAAGCGATGGACGAGATCCGGGCCTCCACTTGCGCGGCGCGAGCGGAACTGCCGAATCGCCGGACGACGGCAATGGGTTGGTGGGATTGGATGCCGGGCTTGGCTGTGTGGGAAGGGCTCATTCCGAAGCCCTCTGCTGGAGCATCGGTCCAACGCACCCGGCGGTAGGTCATCCGCTCGCCGATGGGATTGGGGAGTTGGAAAGACTGGTAGGAGTCTTCAAACCAGAGGAATTCTCCAGCAGCGTAAACGGCAGAAGGAACCCAGAAAGAACTGCCAAGAATTGGCAGTGGGGCGCTTTTTGATGGTACAGCCGCTTGCAGGCCTCGTTCGAGCAACATCGAGTCGATGGATTCTAATCTTGTGGTTAAACCGAAGCCGCCACCGTGCGAACCAAAGTGAAATGTTGAGCCTACCACCCGTCCATCTCCCATGCGGGCAAGGGCGTTCCAGTCAGAACTGGAAGTACTACCGCCACCAAGGAAGGGCACCGGTGGGGAGTAACGGTAAATCCATTGAAACAAGTTCGTAAGAGTGACCCCGGAGTGATCATGCAGGTTCAGAAGCGGCGCACCGTGGGTGACTAGCCTTCCGTCACCCAATTCCGCCAATTGAGTAATCACATTCTGGTTGGTTTTGAGGATAACAGAAAAGCTCGGGTCAGTTCCCGTGGACTCCCGCATCCGGAACGCTCCGAACCGATTTGTGCCCAGCCCCGCCACGTCGCTGAAAGATCCCAGTGCATAGAGCTTCTCATCCTGCCGGACCAGTGACACCAGATCTCCGTTGAAGGTGGCTTCCTTAAACTGGCGATCCACGGTTCCGTCCGCCGACAACCGGACGATTCGTCCCGAGCCGCCGAGGTAGGCAACCCCGTCGTCCGTCGCCTGGACAAGGTACGGCGAGAAGTCGCCCAACGAGGACCGAGCATTCGTCGTGTAGGCCGCGTTCACAATACCCTTGGCGTCTAGGCGGACAACCTCACTCCGCTGCTGGCCATCGATCTCGCGATTCACTAACACGACTACTCCGCCTCCAGGAATGGGAGCAACTCCAATGATGGAGGAGTTGGTCGGAGTCTCGGCCCGGTAATCCGGATCGAGGGTCAGATCCGGTCGGATGTGTCGCAGGACCGATGTCATTGTTTCGGTCGCAGTTGAGGTATGAGAGACGACGTAGGCGCCTCCGTCTGGCGTCGGCGTAAATAGGTTAGGTGAGACCATTCCCCAACTATCGACGAAATACGTGTGGGAGAGCCTGAGGGCGGGTTCTCCCAGGGTTTCGAAGACCCCATCCGCGAAGCGAAATTCATTGTCCAGTAGGGGGAGCCACTCATTGGCGAGGGTAGTGGGTCCCGCCGAAGAGCTCATCTTGATTGCGGCATACCGATCGGAACCCGACTGGACCTCTGTGTCGTCGGGTATCTTGAGGGTAATCCACCGTGCGGGGTCGCCGGGCCGGATCAACTCTACTCCCTCGGTGGGCGACGGAAGCTGGGCACCCGCTCCATCATCGACTGAGATCCACCAGCTTAGTTCAACGGCCGGGTCGGACGGTTGTCCGCCCGTCGGGATGATCCGAACCCGAATCTCGTCATTCTCGTAGACCGGTTGAGACCACTCGTCCCCAAATTCGAGGTCGATCCGGAACGGAGTTGGCGATTGCGCCGCGAGACGGGACTCGGCGGTGAGGGTCAGTAGGGCGAGGATGCGAGAGAGCCAGGCAAAACAAATCTGGGAGCGTTTCCAATTCATGCCCAGTGCACACCGCACTTCCGAGAAGAAGATTCGAAGATCGTTGGATTTTTTGCAGCGCGGGTTCTGGTCGCTTCTCACCACTCAGCAGCAGCTTCGGCCGCTTCCACCCGGCGGATCTCCTCCCACGAAGGCGCACGCCACAGATAACAGCGGCGTTGGCTGTCCCCGGTCAGTACCAGACTTCCTGAGTCGGAAATGAAGGTCACGGAGGCGAAGGCCAAATCCGACTCGAGCGTCAAAAGCCTCCGGCCGGTAACGCGGTCCACGACATGGAGGCCGGAGAAACCAATCCGATCCTCGTTCGGCCAGAAGGCCCCACCGTGCGGGGCCGGCAGGTTCAGGTTCTCAAAGCGGTCCACCGTCCGTCCGGTTCGAATGTCCACCAGCCGCTTGTACCCCTCAGGCGCAGTGAGCAGCAGGCTGTTTCCGTCGGGAGAGACGGCCAATCGATGCATGCCGTCGTGATCCAACGGTTGGCGAAGGATCCGCTTGTTCAGGAAGTCGTATCCGACCAGCCAGCCATCAACATGAACCTGCCAGATGACACCCTCCGGCGTCGGGGCGCTCAATTCCCGTCCCGGGAGATGGGGTGCCTCCCAGACTCGTTGATGCGACCGCACATCCCAGGCCTCCAACCGATCGTCCACCGTTCCCAAAACGAGCACGCCGGCCTTGGGGATCCAGTAGGCGAATCCGGTCGGTGGCTGGGTCATGCCGGCGAAGCGACTCGTCTCTGCAAACGTATCCGCCGCATGCAAGGTAATGGTGCCTTCCCGCCGAGCGACGGCGAGTTGATCAGGGTCGGTCAGCCAGGCGAGCGCCACGGCGTCGGTGCCCAAGGCAGGCACGGGGACCAGTTTGAAGTCGGGCGCCACCGCCCGGTCCACCCGACCGTTGGTCCGGGAGATCAACACGCCTTCCGCGTTCGGCAGAAAGGGGACGCACACGGCGCCTTCGCCCAATGAAAACCCTCGCCGATGGGGCGCCGGTAAACTCAGCTGCCAGCGCAGGATGTCGCCACCATACCCCGCTAACAGGGTGTCGCCATCGGCCAGCAATAACACTGCCCTCCGGTTGGCCTCGGCACCGGTGAACTCCCGCTCCAAGGTGAACTCAGGCACGTGCCAGACGCTTAGTCCCGTGACTAGACGCCGGCCATCTGGGGAAAAGCTCAACGCGAACTGACTGCTGGCGGGAAGTTCCATTTTCCGCTCACCGGTTTGCAGATCCCACACCAGCACCCGAGGAAGTTTGTTATCAAAGCCGGCCCCGGTGACGAGCCAGCGCCCGTCGGGGGAGACTGCCACGGTCAGGAGGATGTCCTGTTCGTGGGGAAAGCGGTACCGGTCCTGTCCGGTGGCGAGGTTCACCACCCGCACGCTCTTCGTGCCGTAATCCTCCAGACAAAGAGCCTGGCTATCCGCCGTGAACGCCAGGGCATGGCAGGCGGAATAGCCCGAGGGTTCGCTCTCGATGTTCGCCACCGGGGTTCCATCCTCCACGGAAAACACCGGCGTCCCCCGCTCGGGCGCCATCAGGCTGCAGGCCACGGTACGACCGTCGGGACTAGCCGCCAGATACCGCGGAATGCCGGACACCGGAATCGAGCGGACTAATTCGCGGCGTCCCACATGCCAGAGGTGGACAAAGCTATTGGTAGGGCTGCGACACTCGGTATAGGCCAGCATCCCGGTGCCCGGGATGGTAGCCACCCGACAGATGACCAAAGCGCCACCCCACAGAGAAGGATGCCGCACCCGATTGATGGTTTCCGGCAGGCGATACGTTTCGCGGCCCGAAGAGGTATCCCATAAGGAAAAGCCCCCTTCCGTTTCCCCCAGCACCACCGTCCGTCCATCCTCCAAGGCCGCCATCGAGCCAATCACATTGGTACTCACAGCCAGCCGGCCATCGGCGTCGAGGCGACTGGCCTGCCAGAGGTAACGCCATTCCCAACCTCGTAGGTCGGGCTTCCCGGGAGCGGGTTTGGTTCGCGCTAAGCTATATCGCACTTCCGGCCAGCGTTGCTGCTGAGCCGCCTGGCTGACGATGGTCATCTCGGCCACATAGGCGTTGCGCAGCGCCGCTAGTTCCGAGGCGCGGCTTTCGACGGTGGCCCGTGCGGCCGCGGTGGCTTCCGCGTCGGCCCGTCGCCACTGCCAAGTGACGCCCGCGAAACCGAGAATCACCGCCAGCGCGCAGGCGGCAGTGAGAGCGGCGATGGCGGGTCGGCGTCGGACCCATTTGGCGAGGCGCTCGGGGCCGGTGGCGGGTCGGGCGAGGATGGGTTCGTGGCGTTGCCAGCGGGCCAGTTCGTCGGCGACGTCTTGGGCGCTGGCGTAGCGACGGGCGGGTTCCTTCTCCAGACACCGGAGGGTGATGGTTTCCAGATCGCGCGGCAGGGCGGGGCGCAGTTGCCGTGGAGCCACCGGTTCACCGGCGACCACATTGCGCAGGGTTTCGCTCAGGGTCTCGCCCACCGCGGGCGGACGTCCGGTGAGGAGGTAGTAGAGGATTGCCCCGAGGCCGTAGATGTCGGTGGGTGTACCGGTGGTGCCCAAGGTGCTGTCGGCTTGCTCGGGCGCCATGAAGTTGGGCGAACCGGCCGACTCAACGGTCTGGGTCGGATCCACCAGCGACTTGGTCAGACCGAAGTCAGTGAGCTTCGGCTCGTCGTCGGGACTGATCAGAACGTTGGCTGGTTTGAGGTCGCGGTGGATGACGCCGTGCTGATGCGCATAGTGGACGGCCCGGGCGAGTTGTTCGACATAGCGGACCGCCGTGGCCACGGGCAATAGACCGTCGCGGCAATGCTGGGCGAGGTTGCGGCCGGGCACGTACTCCATGGCGAAGTAGGGTCGGCTCTGGTGTTCGCCCACTTCGTGAATGGTGACGATGCCGGGATGGCTGAGGCGGGCGGCAATCTTGGCCTCGCGCAGGAGCCGTTCCCGGGCCTTGGCGTCGGCGAATTCACCCGCCAGCAGCATCTTGAGCGCGACGACGCGGTCCAGTCCGGGCTGACGCGCTTTGTAGATCACGCCCATGCCGCCTCGCCCGATCTCCTCGAGCAGTTCGTAGGGACCGAAGTGCTGAATCAGGGCGGTGTCTGTGATGAGTTCGTGCGCGGAGATGGGCTCGGCCAAACCATCGGCTGCCGGCAAGGCGCCCTCCAACAGACAGGCGGTACAGAGGCCGCCCACGTCGCGCCCGAGTGGGGTTTGGCAGCGAGGGCAAAGATTCATTCGCTGGGGCACGGTTCAGGCAGTGGTCCCTAGGCGGACGAACCCGGAGTAAGGAAGGAGGAGTGGGTGATCATGTGCTCACTCGACGTCCCGTCAGCCAGGGGAAGACCAGTCGAGCGCACCTAGATAAGCCTGCGGGTCAGGCCGGATATCGCGCACGCGCACCAATCCGCTGTGCCCATCGCCAAACAACAAATTCCAGCCGGTGGCGCCGTGCCCACGAGGATTAATGAACTTACCGTTGATAATGTCCTGCTTGCCCGCGATGGCGAGGCAGGTAGAGAAGATCTTCTGCGAAGGAAAACTGACAGCTGGCATCGAATACGGTCTGGGTGTGAAGCTGCTGGGCTTGGAGAGGTGTGATAGACCGGGCACGTACCAATAGGAGGCCAGCACCGGCAGCCGATTGGTGGGTACATTGAAGGCCTTTGAAAAGATTACGTTCATCGGACCCTTGTCGGTCGGGCAGCGGTAGAACGTGCCGTTGGTAGGCAGGTAGGGAAGCATCAACTTGTAGAAATCCACAAATGCGATGTTGGGATATCCTTCGGGCGAATAGGGCAACCGGTCGGCGTTGTCGGGCAGATACATTCCGAAACCCAGGCCCAGTTGCCGTTCATTCGAGAGACACCGGACTCCAAGCGCCTTGTGTTTCGCTTTAGCCAAGGCGGGCAGGAGCATGCCAGCGAGGACGGCAATAATGGCGATGACCACGAGCAGTTCGATCAGAGTGAAGCCGTGGTGGACGGCCCGCGATTTCAGATTCGGAACAGTCATCTCACTGGAGTTACACCGCGTTTGCCGAGGAAGGGTTCGGGGGAATCTCCATTCCTTTTGCCGATGATCGTGGCGAACCGGTGGGATTTGGGAATACCTGGGTGCTGGTAGGGGGCTGGAAAGTTGAGAGATGAACGTTGAGAGTTGAGAGACGAAGTCGGTAAGCGCGAAGCGGTAAGCGGGTAAGGGGTAAGCGGGTAAGGCCGGAAAGGGGAGAGTTGGTAGGGCGAGGCTCTGCCGAGCCGTTCGGGTCCCGGCGAATGACGCGTCAGGAGTCCACAGATGAACGGCTCCGCGGAGCGTCGCCCTACCGGCATTTTTCTCTCAACCAGTCCTTCTTGCTCAGTGAGCTCGCAAGGCTTGGAGCAAGCCGCGCAGTTCTTCAGCGATGTCGCTGCGCGTGCCGACGGTCTGACTCACTTCGTCCATCAACAGCTCGCGATACCGCTGACGGAATCGGTGCAGGAGTGACTTGAAGGCCGGCAACGCCAGATTGAGCTGCGCTGCGGCCTCCAACAACGCTGGGGGCTCGTCCCCGGTGGCTAGAAATGGCCGGAGCACCTCAAAACGCACGTCGCCTCGATGCGCGCACTCGGCGGCGAGACGTTCCAGCACGCGGGCGAGCAGCGTCTCCGCCCAGGTGCGCTGAAAGAGTTTTTCGGGTGTTTCGCCATGCGCTGCTTCGCCCAGGTAACTGGACTCGCCGCGTTGGGCAATCAGGGCGTCGAGGGAATCGGTAAAGGTTCCGCCGCCCCGCTTCTGCCGCTGGCCCTTCTGCCATTCGGTGACGAGGAATCGGCTGAGGGCGGTCAACAGAAAGGATCGGAAGCGACCGCGATCCGGGGTCAGACCCTGGGTGAAGTCATTGGCCAACAGTTTGGCGAAGAAGTCTTGCGTGAGGTCGGCGGCGTCTTCGGGGGAACGGCCCTTGCGGCGAACGTAGGCGTAGAGCGGATACCAGTAATCGCGGCAGAGTTGTTCCAGCGCGGACTGGGCTTCCTCCGGACTCGCCCCGCCGGCACGCAGCACGACGCTCCACCGGGTGGTGGTGAATTCGCGGGGTTGGGGGACGTCCGACATGGGATCTGGTGCCGGAGAGCGTGGCGAAATGGAGGGCGTTGGGAATGGGAAATCAGTTGAGAGTTGAGAGACAAAGGCAAAGAGGCTGTCGGGAGTGCCCCCGAGACGCGCGCCCGGTTCCCCTTCCCGGCTTTATCTCTCAACTTTCAACTGGTTCGTGGGTGAGAGGCAAAGCTGGTAAGCGCGAAGCGATAAGGTAGGGATGGACCGCTGGGCCGTCCCCGGTTGGCCAGCGCAGCTTGGCCGACCGGTAATTGCTGGTCAGCGCAGGAACATCGTGACGCGTCACCTTCTCAAAACGGGGAAGGGTTTCCCGCGGAGGCCGCGGAGAGGGAGAAGCGGGTAAGCGCGAAGGGGGAAACGGTAAGGTAGGGCGAGGTGCTGGCGGAGCCTGTGGAGTGCGGTTGCCATGCTACCGCTTTCCCATTTTCCCAGACGCGGATGGAGTGGTGACGCGTCGGTTGCTGTTAGCGCCTCGCCCGTGGGAAAGCGGTAGCATTGGCTACCGCACTCCATAGAGAACGGCTCCGCGGAACGTCGCCCTACGGTTCACCTTTCAGCTCTCCGCTTTCCTCCTCCGACTCGCGGCCCGTCCCTCTCGGGTTGCAAAATTCGCCTCGCCGGATAACCACCATGACACGTCATCTCTGAGACCGAGGTGCTCCGAAAGCGGACCAGAGTTCGCCGCACTGGTTTTCTGGAGGACCGTTTTTGGCCGAATCAAACCCTTTTCTGGCTAATTCCACGGCTACCAATGATTGGCATTCGGCCTGCACCGACATCTCAAGTTAGCGAACACAGCATCTGAAGTACGAATGGGTCGTTTAAATCATCGCGCACGGCGAGTACGCCAGGCCTTCACCTTGATCGAATTGCTGGTGGTCATTGGTATCATCGCCGTGCTCGCGTCACTCCTGCTTCCCGCGGCCTCACGGGCACGCGCTCGAGCCCAGGGGATCACCTGCCTGAATCACCATCGGCAGCTTATGCTGGCCACCTTTCTCTACGTCGCCGATGAGCGGGATGCACTGCCCTACAATCTCGGTGAAGATGAAACGATGCACGAGGTGTCGGCCGGCCGGTTCATCAACTGGACGAGCAGCCTGCTCAGCTGGGAGTTGGAACCCGACAATACCAATTCCGCCCTTTTGACCCGCGGTGGCATCGGGCCTTACGTGAATGCCAACGCCACGATCTATCGCTGCCCCGCCGATTTCGTGGTCAGCGATCTCCAGGCGGCGGCCGGATGGCGGCATCGGGTCCGGAGCACGTCCATGAACGCTATGATGGGCAATGCCGGCGAATACACGACCAATGGGTTCAACGTGAACAACCCGGAGTATCGCCAGTTCTTCCAGCTCGCGCAGGTGGACCTGCCATCCCAGTTGTTTGTTTATACCGAGGAACACCCGGACAGCGTGAACGACGGCTATTTCCTGAACCGGGTCAGCCGATCCGAATGGACCGATCTGCCGGCCTCCAACCATGGCGGGGCGGCGAATTTGGCGTTTGCCGACGGTCACGCGGAATCCCACGTCTGGCGGTCCGGTGTCACCTGTCCCAGGAATCGGCCTGATGCGGCCGCCTTGCCGTTTCCCGTGCCGGCTGCCGGCCGAACTGATTTTGACTGGCTCATGCAGCGCACCAGCGTGCTCCGGCAGCCGCACTGATTCGTAAATCGGTTGAGAGTTGAGAGGAGCCAAAGCCGGTGAACCGGATCTGCCTTGGGGCCAAGAACCGGGTCGGGCTAGTAGTGCGGGATTCATTCCGTCCCCCAGCGCCGACTCACCCCCAGAGGCCGCCTGAAGGCGGGACTACGAACAAGGGGCGGAGCGTCGCCCGACCGGCTTTTCTCTCTCCGCTCTCAGCTGGTTTTTCCCTCGGATCGAATGGCTCTCAAAGCAGCGTGCGAACGTCCACGCCTTCCGCGCCGGTCAGCAGGTAGATTCGGTTTCCGGAGGTCCAAGCGGCACTGGATCGGCCATTGACCGTGATAATCTCCGGTTCGGTGGGCGGCGCGTCCTTGGCGTCGGCGCGGTCCAACACGAACAGGTAGGACATCCCCGCCTGGCCCTGATTGAAGCAGATCATTGAGACTGGCTGATTGCGCCAGATCAGGAATCCGCCACCCGCCAGTTCCAGTTTGGCCAACCCGCCAGGAATCACGAAGTCGTCCGGTGCGCCCTTCGTCTTCATGAAGCCGCGCACGGCCGCCAGGTCGCCGGTCCGGACGTCCATGTGGTATTCCCGCAGGACGCTTCGCACCATGCGGGCGCGATAATCGGCGAACGAATCGGGCACGCGTTCGCGGGACAGCCAGAAGCCCGCCAGTGCGGCGCATAGAATCAAGCCGGCGGCGGCGGCCAACCAAGCCGGCGGGTACCACCGGCGTTGGGGGAAGGCCACAACCTTCTGCGCCTCCTGTTGCCGCGCCTTGATTCGGGCCTTCAGATCCGCCGGAACGCTTATCGTGCGGACCTTGCGGGTCACGGCCGCTTGAAACTCACAGTGTTGACGGAACCACTGGCCCAATTCGGCGTCGGTCCGGGCCAACTCCAGCGCGGTCCGCAGTTCCGTGTCTTCAGCGGCCACTTCGACTCCCGGTCGGAACCGTTCCAGAATCTGGCGGGCGGCAAGGCGATTCATCGGGATCCTCCCAGCCCCCGGCGGCCGACATCGGCACTCGGCCGGGCGACGAGTTGTTTGAGTTGGGCGATGCCCCGGGCGATTCGCGATTTCACGGTACCCAGGGGGATTTCCAGCATCTCGGCGATCTCGGGATAGCTGCAGTCCTCCAGATAGAAGAGCGCGACTGCGGCCTGATACTGGTCGTCGACCTGGCCGAGCAACTCCACCAGGTGTCCCCCGTCCAGTCGTTCGACCAGGTCCAATTCGATGACCGGCAATTCGGCCTCCGCTTCCTCAATCTCCAACTGAGGGAAGCGCACGACTCGGCGCTGACCGCCGAGGTGGGTGCGGTGCAGTGTCGTGAACAGCCATGACTTCACCTTGGTCGGATCCAGCAACTGATGACCCTTCTCGGCCCAGGTCAGAAACGTCTGCTGGACGAGATCCTCGGCATCCATCGGTGTTCGGGTCAGACTCATCGCAAAACGGAAGAGCGGTTCGCTGAAGCGCTCCACCAATTCATCAAAGGTCAATTCACTCTGCATTCATTGCCACTTAACCATGCGAGGCACGGGAACGGTAAAAGGTTCCCGGAAAAATGAACGCCCCGAGAAAAAAAATTCGGAACGATGGTTTGCCGGGGTGGTGGCGACGGCGGGTTTAAAAATTGTTGGAGAATTTTGGGAACCGTTCGGGGGGGCTGTGCTTCTGGTCAATGAACGTCGGTTCCCAAGTTGGGGCCGGCATTAGCTACAACAACGAATCGAATCGGCAGTTTCCGTTTATGTCTCCCACCTCTTTTTCCACCCGCTCGGCCTTGATGTTGGTCGCGGCAACCGTTGCCAGTGTCTGCGCCTTGGCCCAGTCCTACACCGCGGTCGATCTGACGCCCAATGGCTCCGGCGTCGCGAGTGCCGCCAGCGAAGGGTTGGCCGCTGGCTACACGGGTTCGGTGCCGAATGCGTTTGTGGGTCGCGCCACGCTGTGGACTGCGGATGGTCCCATCGATCTGCATCCGGCCTTTTTGAATGGTGCGGGCGCCCGCTCGACGGTGAATGGTTTCTCCGGCGGTCTCCAGGTGGGCTCCGGCGCCGATGCCTCCACCAGCGGCCGTAATATTCCCATCGCCTGGCGCGACACTGCCGCCAGCGCCACGGCGCTCACCATTCCGTTCGTCAACGCCGGCGGACAAGCCACCGCGACCGACGGCGTCCAGATCGTTGGTAGTGCCCTCGGCCTGAGCCGCGACGGAACCACCTTCGGCAGCACCCATGCCCTGATCTGGGACGTGGCCACCGGCGCTGCCACCGACATCGGTACGGACGCCAACCTGTTCGGTGTCGCCGCGGGACAACAAGTCGGCGTCGTCCTCCGCAACCTGGCCAACGCCGCCCTCTGGCGTGGAACCAAGGCGGGCACGTCGCTCCATCCGAAGGGTGCCGTCATCTCCTCCGCCAATGCGACGGATGGCGTTCACCAGGTTGGCTACGCTGGCTTTGACATCCGCGTTCGCGTCGAGGCGGTGAAGGGACAGAAGACCAAGCGCTTCAACTACGCCTACATCTGGAATGGCACCGCCGTCAGCGGTGTGAACATCCATCCCTACGTTTCCAGTGCCGACGGGGCCACATTCGACAGCAGCTACGCGCTGTCCATTGCTGGGGACTCCATTGCGGGTTACGCCACCCTGAGCACGAGCAACAACAGCATCGGTCGTCCGCGGGCCATCGTCTGGGATTCGAATTTCCAGGCCACCGACCTCCAGGCCTTCGTGCCGGCGGGCTTCATCAGTTCCGTCGCCTACGCCGTGGATGCGGCGGGCAATGTGGCCGGGGTCATGACCAAGGCCGACGGCACCCGGCATGCGGTGATCTGGGTGTTGAACCCGGCGCAGTAATGCACGGGGCATTTTGGGTAAGGGGTAAGCGGTAAGCGGTAAGCGGTAAGCGGTAAGGTAGGGCGAGGTTCCACCGAGCCGTTCGCGTCCCGGCGAATGACGCGTCAGAAGGCCACACACGGACGGCTCCGCGGAGCGTCGCCCCACCGGGGGTAGGGATGGACCGCTGGGCCGTCCCCGGTGGGCCGGCGCAGCCCGGTCAACCGGCGTTTGGTGGTCAGTGCTCGAATGACGTGACGTGTCACCCTCTCAAAACGGGGAAGGGTTTCGCGCGGAGGGCGCGGAGGCCGCGGAGGGGGAGAAGCGGGTAAGCGCGAAGCGGGAAGCGGTGAGGTAGGGCGAGGTTACACCGAGCCGTTCGCGTCTCGGCGAAATGACGCGTCGGGTGTCCACACGGGAGCGGCTCCGCGGAGCGTCGCCCCACCTGAGGTAGGGATGGACCGCTGGGCCGTCCCTGGTGGGCCAGCGCAGCTCGGCTGACCGGCGATTGCTGGTCAGCGCTGGAACGTTGTGACGTGTTACCTTCTCAAAACGGGGAAGGGTTTCGCGCGGAGGGCGCGGAGGCCGCGGAGGGGGAGAAGCGGGTAAGCGCGAAGCGGGAAGCGGTGAGGTAGGGCGAGGTTACACCGAGCCGTTCGCGTCTCGGCGAAATGACGCGTCCGGAGGCCACACACGGACGGCTCCGCGGAGCGTCGCCCCACCGAGAGGCGGTCTCTCAACGAGCGCAGACGAGATTCCGTACCTGCCTTGTAATCTTCCGGCTCCAGCACGCGTTTTCCCGGAATGAGGGTTCGCTGGGAAAGCGGTAGCATGGGCTACCACACTCCAAAGGCTCCGGGGAGCGTTGTCCAAGCGGGCCTAAATTTCTCTTTGTCGGTTCTTCTGATTTGGATCAAAACCCTGTTTGAGATTTTGCCCGGTCCCCTCAATAAAATCCTCGCCTCATCTCCCGTGAAAGCATTTCGGATGTTCCCTCGATTCCTGATCGGAGTATGGCTTTTTCTGGCCTCCTCCCTGGTTCAAGCCCAAACCACGTCCTTCACTTATCAAGGTCGGTTGGAGGATGATGGAAACCCTGTTACCGGTCTATATGACTTTGAGTTTCATCTCTACAGTACCGAACAGGGAGAGCCGGCATTTGCCTCTCCCCTCTCCCTTCCCCGGGTCGGTGTCACCAACGGCCTGTTCTCAGTTCTGCTGGACTTCGGTCCGCAGTTCAACGGCGGTGCGCAGTACCTGGAGGTGAGAGTCCGTCCTGCCGGCAACTCAGGAGCCTATGCTGTGCTGCGCCCTCGTCAGCAGGTGACCGCCGCTCCGTATGCCTCCCGCGCCGGTTCGGTGCTGGGTCCGATCTCCGCCAGCCAGTTGCCTCCTTCGGTCCTGTTGGAGAATAAGGACGCTCAGTTGGTCGGCCGGTTGGAGGCGGTGAATCCGAACAATCGGTTCGGTGGGGATGGCAGCCGACTGACGGGAGTGCTGGCGGCGGGACTGGGCGCGGGAGCGGAGGTTCGCTTCCAGTCCGTTTTCTTCCGTCGCCTCGCTGAAGCCAAACGGGATGGTCTGAGGGAGTACTGGTCTTCCGGAGTGGTGGCGGGGGATTTCAACGGAGACAGCAAGCCGGATCTGCTCGTGAGTCTGGCGGGTATTAGCGTCGCGAACCTGTACACCAATACCGGGAACGGCGAGCTGAAGCAGAGTTCCCACAGCACGAGTGCGGCCGTGTTCAGTCCCAAGTTCGGGGTGACGGGTGATTTCAATGCGGACGGCAAACTGGACTTGGCGTGGTTGGACGGCCGGTTGCTTCGGGTGTCCACCAACCACGCCGGCAACTTGGTGGGTATGACGGACATTCCCATGACGAATGTCACAGCGCTGATAGCTATGGACGTCAACTCGGATGGCTTGACGGACTTGGCGGTTGCCGACTTTGAGGGGGATCAGTCGCGGGTTCAGTTGGTGTTGAGCAGTGGCACCGGATTGGTTCGATCCGCGATGCTGTTGGTGCCCAGTCCGGTGGCGGACCTGGTTGCGGGCGATCTCAACGGGGATGGCCGGCCGGAATTGGTGGCCGCGTGTTCCCGGGCGAATCAGTTGCGGGTGTTTCGGAACAATGCTGGAACACTGCAATTTGGGGCGGATGTTTCGGCTGTGAATCCGGTCGCGGTCGCCCGGGGAACCTTAGGAGATATTGTCGGAAACTCATCCCCGGGGCTCAGCTATGTTTCCGATTCCGGGTTCAACAACGGTCGTTTCGAAGATTCCATGATTCGCACGTTGATCCCGGCGGGTAACCTCCTCTTCCAACCTTCTTCGACCGTCGTTCCCCTCGAAGTTACGAGCGCTGGACAGACGCGCCTGATCCTTCGTGATTTCAATTCCGATCTCCGGCTGGATGCCGTGGCAGTGATTCCGTCGGGTTTTGCGGTGGGTCAGATATCCTTTTTCGCCTCCATCGGCTCGAGTGCCGTGCCTAGTTTGGTCGGCAGTTGGGGATGGAGCGGCGTCACGGACTTGGATGTGGCGGACTTTAATGGAGACCAGATTCCGGATTTCGGAACGGGGACTATCCAAGGAGCTCAGGTGTGGGTACGCGACGGGTCGGGGGTGACTACCCGGAGCTATGCACAATTTGAGGGGGGCGTGGGTGTTCAGGGAACGATTCTCGCGAGCGGCGGTCTGGACGTCGCCGGTCCGGTCAATCTCCAAGGCAGGACGCGAACGCAGCAGGTCGAGATTGCTGATCAGTTGCAGGTGGCAGGTTCGACGACCTTGGCGTCGGCCGCGGTCTCGGATGAGCTATCCTTCGGAAGGCGGACCCGCCAGATGTTGAATCTCTGGGGAACGGAGTACGGCGTGGGCGTGCAGTCTAGTTCCATGTACTTCCGTTCCGCCGGGGATTACCTGTGGTTTCAACGCGGGGTTCATGATGATGCCCAGGGCAATCCCGGGGCGGGCGGCGAGCGCCTGATGAGTCTGAGTTCGTCAGGGCTTACGGTGAGTGCCAATGACGGAACGCTTGCGTTGGGGGAGTTCGGCTCAGAGAGCACGGCGCCGCGAATTGACTTTGTCCGGGGTGCGACTCGTCCGTCCGGCTACGACGTTCGATTGATCAATGATCCACCGGGCACCCTCCAGCTCCAGGGCAACAGTACCATCAGCGGCGCCCTGGGCTTCGGCACACAGACCCGTCAGATGTTGAATCTCTGGGGAGTCGAATATGGTTTGGGAGTTCAATCCAGTTCGATGTACTTCCGTTCGAGCGGCGATTTCCTGTGGTTTCGGCGCGGTGTTCATGCCGACGCCCAGGGAAATCCTGGGGTCGGCGGCGCGCGCTTAATGCGGCTGACCAGCGAGGGGCGTCTGGGACTGGGAATCGAGTCGCCCGCCTATTCGCTCGATGTTGAGGCCGGGGCGGGCGTCGCGCGCTTGAGCTCTACCAATGGGGGCTTTGGATCGGTGCTGGTGCTTAGGAATTCGACGCCTTCGCCGCAGTACCTGGGGGCGATCAATTTTGAGACCGCCGATTCCACCGTGGGACAGATTGGTTATCTGGCGAACGACCAGATGACCTTCCGGGTCGCGGGAAGTCAGCGGATGGTCATCGATTCGTCGGGCAATATGGCGATCACGGGCGCATTCGCCCAGGCCAGCGATCGAAATGCGAAGGAAAATCTGCGTCCGGTGGATCCCGTGGCGGTTCTGGAGAAAGTGGTTTCCTTGCCGCTCTCGGAGTGGAACTACCGGCAGGATCCCGGCACGCGGCATCTGGGCCCCATGGCGCAGGACTTCCATGCCGCCTTCGGGGTGGGACCGGATGATCGCCACATCACAACCGTGGATGCGGATGGCGTGGCCTTGGCGGCGATCCAGGGGCTGAATCAGAAACTGGAGGAAGCCCGGCAGGAGAATGAGGAACTGCGGGCGCGGCTGGATCGTCTCGAGCGGATGTTGGAGGCCCGGAACGGGAAGTGACGTTGGTCCATTAGCATCCTCCAAACTCCATGAAACACGGGCCATACATGAAAGGGACGGAGCGGGTCCTAGCCTGGATTGTTCACAAGCTTTCGTCGCGAGGCGCAGCGAATGCCCGGCTGGCCAGGCAGTCGAAGCGATACCGAGCCGGGCTGTCTGGGGACATGGTGTCCGGCGAGGAACGCGAGGCCAACGCCATCAGCCGGGCGGGCAACCAGCCGCCGCAGAAAGAGCGTGAGATATCCGGGCTAAACGCCGGCTGCCTTCGGTCGCTTGGGCCAGGCGCCATGGTCGGTTTGCTGATATGGGGAGCTGTCCAGGCGCAGGAGTTTGCGATTCCCTGGTTCAGCATCGACAACGGCGGTGGGGTCAGTGTGGGCGGGGGCTATGCCTTATGGGGAACGGTGGGGCAACCCGATGCCGGCGCCCCAGCTTCGGGTGGTGGCTACACGGTCACGGGCGGGTTTCTCGCGGGAGCCGGCGCGGCCTCGGGCGTTCCTCTGTTGGCAATCGAAGCGCTGGCGGGTGGGCAGGTGCGGATTTCGTGGTTGGCCGCCGAGGGTACGTATGTTCTCCAACAGTCGTCTTCTCTGGAGTCGGGTGTCTGGCGGGACACTCCGGGAGAGGTTAGCTCGCCAGCGGTGCTCCCAGTGCTGGAATCGGCGCGTCTATATCGGCTGCGAAGGAAGTAGAAGGCAGGGTGGTTAAGAGTGGCTGGGTAAATTTTGAAGGGTTCCCGGACGGCGACGTCGCGTGTTCGCCAAGACGAATCCGAAGAACAGATCATCGGACCGGGTAGTTTGGTCATGGGAAGCACGGGATGGACTCCGCCTTGAGTGTCCTGAGAAGTGCGGTAAAGAGTGGCGGGGAGTGGTGATCCTCGTTTGGATCGCCCCCGGTTTCTCAACTCCATGAAACAACTTACCTCGGCAGCTCTGCTCCTCGCGGTTCACGCGATTCTGAGCGGTTGCGCCTCGACTTCCTCAACGACGCTTCGGGACGAGCAATTCCGGAACCAGTTGGAACAGAGCGTTCCAGTCAAAGACTACGGCTACACGGTGCAAGACTTGCGCTTCTCGCCCGACGCCAAGAAGGCCTTGGTGGTCTTTGTGAACCCGGATCCCAAGACCCGGCCAAACTGGGAGTTCGTGCTCACGGCGGATGACTTCCGACGGTACCGGGGCGCCAGTATGCAACCCTTCTACACGCCCGGAACCGCCAATACTCCGGTGATTCCAATCTTGGTGACGTTGCCGAACTGATTTGGTTGGGAGGCAAGGCCGGTCGTCGCGGGAACCTCCTCCCTACTCTGGGTGTCCTGATGATGTCGCTTCCGAAAGACGCCGATTCAATCGTGCTAATCGCACGGTCGGGTCGGGACTTTGGTCGAAAAAATCAGGCGGAAATTGTCCTCCACTCTGGTCTGTGTTCGTCGGTTCATTACGATTCAATGTCTCCGCCGAGACTCCGCGCCCGTCTGGGGCAGGATGCGCCAGGGGGAGCAGTTGTTGCGACGAACCTTCTCAAAGTATGAGCAGTATCCGAGTTCTCGTCGGCACCAAGAAAGGTGCCTTTGTTCTCACGGCGGACGGTCAACGCCAATCCTGGAAGGTCAGCGGACCTCACTTCGCGGGCTGGGAGATTTATCATCTCAAAGGTTCGCCGGTGGATCCCAACCGCATCTTCGCGTCGCAGTCGAGCGGCTGGTTTGGCCAGATCATTCAGCGTTCCGATGATGGCGGGCTGACCTGGAGTCCTACCGGTTCTCGACCGGAAGATCTCGTCGGGCCGGACGGCATGCCCAAGGGCGAAGGGAACAAGTTTGCCTACGAAGGCGAAGTGGGCACGCATCTGTGGTACGACGGCACCCAGCATCCGTGGGAATTCAAGCGGATCTGGCACGTGGAGCCGTCGCTGACCGATCCGGACACGGTCTTCGCCGGCGCCGAGGATGCGGCCTTGTTCAAGTCAACCGATGCCGGTCGGTCGTGGAAGGAACTTCCCGGCCTGCGATCCGTGAAGAGCCATCTCTGGCAGCCGGGCGCCGGTGGAATGGGGCTGCACACGATCATTCTGGATCCCACCGATCCGAAGCGCATTTATGTCGCCATTTCCGCCGCCGGCGCGTTTCGAACCGATGACGGCGGTAACACCTGGCGACCCATCAACAAGGGGCTGAAGTCCCTCTACGAGTTGCCGGACCCCGATACCGATGTCGGCCACTGCGTTCATCACATCGCCATGAGTCCCCAACGGCCGGGCGTACTCTTCATGCAGAAGCATTGGGACATCATGCGCAGTGACAATTCCGGAGACCTCTGGAGCGAAGTCAGCGGCAACCTTCCCAGCGACTTCGGCTTTCCGATTGAGGTTCATGCGCACGAACCCGAGACCATCTACGTGGTGCCGATTAAGAGTGATTCCGAGCACTATCCGCCGGACGGCAAGCTGCGCGTGTATCGCAGTCGGATGGGTGGTCAGGAATGGGAACCCCTCACCCGGGGACTGCCGCAGCAGGACTGCTATGTCAATGTGCTGCGGGACGCAATGGCCGTGGATTCGATGGATCCGTGCGGCGTCTATTTCGGAACGACCGGCGGTCAGGTGTATTGCTCGGCGGATGGTGGTGACACCTGGAACGCCATCGTGCGGGATCTGCCGGCGGTGTTGTCGGTGGAAGTGCAAACCCTGAAGTCCTGACCTGTCCGATGCGGATCCGAGTCGTCCTCCCGTTTCACCTGCGGACGTTGGCGCGGGTGAATGAGGAGGTGCTGTTGGAGGTCCCGGATCCCGGCACGATTGGCGGGGTGCTTGACGCTTTGGAGGCGCAGTTTCCGGTGTTGCGAGGGACGATCCGCGAGCATGGCACGTTGCGGCGCCGACCCTTTGTTCGGTACTTCGCCTGCAAGGAGGATTTGTCATTGGAGCCGGTCGACTCGGTCTTGCCCGACGTGGTTCGTCAAGGGGCCGAGCCGTTCCTGGTGGTGGGAGCGATGGCGGGTGGGTGACCAGTGCGCGGGGAGAGAGCGGAATCTGGGCGCAATGGATCGGAAGTTCCGGCGCGTTCCAAACAATCCCGCTCGTTGGGCCCGGATGTTTTACCTACCCTGATTCGACGTGAGTGCCGATTTCAGATCTTCCTCCCTGCTGCTGGACGTGCGCGGTCTGGTCAAGAGCTTGGGCGGACGCCGCGTGGTGGACGGGGTGGACCTGTCCTGCCACGCCGGCGAAGTCATTGGATTGCTCGGACCCAACGGCGCGGGCAAGACGACGTCGCTGCGCATGTGTTACGGATTTCTGCGGCCGGATGCGGGCAGTATTCGCATCGCCGGTCATGATCTGGCGACAGCGGGTGATGCGGCCCGGCGGGTGTTGGGCGTGTGCACACAGGACGACACCTACGACGGTGATTTCACCGTGGAGGGAAATCTGCGGCAGACCGCGCGCTACTTTCGTCCCCGCATCGCCAACCTCGACGCCCGTGTCGAAGCGTTGCTCGACCAGTTTGGCCTGCGTGAGTTTGCCGGCCACAAACCCGACACGTTGTCGGGCGGCTATCGCCGTCGGTTAATGATTGCTCGGGCCGTGGTGCACCAACCGCAGGTGGTATTTCTCGATGAACCCACCACGGGTTTGGATCCACAGGCGCGGGTGGCCGTGTGGGAATTGGTGTCCCAGTTGCGAGCCTCCGGGCTAGCAGTGGTTTTGACCACGCACTACATGGATGAGGCGGAACGGTTGTCGGATCGCTTGGTGGTCCTGCAATCCGGTAAGGTTCGCGCCACGGGCACAACTCGGGCGCTGCTCGGCGATGTGGTGGGTGAGCATGTGGTGGTGATGCCCTTCGATTTACCCGGAACGGAAGGTGTGAAGGCGTGGTTGAAGGCGCGTGGAGTTCGGCCTTCCACGGTGTTGGCAGACTGGCATTTCGCACTGGATGCGGCGGGTCTGGCGGCGTTCGTCGCGGAGTTTGCTGAACTGCGGTACGAGGTTCGGCCACCGACGTTGGACGATCTGTTCCTGGCCCTGTCGCGGGAGGAGGCCCAATGAGAACAAATGTATTTGTTCCCGCTTGGGAGTGGCAGAGCCGGGCGGTGTTGGCCCGGCATGTCCGGGTGCATGTGCGCAACTGGCACACGGCCATGTTGCCGCCGGTGTGTGAACCGCTGGTGCTGCTGCTGGCGTTCGGCGTGGGACTGGGCCGGCAGATTAGCGATCTGAAGTGGGGTGGGGCGCCCGTGGACTACCTGACGTATCTGGCACCAGGCATTCTGGCGTACACGGCGTTCATGACGTCCTTCTTCCAGTCACTGTTCTCGGCGTTTATGCGCATGCGCTATCAGAAGTCCTGGGAAGGTCAGCTGACCACCCAGGTTCGACTGGAGCATGTCATCTGGGGCGAAGCCTTGTGGGCCTCGTCGTTGGCGACGTTCTATGCGGTTATCGTGTGCTGGTTGCTGGGGGCATTTGGACTGGCGGGAATGCTTGATCTGCACTGGAGATGGTTGCCGACAGCGATTCCGCTCTTGTTCCTGGCCGCGTTGTCGTTTTCCGCCATCGGCCTGCTGTTCACCGCGATCCTGCCGTCCATCGATCACATTGGGCTGCCATTCTTCCTGGTCATCATGCCGATCGGATTCACCAGCAGTACGTACTTTCCTCTGCCGGAGACACCTTGGGTCGAAGCGCTGGTGCAACTGAATCCGCTGCACCAACTCGCCGAGGGCCTGCGTTGGCTGTTGCTGCACGGACGTTGGACGTGGCACCTCGCGGCGGCGGCGGGACTGAATCTGCTGACCCTTCTGATCCTCGTGCCGGTGGACCAACGACTGCTCCGGCGAAGGGTTCTGGGGGATCTCTAGCCCGGATATTTCACGCTCGGGCGAGGGCTGATTGTTTTCGAGGAGGACTGTTGAAGTGTGGAGGCGCCGGGGGCGCGCGCCGGTAAAGATTTTTGAAAAAGTGTGGCGGATTTTGACCCGAAAAAGCGCTTGTAAGAGTAGAGGCCCGGTTTCGGGGGGACATTCCCGGGCCTTGGCTCTCTCGAAATGCCGCTCCAACCCAGCGAGCTCATCTTGAAGCGTCGGAACCCTTACCGGTGCGCTGACGAGTGGGGGCCCGATGCCGAAGGATTGGGAGGTGGAGGCGTTCGCGGATAGAACTGCAGCTAGCCGTGGGCTCCGCACCCGAGGGCCGCGGTGACCGGACGTCCAACCCGACGTCCGGTCACCGTCACGCGTGCGGTGTGAGCTTGGTTTGAAGGGCGATCCGAGGCGAGCGGAGGCTGCAGCTTCGAGTGCGAACGCATTGACCCGCCGCGGACTTTCCCGCTTCCTGCGGCGATTCATGGGCCGAAGCGTGGTCACTCGGGGAACGGAACGGTGCGAAGTCTGTCAGTTCGCGCACCGCTGGTGCACCTGTGCCGGTCTTCGGACCCTGGAATGTCCCGTGCAGGTCGACCTGCTGGTTCATCGGCGCGAGGACTTTCGGCCCACAAGTACGAGTCGGCTGATCTCGCGAGTGTTGCCGGCGTCGCGGCGACATGTGTTCAGTTCGGATTTGCCGCTGGAACGGGAGCGGGTGATCCAGCCGGGCCGGACCTTGTGGATTCTACATCCCGGCGGGGAGTTGCCACCGGCGGGCGCCACCGCAGAATCACTGCAGTTACTGCTCCTGGATGGCAATTGGCGGGAAGCGTCGCGCATGCGGCGTTCCGTGGAGTCCTGGGGACGCCTGATCCGTCTGCCGCCGGGAACTCCCAGCCGGTTCGAATTGCGCAGCCAACACAACAGCGACCGTTACTCGACGGTCGAGACCTTGATTCGTCTGCTGGAACTCCTGGGTCTTTCGGGACCCGCCAATACCCTGCGAACGCAGTTCGAACTGCACGTGTATGCGGGGCTGAGGTCGCGGGGGGCGCTCGGCGAAGCGGCCCGCTTTCTGGAAGAATCACCCTTGGAGCGCGACTTACCGGGGGTATTGCGCGCGCTTCAGGAGCGTCGCCGGGGAAGGCCAGCGGAATTGCAAGGGCCCCCTCTGGATGAGTCAGGGGATGGGGGCCTGTGAAATTTCTGGGCTAGGGTTGGAAGGATTTCCACGTTTCGCGGTCCACAAAGACGCATTTAGCGTATCCGGCAGCTTCAGAGGTTCCGATCTGCAGCGAAAATTTGAGGTGCACCTACTAAACTTTTAGTTGACCGAAGCGGAGGGTGGCTCTAGTCCTCAATTACTAATTCGTTAGTGGAACGAACAAACCAGGAACACCGCTCGCATGGCCCGCAAGAAATCCCGCTCCCTGACCGACGCTGAACTCCGCATCATGGAAGTGATGTGGGAGAAGCGTTCCGCCACTGTTGCTGAAGTCGCCGAAGCTTTGTCGGGAAAGGATGGTTCGGCGTACACAACCATCCTGACGTTGATGGGGATTCTGCGGGACAAGGGCTATCTCTCGTGTCGGAAGAATGGCAAGGCGCACATTTTTGCACCGAAGGTCGAGCGGGATGTGGCGGCGCGGAAGGCGGTTCGCCTGCTGCTGACCAAGTTCTTCTCCGGATCTCCCGGAGAACTGGTTCTGAGTTTCCTGCGGGACGAACAACTCAGTCCGGCGGACCTCGATGAACTGAAACGGAAGATCCTCGAATCCGAGGAACCCAAAAAATGAATCTGGAAACGCTCGATCCGTGGGCCCAGCAGGTCCTTAGCTCCCTGTTCAACGGCGGGTACCAGGGACTCCTGCTGACCTTGGCGGTGGCGCTCGCCCTCCGCTGGACGCCCGGAGCCAATGCGGCCACTCGCCATGCAGTGTGGTTTGTGACGCTTCTGTTGGTGGCGCTGCTGCCGGTGTTGCATGGACTTCGCGGTGTCGGATCCGGGAGTCCCTTCGCGTGGGCGATGGAACCCCCAGCGAGGACGTTGCCCATGGAAATCCTGGAACCTTCCACCATCGGACCGGCGGTTCCTTCGATGGAACTGACTCATTCGCCACTCCTAATCTCTGATCGCGAACCGCTCGAACCCCTTCTCGAATCGGAGTCCGGTGCGACCTCGGAGGAGAATCCGTCCTTCGAAGTTCACGAACTGGTCGGAGGATTGAGCGAACCCGCAACGGCGACGACATCCGCCGCCAGGGCAGGGGCGGTGCCTTGGCGGTTTTCCCTGCCGATTGGGTGGCCGGTGGCGCTGGTGACGATTTGGTGGGGGATTGCGGGTGTTCGGCTGCTGGCGTTGGGGTGGCAGTTGTGTCGACTTCGATCCCTGAAGCGTTGCGCCACCCAAGCTCCCGCCCAATGGCAGGATCTGTTTGAGCGGGCGACGGTAGAGATGGAACTGAAGCGTCCCACGCGTCTGGCGCTGGCTGCTGATGTCTCCACACCGATGGTGATTGGCCTGGGGCGACCCACCGTGGTCTTGCCGGCTGCGGGGTTCGAACAGGTTTCGAGGGATCAGTTGCTGCAGATCCTACGCCACGAACTGGGACACGTCGTGCGGGGTGATGATTGGATGAATCTGATTCAGCAGTTCATTCGCGCGGTCCTGTTTTTCCATCCGGCGGTGGGATGGATTTCGCGTCGGCTGACGCTGGAGCGGGAAGTGGCGTGTGACGATCACGTTCTGGCGGCCTCGGGATCGCCCAAGGCGTATGCGCTGTTGCTCACAGAATTTGCCGGTCGGATGCCGGGTCGCGACTTCGCGGCCGCTCCGGCGGCTTGGAACCATCAAACACAACTGAAGGAACGGATTCATATGATCCTCGACTCAAAACGAAATGCCTCGCCTCGATTGGGGGGCGTGCGTCTGGCCGCACTGACGGCGGCCTCCCTCGCGGCTGCCGGGCTGGCGCTTCAAGCCGCTCCTCGTATCAGCCTGGAAACCGATCCGGAGACCGGGACAGCCACGACCCTCGTTACGGAAACTCGCGTGAATGACGTGGTGGTGGACGATGTCACCGTGACCGATATTGCACCCTTGGTAGTTCATACCGAACCCACGGTGGTCGTGACCACGGATGGACTGACGACCGTGGAGGGAGCCACTTCTCTACCTTCCAGCCACGAGTTGGTTTCGGGACCCCGAGTGAAGACGGTACTGGTTACCCCGACGCCTCCTGTTCCGCCCACCGCCACGACCCAGCCGACACCTGTGGCGCCTCCAGCCGCGGGCGAAGCCCCGCCACCCGCCGGCCCGCCGGGCTCGTCCCTGGAACAGCGGCTGGATCGGCTGGAACGTTTAGTGAATCAGCTGGTGGGCCGTTCGGCTCAGGTCAAATCCCTGTCTCGCTCTTATGGTGGCATCACCGAGGAGCAGCTCGCGAAAATCAAAGTGGACGTCGAGCGCGCCGCCCATGAAGCGTTGAGCAAGGATGACCTAGCCCGCCTTCAGAGCCGCGCCCAGATTGAGGTTCAGCGCGCCCAACGGGACGTGGAACGCGCCCAGCGAGCCCAAGCGAAGATCAAGGCCGACGGCGAGTTTGGTCAGGAACTGGAACGGGTAAATGTGCAGCGCCGGGCGCTGGAGGTGCGACGCAAGGCGTTGGAGCAACAGATGGATTCCTTGGAGGAGGAAATGGAAAAGCTCGAGGAAATGCAGGAGAAGCTTCGGGAAAAGTCCCGTAGTGTAGGTTCGGGGAAACCTCAGAAAAATGGCGATTCCTACATTCAAAAGGACTCCGCTCCGGGCGCCAGCAACGGCTCCGACGCGAACAGCCTGAAGAAGTGGTAATCCGAGTCGTTCCTACCGGGGAGGGCGTCGCCACGCGCTCCCCGGAGGAAGCCACCACCTCCCCTTACCGGCGACCGCGATGAAACCACCGATTCCGCCCCCCGCTCCCACTCCCATTCATCCTGCCGTACATCTGGAGTTCATCCAGAATCAGGCCGGACTGCCGGAAGAGATCGGCCTGGAGCAGATCGAGTCCTATCACCGGGCGCTGTTCCTTCATCACCACGCGGCCGAATGGGAGCAGTGTCAGCAGCAGGCGCGAACGCATGAGGAGCGTTTGACGCATCTGGAGTCGCGGTTGGCGGGAACGCATCAGAAGCTGGCCGGTCTTGATTCCGTGTTGCCCGTGCAGTGGGAGGGCCGGGCGGACGTGGAGCCGTCAGTTCCCTGGAACCTCTGGGACCGAATCATGTTCGTGGCCGCCACCCTCGGCATCGCCCTGCTACTGGTGTTTGGGGTGCTCAATGTCTCCTTCAATCTGCTGGAGTCCGGATTGGTCACCTTCGTGGAGAGTCCGATTCGCGCCTACTTCTGGGCCGCCCTGCTTCCGGTTGGGGCGTTGGCCGTGAAGATCGGTTGGGACCTGTTGCCCGGCCGTCGGCTGCGCTTGTTGTACTTCTGGAGTTGTCTGGCTCTCGGACTCGCGGGAGTCCTCGCCTGGCTCGGAGCCTACGCCACGGTCTATCCCTCCCTGTCTCAGTCGACGGCAGAGCAACTTCAAACGCTGACCGTGCAGGGGAACGGCCCGGTGGGAGTCACCGTTCACGGCGTCAAGTGGATCGATGCGCTGATCGTCATCGCCCAGGCCACTGCTGAAATCTTCCTGTCGGCGGCTCTCGGAATCTATCTGACCACTCTTTATCTCCGGCATCGGCCCGTTCGTTTGGCGGGGAATCCGGTCTTTGCTCAACTCGAGGAGGAACGCCGCCAACTTTCCGAACAGGTGGAGAGCGAACGGAAGGGTCTGGCCGAAGCCCGGGGAACGTTCCACCGCCTTCAGAATCAGCTCGAGGCGATGCTTTCCTTCGCCCGGTCCCTGTACCAAAAGGAGGCCCATCTGCGGCGAGATCAGAGCCATCAGAAACGACTTCTGTTGGATGAAATCTCCGAACGCCTGCGCTCCCAATTGGAGCGGGTTCAGGATGGTTCGGATCTCGGAACAATCCCGCCTCCCCTCCAACGCAACGGCCGATGAATTCCCTCTTTCGATGGCTTGTTTTGGGCTGGGCCGTCTGCGTCGCGCCCACGGCGCTGCCGGCTGCCACGCTCGGGGTCACCAATCGGCCGACCGAACGATATGTGGTCGGATTGTCCCCATTTCTCGATCCCGCGCGGAAGGACGACATTTTTCGTCAAGTGGTGGGATTCCTTCTGGAGGGCATTCCGTTGGGGTCCAGTGTCGGATTCTACGATGCCTATCATTTGCGAACGATTGCCACCTTGACGGTTCCGGAGGTGGCGGCGTTCCGGAGTGCGAAGACCCGCGCCAACCAGTTTCGTACCCAAATTGGTCAGGTCCGTCAGTTCCTCGCGGTGGATCCTCCGCGACCTGCCACCAACGGATGGACCTTTGAGGGGGCGATTCGCGTGCCGCAGTTTCTCGATTTCGTCAGCGCGCATCTGCGGTCCCCGGACGTGCCGATCACGGTGATTCTTTTGGGAAACCCGCTCCACCTGGATCCGAAGGAACCGGGGTTTTCGATGGTGGACGGGTACTTCCCTTCGGATGGCCACCTCTCCGTTGGCCGGGACCGTTCGGTGTACGGAACTCTGGATCGACGGGACGCGTTGTCTTCCGTGACGGTCCATTGGGGATATCTGAACGATCCGTGGGTGAGCGATGTGCACCAGGAAAAGGTTCACCGCTTTTGGACGCTCTTCGTGGAGAGCCAGGAGGGGCGTTTGGCATCCCTCTGCGGCGACTTGCCCACGCTCTTCTCGGGTGCGCGGGGGATCTTGCCTGCGGAGGGGGAATCGCCTCGGTGGGAACGAAGCGCCAAACCCGGCAAACTAGAAATGTTGCGACTGACCCGCGACGTCGGACTGACCGACTGGATTAGTCAGGACACCATCACGCGCGAAGGACGCACCCCGCCGACCGTGCGGGTGGGATCGATGAAGATTGGCATCCGCTGGCAGGGAAATCTCGATCTGGACCTTTATGCCCGACCCCGTAGGGGCGCTGAGCCGCTGTTCTTCGACCATGTGCGAAGTCCGGACGGCTACTACTTCAAAGACCACCGTTCCTCTCCGGAACGCGAATTCGAGTTCATCGAGTTCGAGTCCGATGTCTCGGTGGATGCAGTGGAGGCTCAGGTGAATTACTACGCTGGTTCCTCGGAAACGCCGCCGGAAGGTGAAGTCCGAATTGAGTTCGCGGGCCGTATTTACTCCGGTCGGTTTAGCCTCGGCGCCCGGGAGGGAAACCAGGGGCGCACTGGCGGGGGACAGTCGCGCTACTGGACCACCCTCGATATTCCGGAGGTGCTGGGCCTGTCGTCGCGCTGAGGAGAGGTGTCGTCACCCAAGGGGCCTTCAGTGATCGAATCTGGACGTTCCCCGTCGGGCAGGAGATTGAAGATGTGATACTGCGAGACACTGCCCTCTGCTCCCGCGCCGCCGGCGTTAAGACTCGGGCGGTCGACGGGCTTCGCAGTTGCCAGTCCGTCTCCGGCGCTTTTCGATGCCCCGATGGCGGCATTGAAAGCGTTCGGACGACGGTTGACGTGGGCGGGCGGGATTGGGTTCTTGGGGTTCCTTCTGGCTCAGGATCCCTCGTCGTCCCTCAAGCCAGCGCCGGCGATCGCTCCGGCGGCGTCCACCGGCACCGGACTGCTCCTGGAGCCCCCGCTGGATTTGTCGGCTTACACTCGGGAGAAGTTCATCGAGATGAGTTCCACCATTGGCACCAACCGGATTGCCAAGAAATGGACGAAGCCGGTGGTCGCGCTTCCCCCGCATCCTCGGACGGGCGTCAGCGGACTGACGGAAGACGAGGTGAAGTCCTACATGATGGAGGCGCGTGGGCGGTTTGATCGAGGCGAGGCGGTGCCGATGTCGGACGTGGGATTGATCAGCACGCAGGAAGACGTGATTCGTCAGCCCATGCTCAATCACATCTCGGCGTTCTCCAACTCCGTGGCCCGGGTGTATCTGTTGGTTCAGAAAACGGCGTCGGATCAGGGCTGGTCGTATTTCTCCATCGTTCAGGATTTAACGGTGACTCCGGCGCGGGATTACTACGCTGAACTTAAAAGCACCGGCCCGAAGTTTGAGGGCAAGAGTTGCTACAAGTGTCATTCGTCCGGACCCCTGGCGATTCATCCGGCCCGGGAGGATCTGGTGATCGACGCAGCGCTGGCCGCGGAACTCAGTCGCCATATTGCGGACCAGCCGCGTTCAGAGTTTGTGTTCCCACCGCACGATCCACCGGCGGAGTACGGTGAACCGATGACCTTGAAGTTTTGCGCGAAGTGTCATTCCGAAGATGGTGACCGAGATGCGCTGCACCGGGTTCATTCGCATCCGATCCGCATCCTGGTGGACTTCGGTTACATGCCACCCAACCGCCGACTGAAGCCGGAGGAAGTGGCTGAGCTGAAGGCCTGGCTGGAGCAAACGCCGAAGCCATAACCCTTCGGGCCCGCCGTTACTCACTGGAATGCCGCTGGAGCCAGCGGGAGATCGCTGCGGCAGTGGCCGGGAGTTGGCTTTGGAACAGATCGAAGTGGCCGCCGGGCACCCGGTCTACCGTGAGGCTTCCCTGAACCATTCGCCGCCATCCCAGGGAGCTATTCGAAGACAACCTGACCTCTTCCGCTGAGACGATCAGATTGGCGTCTCCAGTCAGAGGGGTGGGACGGTCCCGGTGTTCGATGGCCAGCAGGCGTACTTCGTGCCTGGCTCGATCGTCTTCGAGCGTGTCGCGGCGGAGCCAGCGGCGGAGTTGCCGTAATTTCAACGCCACATTCTCCGGAAGGCGTGGTCCCAGGGCCCGTTCCAGAAGCCACAGCAGCGGCGCTTCCATGATCAATCGGCTGCGCTCCGACCAGGGAAGACCGGCATGACATACTCCGTCCACCAGGAGCAGGTGAGCCACTTCGCCCCGATCCTGCAGGAGGTGCGCGGACTGCAGCGCCACCAGGGTTCCCAGGGAAACACCACCCAGGCGAAGGGGACCGCGGGGTTGAATGGCGCGGGCCGCGTCGACCAGTCGGGTGGCGTAGGTGGAGACTCGTTCGGCGCCGGAGTCGGGCTGTGTTTCCAGCAGCAACGGCATGGCATATAGCGGTTGTTCCTGGCCCAATACTTCGGACAGGCGTCGTAGACCAAAGAGGGTGCGTTCGTCCGTGGTTGCCAGAAACAGGGGAGGCCGGATTCCGGAAGGATGCAGCGCCAACAAGGGAGATCGTTGCCATGTGGAGTCGAGCAGGGATTGGGCGAGCGCTTGTAGTCCCTCTTTCGTGCCTGCTTCAAGGACCCGGGCGGCGCCCACCGGAGTGCCTAGGGCAGCTTCTAGCCGAACCGCGAGTTCCAAAATGGAAAGCGAATCGGCTCCGGACTTGAGCAGGTCCGCGCCGGAGGGCAGGGCGCGGGATCCCAGAACTTCAGCCCAGAGTTCCTCCACCAGGAGTTCGATGGGGGACCGGTTGGGAGTCGGAGGAGGAACCGTGGCCGAGGAGGTGAAGGCGAGTGTGCGCAGGGCCGTTCGGTCGATCTTGCCGCCCGCGGTCCGGGGCAGTTCTCGCAGAACGGCGAGGCTCGTAGGGACGAACGCCTCGGGCAGACGTTGGGCCAGGGAGGCGCGGAGTTCAGCGGGGTTGAGCAAGTCGTCCGAAGCCACCCAGCCATGAAGGTCAACGGAGCCGGGACGAACGGGGATCGGTAAGACCACGGCGTCGCGGATACCGGGAAGAGCTCGCAGGGCCGCTTCAATCTCGCTGGGCTCGAGCCGGATTCCGCGAATCTTGATTTGGGCATCAAGGCGGCCGGCAAAACAAAGTTCGCCGGCGGTGTTCAGACGCACCGCATCACCCGTGGCATACCAACCTTCGCGAAAGGTGTGCTCCACCCAACTTGGGGAGGCATCGTTCGCCTCCGTCAGCAGATACCCAGTCGCCAGGGCCGTTCCCCTCACCACTAACTCCCGACGTTCCGGGCTGGTTGAAGTCGGCCTTCCGTCATCGTCCCGCGTGCGCAATTCCACTCGGGCATGGGCCAGAGGAAAACCCAACGGGAGGTCGTTCACCGTCTCCGGAAGCGGCCAGGGAATCTCGTACGCGAGCGAGGTGATGGTCGTCTCGGTGGTGCCGTAAGCGTGCACAATTCGGTGCGGGGGCCGGACCATGGTCTGCCAGGACCGTATTGCCGCCGGCTCAGTTCGGTCCGACCCCACCACCAGCAATCGGATCCGTGCACCGAGCCGGGGCGGGCGGGCCAGAACGCGGCATTGATCAACCCAAGTATGGAACAACGGCGAAGGGAGATTGATGACCGTCGGTCCGAGTTCAGACATCAGCGCCTCCAGATCGGCCAAGGAAAAGCGGGCACGTCGCGGTGCCCGCACGACCGTCGCGCCCGCGGCTAGCGTCGGTACGATTTCCTCGAAGGCGACGTCGAAAGTCAGGGACGTCAGTTGCAGGACCCGATCATCGCCGTGGAGTTTGAAACAGCCCACCATCCCCGCAGCGTGGGCGAGTAGCGCGCGATGCGAAATGGCAACGCCCTTCGGAGTCCCCGAGGATCCGGACGTGAACGCCACGTAGGCGATGGCCTCGGGATCTCGGGCCGGGGCGGGGGCGGGAACGGGGGGAGGTGGGAGTGTCGGAGACCTTAGGTCGGCAGGATCGATCACCAGCATTCCGACGTGGGGATGGGTTTCCAGCAGGGCTCTCGCATTCTCCACTCCGGCCACCAGCGCGCGTACCGTTCGCAGCCGGATGGCCCGCCGTGGCGCCGGTTCATCCGGATCCAGGGCGATCGCCGCAGCACCGCTTCTCAGGACGCCGAGGAACGCGACCACGGGTTCGATTCCTTCTGCATCCAGAACGGCCACGCGGTCTCCCGCTCCAATGGCAGCACGAACTAGTGCGTGGGAAACCCTTTCGATTTGATCCTCCAGTTGACGATAGGTCAGGCGGACAGTGCTGGATTCCAGGGCGAGACGATCGGGCTGGTGGTGGGCGTGAAGGCGGACAAATTCATCCACCCCATTCACCTCAGGCAGCGCTCCCCGTGGCCAGCCGGGCCCCAAGACGCGAAGCTCCGGGGCGGACTTGGGGCTGATCCACCATTGCCAACTACCGGCCGGGAAAAATCCCAAGGCTCGATAGACGGGTTCGCCCGCTGTAGTCGGTTGGACGACCGCCCATTCGGCTCCTAGTTGGGAGGCTAGATCCAGTGCGCGCCGGGTGATGCGCCGGCCCAATCCACGGCGGCGAAACGCGGGGGCCACAGCGACCTGCTCCACCACGGCCAAATGCCCGTGAAGCCGAACCCAAGCCGCCGCCGCTGGTTGTCCCTCTACCTCGGCGAAAAGCGCCTGGATGCCATCCTCCGGCGCGGGCGGTTCGGGGCCGAACTGTTCGCGCAGGGCGGCTTCTGGCGTCGCCTCGTCCCGGAAAGCGGTAACCACCAACTCCACAAAGCGGGTCCAAGATTCCCGGTCCACCGGAACCCAGCGAAGATCGGGAGAACTGCCGCGGTCGGGCTCGATTGGCTCCACTGGGCCGCTGGTGGGTCGGTCCAGGGGGCGGATCCAGTCCGGAGTTCCCTGGGCGGGAAGCGGACGGAACCCGCCGCGTTCGGCGACACTCTGGAGCGCAGCTTGATCCGGACGAAGCCACAGAATCCATCGCCCGCCGGGATCGAGTCGCCGACCCAGGCTCGCCAAAGTCTCGGTTGGATTGCGGGTGTCATCCAGCACCACGGCCGCGCGATGAAACGGCCCGGGCCATCCGGAATGGCAGCTGATCGCCAGTGCTCCCGTGGGATGCCACACTGGTCGTCCGGCGAGACGGGCAGTTTTCCGCAGGCCTTCCGCCACGAGTCCGGTGAGTTCGATGACGTCCGGCAGCCCGGTTTTGGTTGAGCCCGCAGGCGAGGGGCTTCTGGTCGGCGGGGAATGGACGATGTAAATGTTCGGTTCGACGTAACGGCCCAGTCCGGAGGCCTGATTCACCTGCACGGGCACGATTCCGCCGGGAACCCAGGTTGGCCCGTTGGACTGCAGGGTTGCTCCGGTCCACTTCCGCCATTGCTCCAATTCCGCTACGACTGTCATGGAGCGACGGGCCACCCCCTCCACACGTCCGCCCAGATCCAGATGCAGGCGTAACCAGGGATCCACCGGTCGTTGGTCGGGTTGGGTGGCCCGCAAATACTCGGTGAAGGTAAGGTCCGGCCGGGAAGCGGGGGCCGCGGGTCGCAGCGGAATCAGGACCTCACGGCAGCCCAGTTCCGAAGCCCGAGTTCGGAGAGCGAGTATCAGCGCTGAGGCCACTCCGTGAGGTGCGTGGTCTTCCACCGTGATATCGAGCCCCACCAGCGTGTCTGGCAGGGTGCCAGCGGCCAGATCCTCCAGCGCCCAGCCGACGAGGGTATCCCAGCCGCCGTCGGGTCGGCGAAACCGGTTCGCCGCGTGCAATCGGAGAGGCACGGCGATGGCTCGTCCAAGCACCTGGTCCGGCGCCTCTGGATTCACCGCGGCCCAGATGGTTTCCGTCCATTGAGGTAGGTGTGCTTGGAGCCGGGCCGCCGCTAGGTCGCCCTGAAAAAAGGCCGGCCACTGACCGCTGAGCGTCTGGACGCCAGCCAGCAATCCGGGGTGATCGGCCACCAGTCGAACCGCGATCTCGGAGATGGAGTCGCGGGCACTGGGGGGGCTGTTCCGGGAGGCCGCCGAACGTAGATCCGAAGCAGACGAGTGGATGCCAGAGTCTGGATCCTTAAAATTCCTCAGTTCAACCAAAACTCTGCTCTCTCGACGACTACTTACCGTTTTGCCAAGCCCGGCACTGCGTTGATAGATCCGTAATACTCCACGGGCAGTTCGGTTTTGTCGGTCGTCCGGAGGGTGCCTCGTACCATGAGTTGCATGGCCGGGATGACCTCGGGAACCTCGATCCGGACGCGCCGGCCCTGATCCAGCACTTGGATGGAGCGGATCATAATCGCGTCGCCCTTCAGATCGCCCTTTTTGGCCAGAACCTTCTCCGGCTCTGCCACCGAATAGAGGTCGGACCCGTACTTGTGACTCCAGCGATAATTCCATTGCTGCAAAGTCCAGTTCTGCGGATCCGTGGCGGCGACTGGATCGATGCCGGTGTTGAACTGAAGTTCGAAGCTCTGAGGCTGGACGGTGAATCCCGTCAGTGTCGGAAACGGCTTACCGGTGAATCTCACCCGGTGCAGTGCTCCATCCCGCGTCGTCGTTGTTGAAATTCTCGTACACGTCCGCTTCGCCGTCCTGATTCAAATCCAACGGGCGCATGATCTGATCCCGTCCCAGCACGTACACCTGATCTTTCACAAGACGCGCATGATTCGAAGGACGTACCATTCCCGATACGGTCGGGCCAAGCGGCGTCTGTCTCGAAGGTTAAGCGGGTCGTAGCCGCCGACGGCAGGAGGCGCTATTGGGTGTGGTGGCGCGTTCCTTGGAATTCAGCGCGTGGAGTTGGCTTGATGAGTCAGCGCCTCGTTCCCTCGGCGGCTACGGTGGGGCGACGTTTCGCGGAGCCAACGCAGGTGGAGTTGGATGGGAAACTTTCCCTGTTACTTTTCCGATGGGGCGGAGATGTCCTCGTGAAATGATGACCGATGACGGCGAGCTCGTGCGGACGTTTGCACGATCGGGATCCGAGGAGGCCTTCGCCGCCCTCGTCGCCCGGCACGTCAACCTGGTCTATTCCGTGGCGCTGAGACAGGTTCGAGATCCGCACCAGGCCGAGGAGATCACGCAGACCGTGTTCCTCATTCTCGCGCGCAAGGCCGGTTCCTTGGGTCCTCACACCGTGGTGTCGGCGTGGCTCTGCCGGACCGCTCGATACGTATCCGCCCGGGCCCTCACGATGCAACGGCGCCGTCAGGCCCGTGAACTGGAGGTTTTCATGCAGTCCCCCCAAAACGACCCCGCTCCCTCCGATGCGGTTGCTGACGACTGGAAGCAGATCGAGCCCTTGCTCGATGCCGCGATGAGCCGGTTGTCGGAAGCCGATCACAACGCCGTCGTGCTCCGGTTCCTGGAGGGACGCAGTTTTCGGGAGGTAAGTGTGGCTATGGGCGTTTCGGAGTCGGCCGCCAAAATGCGGGTGAACCGGGCACTGGGAAAATTGCGAACCATACTCGCCCGCCGCGGAATCGCCCTGTCGGCCGCAGCCATTGGCGTCGCTGTTTCGACCCACTCGGTGCAAGCCGCTCCCATCGGGCTCGCTGCGGCGACCTCGCTCACCGTTGCGGGCAGTGCCGCTGTTCCGTCCACTCTTTCTCCCCTCTTCCATCTCACCCTAAAATCCATGGCTTGGACCAAACTCAAAACTGTCGTCGTTGCCGGAACCGTTCTCTTGATGGCCGCTGGCACCACCACCGTCCTCCTCCGGGACACCGAACCGCCGGACAGAAAAGCGTCACCGCAGAACGGCTTCGTTGGGTTCGCGACGCCCGAGGCGGCTATTCAGTCGATGCTGTGGGCGGGAAGTCAGGGTGACTTCGACGGATATCTGAAGGGATGTACCGCGGCTCAGGCAGAACGAATGCGGAACAAGATGGCGGGTAAGTCCGAGGCCGAGGTCAGCGCTACGGCAAAGGTTTGGGCTCAGGCGATGTCCGGTTATCACATCGATCAGAAGGAGATCGTGTCCGACACTGAGGTACAGTTGCATATCAGTGCGCCTCCCGCGGAGGAGGGGCTGCGGAACGGTCGCGTGGTAGTGATCTTTCGGAAGGAAGGTGACCTCTGGAAACAAGCGGGTGACCGATGAATGTTCAGCGCGCATTCACGCTGATTGAGTTGCTGGTGGTAGTGGCGATTGTGGGAATCCTGGCGGCTCTGCTGCTTCCCGCCTTGGCACGGGCCCGTGAGCAGGCGTGGAAGACTCAGTGTTCGAGCCAGCTGAGGCAGGTCGGGTTGGCATTTCACTTGTATGCTCAAGATCACGCGGACGCGCTTCCGGTGTTGCCGGATCCCAATCCTTATCCCAACGGCGTAGGGGCCTATTACAAGCAACTCGTGAAGGGCTATCTGGGTCTGACCGGCCGCACGTCGCCGCAGGAGAAGGTGTTCATTTGTCCGGCGGATCGCTCCGTTTGTCGCCAAGTTCAGCACGCGTTCACCAGCTTCACCTTCAATGGTTACGAAGTCGGTCCAGGGGATCTCCCGCGGATTACTGGGAAACGGCTGGGGACCATTTCGCACCCGGACCGGGCGGTGTTGGTCGGGGAATGGACGGCGTACTTTGGTGGTTCGTGGCATCCGGTCCGCTCGGAGAATCGCGTTGGTGAACGTTCGGTTCTAGATTTCGTGGATGGCCACGTGGCGCTCACGGCCATTTACTGGAACGGTGTCGAACGATCGGCCCCGGGGTCCTACTCGCCTCCCCCGGGTTACGATTACAGCTGGAGCGGAGATTGAAGCGAGTTGGACACACGCAGGGAGAAACCGGTTGCTCGGTGAGCCTCGCCCCTCCGGGGTGAGTAGCCGCCGACGGGAGGAGGCGCCATTGGGTATGGTGGCGCGTTCCTCGGAATTCAGCGCGTGGAGTTGGCTTGATGAGTCAGCGCCTCGTTCCCTTGGCGGCTCCGGTGGAGCGACGTTTTCCGAATTCCGGGATGTTCCCCCAGGACGAGATTCGATATTCGAACGGCCGATGAGCGGTGCACGTCGGATGGGCGAACGAATCGCAGCCTTTCTGGAAAGAGAGCCGCCGGCCCGTCTGGTCCAGCGGCCGGGATTCGTCTGGATGGTCGTCGGGACCACCTGCATCGGTGCGTTCATCGGACAACTGGATGCCAGCATCGTGCAGTTGGTCTTGCCGGTGTTGGAGGCCGAGTTTCGGTGCGGGCTTGGCGCGGCCAGTTGGGTGGCGATCGCGTATCTGCTGTCGTTTGCTGCCGCGTTGGCGCCCTTTACCCGGCTGTCTCAGACCACCGGACGGAAGCGTTTTTATATTCTGGGATTCCTCGTGTTTGCCGCCGCGTCGGCCTTGTGCGCGCTGGCGGATTCCCTGGGAAGTTTGGTGGCGTGTCGCATCCTTCAGGGCATTGGCGGAGCGCTGCTCGGGGCCAACAGTGTGACCCTGCTGGTGGCGGCGGCCGGCAAGGAACGCCGCGGAAGAGCCATGGGCTGGTTCGCGGCCGCGCAAGCCTTGGGCGTGGGAGTTGGGCCAGCGGTCGGAGGTTGGCTCATGAGCGAATTTGGCTGGCGATCGGTCTTTTGGGTGACGGTGCCGTTCGGATTGGCGGGCGCCCTCGCTGCGTGGGTTCTGGTGCCGCCGTCTCCGCCAGCTCCAGCCAAGACCCGCTTTGATTGGTTCGGCACCGTGCTGCTGGGACCGGGCTTGGTGGCCTTACTGCTGGTGCTCAGTCTCGGTCAGGACTGGGGACTAACGTCGGTGCGGACCCTCGTCACCGCTGGGCTGGCCCTAACCTTGTTGATCGGATTTGGCCTTCGCGAAGGCCGCACCGAAAGCCCGTTGATTCGCTTGTCGCTGTTGAGAATCCGGGACTTCTCTGCGGGCTTGGTCGGCATCACGCTGTCGTACGCCTTGCTCTACGGCATGTTTTTTCTGATGTCGTACGCGTTGGTGCGTGGCGGTCGGCTCACGCCGGTGGAGGCGGGCCTGCATCTAGCAATTTTACCGGTAGCCTTGGGCATGGCGGCGCCCTTCAGTGGATCCTGGTCGGAACGGCGGGGCGCCCGGGGGCCCACGCTGACGGGAATGGTCTGTTGTGGCGTGGCGGTGTGGTTGTTGCGGGAGGTATTGGGTGCAGATGACCTCGGGTCCGGGCCGCTGTTGGGTTCGCTGGCGCTGTATGGGGTTGGCTTGGGATTGTTCATATCGCCCAACAATAGTGCGACGTTGGCGGCGGCACCGCCGGCGGACTCCGCCATGGCGGGTGGCCTACTGAATTTGTTTCGGGTCCTGGGAACCAGCATTGGCGTGGCGACAGCCTCGTCCGTTCTGACGTGGTGTCTGGCCGGGCTGGCGTTGGGTGCGGATCCGTTCCCGGCGGTAGCCCAGGCGTTGATCCTGTTGTGGGCCATGGCGGTTGTCGCAGCGATGGCGGCTCTGAGTCAGCGGGAAAAGGGCAGGCCTGCGTAGCCGCCGACGGGAGGAGGCGCCATTCCAGGTTGAGCGTCGCTTGGAATTCGGCGCGTGGAGTGGTCTGGGGGGAGTCAGCGCCTCGTTGCCTCGGCGGCTACGGTGGCGGCCCTCCGCAGAGTCGTGCGTGTGTGGACTTCGGACGCGTTATTTCGGCGGGACGCGAACGGCTCGGCGGAAGCCTCGCCCCACCGCGCTTCGCGTTACACACTTGTCCCGGATTCGTCACGGGCGATCGGGTCGGCAGAGGTGCAGGGTCAGGCTAAGCGCTCGCCGGATTCGGGGATACTTTTGTCGCGGCTCCCGGATCATGGTGATCACCTGATGAAACGTCTCGTTCCGCTTCTGTTGTCTGGAGTGATCCTGGCTCTGGCGCCCGTCTCGTCGGCAGTTCCCGGTGTGGAACATATCGTTGTGATTGGGAGCGATGGCATGGGATCCTTGGCGTTCAAGGAGACCAATGCGCCGGTGATGCATCGGTTGATGAAGGAAGGCGCTTACACCTTGCGCGCCCGGGGTGTCATGCCGACCTCCAGTTCTCCGAACTGGGCGTCCATGATCATGGGGGCCGGACCGGAGCAGCACGGCGTTACCTCGAATGATTGGCTGACCAACAAGTTTGAGATTCCCGCACTCGAGGTCGGGCCGGAGGGTATGTTCCCCACCATTTTCCGAGTGGTTCGCGAGCAGAAGCCGGACGCGCACATTGCGTGTTTGCACGACTGGGATGGATTCGGACGCCTGTTGGAGCGCGGGATGGTGAACCATGTGGAGCACGTGAAAGACGCGATCGAAACTGCCGGGAAGGCAGCGAAGTATCTGAAGGAGCACAAGCCTCAGTTCTTGTTTATCCACTTCGACGGGGTGGATCATGCCGGGCACGCGTTCGGTTGGAAGTCGCCGACGTACTTCAAGTCGGTGGAATTGGTGGACTCGCTGATTGGCGACGTGGTGCAGGCGATCGACGAGGCCGGAATGGGCGGCAAGACCCTGGTGCTGATTTCGGCGGACCACGGCGGCGTGGGAACCAAACACGGCGGCGACACCATCGCCGAACTGGAGATTCCGTGGATTGTTTACGGACCGGGCGTGGCGAAGGGGACGGTGATTCACCAACCGGTGAACACTTATGATACGGCGGCGACCCTGGCGTGGGTGTTGGGACTCAAAGCCCCGGCGGCGTGGATTGGCCGGCCGGTGACCGAGGCGTTTGCACCGTGAAGTGCGGTGGCTGGGGGGCGGGGAATGATATATGAGGCGAAGGATGACTTCATAATCTCCTTGCCATGGGGTGTACGAAGGAGAAGCTGAGCACAGTCAGAATCGGCCCCATGATTACCCCCATTTTCCGCGCCGGGATTCGCTCCCGGACTCCTAACACTCCCACCTCTTTGACAGTGCTTGCCCTGGCCGCAGGAGCGGCGGTCAGCCTAGGGAGCACTCTAATGGCCGAAGGCCAGGACTCGTTTGCTGCCCGGACGTTGCTGACGGGTTCGGAGGCGTCGGACACCGGTGATTTTTCCACCGGCACGTGGGAGTTTCAGGAGCCGGTGCTCCCAGAGTCTACTGCCGGCCGAAGCTTGTGGTGGACCTGGGTGGCTCCGGGGGCGGGGGAAGTTCAGGTCCAGTTGATGGGTTTTCTACCGGATTTCTCTGATGAATTGGACACGGTGCTGGGCGTGTTTACCGGGGACTCCCTGGCGGCCCTCACGCTGGTGGACTTCAACGACGATGAATCCACGGGTTTATCGAGTCAGTGCCGGTTCGTCGCCACCCCGGGAACCGCTTATCATTTTCTGGCGGATCTACACTCGTTCGAGGTGGCCACTGGATCGGCGTATCTGTCGGTGTCCTTCGAAGCGTCGTCAGGTGAACGGCCGGATAACGACAATTTCTCAACCGCGACGCCCCTGACCGGCGCGAACGCCTCCGACGCGAGTACGTTTCGCTTGGCTACCCGGGAGGCGGGCGAGCCGTTCCTACCGTTTCGGGCGCGTGGGCGGACCCTGTGGTGGAGTTGGACGCCGGAGCAGGAAGGCTTGGCGCTGGTTGAGTTGGGGGGGACAGGACCCAGTCCGGACACGGTGGTGGGGATCTATACCGGAAACTCCTTGGAGAACCTTCAACTGTTGACGGCTGAGGATGAGGGCGGTCCAAACCATGGAAGTCTGGCCGCTTTTCTGACCGTTCCTGGGGTGACCTATTACCTCCAAGCTGATCTTTATGACGACGGGGAGATCGCGACCGGTCCGGTTGAGATTTCGGCGACCCTGCAGAGTCTACCAGACCTTTCGTTGCGACCGGCCAATGACGCGTTTGCCCGGGCCACGGTTCTGGACGGGATCGCCGGTCGAAGTGAGGCCAACACCCAATACGCCACTGGCGAGAATTACGAACCCAGTAGCCACGGCGGTACGCGAAGTCAGTCGGTCTGGTGGCGATACACCGCGCCCAAGGCGGGAGTTCTGCGGTTGAGAACGCACAGCAGCACCACGTCTTCGGGGGCGCCGTTGGACACGGTGTTGGCCCTGTACTCCGGCGGATCCCTGAGAACCCTGGAAGAACTGGAGACGAATGATGACGCGGGAAGCCTGTTGACCAGCGAACTGAGCGCTTATGTGGAGGCGGGCCAGGAGTATTTTGTCGCCATCGCCCCGGTGGTGGGGTCGCCGGCCGGCTTGGTGCGGCTGGATTACCAACTCCTCGACTCCCTTCCCGCGCCGAGTTGGACTGCCCGGGGCTTGGACAATGCGGTGGTCCGATCCTCGGAATTCGCGGGGTCCGTGCAGTTGGTCAATCTCTGGGCGACCTGGTGCGGGCCGTGTCTGGCCGAGATTCCGGACCTGGTTTCGCTGTACGAGCAGTATCGATCCCAAGGATTCGTCGTGATCGGCGTGTCGGTCGACAATGCGGTTGCGGGCACGTGGCCGACCAGCCTAGTCGCCGACTTTGTCGCCGACTATCAGATTACGTATCCGGTGGTGTTGGATCAGCCGTCGGGAACGGTGGAGGCCGGCTTCGGTCACGCGAGCGCCATACCGACCACCTATCTCATCAATCGGGAAGGCAAAATCATTCAGAAGCTCGTGGGAGCCCGCTCGCGGAATGACTTCGAGCGATTGATTCTGCCGCACCTTTCGACGGCGTCGGCGATGCCGACCTTGGGTGCGGTGCCCTTGGCGGATGGCCGGGTGCAGTTGTCCTGGGAAGCGCAGCCCAATCTTGAGCTCCAAGCGGGTTCCTCGCTGGCGGGGCCATGGGTTGGCGTCACGGCCAGCCCAGTGAATGAGGGTAACCGGCAGGTGGTCACAGTGGCGCTGGAACCAAGCCAAGCCTTTTACCGGTTGAGCCGCCCGTAACCACGAGTATCCGATGCGACTCGTCTTCCAGCGATTGATGCCTTCGCCCGCTGCGAAGCGGCGCCTGGGATTCTCGCTGATCGAACTTCTGGTGGTGGTGGCCATAATTGCCGTGCTGGCCGGACTGCTTTTGCCGGGACTGGCGCGGGCCCGGGTGCAGGCTGGTCGAACGGCGTGCGCCAACCAGCTCCGTCAGCTCAATCTGGCGGTGCGGCTCTATTCCGACGACCACTCCGGCGCGCTGCCGGTCTCTGCACCGGGCCGCCGCTGGACCAGTCTGTTCCATTCCGGATACCGCGACATGAAGGTGTTGCGGTGTCCGGTGGACGAGAGCCTTCGCCGCGCCACGAACTTCCCGACGGCGTTACCAGATGAGGCGCCGAGAAGTTACGTGTTCAACGGATTCTCTGACCTTGTCGCCGAAGTGTACCCGGGAAAGCTGGCGGCGCCGATTCGGCAGGGGTTGGTGTCGATGGCTCTTCCGGAGTCCCGCGTGACTGAACCTCACGAGACGATCCTCTTTGGGGAGAAGTCCGCCCAATCAACGGTCTGGGAACTGGATGTGCTGCGGCCGAACGTCGGGTTTTTGGCGGATCTGGACGAAGCCCGCCACGGAGTGCGCGGGCATTCGCGACGGGGTCAGTCCAACTATGGCTTTGCCGACGGCGGGGTCCGTCCGCTCCCGTTTGGCGAATGCACTTGTCCCGTCAATCTCTGGGGCATAACCGAAGCCTCCCGCCGGGATCAGGCGATCTGTCGGCCGCGCTAACCGTCCGCAGGATCAACCGGAACCCACAGGGGAACCGAAGGCCTGGACATACGCGGGAAACAAAGAGGCGAAACGGTCATTGGCGAAGCGCTCGGCATAGTCTTCACCTCGACTGCGGTTGTGATGCTTCTGGTGGATGTGGTCGTAGTGATGTCCCAGTTCGTGCAGGAAAACGTGCAACAACATGAAGGCCCGGGCTTGGGCGTCGGTGAAGCGGCAGATGACCCGAGTCCGCTTGGGGTCCGCGGGACTGGTGGATACCCCCAGGGCCTGGAGTATGGGTTCGTGGGAATCGAAGTAGTCGGGGAACCACTCCACCCATAGGTCTTCGCTCCAAGCATACAGGTAAATCGCCCCCGTCTCCTCTCGGAAATAGAATTCGTGAGCCGCATCCCAGCCGTCCGTAGGGCGCGCCAGGACGATGCGCGCCAAGCGCTCGGAGTAGCGGTCCCAGTCCGGGATCAGATCAATGAAGGTTCGGACGTCCTCCAGGCTGACAACATGTCGGAAGCCGCGCCCGGGCGACTCCCGAGCGAACACATATCCGTTATGCCCGGTGGGACGGTGCCGATTCTTCCGCTGAACTTTCCCGTTTTGAACGCGGGTGGCGGTACGACGGTTGAAGGTGGGCGGCAAGGCGGTGAGAGGTGAAGGGGCTTCTTTCCTGGAAGGAGAGCGGGGTTCAACCTTTGGCCGTTGGCGAAGGGGTCGGATACTCTCGTCAACCGCGTCTACGTTTTCTTGCGGCGGCGGGGAGCAAGGATTTGGCGCAAGCGGTGGGTTGTCTCACTGCGGTCCAACAGGCTAGACGCGACTCCCAGCGTCAATTCCTCCCACACCTCTCCATCAGGCGGTGGTTGGATTCCGTTCAAGCGCAGGAAGACCAGGCAAGCACCCAGGGCTGCTCGCTTGTTGCCGTCGATGAACGGGTGATTTCGGCACAGATAAAAGAGGTAGGCGGCCGCTACTTCCTCCAGGTCTTCGTAGGGTGACTGCCCACCGAACACGGCTTGGGGTGCGCCAATGGCGGATTCCAGGAGGGCCAGATCGCGGACTCCGTCTGATCCGCCAAAACGGGCGATCGCTTCGGAATGGATCTCGCGAACGATATCTACGGTGAGATGAAAGCAATTCTCCAAGGTGGCGCTCATGCCAGCTTCTTCATGGTTCGGGCATAGTCCGTCATGGTCTCTTGAATGACCCGTGACACGTCCTCCCGGGAAGGCATGGGGCGCAACGGCGTCAACGTGATGGTACCGCCTTCGTGAACCTCCAGGTTCACTTGGTCCCCGACTTTCAGGCGCGCCAGATCCATCAGGGCGGCATCGAAGATCACCCCCTGCGAGTTACCGACTTTCGTGATGGTCTTGATCATGCGGCAAACTACGTATTACACGGGTCGGACGTCAAGCGGTGCTGAGTCAGGGAGGGGCAGTTCCAGACTTGCCGAGAGAACTTCAGCGGGCGTGGATGGGTTCATGGCGACCCGGTGGTTTCATTTGCGGAGGAGATCCGGGCTCGGCTGGTTCGATCACTTCCCGGATGGCTATGAGGATGTTCTGGGAGAAATCGGATTGGCGGAGTTCAGGCGGCTTTCGGAATCCAATCGGACGTAAGCAGGGAAGGACGGAAGCTTATCTCGTAACCATGATCCTGTTTTAGGCTGTCTCACTCCAGACGGATTTCGAAGACTCACAAACTCATAGTGGTGGTCGTTAGAAATCTCAGGTGGATCCGATCTGATGGGTCGGTCACTGTTTCAGCTGTGTTGAGCCTGCTTCGCGCCGCCGGACTTTTTCTTTTGGTTGCCCCCACTGCCGCTGCGTTCTCGTTGTTGGGTCCTTTTGAACCCTGGATGCTAGATCGAACGGAGTATACGGAGGTCGCTGGAGGCGGACCGGTGATTCCTGAGCATGCTTACCGCTGGAATCTTCCCGTCATCACCTATGGGTTCGATCCCCAGTTTCGCGCCACGTTTGGCGAGGAAGGGGTGGAGGCAGTGGAATCAGCGATCAATTTGCTGCGAGAGTTGCCAGACTTGGGGTCACTTGATGCGGCCAAGCTGGCGTCGTTTCCTGACGTTGCTTGGGGATTAAGGTACGACGCAATGCGGGAGAGATTAATCGATCTGCGTTCCACGGCGTTGAGCGCGCTGCTTCATAATCTGGGCCTCGCCAGTTCCGAACGTTACCTCTTCTGTCTGGCGGCAACCCCCCCCAACGCAGAGGAGGCAGAAGCGTATGTGTTGCGACGGAATTATGAGCCGCTCACCGCACTCCCGAGTGAGTCGATCAACGGTGCCGGCTTCTTCTATTCGATTTCATTCCTGCCCGTTTCCAAAGCGGCCTCAGCCTTTGAAATGCAGAATTATCTCCTGACCGAAAACCCGCGAACGGCGACGGCGTTCAATGAGTTCCTTGAGGGCATCAGCAACGGGCGTTATCGCTTCGGCTTTTTTTTGAGGGGACTGACGCGGGATGATGTCGGTGGTCTAGCGTATCTTTGGTCAACGAACCGGATTGTTTGGGAAGAACTCCCCCCGGATTGCCACGCTCCGCAGGGTGTTGATCCCCTCGTCCGAGGTGCACGACGTCCGGGAATAGGCCGGGTGGAGTGGCATCGCCACGAGCGAACCGCGGACGGAACCGGATGGGTTCCGCTGGAACTGGATTTTCAAGATCGATTCCTAAAGCCGGAACCGGCTGTTCAACAGGTGATTCGCAAGGTGGCCTCGCCGGATGTTGTTTTTGGCGTCGCTACCGGATTGCCGCGAACGGTCAAGCCGCTTGATTTGGAGTTCTCGGAGCCGTTTGTGACGGTGGCGGATACCTCCCGCTGGATTTGCCGGTCCACGGAAAACGGCCGACCGGGTGAAGTGGGGCCTGGACAGATCACCCCGGGGGCCAGGATCGGGTTCAATCCCGGGCCAATTTTGACCTGGCAAGACCGAAGGATGACCGACCCGCCTAAAAAGTTTCCCCGGCTCGCAGTATTCGATCGCCCTGGCCCCCTAACGGCACTTCCATCTCCTCCGCTATCGCCAGACTGCCGCTTTGAGTATTTGGTTCTTCTATCGGATGGACGATTCCATCCGGCGGGTGCTTGGACGGTCGAAGCGCGACCTCAAGGAAGTTATCGCTTGGAGACTTCGACCAACTTGGTCCACTGGACCTCAAGCGCGGAACTCTCGGGAGAAGGTGGAGTCCACTTGGTACTCGATGACGCCTTTGGGACATCCGGCGCTCGTTTCTTCCGCATCCGCTGAAGGTCGTTGGCGCGGTTAAGGGGACGGTATCGATGCTCCGAGCTTGGGGCACATCGCCGCAAACGAAAGGTGCGGGCTGCTGAGTTCAGATGTTGTCGGTAGGTTCAGAGAGGATTCCCAGATCCAATTGCCAACTGCGCTCTAGTCCGGCAAGTCGGCGAGCGCGGACTTGTTCTGCAGGGCGAACTGGAGCAGGGGATGGCTGCCCGAGAGATTCAGTTTTGCGCAGATGTTGGCCCGGTGGGTTTCGACGGTTCGATGGCTGATAAAGAGTTCCGCGCCAATTTCCCGGCTGGTCTTGTTCTCGGCGATGCGCCGGAGCACGGCTCGTTCGGTGGGGGTCAGACTCTCCACAGCGGGAGTCTGTTGGCGCAGTTGGGCTGCTCTCCGGCCACGGTTGACCAACAACGACGCGAGGGTCGGGGTGATGTAGTGATCGCCGCGGGCGGCGCACTTGATGCCGCTCACAATGCCCGACTCCGCCTCGTCCTTGAGAATGTAGGCGCTGACCCCCAGATCCAAGGCGGCCTGAAAAATCTTCTCGGACTTGTGCATCGTGAGCAGAACCACCGGCACGGGTGGCTTCCGCTTCAGCAATCGAGAGGAAAGTTCCAGTCCGTCCATTCCCGGGAGGTCAATGTCCACCACGGCGACATCGACAGGGAGGGCAGGGAGTTGCTGCAGGGCCTCCTCCGCACTGCCAGCCTGACCGACAATCCGTAACAACGGATCGTCCTCAATGATCTGAATCATCCCCTTCCGAAAGATGGGGTGGTCATCCACGACTAGGATTTGAATCGCCTCGGTCTTGGCCATAATCAGAAATCGGAATTCGGCACCGGAACAGCGTCCCTTTGCCCGGCGCTGAACTCAACTCCATTACGCCACCCAGAATCCGAACCCGTTCACTCAGCCCCGTCAGTCCAATTCCCGTTCGATGTGGGGTGAGTTGTGCCGGATCGAAGCCACGGCCGTCATCTTGCACGGCGATGTTCGCTTCCGAGCCATGCACCGCGGCCGACAAGTGGATGTGGCGGGGATGGGCGTGTTTCAAGGCGTTGTTGAGGCTTTCCTGGATGAGGCGATAGACGTGGATCTCCTGGTCGGCGGACCATCGGCCATCCAGATTCTCGAGGGTGGCCGTCAGCTTGATTTCGGAATGGAGCGAGTGTTTCTCCACCATGACCTCCAGGGCTGCGGTCAGGCCCAGTCGGTCCAGCTCGGGTGGCCGCAGATTGCTCGTGATAGCCCGGGCGTTGTCCAAGGCGTGGGACGCCAGTTCCGCGACTTGGTTAAGGTGTTCGCCGACCTGGGGTGACGGATCGAATTTGCGCAGGGTGAGTTTGGCGGCGTTGCGAATTAGGATGAGGTCTTGTCCGAGACTGTCGTGGAGTTCCCGGGCGATGCGTTTCCGTTCGATCTCTTGGGATTGGATGAGTCCCCGGGAGAATTCCTCGCGGCGCAACCGTTCCCGCTGGCCTTGGCGCAAGGTGATGAGTCGGGTCGTCCAGACGGCGCCGAGCACTGCCAGACCGGCTCCGGCTTGGAACCAGGAGGTCTGCCAAAAGCGGGGTTCCACGAGGATCGGGACGCGTGCCCCTGGATTCGTCCATTGCCCGTACTTGTTGGCGGCCATGACGTGGAACGAGTATTTCGAGGGGGGGAGTTGATGGTAGGTGGCGCGTCGTTCCTCGCCGACGTCTCTCCACTCGGTGTCAATTCCTTCGAGGCGATAGCGCAGTCGCGTTCGCGGGTTGGGCGTGAGATCCACGACCTCATAATGAAACTCCACCCAATTCGCCCCGGCGGGAACGACGGTTTCCAAGGCTTGGGACAAACCCGTCCGGGAAACGGACAGGCGAGTGGATTGACCATCGACGACCACTTCCGTAATGGCGACGGAAGGGGCTCGGGACAGTCGCCGGGAGGCCTGCCATTCGCGGGGATCGACCACGGCGGCGCCATGAAGCGTCCCCACCCAGATGCGTCCGTCGGCGGCGAGGTGAAGGGTTCCCTGCTCGTCTGAACAGGATACCGACGGCAAACCGTCACTTCGGTCAAACCAATCACTTCCCAGGGTAGCCGGCTCGGGCCACGCGGCCTCCAGGGTCTCCCGATCAACCCGGACCACTCCGAACTGGGAAGCGATCCAGAGTCCACCCTCGTGATCGACGACCACACTGCGCGCCAGTCGGGGAAAGTCGCCGTGCCTCGTACCGAAAAACCGCCACGAGTCCTGTTTCCATCGAGCCAGTCCGGAGGCGGTGGCCGCCCAAATGGTGTCCTGTGAGTCGATGTCGAGACCCCAGATCTCGCCGCTGGCGGTGTCTCCCGGTCCCGTTAAACGTCGCCAGTGGCCGTCGTCTTCGCGCCGCCAAAGTCCGTCGCCAAAAACTGAAGCGACCAGCCGGCCTTGGCGGTCTTCCGCCAGACCCCGGACCGGGAGATTTCCGGGACGTTGCGGTAGTTCGACCCGGCGGAAGCGTTCGCCGGTCCAATGCCACAGACCGGCCTCAGTACCTGCCCAGACATCGCCAGATTTGGATTCATAGACGACCCGAACAATGCCCTCCAAAGTCCCCAGTCGTTGAACTCGGCCGTCCGGATAGACCCTGTCCGCATAGGCTCGATCACTGTTGCCGTGTTCCGTAAACGCGAGAATGACCGAGTTGTCGTGCGAGCGACATCCCGCCCAAAGATACGCCTGAGGATCGGGGTTGTCCGTGGATTGCCAACCTTGCGGAGTGGATCGCGTCCAACCATCCCGGCGGAGGATCCAGACCGCCCCGTCGCCGCCTTCGAAAATTCCCTCCACCGCCTGTTGAGGTGATGTCTGATCCCGCGGTTGCGAACGAAAGGGAAGACGTCGCAGCCGGTACAGCCCGTCGTTGCCCGCGACCCAGATGTTGCCTTCGACACCTGCGATCAAGGCTCGAATGAACGGTTTCGCGCTGAGGTCCGGCAGCAGGACTCGGGTGGTCGGCTGATCCGGACCGCTCACCACCAAGCCCAGATTGAAAACACTCACCCAAAAATTGCCGGACCCGTCCTCGACACCATCCAACACTGGATTTACGTCAAAGCTCGGCAGGGTGGTCGTGAAGGCGTGGACCAGACTCCACCGAGGTCCGTCGAGCGCATAGATCCCCGAGGTCGAGTTGACCGCCCAGCGTCCGTCGCGGAGGCGGAAGAGACGTCCAGCGGGAACCTTCGATTGGCCTTCGGGTGCCGACAGTGCATGGGCCTTCGCCTCTGCGCCCTCGAAACGGATCATGGTTCGATCCTGTTCATGCACTCCCCAGAGCACATCGCTGGCGTCGGCGAGGAACCGATCGATCGTCAAGCTGGGAGCGCCAGGATAGTGGACCGGATGAAATCGTTGGTCCTCGTACCGATAAAACTGATGGTTGGTTCGACCCTGGACCCAGAAGTCTCCTGCCAATGATTCGCCGAATTTTCCCGCTTGATTGGGAGGCAGGCCGTCCTGATCGGTAAGGCGACGAAACTGACCCTCTTCACGCACGATCAGTTCTCCGTCAATGCCACCGATCCAAAGACGGCCGTGGGAATCGCAGCGCAGTTCGAGGATACGGACTCCTCGCAGGGCTGGTGCCTGCTCAGGGTCGATGCGGGTAAAGCGAGTGCCGTCAAAGCGGGCCAGCCCGTCGGGACTTCCGCACCAAAGGGCTCCATCAAGTGTCTGCGCCAGGGAGGTAATAATCCGGCCGGGTAGGCCTTCCTCCACCGTCCAATGCTCCACCGAGTAACCGACCTTCGGCGCCGGGTAGCCCTGTCCTTCCTTGAGTTCCTTGGAATCGGCGGCAACTGCACCACAGAACGCAGCGAAGAACGCGATCATCAGGGCTCCAACTGCTTTCCCGGGTTCCATTAGAGGTCTGCGTTTGCAGGTGATTTAGATACCGATTGAAGTGCGGGCGTGAAAGCAGAATGCGATGCCGTTTCGGTTCAGTTGCGGGCACGAATGCGACGGCCAGGGAACGCGCGTCGGCGTCTGAACTACCGTTGTCGCCCGCGGGATTGGTACGTGGTTCCACGGAGTGCCTCTTCCCACAACCCACGGAGGCCGATTCCGAAGAGTCACGTAGCGAAAATCACCGGACTCCACGGATGTTCACGACCGCCGGATCGGTGCACGGTGAGTCCCGTCAAATAGGAACAGGAACTCATGAACGTCATCTCAGTCGCTGGTGATCGGGTCGCCATCCTTCTCGGAGGAGCCGACACCCAACAGCAGTACACGGTAATGGAAGCGTTGTTGCCTCCTGGGGGCGGGCCGCCCCGGCACTTGCATCATCGGGAGGATGAGACGTTCCTCGTTCTCGAGGGAGAAGTGACCTTTTACGTCGGGGACACGGTCACCGTCCTGAAGAAGGGCGGCTTCATTTTCGCACCTCGAGGAATTCCCCACTATTTCCGCAACACGGGAACGGGGGAGGCCATGCTGTTGGAGACCGCTTTCCCCGCGGGGGTCGAGATGTTCTTTGCCGCGGCGGGAAAAGCGCTGCCGGATAGGAACGCGCAACCATTGAAGTTCGGTCGGGAGGACATCGCCCACATGATCGCCATCGCCCCGTCCTTTGGCATCGAGATCCTGGCCCAGGCGAGCCACTAGACTCCGTCGCCCCTGATCCCGCCGGTTCCCAGTTTTCTCCCGATGCACGACTACATCCTGTGGATTGCGACCCTCGCCTATGCCCTTCATGTGGTGGAGGAGTTTGTGTTCGACTGGCGGACCTGGGCGAATTCCGTCCTGAAACTGCCGGTGAGTTGGGCGCTCTTTGCAATCGTCAATGGCGTGGTGGTCGTTTTGGGAATCGCCTGTTCCCAAGTGGGCTGGAGGTGTCCGGCGTTCGCGCTGAGCCTGCCCGCGCTGATGCTGATCAACGGCGCCTTCTTTCATGTCCTTCCTTGGATTGTGACGCGAGGTCGATTCTCGCCCGGACTAGGCACAGCGGTGCTGATCTTTTTTCCGGTGGGAGCTTGGGCCTATCTCGGGGCGCGCGCGGATGGTGTGCTTTCGCTCGACGTGTTTCTGCTCTCCCTTCTGTTCGGAGCGCTGCTGATGGCGTCACCGATCACCATGCTGAAATTGAGTCGGCATCGTTACTTTAAACAGGACTGCTCGGCCTCGTCCGGAGAATGAAGGTCGCCGCAACTGCGAAACGTGGGTCATCCACAGCTGGGTCAATCGAAGTCAGCCATTGCCGTTCATGAAGTGCCTCATCGCCGACGACGATCCTCGCATTCGCGTGTTGCTCAAGTCGCTCCTGGAAACCCCTGGTTGGGAATTTCTGGAGGCCCAATGTGGTCTGGAGGCCTTGGCACTTTATGAGGCTCACGGGGCGGATCTGGTCATCATGGACATCGAAATGAGTCCCATGGATGGCATCACCGCGATGCGCGCCTTGCGACAGCGCCATGCCTCGTGCCGGGTGTTGATGGTTTCCCAGCACAACAGTTCACGCTTCCGAGAAGCGGCCGAGGCTGCGGGAGCCATGGGATACGTCCTGAAGGACGATCTGCAGGGAGTCCTTGAGGCACTCGCGGATTTCCTTCCTCCGCGGGAGAGCAAGTGCCGGGAGCGGTCATCGACTTCAGTCGCATTTTCTCAAGGCAATGCTTCCAGCGAGAAGTAAAGCCGGGGGATTCGTAAATTTGGAACACATCAATCAATCGAAACATTATGAAAAAATACTTGGGGTGCTGGGGAGTCTGGCTGCTGATCTTGGGAGTCCTTCCCTGGTCGGTTCGAGGCCAATGGACCGACAGAGTGACCGATACACCGTCACTGGTGCAGGTCGATTTCGGTCCTTACGGACAGTATTTGCCGGGCGACGGTGAGTCGTATTGCGTTCCGACGTCCACCACGATGTCTCTCCTCTGGCTGGTGCGAAATGGATTCACCCAGTTGGGGTCCACGAATCTCACTGAGGCCACCAATTTGGAACTCGTCATCTCGAGCCTGATGGGGACCACGACTGCCGGCGGCACGGACTGGGATGGCTACGGCAACGGAATCATTACCTACTTCAACGCCCGGGGAATCAGTTCCCAGCAGTTCACCCGAAACTCGACGCCCAACCCCAGCATTGAGTGGCTCTCCACGAACAACATCAACCAAACCATCGTGAATTTCAGTGTCGGCTGGTTCTACCCGAGCCCAGCCAACCAAACGACCAACTACGCCAATGCCGGCGGACACGGCTTGACCCTGTTGGCCGCTGACCCGGCTGCTCAAACGATTACCATCAACAATCCCTATCCCGCTTCGTTTTTGGATGTCCCCAATGTTCCGGCGAGCAATCCGCAAACCATCAGTATGGTGCCGGTTCCCGCGGATTGGACCATCCAGGACTTGGACAGTTCCCTTTCGTATTCCCAGATCGTCACGCCCGAACTGGGAGTAGACGCCGGGGTGTTGGCGGTACTCTGGACTGGCGACGCTTGGACGATTTCGACGAACGCGTTGCCGAGTCATCCTGATTATGCCCCCCAGCCGTGGACCTTGTCCGGCTCCCAATCGATTGATTTGAGCGGAGGAGTTCTGGAGGTGTTGGCACCGGTCAACGGGCCTGGCGGCTTCACCAAATCAGGCGAGGGCACACTGCGCCTGATAGCGAGCAACTCAACGTCCGGTGGAACCGCGGTAAGTGATGGTGTACTGGGCAGCACGGTGACCGAGGGAACCCCTTTTGGTACGGCCGGATTGGTGATTACTGGGGACGCGACGATTAGCTTGGAACCTGATGATTCCGTTCCGGCGGACATTACCCTTCAGATCGCGCCCGGCGGTTCGAAGACCCTCTTTATGTCGAATGGTTCGGCTCAGCTGGCCTTTGCCCGGGGTGCCAATCCTTCGCTCACGGTGGTTCTCGGGGGATATACCGACGGCACCAATGGCAATCTGATCATCACGCATCCGGCCGCATTGGTGTTGGCACCGGGACTGGGATGGTCGGGGCTGGGCGCCACCGAACGAGCGATGGTTCCGGGAACGAACGGGAATCTGCCGCAGCAGTCGCTGGGGATGGTCTCGCCCGCGTTGCTGGTCCAGAACAACGATACCAATGGTTCGTTGGCCTTCCTGCGATACGACGAGACCAACGGGTTTGCCTTGGCGGAGCTCACGTCCTCCCGCCATCTCCCCATTAACCAGAGTACGTCCAAGACCCGCTACTCCGTTGATACCGCGCAAGTGGTCCCAGCGGGAGCCACTCTCTCGGCGGCGGCCTTGATGGTGAACGGTGAATCGGTGAGCTCGGGTGGGGGCACCACCACGCTCCAGGTGGGTTCGTTGGAGACCGGAAGGTTTAGTGGAGCGATTCTGAACTCCGGCACCGTGGATGTCAGTGTCCTCGACTTCGGACTGGCGAGTGCCTATCTCGCCGCCAGTGGTCCGAGCAATCGCATTTCGAGCATCATCCAACTGGAGGGAATCCTGACGAAGATTGGATCCGGTTCTTTGGACCTGACGGGAAGCAACACATTCTCCGGGTCGGTGCGGGTGAGCGGCGGGCGTCTCAATCTCGATGGCGTCACCCGGTTCCCTGAACTGGTCGTTGAAGCGGATTCAACGGTTGGCGTGGGACCGGCTGGTGTGGCTAACGGACCCATCAGCCTTCCGACCGAAGGTTCCTCCCTGGTTCTGACGGGAGGTCAGATTTCCCAGCTCACCGCACAATTGGATTCCGTGATTGAGGGATTTGGGATCATCGGCGCGAACGGTGCGACCAATTCGATCAGCGGGATCATTCAGTCAGGAGACATGCCTGGGGAACTCGTCTTCGACGGACCGGTGACCTTCACCGGGACTTCTGAATACTTCTGGACGCTGAATGCCCTCAACGACAATGCGAATCCGGGAGCGACTCCGTGGAATCGAATGACGTTCAACCAGAACATGGTGATGCGTGGCACCCAATTCTTCGTGAACTTCGCAGAAGGAGTTGATCCGGACAGCGGAGATCCGTTCTGGAACCAGCCGCACTCGTGGACCCTGTTGAAGTTCAATACGAACTACAATTTCCACGTCACCTCCGGGAACTGGGTATTTGCTTCGGGTTCTTTCAACATCGTTTGGGATTCCACCGACAATCTCGCGTTGATGCAGTTCACTCCGAATGCCCCGACGCCGCCGGCGACGTCCATCGCCCTGAGTGCGGACGGAGCCAGTATCCTGATTACCTATTCCGGGACCCTGATGCAGGCGCCGACGTTGAATGGTCCCTGGGTCCCGGTGCCCAATGCCTTGCCGCCGAGCTACACCGTTCCGAGCGATTCACCGGGTGTGATGTTTTATCAGTCCACCTCCGCGAATCTGCTGGCATCCCGGCGAGCCCACCATCCCGTGCACGGGTTCCGGCGCGAGCAGGACTGATGTGTGGTCCGAGGTCGGCGACGGGCGGCCGGGGGATGGGAGTATCGGGAAACCGGTACTCCACGCGACCCCGGCCCGCCCAGGGCGCCGAGTCGTCCTTTCGGTCGCGATTATGGCACGAGCCAGACGTTGGTGGTGAGACCGGAGTTGGTTAGGCCACTCTGGAATTGTTCATTGAGTCGCCCGCTGGTGACTTGTTGCACGCTGCCGTCGGCGAGCAGGATGTTTCCGGCGGATTTGTGCATGGTTTCGGCAAAGCCGAGCCGAGTGTTGGCCGAGACGACATGGCGACCGGGACCAATAGCGAGGCCATTGGTGGTCAGGTTGCGGTCACCGGCTAGGATGGTTTGGGGTTGGGTTTCGTGGGCGTTAAGGCCGAGGAAGTAACTCAGGTTCTGATTGCCCGCGAAAACCACGGCTCGACGGTCGGCCGCGTCTGGAGCCCACCTCGTGGCTGGCTTCCGTTGCGAGTCGGACGGACACCACAGTATTTTGGGATTGGTCAGTTCGTTGGTGAAGGGGAGATAGTGCCGCCAGAGCTGAATAACATCGCCGGTCAGTTCGCGGGTTCCCCCTTGGTTGGCCGGTAGGTTCATCGGGAGGCCCGTCCCGTGTTCCTGGGCAAAGATCCGCATGGCCAAACCCACGTTTTTTAGGTTCCTCATACAAGCGATCCGCTTGGACGTGCCGCGGGGGGCAGAAACAATTGGGAGAAGCAATCCGCCAAGAATTGCAACGATCGCCAGCACTACGAGAACCTCCAGAATTGTCAGCCCTCGGCGGCGTGAGGGCTCGATGGCTTGCATGGCTACAAGATAAGCAGCTCCGATGCCGAACGGGCCTGAGCTAAGGGGCAACCGCTAAACCCACGGCGGCGGCGAGTTTCCGTTGGTTCGCATCAAACGAGAGAAACGTGGTAGCCTTGAGGTGTTTGGCCGTCGCCACGTGCAGTACGTCGAAGGAGCGATGGCCCCCACGAAGGGTATGCCGTTCGGAGAGTCGCGCCGCTGCCGCCACCAGTGTGGCCAAATCGCAGGAAACCAGCTCCAGAGGACCATCCCTCAAGTCCGCTTCCACAGCCGCCAAAGAAGCCAAGGCATCGCTTTGCGAAATGTATTTCCGATAGGCGGCAAACCGGATGGCATTCTGGAATTCGTAGCGCCCCAGGACAGTGACCGAGAGAACTCGCGGATTTCGAAGTGCCCAGTCTCTGGCCGTTTCCGTGTGGGCATCATTGCCGTACAGCGAGAACAGGAAGCTCGTATCCGGGACAGTGGTGGCCATCTCAAGAGCCCTGGCTCTCGGCCAGGATCGCGGAACTCTCTTTGGCTGTCAGCGTCTTGGACCAGGGTTGGCGGGTTAGGGCCGCACTCTGGGACCAGTCCACGGCGCTCTTTTTCGCAGTCGAAGCGGGAACGACGCGGGCCACGACTTTGCCGCGTCGCGTCACCTCGACCTCTTCGCCCAGGGAGACCCACTTCAGAACCCGGGAATAGTGATTGCGCAACTCGCGCACCGTAGTGGTCTTCATGTGCGACAGCCTTGTAGCACAAAGGAGCATTGTCAATCTGCGCCTGCCCCACCGGCCGGTTGGCTTCGGCCTTGTTCCCTCCGATCCGCTGGGGTGGCCGCTGGGCTGATTAAGCCTAAAAACTGCGGCTAAGTAACCGGGCGGGCAATCGGCCGAATTTTTCGATTGGTAGACCGAACCTGATTGTCACTTGGTGAGGCCTTGAATAAGGCTTCCATCAGAACGGACGCACCCTTAGTCCGACCGATTGGCGTTCCACTTGCATCTGCCCGTTACCCTGTATGAAGACTCTGCTCGCGTTCCTTTTTGTCGCCCTCGCCCTGACCGCCTCCGCCACTGAGGAAGCGCTGCGCAATCTGAAGGCCTTTCCTCCCGCGGACCCGGGCATGAAACGCTTCGTCATTCAACTCCCACAGAAGAAGCTCGAAGAGGATTTCCGCGTACAACTCCTTGTCGGCAAGAAGGTCCTCACCGATGGCGTTAATCGCCACTTCTTCGGTGGGCAGTTGGTCACGGAAACGATTCAAGGTTGGGGCTTCGATCGCTTCGTGCTCCGCAAACTCGGACCCATGGCCGGCACGCTCATCGCTCCGGATCCGAGCGCGAAACAGGTCGAACGATTTGTGACGCTCGGTGGTGAACCTCAGTTGTTGCGGTACAACAGCCGCCTGCCGCTGGTGGTCTATGTGCCCGAGGGGGTCGAGGTTCAGTACCGCATTTGGCGCGCAGACGGAAAAGCCTCACCGGCCAAGGAAGGCTGAAGCCGAGTGAGTACTTCCCAGCGACGCGTCCCTCCTCCTGCAACGAAGCCTTAAAGCCAGCTCCTGTCAGTCGGACTTGGTTCGCAGCCTTGACCGGGCTGCCCAGGTTTGGTTCTTTCACCCCGCATTTCAGGATGCCTCCGGGTCCGCGGAAAGGGCTGAGCCCACCTGCTTGTCGCCAGTATCACACTAACCTTGATGCTGCCTGCCAGCGGACCACGGGCTTTAGCAGAAAGGTTATATGTCTCAGCCGCTCCCCGCGCGTCCTGATCTGGATCAACTCCGGAAACAGGCCAAAGAACTCCTCAAGTCCCACAAGTCTGGAAATCCCGAGGCGTTCCGTCGCTTCCGCGAACAGCATCCGGACTTCCACAACGCCTCCGATCCGAAGATTCAGTCCGCTTCCGTTTCCCTCGCCGAGGCCCAACTGGTGGTGGCTCGGGAGCATGGCTTCGGCAGTTGGACGAAGCTCAAGCAACACGTCGAATCGATCCTGCTGGAAACGGTTCCGCCGCTGGAGTTGTTCAAGCAGGCCTTCCATGCGGATGACGCCTCGCTGTTCGGCCGACTGCTGGAGCGTTATCCGGCGTTCAAGGCGCAGCTCAACGCGCCCATTGGTCCGTTCGATTCTCCGCCCATCACCCACGCGAAAAGTCGGGAGATGCTGGACGTGATGCTCGCTGCCGGCGCGGACATTAATGCCCGGAGCCGCTGGTGGGCGGGAGGGTTTGGATTGCTGCACAATGTTCCGTTCGAACTCGCGGCATATGCGATCCAGCGCGGAGCGGTGGTGGATGTTCACGCTGCAGCCCGACTGGGGCTGATGGATCAGTTACGGGAATTCGTCTCTACGGATCCGAAGCAGGTTCACGCGCGCGGCGGAGATGGACAGACGCCGCTGCACTTCGCCCGGGACATCGAAGTCGCGGCGTATCTGCTGGAGCACGGAGCAGACATCAACGCGAAGGACATCGATCACGAGTCCACGCCCGCGCAATGGATGCTGGGCGAACGTCAGGCCGTCGCGCGGTTTCTGGTCGAGCGCGGTTGCCAGACGGATCTGCTCCTGGCCGTGGCGTTGGGGGATCTGATGTTGGTGCGCCGCCACCTGGAAGCTGATCCGGACTGCATTCATCTGCGGGTGGACGACGCACATTTTCCGAAGGCGAATCCGCGCAGTGGCGGGACCATTTATCAATGGACCCTGGGATCAAACGTTACGGCTCATGACGTGGCCCGGAAGTTCGGTCATCCGGAGGTGCTGCAACTGCTGCTGGAACGAAGTCCGGTGGAGCAGAGGTTGCTCGCGCTGATCCTCGGGAACGAGGAAGCAGCAGCTCAGGCGTTGCTGAAAGAACAGCCGGATCTCGTGGAACGCCTATCCCCGGCCACTCAGCGAGAATTGGCCCACGCGGCTCGGAACAACCATCTCCCGGCGGTGCGTCTGATGCTTCGGTTCGGCTGGCCCGTGGACGCCAAGGGACAACATGAAGGCACGGCGCTTCACTGGGCGGCGTTTCACGGAAACCTGGAGATGGTCGAAGTGATCCTGGCGTACCGTCCGCCGTTGGATCTGCCGGATGCCGACCATCATTCCCCGCCTTTGGGCTGGGCGACGTTCGGATCTGAACACGGCTGGTATCGTCATACTGGAGATTACGTGGGTGTCGTTCGGGCCTTGATCCGAGCCGGCGCCTCTCTGCCCAAACAACCCGCGGGCACCGAACCGGTGAAAGCGGTGCTCCGGGAGCAGGGTGTGAAAGAGATACGCCCATAATCTGAGATGGTAGCAGGGCTGGGGCGAAGTCGTCTGTGGGATCCCGATGAAGCCGTGGAGAGTTGGGTGGCGGCGGCGCGTAACCGCCGCCCGTGGCTCACCGCCTCGGGGAGTCCACCGTCTCTGGTGGCCCCATTGCCAGGCAAAGTGCTGGTTTTCGCCCGTGATTCATGCTCCCTAGCAGAATGCTCAAGCCCGCGGCGTTCGCCCGTGTCTTTGCACGGCTGCTCTACTTTCTGCTCACGTCGGCAGCGCTTGCCCAGCCGGCGCTGCTGATCGAGACGCTTCCCTCGGGCGAGTGGCAGCTGCGTTGGGCGCAAGGTGCAGTTCCGGTCACACTGGAATCGGCGGCCTCGCTCACCGAGTCGTTCACTCCGGTAACGGAGACACCGGTGGCTCTGGGCACGGATTTTACCCTCACCCTCAACCCAGATTCGGAGCCCCGCTTTTTCCGGTTGCGGGAGACCGATCCCGCACCGGTCCGAGCGGCGACCGTAGCCGAGACCTCGCCTGTGGCGGGTGAAGACGGGGTGGCGGTAACTCGGGAAACCGTGATTCGTTTGGATGCGCCACTGGCGGAAGATAGCCTGATCCCGGCCAACAGCCTTTATGCCGAGGCGGCCGGCCGGCGGTTGCTGACCCGGACGGAACTGGCCGCTGATCGGCGCACGCTCTCGTTGTTTTACCTCGAACCCTTGCCGGCCGCTGCCCGGGTCAGGGTCACGTTGGATGGCGGGCTGTTGCGCGATGCCGCCGGATTCGATCTGGATGCGGACGGCGATTCCGTCCCGGGCGGGATTCTTCAACTGAACTTCCAGACGCTGAACAACGTCGCCGTGGGCGAGACCGCCGTCCGTGGGCGCGTGTTCGCCTCCGAGAAGAACTCCGACGGTAGCGACCGGCCGCTGGCGGGAGTGACGATCACGGTGAACGGCAGGGAGGAAACACTTCGCGTGGTGACGGCGGCCGATGGTTCCTTCGTCTTGCAACCTGCACCCGCCGGCCGGTTTTTTGTGCACGTGGACGGGCGTACGGCGGTGGGCAGCCAGTGGCCCGGCGGGGCGTACTATCCGTTTGTCGGCAAGGCGTGGTCGGCCGTGGCGGGTCGCACGGACAACCTCGCCGGCGGCAACGGGGTCATTTACCTGCCCTTCATCCAGCCGGACGCGCTCCGGCCGGTCAGCACCGTGGCCGAAACTCGCGTCACCTTTGCGCCGTCGGTGCTCGCCGCCAATCCGGACTTGGCCGGCGTGGAGATCATGGTTCCCGCCAATTCCCTCTACGCCGACAACGGCGCGCGCGGCGGCATGGTGGGCATCGCCCCGGTGCCGGCGGACCGCTTGCCTGAGCCGTTGCCCACGGGACTGGTTTTTCCGCTCGTCATCACCATCCAGACGGACGGTCCCAGCAACTTCGACCGGCCGGTGCCGGTGAAGTTTCCCAACCTACCTGATCCCGTGACCGGCGAGAAACTGGGTCCAGGGGCGAAGACTGCGCTGTGGAGCTTCAACCATGACACCGGTCGTTGGGAGATTCAGGGCTCGATGACCATCACGCCCGACGGGAGGTTCGCGGTGACTGATTCCGGTGTGGGAGTGCGTCAGCCTGGCTGGCATGGAGCGAACCCTGGCAGTGGCGGCGGTGGCCCGGGCGGACCGGGCGGGGGCGGCGGGGGTGATTGCGAGACCGGGGATTGCGATGACGAACCGACGTTTGCGGATCCGCTGGGCGAATGTGGGCGCAAAGGGATCAAAGCCTTTAAGGGGACCGTGGAATTGGCCAAGGATCTTTTGGAACTCGGAGAGACCTTTACCCCGTTCAACCCGAAGAAGTGTGCGCTCGGCTTTTTGGAAGGCGCGACCAGCGCCATGGTCGATTGTTCGCTGGAGCAGCTCGATGGCGACGAATGCGCCAATGATTTCCGTGACGAGGCCCTCTCCTCCACTGCGGGTTGCATCCCCTACGCCGGGGGCATTGTTAAAGGTCTGTTTGACGCCACCCTCCTTTCGAAGGACGTGTACGAAGCCCTTGAAGCCTGCGATGGCGACGGCGGTAGCTCGGAGATCTTTGCACCCCTCGTTTCCCAACATGGCCGAGTGCGGCCGATGGCGGCGGGACTACCTAGCAGTTATCTGACTTTAATGGGCACCGCTGCCGCGGAGCTCGACCGCCAGCTCACGTTCGGGGTCGCTACCAGCAATCTGTTCGCCACGCTTTACGGCAGCGAGCGGTGGAGCGGCATTGATTCCCCGGCGTCGGCATCGGCTTGGTTCAGTTTCTTCGGGGCAGTGGAGCGCGCGGTAGATCTCGGGAGCGAAGGCGGCCCCGTCATCACGCCGGCGGAACGAGGTGCCCTTCTGCAGGAGGTTCGACCGAACGGCGCGAGTGAAGCGGAGGCGGCGGCGTTGGTGGATCAGGTGGCGACTCTCGCGGTCGGTACCCGATTCGGGGACGCGGCGTTTCGCGCCCGGCTCGGCCCGGCCAGTGCGCAATTCCTCGGTGAACTGGAGGCCCGGACCTCGGAGGGCTGGTCCTTCGCTCTCGAAGGATTGCGGCGCGCGTTGTTGGCCACCACCGACGCTCAGTTGGCGATGCTAGATTACGCCCGCGAAGCAGGCAGCGTGAGTGGTGCGGGTTCGGGGGGAGGAAGCGGTGGAGGAGGAAACGGCGGTGGAGGAGGGGCGACGGCGGGGGCGGGGGCAGGACCGGTGCCGCCGCCGCGGGCGGAGCGCCTCTGGCTAATCGCCAACCTGGAGACCGGGTTCGTGCAGCGGGGTCGGCTCAACTCGGCGGGGCGCTTTGATCCCGTGATCCTTTCGCCGGAGAATTTTCATGTCGTCCTTTACACGGAACCGGAGCGTAAACGGATCGGTGCGGCTTACTTCATGTCCGCTCGGGCCGGACGGTCCACGACCATCCCTACCGCGATGCTCGTCGAGGACGACTTCCCCGACACCGACGGCGACCAGCTCTCCAATCTGGCGGAAAGCATTCTGGGTACTTCGCCGGGCTCGGCCGATTCCGATGGCGACGGCGTGCCCGACGGGGCCGAGCTCACGAACCGCAGCAATCCGTTGGAGAACTCGCCGCTCACGACCGGCGTGGTCGCTTCGGTGGACACTCCGGGAACCGCGCTTGACGTGGCGGTGGTCGACGACTTCGCGGTTGTGGCGGATGGGACCACTGGCGTCAGCCTGCTGGACGTCAGCGATCCGTTCGCGCCGGTGCTTCTGGCACAACTGGATCTGGCCACCAGCCCCAAGGCCGTGGCCGTGTCGGGCGATCGGGCGCTCCTGGCGTCCGGCACCCGCTTCTATTTGGCCGACATCGCGACGCCTTCCGCGCCAGCAATCGTGGCCGATGTGGCGTTGGCTGGAGCCAACCGCGTGGCGGTCGCCGGTCGGATGGGCTTGGTCACTTCCGGTGCCAAAGTACTGGCGGTGGACCTGGCCGATGGCCGCAAGTTGGGCGAGGTCACCTTGCCCTCGACCGTCGGCGACCTGGCCGTTACCCGTGACCTCGTCCTCGCACTAACGGTGAACGAACTGCGCGTGTTCCGGATCCGGCAGCTGCTGCCCGGCGACCCGGTGGAACTGCTGCCCCTCGGCACGCTCGCGATCGCCGGGGCCGTCGCACCGTTGGAGGACGGCCGCCGCCTCTTCGCCGCGGGCAACCGTGCCTATGTCGGCTATTTCACTGGCTACGCAATCATTGACCTCACTGATCCGACCGCGCCCGTCCTGTTGGCGAAAGAACCGGCGACCCAGGCCGCCATCCATGATTTCGCGGCGGACGGTTCGGGGCGATTGGTCGCGGTGACCAGCTTCGGCGGCACCCAGTCACTGGCCGTCTCTGTCTACGATGTGCGCGACGAGAGCGACGTGACGAAGTTTTTGGCGTCCTGGAACACGCCGGGGCAGGCCCGGGCCTTGACGCTTCACCGCGGCCTGGCCTTCGTGGCGGACACTGCCGAGGGCGTGCAGACGGTGAACTTCCGTTCGGCCGACACTGGCGCGAACGCGCCAGCGATCCAGTTGGAGGCGTTGCTGCCCCTGCCAGGGATCGCCGAATCCGGAGGCAATCTCCGCCTGGTTGCCAACACGACCGATGACGTGCTGGTGCGCGATGTGGAGTTTTATGTGGATGGCGCGCGGGTGTTGATGGACGGAAACCTGCCTTTCGAATGGCATGGAGTCGCCCCGGTGCTGACGACGACGAAGACCAACTTCATCGTCCGCGCCAAAGCCACCGACACCGGCGGTAACGAGCGCTGGAGCGACGAACTCCTCATTGCCTTGCGCGATACGACGCCGCCACGGCTCATTCGACTGGAACCTGCTCCCGGACCGTTTTCTCCCGTCGCGGCGGTCACGCAGTTGCGCGGGCAATTTGACGGACCCCTCGATGTGACCACGGTGTCAGCTGCGGCCGTTACCTTGACTGGCGCTGGCCCGAACCAAGTCCGGGGCGATGCCGACGACGTGCCGGTGCCGGGCGTTGTCGCGGTGGAGGCGGGCGACACCGCGGTCGTGCTCAAGCTGGCGACGCCGTTGGGCACGGGCCGGTATCGCGGCACGTTTGCCGGCACAATCGCGGACCGTAACCAGACTGCGCTGGGGGCGGCGATCACTTGGGACTTCGAGGTGCTACCGCCCAAGGCCAAGGCCGTTTGGCCTGAGCCGGGTAGCGTGAAGATAGAGGACGGCGTGTCCGAGGCCCGTGCGCAGTTCGACATTCCGATGGACACGGCAACCTTGACGGCCGCTAACGTGCAGATACTCGGGGCCGGTCCTGATGGCGTGCCCGGTAATGCGGATGACGTGGCCGTGACGCCCGCGGGGGTGGACTACGACCCGGCGAACCGAATCGTGCGCTGGCACAGCACGACACCGTTGGCCTCGGCCCGTTATACGGTCCGGCTCCGGCGTGATCTCGCCGGAGCCGCCGGCAACCGGTTGACCAACGACTTCACCTGGGGCTTCGAAGTGCGGGGGCCGTTGCGCTGGACGCGCGACACGGATGGCCTTTGGAGGACCGCCACGAACTGGAGCACCGGCAAAGTGCCCGACCGCGATTTCGTGGTGATTGACCGGCCCGGCGAGCTGACGGTGACTGGGACGACGCTGAACACCTCGCTGGGCTGGTTGCGTTCCGCGGAGTCGCTGGTACTGGGCAGCTCCACGCTGCGCCTCGGGGGCGAATCGTTCATGCGTGGCGCATTGGCCCTTACTGATAGCACCTTGGTCGCGAGCAACCGCTTCGAAGTGGGCGGCCCGCTGGTGCTCGACAATAGCACCTTGGCGCTGAACAACCCGCTCACGCTCGCCGGGCCGCTCACCCTGCGCAGGCGAAGCACGTTGGACGGCGTCGCCGAGATCAACGGTCCGCTAACCGTCGAAGGCAGCGGCGCAAAGACGCTGCGGAAGGCGATGCAGCTCGCTGGTCCGCTCAATTTCCGGGAAGGCCCGCTGGCGCTCCGCGCGACCACGCTGACGTTGGCCGCGGGCGCAGAGTTGGTCTTCGCGCCGGTCAACGCCGCCGATGCCCAACGCGACGCCATCACGAGTGGGGGCGATTCCGCCGGAACGTTGCGGAACTTCGGCACCATCCGGCACCAGGGCGATGCGCGGGCGCTTAACTTCCAATCCGTCAACCTGGTCAACCACGGTTTGATCGAGGTCGCCACCGGTTCGTTCGTGACCCAAGGCGGCCGGTTCGACCAAAGTCCGACCGGTCGGATTCGGGTAGCCGGTCCGGCGAACTTCCAAAGTACCGCCGGAGATTGGGCCGGCGAGCTGTCCTTCCCCGGTGGTGTCACCTCGGGCGGTCAAAACGTCATCCGCGGCGTGCTGGACGCTGGCGAGTCTGGGTTGGTCATCAGCGGAGACGGCGTCACCTTGCGCGCACCGCTCACGCTGCGACGGCTGCAAACCCGCAACAACGCGCGGCTCCATCTCTTCAACACCCTGGATGTCGACGAAGCCGGCGATCTCGTCGTGATCATTGATGGAGATGGGCTGCTGCGGACGCGCGGACGGTTTTCGTTCAACGCGCTGCAACTGGACGGTGCAGTGAGTTTTGAGAATTCGGGCTCCTTGGTTCTGACGAATCGGCAGATGAGGTTGGGTGGCACCACCGTGTTCCGGAATACTCCGGCCGGCACCGTGGACATCAGCGGAAAACTGGCTGGCTTCTCGGCCGCCAACGCCGCGCCGCGTTTGGTGAACGAAGGTCGCATCCTCGCCGCTGGTACGGGTGACTTGGCGAAATATTTTGAGGACCTGGTCATCGCTGGATCCCTGGAGAATCGTGGGCGGATCGAGGTCGAAACGGGACGGCTCAGTCTGGAAGGCACTTCGTTGCACACGGGTCCGTTGACAATCGCAGCAGGGGCAGTCGTGCGCTTGGGCCGGCAGCAGAGCGCCGAGGCGGAGCACAGATTCTCCCCGGCCTCGGCGGTGACGGGCGGCGGCGTTGTCGAGCTGGGTAATGCGACCGTGGTCGTTGAAGGCGCCTGGCAGGTCGGATTGACGCGGGTCACTGGCGGAATCCTGAAGTTCCCCGCCGGACGTCAGCTCGATCGGTTGGAAATGGCGGGTGGGGAGCTGCAGCCAGACGGCGTGCTGGAGTTGACCGAGCGGCTTGACTGGCAGGGAGGTTCGCTGGCCGGACCCGGCGTGCTTCGGCTGACCGGTCAGTTCGAGGGGACCACGAATCAGTTCCCGCGGCTGCGGTCGGGCGGACGCTTCGAGCTCGCCTCCACCGTGGAATTGGACCTGCTGTCGACCTCGTCGGAGCCAGGCACCCTCTGGCATATTCTGCCCGGCGCGGAACTGACGGTCCACCGGGGCGGCTCCTTCGGGAGCGGGGATGTCTTCACCCCGACCGGCGCCTTGTTGAACGAAGGTCGGCTGACGAAGAGCGCCACCAACGGCGGAATCAGCTTCCTGGCGCCTCTGACCAACGCGGGGGTCATCACTGTGCAAGGCGGTCGGATGACCTGCAGGCGGCGGTTGATCCAGACGGCGGGGCAGTTTCGCCTCGAAGGCGGGATCCTGCGCGTGGACGGCGGCAACGGAGGGAGCAACGGCACCGACACCGGCTTCGGCTTCGACCTGCTGGGCGGTGAGTTCATCGGCTTCGGCGTGGTCGATGCGCCGTCGTCCACGCTCCGGCCGTTCACGAACAATGCGGCGCTCCGGCCCGGCCTGCCGCTCGGCCGGCTGACCTTCGAGTATGTGAATTATGCGCAGACCACCAATGGCGTGTTGGAGATCGAGATCGGCGGGCGGACGCCTGGCACGGAGTTCGACCAGCTCCAGTGCGGCTCGGGTTCACGGGTCAAAGCCCTAGCCGGAACGCTTGAAGTGAAGCTCGTCAACGACTTCGTACCCGTGATCGGCGACCGGTTCCTGGTGGTGAGTGGTTCGCTGTCGAGTTCCAACAACCGATTCACAACCGCGAGTTTACCCGCACTGCCCGCGGGCCGCCGGTGGCTGGTGAACTATCTCGGGGGCGCCACTCCGGGCGTCGAGCTGCAAGTGGCCGCGGGACCGTGAGTGATCACTTCAAAAATCCCTGCTCCGCGCGCTGAAGGAAGTCGCCTGACCCGAACCTGATTGTCACTCGGTGAGCTCTGGAATAAAGCTTCCAGTCGCCTGCCGCTCGTCGTTTATGTGCCCGAGGGCGTCGAGGTCCAGTACCGCATCTGGCGCGCGGATGGAAAAGCCTCGACGGCCAAGGAAGGCTGAAGCCGGCGCAGGCCACCAAGTAATCAGGCCGGGTTCCCGCCCAATCACAATTCACGGTCGCCTACGGCAGGATGCGAACGCTCCGGTAGTAGCGCGGTCCGGTGTTGGTGCCGGACTCCAGGTCGATCCAGACCTGGGGCGAATTGGTCAGGGTGAACTGAGTCAGGGGTGACCAGGTCGGCAGCGTGAGACTGGGCGAGGCGTCAATCCGGTACACGCCGCCCACCGCGCCCGTCACCGTGACACCGGCGTAGCGGAGGACCCCAATTTCCGGGTCCAGTACGGTGACGATGGCTTCTTGGCTGAAGGCTTCTCCAGCGGTGTTCTTGATGATCACCCGATAGGTGCCGTTGTCCCCGGCATCGAGTCCGGAGAGGACAAGAGTTTGGGATGTTTCTCCGACCAGATTGGTTCCCTCGTGTTGCCATTGGTAGGTCAACGGAGGGGTTCCGTTGGCGGAGACCGACAGGGTCGCGGTTTCCCCCAGACCGAAGCGTCCGCCCTGCGGTTGAACCAGAATGGAAGGAGGCTGTCCTTCGCCGGGGTTCAACGGGTTCAGCAGAAAGGCGCGCGTCACGCCGTTCAGCACCCCTTCACCGACGATCTGGCCGGAACCGTTGATGGCATAGGCGGCGGTGAGCTGCCATCCGCCGGTGGGGATCAGTGTGTTGAGGTCCGTAACCGTTTCATTGCGGTAAATGTATGCCCGCTGGCCCTGGGCGTTCTTCCAGCTGCCGACCACCGCTCCGGCGTCGTTCAGGTCATTCACCAAGACTTCGTTGTCGAAGAGACCTCCGGTCGGGGCATTAATCAGATTGGTTTGGGAAGGTGACCACAGGAAACCGTAGACATAGGAGCCGCCGAAGCTGCTATAGCTGATGTTCCCCGCGAGTTGGCCGGCCGAATTGATGGCGGTGGCGGCGAACCCATAACGGAATCCAAACCCACCGGTATCGATCACCGTCACCACTTGAACCGCGCCGTCTTTCCAAAAGGCGGCCTGAGTCGCTCCATTTCCAGGATCGGCGATATATCCGGAGATGGTGCCGGCGTCGTTGATGTCCAAGGTCGCGCTCAATCCAACGTCTTGAGCGGTGGTCCCATCAAATCGAAACGCCCCACCGACGGCCACGCCCGCAGAATTCACGGCCCGTCCAAAGGTGCCCGGCGCCATCAGGTTGGTGGGATTCCCACTTCCGTTCCAAAAAATGGGATAGGGGTTGAGATCGACGTTCGGGCGCAACGACGAAAACCGATTGCTCATCACCCCGGAACCTACCAGCAGACCAGCGTCATTGAGGCCAAACCACTTGACGTTGATGAGCGAGAAGTAGGGGCCGTACCCCGGTGGTTGGAATGGGTCATCCGGGATGTAGACGGTCAAGGGCGGCGTGGCTTGCCGGCCATTGACGGCATCGTAGGTGAATCCGTTGGCGGAATCGTAGCCGGCTACTCGGCCGGAATTGCTGATGGCGCGAGCCACGCCCGGACCCAAATCGACCACCGAATACTCGGCGGACAGGGCTGTACTAAGGGCGCAAGCGACCGAGAGGACCACGCTGAGATAGAGTCTGATTTTCATGTCGAACGAGAGGTTGAGATACTGACGGAGCGGGCCGAGAAGACTCGGCAAGTTGGCGCTCCGGATGTGGGTCAAAGCTAGGCAGGTGCAATGCCAAGGACGATTATTTTTGTTAGTATTTTGGAGACTCCTTCACCGGCTCGAAGCGTGCCCGATCCTGATCATCCGCAATCCAGCCCTTGTTCCTTGCGGTTCGGGGCAGACGCAGGTAGGCAGCCTAGATGCAGCCTGCCAACTTCCTCTCAGATCTGGCGAAGGTGTTCTGGATCCTCGCGATTTCTCTCGGAGTCCTTCAGAAGACCCTCGCCGCGTTGCCCCCACCGGAAGGGCCTGGTCCTCTCACCAATCGCGTGGCCCTCTCGCCGGCGTTGGAGCGGTTGACGTGGGTGGGTTGGGGGGATTCGTTGGTGGTTAATGGGGGCTTTGAATCGGGGGACTTCACCGGTTGGGATCGGGATGTTCCGGCCGGCAAGGATCTCCGCCCGGTCGACGCCAAGGTGTCCCCAACCCGGGTGTTCTCCGGTAACTTTGCCGCCGGATTCCTTTTTGGTCAGATCCCGGGACCTGTGGGGCTATCGCAGGTGGTGACGCTGCCGCCCGAGGCGACCGGTGCCGTGCTCAGTTGGGTGGATCAGATCCAGAGCAACGTTCCCCATACGCCTCCCGACCAAACGTTCCGCGTCGAAGTTCAGACCCCGGACGGCTTTCCCCTGGCCATATTGCATCAGTTGGTTCCGAGCGATCCCAGGCGGACTCCGTGGGTGCGACGCAGCGCCAACCTGGGTGCGTTTGCGGGCCGGACCATTCGCATCGCGTTCATCGAGTCGGACAATGTTGGGCCCGTCACCGTGTACCTCGATGAGGTGCGCCTGGAAGTGTCCGCTCCGCCGAATACGACCTACGACGTTCTCCTGAGCACCAATGCCACGCTCGTCGCTACGGACCTCCTGGGGACCACCCGAGATCCCAGTCTGGCTTTGCCCGCGTTGCAGCCGGACACCCTTTACCGCTGGCAGGTTCAGGTGACGGATCCGGACGGAACACGAGCCAGTCCGGTCTGGTCCTTTCGCACTGGGACCAACGGTCCGCCGGCGGCCTTGCGATGGACGCTTCCGGAAGAATCGATGCAGGCGTTCCAGCCGGTGACGGTGGAATTGGGAGCGTTGAGCGCCTCGGGTTTCCCGGCAGGTGGTTACTCCAACACGGTCCAACTCGCGACGGTCTCGACCGATTCCCGACCGGCCTCCCTGGTGATCAGTGAAGTGTCGCCCAATGTGGGTGTGGAATTCCTCAATGGCACCACGGCACCCCTGGATATCGCAGGCTGGCAGGTCTCTTTGTACGACTCGACCACGTGGCCCAAGCCGCGGACCCTCTTTGTTTTTCCGGTGGGTTCGTCGGTCGCGGCGGGCAAGGTCATCACGTTGCGTCGGGGCGGTCCGGCCCCGGGAGGAGGCTCCACGTTCTTCACCGGGCAGGCCCTGGCCTGGAATTTCAACAACGCCAATCGCGTGCTGGCCGTCCTGGTCCAGGATGCCAACGGCGCGATTGTGGATTTCTTCGCGGCGGATCAGGCCTTCCCGGTTTCGATTGCGGAACCGGTGGCGGTGCCCCTCGCGGAGTGGATTGGCTCGCCCGCGCCGCGAGCGACTTCGGGCGGTGATGTCTACCAACGCGTTGGCAGTCGCGACCGTCAGCGGGCCTCGGACTGGCTGGTGTGCGCCGACTCCTTCGGACGCGTAAATCCGTATGGTGGGCCGCTGTTCCTTCCGGGAGTCACGGTTCGCGAAATGTTTCCGGCGGCGACGGACCGGTTCAACGATGGCCGTTGGGCAGGAACCGTCGAACCGGAACCAGCCGGCACCAACCTGCTGTTCCTGGCCGATGATCGGCAGGGACGCGTTGGGTGGAGCGGGTTGGTGGATCTCGCACCTTCGCCTGTCATTGCCCTGGAATTGCCGGCGGAACTGAATGAAGGCGAGCGCGCGACGGCCACCCTTCGCCTGCCGTCGGCCGTTGCCACCAATCTGGTGATCCAACTCGAATCGAGCTGGCCGGCCCGTCTGCCGTTGCCGGCGACCGTGGTGTTCCCGGCGGGGGCAACGCAGGTGTCGTTGCCGCTGTCGGTGCTGGAGGATTCCGCGCTGCAGGGTCGGCAGATCGTTACGATTCGTCTGCGGGCTCCGGGATTTGCCCGGACCCAGGGAACCTTGTCGCTGGGGGACAACGAGACGGCCCGGCTTTCCCTCGTGGTGCCCAACCAACTGACGGAAGCCGGAGCGGACGGGGAGGGGATCGTCCAGGTGGATCGGGCGCCCGAAGTGGCCGTGTGGGTGGAACTGACGACTGATCCGTCCGGACAACTCCTGCTGCCCGCCGGTGTCTGGATTCCGCCGGGGAAAACGCAGGCGCCGTTTCCGATTCGCGCCGTCAACGACCCGGTGATCGACGGCAATCTGGCGGTCCAGATCACGGCGCGGACTGGCAACTGGACTGCGGGCTCGGCGTCCCTGCTCGCCGTCGACAATGAGGACCGGCAGCTTCGTCTGACCGTTCCCGGGCGGATTCGCGGGGAGGCGCCGGTTCAGGGCATGGTCGCGCTGTCCGGGATTCTTCCGTCGGACTTGGAGGTTCGACTCGAGTTGAACACTTCGGGAATTCTGTCCGTTCCCGCTTCGGTACGAATTCCGGCCGGATCCACCAACGCGGTATTCTCCCTGGAACCGGCGACCAACCCGCCATTCCGCGGAACCTCCTTGGTCACCGTCACCGCCACTGCGGTGGACTTCCAAACCGCTGTGAAGTGGTCCGAAGTGTGGGATGAAACCGTGCGGGCGCTGGATTTGGAGGTGACGGATCTTGTGCTGCATCCCGGCTGGGGTCGGTTGCTGGCGGTGGTCGCGGCCCTGGATGCGACACATCCCAATGAATTGGTAGTGGTGAATCCGAACACCGGGGAGATTGAACGCTCACTGTCCGTCGCTGCGGATCCGTCGGCCCTCGCCTTGTCGGACGACGGCACCGTGCTCTGGGTTGGATCGTATGGGGAAGGCCGGGTGCAACGAGTGGACCTGACCTCGTTCTCAATCTCGGCCTCGTTCTCTCTGGACAGTCATTGGCCAGTTCAGCTGGCTGCCCGTCCTGGCCGAAATGACTCCGTGGTGGTCTACCGCGCCCAGATGAACGCCGGGAACGAGATTGCGCTTTACGTAAATGGAGTCCGGCAACCGATGGCCATCAGCCCGGGCAATCTGATGTGGATGGGAATGACCCCCGGGAACAATGACCGGCTGTATGTCATCATCCCGTCGTTCACCAGCGGCGTCCAACCGCAGTTGAGTGAGTACGCCATTACCGACCAGGGAATCGAACTGCGCCGCGCTGGACCCGAAGTGCCTTCGCTCACCTGGGCGTTCGCGGAAGGACGGCTGTATTCGGTGGCGGGCAACGTCCTGGACGCGGCGACGCTGTCGGTCCTTCCCGGAATTGCCGGCCTGGGTCACTCCGTGCTCACCGTCGAACCGGCCAAGGGCCAGGGATTCTTCCTGCGGAGCGCCGACTCCCTGGTGCATCTCACCCGGGCCAGCTTGTCCCTCGGAACAGCCACCGAGACGATCACCTTTCCCAACGTGAATCCCGAGTTGGGGGTCACGCGCCTCGTGCGCTGGGGAGAACGCGGACTGGCGTTCCGGGCGGATTCAACTCTGTACCTGGTCGATTCCGCCTTCGTTGATCCGGGCGCCGCCACCGACCTGCAGATCAGCAGTGTGTTGCCGACGGACATCCAGGTGGGCCGGGAGATCGATTGGATGCTCACCGTCACCAATGCCGGTCCGGCCGCCGCGACGGTCGTCACGCTTGACGGTACCCTGCCGCTGGGCTGGACGTGGGTGGAGGCGGAAGTGCCCGGCGGGAGTGGAACCAGTGTTTTCGGGGGATGGACGGCCAGCCTGCCACCCCTTCCGGCGGGAGCGTCGACCACGCTTCGGCTGCGCTTACGGCCCAACCTGGCGGGAATCCATCCGCTCTCGGCGCGGGTTTCCCTGCTGCAACGCGATTCGGTTCCAACCAACAACACGGTGGCGCCCCAACCCGTGATTCGCTTCGACCTGCGGCCCGACTCGCGTCAGGCAATCGATCTCGCGGCGATCGATCTTTGCTACGATCCGGAACGGGATGCCCTTTGGGCCACGGTGTCTGCCAATGCGGCCCAAGGTCAGCCGGGCCGGTTGGTGCGGATCAATCCCGAGACAGGTCTGATCACGGGTGAGTTCCCGACCGGTCCGCTGCCCGGACGTCTAGTGCGGTCCGCCGATGGGAAATCCCTTTTTGTGGCGGTCGATGGCGAGGCGGTGATCCGACGTTTTGATCTCCCCACCGAGACCTGGGGGCGAACGCTTCCTCTGTTCGACTATGCCACCAACACGCCCCAGGCCTTTCACCGGGTTCGCGATCTGGCGGTCGTTCCGGGTGAAACCGAGCGGTTGGTCGCCACGTGGAGCGTCCGGTACTTCGAAAATTCCGAGGACGCGGTCTACTATCGCACGGTGGCCTTTCAGGACGGTGTGCGCTTGCCGGACGAAGTGGCCGAAGGACCGATGCTGGAACTCGCCCCTTCCGGAGATGAACTGGTCACCTTCACCGGATTTCTCGATTACCGGCTCGCTCGTCATCAACTCAGCGCCACCGGGTTGAAGACCCTTTCCTCGACGAACGGAGTGCTCGGCGGTAACGAGCTGCGAATCGTGGGGCAACGAATCTACAGCAACAGCGGGCGGGCCGAGGACTGGCCCAATCTCGGGCGGGTGACGACGTACAACGTGAATGTTCTGGGACCGGTGATTCCGCTTCCCGATCAGAACCGGCTGATCCTCTTCGACAATGGTGGTTTCCAGACCTCCGCCCTGCTGTCGATGAAGGTGTTCGATCTCGAGACCGGGCGGCTCATCGAGGAAATCCCCTTCGGCGCGGAGTTTCCGGCGGCGAGTCCGGCCGTGTCGTGCGGTGGTGATCGCGTGGCCTTTCGCGCCCACGAGAATGCGTCACCGCCCAATCGCGTGGTCATCCTTCGCACCTCGGCCATTCCCTCGGCGCCCGCTCCGGCGGACATTCAAACCCACCTGACGCTGACGACGCCGGCGATCTCCATTCGGGAGGATTCCGAGTTTCGACTGACGATCACCAACGCCGGTCCGGGCCTCGCTCCCCGGGTCCACTACAGTCTGGCGTGGCTGGGTAACTATCTTCTGTTGGAAGCCAGCCGTGGAACGGTCACTCACGACTACTACACCGGTCTTCGCGGACAGGTGGACCAACTCGCTCCGGGAGAAACCGTGGAAGTCCGATTCCGTTTCCGGGCCGGCGACATGGGCCGGTTTCCCGCTACGGCCTCCGCCTACTCCAGTGCCCCGGATCCGCTGCCCGGCAACGAATTCGTCACCCGATATGTGTCGGTGGGGTCCATTCCTGGCTTCGGCCAGTCCGTCAGCCTGAATGTGTTTCAGTCGGCTCTGGCGGCCGATCCGGCCGGTCGACGGTTGTTCCTGGCTGCGGCTGATGGAGTGGTGGAGGTCGATCCGGCGTTGGGCCGCATCAATCCGGAGTCACGGTTTGGTCCCGCCCCGGGTGCGTTGGCCGTGAGTGCGGACGGACAAAGCTTGTGGGTCGCCTATGACGCCGAGCGAACCATCCGGCGGTTCCGACTTTCTGATGGCGTGCTGCTGCAGGAGGTCCGGTCGCTGCCGGGCGAACAGCCGATTCGTCATCTGGTGGCTCATCCGTTCAACTCGCAGGTGGCCGCCTGTGCCGTTGAACTGCAGGTGTTGGCGATCGGCCCCACTGGCGTGAAGCCGATTCACTCCCGGGAAACCACCCGGTCCATTACTGCGGTCAACTTCGCCCCGGATGGCACGGTCGTTGTGGCGCGGGAATCCTATGAGGACTTCCAGCGGCGTCATCCGATCGAGCGGGTCGATCTCGAAGGGACTTTGCTCGGAACGAGTCCGCGCGAGGCCGTTACCGGTTCGCTGCGCCATCTCGGCTTGAAGACCTATTTGGACGATGGACGGGTCAACGAGGCGCTGACTTTGGCCGTCAGCCCGGATCTCGCCGTGTCGGGCAGTCCGATTCCCTTGCCGGCGGCCCGAAGGGTGGCGTTCATCGGGAACAGAACTGGCGCGTGGAGTGTCCAGGTGGCCGACGTGGAGGGTTCGGTGCCTACGGTCACCAACCGCCTGGGCGGATTTCTAGGAACCGTCGATCCGACCTCAGGCGTGGCCTGGGGAGTCGATGGTCTCGCCTTCCGTAGCGAACGGGCTTTGGTGCTGACTCGGTTGGCCGACTTGCCGACGCCGATTGACCGGGATTTCGACGGGGACGGACTCGGGGACATCTGGGAATTGTTGAATCAACTCAATCCCAACGTCGCGGCCGATGCCATGGAGGATCCCGACCAGGACGGCATGAGCACCTACGACGAATTCGTGGCGGGCACCGACCACTTGCGAGCGGACAGCGTCCTGAAATTGCGCGAGGTGGTGCTGCGGGACGGTGGACTTCAGTTGCGATTCGAGGGTGCTCTGGGTCGTCGGTATCAGCTCGAAGGCGCCGCGCGACTGGGCGCGCCCTGGGAGCCGGTCGGTGCGCCGGTCTCGGGCGACGGGACGACCATAGAACTGTTGGTTCCGATCCCGGCCGGCGCGGACACCCTGATCTACCGAGTGGGCGTCCAGCCGGATTGAGCTCGGGCTTCGACAGCTCTCGAAAAATTGTTCCAAGGATTTCGCCTCTCTGCCGGTCCAATCCCGGTAGAACAACGAATGCTGTCCGCCTCTCACCCGACTGCCGCGCCCGACGGCCTGCCTGATCGCCGGGTGGCCTTGGCCCGGGCGGGCGACGAAGCGGCGTTTGGCGAATTGGTCCGCGAACATCAGAACATGATTCACGCACTGGCCTATCGGATGACCGGCTCGGCCGAGGATGCTGCCGACCTCGCCCAGGACACCTTCGTGAAGGCGTGGCAACGTCTCGGCACGTTTCGCGGTGACTCCAGTTTCGGCACCTGGGTTCACCGGATCGCGCTCAATCTCTGTCTCAACTGGCGGGAACGGACGGAACGGTCCCGACACGCGCACGCGGGCCTGGAGCAGGAGTCACAAATGTCTCCCCCCTCCGGCTATGATCTGGCCGATCGGGAGGCGGAACGCTCGCGTCGGGTCAACGAAGCCCTCCAGCGGCTCAAGCCGGCGGACCGGGCGGCCGTGGTGCTCACCGTGTTTGAAGGACTCAACCACGCCCAGGCCGCGCGGCAATTGGACTGCGCGGAAACGACGGTTTCGTGGCGGGTCTGGTTGGCGCGCCGTCAGCTTCGAAAATGGCTTTCGGACCTGGACTCCGATTCCCCGGAGGATTCCGCATGAACAACGAGCAACTCGACCGCCTGCTTCGCTCCACCCGGCCGCCGACTCGGCCCGCGAGTTACTGGGACTCCTTTCCCGAGACTGTCCAACGCCGGTTGGCGCGGGAGTCCCGAACTCGTTCCGATGCGTCTCCGCAGCGTTCGCACGTGTGGCGTCCGCTCCCCTGGCTGGCCCTCGGAGCTGCGGCGATCGCGGTGGGACTGTTGCTGCTGTGGCGACCAGCCCGTCCGCCCCAGCCGACCGAATTCACCGCGTCCGAACTGCAAAGCTATGAAGAAATCTGGCGCCAAGTCACCGCGCTCTTTCCGCATCAGGTGAGCGCTGTGATCCTGGGTCCGGACGGCCCGCAAGTGGTGCTGGCCGATCAACCCAACCTGCCGGTTTCGCCGCCGGTGGTGCTGCGCCGCTGCGCCGCCGATGGCTGCCGCACCGCTCTGACGTTCAGTGGCCAGTCTGTCCATCTCGGCAATCGTCAGCTCGAAGTACTGACGGATTCCCGCGGCGGAGTGATTGTGACCGACGAAGATGCGGTCTGGCCGTCGGCGAACAGTTCTTTGCGCCTCAACGCCCGCTTGCTGGAAATAACACTATGAAGTCGCCTCCTGATTCACGCCCGTTCCCCTCCCTCACCAGCCGCCCGGCCCGGCGCTGGAGTGCGGTGTTGCTGGGGGTACTATTGTTTTCCGGATCCGCCGCCGACGTGAGCGCGCCTAACCCCACCCCGCTGACCGTGGCCGTGTTTGACTTCGAGGCGCGCGAAGACTTGGGCCGCGACTTTGGCAAGGAGGTCTCCACGCTGCTTTCTACTTTTCTTTCCGGCAATCCGGCGATCTGGACCGTTGAGCGGGCGGAACTCGACCGCCTGCTCGCCGAACAGTCCTTGGGCCTTGGTGGTCTCGCTGATCCCGCGACCGCCGTCAAAGTCGGCCAGATCACCGGGGCGAAGGTGCTCGTCACCGGCCGGGCCTTTCGGGCGGGCAACGAACTGCTGCTCGTCGCGAAGGTCATCGGCACCGAGACCAGCCGCGTGTATGGCGAGGTCGCCAAGGCCGGCAAGGATGCTCCGGTCACCGGGCCGGCGGAGGAACTCGCCGCCAAGATCGCCGCCACCGTCACCACCAAGGCCGACACGCTCGTCGCGAAAGTCGTCACCCGCGCCGATCGCGTGACGACGCTCAAGGCCGCGCTCAAGACGGACCGCCGCCCCAGTGTTTCCGTGAAGATTCCTGAAGTCCATTTTGGCACCCCCGCCGTGGATCCCGCCGCCCAGACCGAACTGGCGCTGCTGTTCAAGGAAGTCGGCTGTGCTCTGGCCGATGACCAGTCTGCCCAAGCCGCCGAGGTGGAGATCACCGGCGAAGCTTTTAGCGAAGTGGGTCTGCGTCGGGCGGGTCTCGTGTCCTGCCGGGCGCGGGTGGAGATCAAGGTTCGCGATCGGGCGACTGGGAAAGTGCTGCTCGCGGATCGCCAAATGAGCGTCGCGGTGGATGTGAGCGAACAGATTGCCGCCAAACGGGCGCTTCAGGAAGCCGCGGCCGAACTCGCGGAGCGGATCATTCCGCAAGTGGTGAAATGAAGTCGATCCGGCGAAGTTCTCGCTTCCATCGGAGTCGGCTCAACTGGGGCCACCTCGGTCGCACCGTATCGGGACTGTTGCTCCTGTTTCTCGGCTTCGGGTTAGGCCTGGACGCTTGGGCCGAGCCGACGCGGGTGACCGTGTTGCCGATCACGACCGACGACCATTCCTACCGGAGTTGGCGGGGAGCGGCCGATCTCGGGGACATCATCGTGGCGAACCTGAGCGCGTTGCCCGACGTCACGCTGATCGAGCGCACTGATCTGGGCCGAATCGAGAGCGAACGCGCGCTCGCATCGGCCGGAATCGCGTCGCCCGCCGCACAGACCCCGCTCCAGGGAGCCGAGTGGGCCGTGGCTATTCATCTGGGAGAGGCCGCGGAGACCCGTCGCCCGCTGCGCCTCGAAGTGATCCAACTCGCCCGGGATCAGACGATCTTCCGAACCAACCTGAATCTCGCGGTTCCACTCCGCAGCCGACTCTCCGGCGGCGCCACGTTGGCGGGCGAAATTGCGGCCCGCGTCCGGGAGGCCCTGGCGGCTGCCAAACAGGTGGAGACGCGTCAGGCGGGCTTGCGCCGAGTCTTTTGGTTTCATAATCCACCGTGGCCGGAACCGTCGGGTTGGCAGTTCATCCGACCCGAAGCCCGGGAGGCGACGATCGAAGAGTCCGGTCTGGCAGCCCTGGGGCTGATCCGTAACGCGACGAATTTCAACTTCCCTCCCACTGATTTTCTGGTGTGGCAGCCCCGCTCCGGGGTTTTGGAAGTGGGGAACGCCGAAGCCAGCGGTGTGTTTCCCACCAATGCTTTGCCCGCCTGGGAGGAAATCATCGGCCGCCTCCAACCTCAGCCGAAGGGTTCCGAGCCGCTCGAGCGAAGGGCTGCCGCGGCCCTCCACCGCGAGGCCCTCCAGAAACTCGCCGCCCTGTCGAGCCTCGAGGATGCAAGGTCGCGGGCGGCTTGGCGTGATGGCTTGTCGTTGCTGGGTTATGCCCTCTGGCTGGATCCGGCCCGAGTCGAGGCCCAGGAGCTATTGCTACGCGCCCGCTTTGCTCCCTGGGTGGGTCGGGTCTCCGTTCACCCGTTGCGCTGGCGGTATTGGCGCCGGGAAGCCTGGGGTGAATTTGTCCGACGCCACGGATTTGAGACCCGGGCGAACGATGAAATTGAGGAAGAGGTTTCGCGGGCGGATTTCATCGGAGAGACACCAACCGTCGCGTGGCACTACGTCCACAGTGCCTACGCGGTGGTGCGATCTTACGCCTCCGGACAGGGGTTCGGCCCGTTCGACCGTTGGCCTACGGACTTGGATTCGCGAGTGCTCGAAACGTGGTGGGCGCGTGATTTGGCAGAACTGCGGGTGCGTCTGGAACGAACGGCCAGTGACCCCGAGTTGGCGGAATTGCGCTTGGCCAGCGCCGACGAAATCCTGGTGTATGGAGCCGGTCCGGATGCCGTCGGATGGTGCCGCTGGTTCGAAACCCAGGCTCCGGAACTCCGGATCCAGGCCGGTGACCGCTGGCAGGAGCAAGCCGCCGAGACCAAGAACCAGTTGGAACGTCTTTATGAGTCTGCCGGACGGGCCGGCCAGCACACCGCGGTTCTGGCCGTTCTGACCAAGCCCAATCCGGCCCTGACTCGGGCTCCCTCCCAATCCGGCCTGCGTCTGCATCTGCCGCGCGTCAGTCAACTGGACTCGCTCGCCGTCCGCCCGGCTTTGGACGCCGGCGAGATCGAGTTGGGGCCGGCTCCATTGAGCGACGCCGTGCGAACGCTGCGGTTGCCAACCCGGGCCGCAATCCTGGGGCTGACGCCGGTGACTCCGGATGAACGATGGATCTTGGCGGAAGTGAGCGCCGAGATTTCGGAACCGGGCGCGGCCGATCCCCGCCTGATGATGGAACCTGTGGCGGGACATGTTCGCCGGCTGCTCCGGTCCCGGGGGAAGGGTCAGTTTGAGCTCATTCCCAGTCATCCCTTGATTCAGTCCACGGTTGGAATCACTAGCCACCGCGGTGAACTTTGGGGGTTCACTCCGACCAACATTTGGCGCCTCGCTTCCGGCAAGGACACGCCTCGAGCAGAAGTTGAGGGCCTGAAGGGTCCGGTGTTCGGAATGCATGCGGCCGCCGGACACCTGCTCGTCTCGGGTCAGGGTGTTTCTCGGTGGTTGCCCGAGGATCGTCGCTGGGAGTCGCTCGTGCCGCAGTTGCCCAGCCGCGGACCGGGCAACGAGGTCAACCTGACCTTTCAGCCAGGCCAGGTGTGGGTCCGCCGCTTCCAGGCCATGACGCTCCCGCCGGGCGGTGCGCAGGCCTTGCCCGACGCGCTGAATCCGCCGTGGCATGCTTGGCAATCGGGACGCTGGATTCCCCTTCCGCTTCCCCGGGGCACCCCGCTCCAACTCGACGCCACCACCAACGCCTGGTGCGTCGATCAGGGCAGCCTCCGACTCCTCACCCCGGAGGGTACCAACCTCTGGCCCGAGGTGGCTCTCCGTAACCCGGTGGTGTGGCGCGATCCTCGGTCGATCACGCAGGTCGGCGAACCCTTGCCGGCGTATCTGCAAACCCGCGAAGGCCCCGGACTGAGCTTCAATGCGTCCGGCTTCGACACGGAATTCACCGAGTCGGAACGGGAGTCGCTTCGTCTGAAGCTGACTCACCGCGCACCGGAAGGAACTGTCTTGGCGGGCAGCTCGCGCCTCAATGATCCCGTGGTCGGCCTCGCGCTCGTCGGGGACTATCTCTGGCTGGCGACCCATCGGGACCGGGTTGGCAAACTGCCGACCACGCGCCTGACCCTGCTTCATGCTCCGACCCGGCGTTGGATCGCCGCGGCGGACTTGCCCGGTCCACTCAAGCATTGGGCGGCGGGTCCGGACGGCATCCTGGCCGTCACCGGCGATCGCCAGGGTTTCAATCGCGAACCGGATCAAGTCCATGCCGTGGACGTCCGCCGCTTACTCGCCGTGCCCGAATCCGCGTGGCAGTCCCCCAACCCAACGCCAGCCGAACTGGCCAAGGCCCTCCAGTCACTCACCGGACGTCAGCGCGCCATCCGGGCTTGGGCCCAGGGGGATTCGCGGCCGGTTCAGGCGTTGTTGGCGGGCACGGATCCCGACACGGCGGCGGCAGAAGACCTGTTCCTGCTGGCCACTTCTGGCGGGGACGAGGCCCGCCGCCGACAAGCGGCCGACGTTCTGCGCCGCGATCATCCCCGCAGCCTCTTCACCGCCGCCCTCCCCGTCCGATGAAACCGTTCACCGCTTTTGGTCTGCTTGCGTTGATCCTGGTGCTGCGAATGGTCAGCACCCAAGACGTCGCCGCCGAAGTGCCCGCCGAGGTCCGCGTGCTCCGTCGAACTCTGACGCCCTTGGTTGGCATCTTGACCAACGCCCCGGCAGCCATTTTGGAAAAGCAGGCCCCCACGAAACCGTCGGCGGCTCTGGCTCTCGCTTGGCGCTTGGCCCACTCCGAGCCGGCTGATCCCGCCCAAAGCCGCCGCTGGGTAGAACGGGCCGCCGAGCAGGGAGATTCGGTGGCGCAGTATGCGGCGGGGGCCCTCGCCGCCGATGCCTCCCGCGACACCGACGGGGAGATTCTGGGCGATTTTGAAACGGCCCGCGAATGGTGGGAGAAGGCCGCCGCCCAGGGTCATGTCCTTGCTTCGACTCGGCTCGGTGATGTGCTCTGGAATGGCGGCCTGGGAACGAATGACGGAGCAGGGGCCTTCGCCGCCTGGCTTCCCGTGGCGCCGAACCGGCCGGAGCTGGAGCGGCGCCTGGGCTTGTTGTTTCTCTGCTGGCGCCCGGGCAGTGGACTCATGCAGGACTGCGATCCTGACACTGCCCGGAAATGGCTCTCCGCCGCTGCCCGACATGGTGATTCCGCCGCGGGCTATGCGCTTCAATACCTCGCTGACTGGGAGCGGCGGGCGGCGGCCCGACAGAAGACCCTGCGCGAGTGGCTTCCCGCCGCCCTGCGCGACCTCGAAATCCGGGAATTCGGCTGGATCCTGGGATCAGACGGCCCGGAGAATCCTCCTCCCAATCTCGTGAAGGACGAATCTGGTCTGTCCAAACTGACTCGGGAGCTGAAGTCAGCGGAACGTCATGAAGTGGCGGAACTGATTCGCCAACTGCCGGAGTCTCCGCAGGACGTGAAGGACCCTGCCGTGCGTTTCCAAATTGCCGAACTGCTGTGGGCCGGAACCGCCTCGGTTTCGGCCCGACCCCAAAAAGCCATCGAGTGGTATCTGGCCGCCGCGCGGGCGGGCCATGCGCCGGCAATGCGACGCTTGGGCCAGTTGTGGGAACAAGGCGTGGGCGGTCAACCCGACCCAGACGAAGCCCGCCGCTGGTATCGCCGCGCGGAAGCTGCGGAGAAGACACCCGCTCGTTGAATTTATATGAAGCCCAGTTCCCAGCCTAAGCGGCTGATGGCTCTGATCGTCCTTCTAGTGACCGGCGTCGGCGGCTGGCTCGGTGTGGAATGGTGGACGGCCCGGCAGCCACTCCACGCCGACTTTGGCGATGAAGTGGCCCGCATCACCGGTGATGTTCCCGAACCTCCCATCGCTCCCGTCCGCCGGGACGGACCCGTTCGCCTCGCGATCGGCCCGCTGGGAACGGGATCAGCGTCGTCGGACGGCGAAGCGGCGGATCTGCTCACCGCCACGTTGTCTTCCGAGCCGGGCCTGAATCTGGTCGAGCGCCGCGAATTGGTTCGCCTGATGTCTGAAATCGAGCTGGGGGCCGCTGGTGCCGTGAAGCCTGCCGATGCCTTGCGCCTGGGAAAACTGGTGCGCGCCGATTGGTTTCTGCTGGGTGGGACTTATCGGGGCAGCAGCACCACGAATGCCGTGATTCGGCTCGTGGATGCCGGCTCGGGAGTTCTGCTCAATCTGAGCGTGATTTCCGAACGTCCGGAAGGATCGGTGGAAGTCGCCGCCACGTTGGCCGCTTTGGTCCGGCAGGCGCTGGGCGCCACCAACGCCTCCGTTCGCGCGCCGGAGTATGTGGCTCTCGGCGGGTTTGCGGATGTCGGTGTGAGTCCGCGATTCGCCGATCTGGAGCGGAACCTTCGGTCGCATCTGGCCGGAGCCTTGGCGGGAACGTCCCTGGTTCAACTGGAACGGGAACTGACCGCACTGCTGCTGGAGGAGGTCCGCCTCCAACAGGCCGGTCTGATCGAGGCGGGTGCCAGCCCGCCTCGAATTCAAAGCGCGTTTTGGTTGGTGGACGGGTTTTGGCAGCCCGTGGACAGCGTGGGCGACGACGTGGAATTGAATCTGCGCGTCTCGCGGATTGGTGGAGCCGTGCACCGTCGCCATCTTCGGGCACCGCGGGGTTCCCCGCTCGAATCCGCCGCCGCGGACGCGATGCTGGAGTTGCTCCGGAGCGCTCCGCCACCCGATCGGCCGGCGACGCGAAAAGGGGAGATTCGGGCTCAGTTAGCCAAAGGGATGGAGCGAGCGGGATTCACCGACGACAGTCTGGAATCCCGGCTCTGGGCCAACTGGTGGGCCAATCGGTGGAATCCCAACCAACAGAATTTGGCCGACCGCCGGGAGCACCTGCAGGCCGCGATTCAATCCTTCGAAACAGTCCTCCTGCTGGATCCGGGAAACGGCCTGGCCAAGCTGTTTCTGGCCCGTTGCCTGGTGGACCCAGCGGTGGCCCGACCGGATGAGGCGCGGGGTCTCTACCGGGAGTTGTTGGACGACAAGAACGGTCGGATTGCCCGGACCGCCATGGAGTCGCTTGGTGCGTCGTTTGAAGCCTACGGCGAAACGGAACGGGCCATTGCCACCTTCCGCGAGCTGGAAGCCCGGGCACCGGAAACCTTCAAGGCGGGCCTCCGGCAACGTCGGGAGTTTGCCTCGCGGCGGACACCGGAAGTGAACCGCGGTCCGCTGGATTGGGCCGAACGCGAGGCCGCCGCCCTGAAATCCATGGCGGTGTGGAAGGATCAGGCCCAGCGGTCCGGCCACTACAGCGACAGCCCGGTGCTCAGCGACTTTCTTGCCGGCCCTCCGGAACAGGCTGCGGAACGATTGGCCCGGCTCGAGGCGTTCCTGCCGCAGTTGCTGGCCGCCGCTCCCGAATTGGAGCCGCATCTGTTGACCCTGACTCTGCGGCTCTGGCCGGCCACGAACCATCCGTTCCTGACCCGGTTCGAAGCCTCGCTCCAAACGGTGCGCCAGGACCCCACCCGCCTGCTGGCTCCCCGGAATTATTTCAATCGGCTCAGCAGGGACGGCTTTGGCTGGGCCTTCGATCACAAGCTCAATGCTCTGTCCGCCCAGATGGCGGACACCGTGCTCGCGGCGCGGGACGCCGGTGTGGACTTCGATTTCAGGCCCGCCTTCCAGATGCGGGTGGCGCTCTCCTATTCCTATGCCAACCGGCCGCGGGAAGCCGTGGCGGCCAGCCGACGGGTGGAGCAGGAGGTGGTGGCCATGGAAAGCGGCGGGCCGTGGGGGCGTCATCCCTCTTGGCTGATGCGCGACGCCCTCCTCCGCTACAACCAGGAGAAGTTGGGCGAGCCGATCGATTCCAAGACCAATACCTTCGACTTGGGGCCGGCGGTTGTTTTTCCAGCGCGACCGTTCCTGTTTATGCCCGACGGCCCGCAGCTTTGGTTGGTCAATGCCAACCGCGTTTGGAGTGTGCCCCTGTCTGGTGGCGCTTCGGTCACCAACGAGTTCGCTCTGGAGCCCGATCTGATTCCCAGGGCACTCCAACAGACTGCTGACTCGCTCTGGATCGGCAGCGACCGTGGTTTATTCCGGTTCGACAAACGCACCCGCGCTGTTCGGCGATGGACCAAAGCGGATGGATTGCTGCTGGACGAGGTTCGCACTCTCCGGGTTGACGGTCCGCGTTTGTGGATCGGCTACGAACTCTATCAGCAAACTGAGCGTCGCTCAGTTGGGGGTGTTTCGGAAATGAACCTCGGGGACACGCGAATCCGCTCCTTCATTCCGCCGCTGGAGGATTCCCGCGAGCCGCGCCCGGAGTTTGACCGGCGCGGTTCCGAACCAGACTGGCAACGGCCACCTTCCCGGCCGGTGCGCGCCTTTGCTCGAACGGGGGACGATGAAATGGTGGCCGCGGTGGCGGGAATCGGTCTGCAAGCCTTCGATTCCCGTACCGGCAAATGGTCGGCCACGTCACCCCCGGTTGCCGACCCAGATATCGAGACGCTGGTCAGTTCGGCCGACTGGCTCGTGGCCGGCGAAGCGCCGTATCACGCCGATCCTGACCGCAAGCACGCCTTGACGATGGTGTCGCGCAAAACCGGTGAGCGGCACCGCTTGGGCACTGCCGACGGCCTCCCCTTTGCCGCCGTCACGACGCTGGCGTTGGACGGCGACCGGCTGTGGGTTGGCGGCCCCTGTTACCTCCTCATCTTCGATCTACCGACCCGTTCGGTTGTGCACCGCTGCCTGATGAACAACACCACCGTGTACCACCTGCAGATTGCGGGAGACAACGTGTGGGTGCGACTGAACAGCGCCCTTTACCGCTTTCCCCGACAGCTCGCAAAGTGAGCTACGTCCTAGTTGCTTCCTCATTCTCGATCTGCCGACCTGCTTGGTGAGGGACCCCTTCATATGGGGCAGGTTTGACAAAAAAGTCGTCCAAATAACTTTGGGAGGTCCCATGAACTTCACTCCCAAAACTGTTTGGGCGGCCACCCTCGTGACCGCCTCCTTGGCGTCCGGCGAACTCGGAATCTGCGGGTCCGCGCGAGCGCAGGATCCACTGGCAGCCAAGTTTGTGCTGACCTGGACCGATCACACCAACAACCCGGTAAACCTTCAAAGCCCGGGCCCACGGGCCTATATGCCTTATGTGCTTTACCATGCCTCCTGGCCTGCGGAGTCGCGTTACCGGGTGTGGTATGACACGGCTAGCAATGCCGGTCTGGCATATGGCTCGTCCGCCGATGGAATCACTTGGACCGCAGGTCGCGTGCTGACCGGAATCAATGACGCCTCCGCCAGTACCAGCGGGACGGAATTTGCCGGGCGTCCGGTGGTTCTCTTTAATCCTGCGTGGGCCAAGCCTTACCGCATTTACTATTACGGCCGAACTGACACCACCCGTCATAAAATCTGGGTGGCCGAGAGCACCGATGGCGTGAGCTTTGAGAACAATCGGGTGGCGCTCGATCCGGAAGTAGAGGGCAGCCGCTTGGGCACGTTCCCCGACGGACATGCGGTCGTTTACCTTCCAGGGCGAAAGGATGATCCCAACGATCCTGAGGCTGGCCGGCCGTTCGTGATGTACTTCCAGTCCCGGGATAACCAGGGCATTGCTTTCGCTGAGTCCAAGGATGGTTATCTCTTCGAGGAACCGGTGGACAATCCGGAGACGGAACCCGTGGAAGGAATGATCCAGATTTCGGGCCTGCCCGAAGGCGTCACCACCTATCCCGCCCAACCGGTGCAGGTGCTCGCTCTCGCCCAGAATGACTTCCGCATGATGGCCTTTACCGGCAATACCAGCTTGAAATACTTGGCGTCCGCCGATGGGTTCAACTGGGTCGTCGCGGAGGATCCGATTGCGGAGGTCGGATCCGTCGGCGCCGAAGGCAGTTGGAACGATCAGCGGAACTATCACGCCAGCTTCACTTACCTCGGCGGGGGCCGGTTCTTCCACATGCGCAGTGGTCGCGACAACGCCAGTGGACTGTACCGCACCGGCGTGGCTTGGGCCCAGAGCGCGTTCTATCGCGACAATGACCTCGGAGCGTGGGCAATGTATTCACCTTTGACCGACTATCAGGCTGAGGGTTGGGCGCCCTCGGTTGACTCCAGCAACCAAGTGGATGGAACCGATACTGCGGTCATCCAAAATCCTGACGGCACCGTCTCCGTCCGGGATCGCAAACCCAGCGGCAATTTCTACCTCGCCCGGGACGCCTCTTGGTCAGTTCCGTTCACGATGGAGTTTCGTTCCCGCTTTGATGACGGCGAGACGACGGGTACTGGTACCGACGAAGTACCCAAGTACACCTTTGCGGCCTATATGCAGGACTCTTTCCATCCAGGTCCTGAGTCCTGGCAACCGGCCTTCGGGCCAGACCGTGTGGGGCGCTGGACGCTGGGCGATGATTCGGTGCCCGGTTCGGTGTTCACTCTCGATGGGGGGCAATTCCACACCTACACAGTGGTCTGCCGCTTCGATGAATCCGCCCGCTCCCAATTGGTGGCCGGCGACACCTCGAACAATGCCCTGGCCCGATTGGCGGTGTTCGACATTTATGTGAATCGCGATTTCACGGCTCCGAAGGCGAGCTTCTACAGCACCACGTTCGCCGGGTTCCCCGGAGTTGATGTGGACGGTCGCCTCGATATCGGGTTTCCGGGACCCAGCTCAGGTCAGTTGACGGTCGATTGGATCCGCTGGGGCAACGGGATCATCCTGGATCCGCGAGATCCCGGCGCCATCACTCCACCGACTCTGGCCGTCGTGCAGGATCCGGGAGGCATCAAGGTCACGTACTCCGGCGGCGTACTGCAGTCTGCTGTAGCGCTGACGGGTCCTTACACGGACGTGGCCGGTGCGACCAGCGGGATGGTCATTCCCACGAGCGATCCGCAGCGGTTCTATCGGCTGCGTTGATCGCCCTGATCTTCTCTGGGTTAAGGATCCTTTCATTTCACTGTCACGCTTGGTTGGCCGGCGGCCTTCGTCATCGGAGTTCGGCTTGCGCTGTGACGTCGATTCCAGCGAGCGAGAGGCTGATGCGATGCCGAAGGCCAGCCCGCCGCCCCCGTGGCGGCGTTCCGGCTCGCCTCGCCCCCCACTGGAATCTGACCAGACTTAGACAACAAATGGGGAGACGTGGATGACCGTTGGAGCACGGTCATGACTATGAAAGCGAAACCTTCTCCCAGCGTAGAGACGGACCGCGGTAACGATCGATTGACCTTGGCGTTTCTGTCTAAGCTGATCCTTTGCCTCGGCTTGGCATGGTGTCTCCAGGGATGTTCGACGCCTCCTACCGTTCAGTCACCCGACGACGAGCGCTATCTGGCGCAGGTCGATGCCACTCCTCTGGAATTCACAATCCCGCTGGCCGACCTGGATGTCGCCGTGGATCGAACCATCGAGTGGATGAAGAAATACCAACACTTCGAGTTCACCCAGAGTGACAGCGAGGCATTCAAGAGTTCGTTGCGCGCGACGAACGCTGGCATGGTCGCTCCTCCCATGCGGTATCTAGTTAGCGACCTGGGTAGTCAGGGCTATGCGGTGTACTTCGCCATCGCGGGGCAGAGCGTGACGGTGCGAGTGCTCCACAAACACGACGGAGGCTTCGGGCTCGAGAAGACGGTCGTCCGTCGGGCGCATGTCCTGGCGTACTATATCAAGACCGGCGAGCTGGTTCCGCACCTGGCCGCGGACGTGGCTTCTCCTGGAACTGCCAACCAACCGGTCGGAGCGTAACTCGGGGAAAGCCAAGTATCGTCTCCTCAGAATCGCGTCTGTTCCGGGCTATTGGCCTAAATGCGCAAAAGAGGGCAAACATGATTGCCTTGATATGATGTTTAAAACTTTGGAGGCGAGCTTGCGCCCGACTCCGAGCTGGTTGCGATCTAGGGCGACTTTGTTGCTACGTGCGAAGGCTGTGACTCCGACCTATTGAGCCTCGATTCGATCATTTCCAAACACTTAGCCGACTTTGGATCGTCTCTGCCGTCACGAGCGTACTCTACGACTGATATCCTACTGGTATCGACCGCCCTTACATCCGCACCACGTTCGATCAAGACAGAGGCAGTCTCCCAGTGGGACTGGGAAACTGCCCACAGAAGCGGCGTCATCTTTCGACCATCGAAGGACCTTACATTGACGTCCGCACCCTGGTCCAACAGTGCCCGTACCGCCTTTGTATCGCCAACGCCGCTGGCGATCAGAAGTTGTCGATCATTCTTGCTGAGGCGGACATAGTCATGACATCCGCTGCAAACGCCAAACACGATGGCAGAAACCAAAACGAAAAGGGCCGTCTTCATGGTTGAGGATCTTCGGCTTCAACTGCGTGACTCGGGTACCACACCCGTCTGGTTCCACTTTCTTGCTGGCCACGAGGGTGCCCGCCTGGTTTTGTAATTCGCGCACGTTTTCGGGTTGGAGGCCGAGTTGGTCTGGAAGCTCGCGAGGAATCTCAATCCGGCCGCCTTTATCACGACCCCGGTCATGACCGAGTGTTGAGCGGTGGCGCAAGTCAGTCAAGAACCAGCCCTTGCCGTGTGAGTCGAACGAATCAACGGAGTGGACACGAGCAACGAAGCGGAAAGATGCCGAAAAGTCTGGTGGTCCTTCTGACGGACCGCGTGAACAACGGCGGCCTAATCTTGGGAATCTACTTCCGAACTGGGATTGCGAAGTGGGTGCGGACGTGATTCGCCACATTCTCCAGAAATTTTCCGTACAGCATAGGATCAAGGTCATCGAAACAGCATCCGGACAGATACAGTTCGTCGATGTGTCCCAACAACGATTTGACCGGCGCGAAGCTCCTCACCTTCTTGCAGTCTCGTAAATCCAAGTACTGAAGCAGTGTCAGATCCGCCACGGCATCGAGCGATGCCAGGCGGTGGCAGCCCGACAGGTCGAGATGACGGAGGGTCCTGAGCTTCTTCAAAAAGTTTACGGATTTAAGCCCGCGGCAGTAGGCAAGGTCCAAAGACTGTAGGTCGGGTGACTCCTCAATCGAATCGAAGTCGGACAGCCTTTTGCAGAATCCGATGTCAAGATGTCGGAGTCCCCCCAAACCTTGGCCGCTGCCTAATGTCTGGAGTCGTTCGCATTCTCTCAGGTTGAGGTGGCGAAGCCGGCCAAGATTGGCGGGCCACGAGAAAGAGGCGAGGTGCAGGCAACCGCTCAAATCGAGATGCTCGAGGGATACTAGGGTGTTGGGAATCTTGAGGGAAGTCAGCCTGCCACACTCGCTCATGTCGACCCGCTTCAACGCGACCAGAGTTGACGGCAGTTCCACGGTCACCAACCGCTTACACTCCGTCAGGTCCAAATCCCGAAGCGCAGTAAGACCGGCAAGCGGTGACAAGTCGGAAAATGTCTTCGGAACCGGCGAGGAAGCCCAACCCCAATCGTCCCAGCTTTCCCCGGTCAAAACACGGTTCCCGAGGAGCAGGACTTCCAAGTGCACCAACGAGCCGATTTCAGGCGGAATCCGGCTCAAAGGCAGATCGTGTAAATCAAGCCGCGTCGCGCCCTGACTCGCGGCCTCGGAAATCCTGCGTTTAGCCTCCTCATAGGCCTTAGCTGGGTGGAGTCTCTTGCGCGATGGCATATCTGGTTTCTGAGGTGTTGAGCGCCTTGGGACGACATTTCACGACTCACGACTGTTCAACCGCCTTCACGTTCCCCTCGCCTCCCCACTGACATCGTCCGAGAAGCCCAAAAAGTAAATTCCTATCCATACTGCTTGGGAACAGGTGCGGGTTTCGCCGCCCCTAGAAGATGACATCCTCCGCAGGTCTCCCTTCTCATCAGGAATGATCTCCAACCCGTTCGCGTCCGGCTATCGCCCGCCGGTCCGGAGGTGCTCGGCCAGAAAACTCTCCACGGCCCCGAAGAACTCTTCGACGTTGGCGCGCGACTCGAATCCGTGTCCTTCGTCCGCCTTGAAGATGGCCCGGTGCACCTTGCCTTCCCGTTGCAGCGCCTCGACAAACCGATGGCCGTCGGCGGGATCAATCCGGTCATCTTGGCCGCCCCACGCGAATAGGACTGGAGCCTGGATCTGCTTCACGCCCGACAGTGGGGACGCTTCCCGGAGCTCGGATCCGTCGTCGGCACGATCTCCCACGCGCTGAGCGAGGAAGCGGCGATCCAGGAGGTGCCTGTCCCGCTTGCTGCGCAACCATCGGCGAAGATCGGTCACCGGTACGTAGCTGATCGCGCAACGATACAGGTCGGGCGTCCGGATTAGGCCCATCAGCGCCGCATAGCCGCCGTAGCTCGCGCCGAAGATCGCAACCCGCTCCGGATCGGCATAGCCCTCCGCCACCGCCCAAGTCACGCCGGCCGCGATGTCGTCCTGCATCTTCCGACCCCATTCACGATCTCCCGCTTGGAGAAATGACCTGCCGTAGCCCGATGAACCGCGGTAGTTGGGTTGCAGGACGGCGTACCCACGGGTGGCCAGGAACTGCACCACGGGATCCCAACCCCATTCATCGCGAGCCCACGGACCTCCATGCGGCAGCACCACGAGCGGAAGCTGGTTCGTCTTTCCACCGGGGGGAAGCGTCAGGTAGGCGGGAATCTTCAGGCCGTCCGCCGCCGCATACGATACCGACAGCATCTTGCACAGGCGCTCGGGCTTGAGATCTGGCCGAACCCGGAACAGCGGTCGCAGGGACCCGGTGTCGGTTTCGTACAGATGATACTCCCCGGCGGTTCGGTCGCCCCGGGACTCGACCAGGAGTCGTCGTCCGTCCCGGGAACCGTCCACCCAGAGATTCACCCGCTCCGGAAGAGCCGCATCCACCTGCGCCTGGCGTCGCGCCCAGTCCGGCTGCCAATACTCGGCTCGGATTCGGTCGTCCCGGTACCAGGCCCCCACGATCTCGCGGGAGACCGGATCCCGGATCATACCGATCACGTCACCCGCCGGCGGATCGAAGAGCACGCGGTTCCGTTGTCCGGTTCCGGAGTCCACCGAAACCAGCGCATTCCCGGCACCGTCCGCATCCTCCAGCGCATACAACCACCGGGGGTCCGGTCCGAAGCCGATCGGAATGAAGCCAGGCTGGTCCTCCGAGTAGGTCAGGATCTCCTTCCACGAATCGCTGTCGGGCGCCCGGTGCAGCAGTGCGTACTTCGTTCGATCCCGGCGCAAGCCCACCCGGACCCCACCGTTTTCGTCCGTGGTCCAGTCTATCACCCGTCTGGGATTGCGGACGGCGATGGTTCGCTTCCCGGTCAACAGGTCCACCCGGTAGACGTTGGGTCCTTCACGGCCATCGGTGAGCAGGTCGTATTGGATCAGGATCTCGCGTTCATTGCCGGGCACCGGACCCAGGAACGAGGCCGGGCCGGCCGGTCGGCTGCTGTTCAACTGGGCCGCCACGGTGGGCATGAGCACTTGGACGTCGCCGCCTCGGGCGGGCACGGCGAAGATGCCGCCGGTCTGAAGGTCCCCAAAGTCGAGTCCGAACAATACGGTGTGGTTGTTCGCCCAGGCCAGCCAGGTGAACTGGGAATCCCCGGTGACCAGCGGATCCTGTTGAAAGGTGTCGAGGCGAACAACGCACAGCGCCTTCCGGCCTCCATCCGAACTCAGGAACGCGATGCGCCGGCCATCCGGCGACAGGGAGAGTTGGCTGACTTTGGGAGGACCGAATAGGTCCCAGACCTTCGCGGGCTGTGCCCGGACGATGCCCGTGGCAAGGCCGAGGCCCAGTAGAAGCAACCCAATCGAGACTTTGGATTTCATGAACCTGATGACGCGCTGGTATCACAGAGGGACGGGATGCTCAACGGGAACCCCGCGTCGGGTGGGTCCTTGCGAAGGGCATCCGGCGGTCGGCCGCATCTGCCGATTGTGCGCGAGCTATGTTCAGCGAAACCTAGAAAGCGAACTCCGCTTCAATCCCCATACGGTTCCATGCCCGGCTTCCATTCCAAGGCTTCCGTTTGCATCGAAGCCACCTTGCCCTGTTCATCAAAGGTGAAGACCTGCAGCACGCGTGTCTTTTCAAAGTCCAAGATCGCGCGCTGGCCGGAGGATGCTTGTTGGGATTGATGCTCTACCAATTGGGCCTGTCGATAGTTCCCAAAGCGTCGGAGATCGTTTCGTATCTCTGACTGTGCGCCGGCCAGCTTGCTCCAGAGTTCCGTCGTGTAATCCTCTCCCCGCGAAGTACCCGTCTCCGCGCCCCGCATGAGGCGATCGATCCGCTCCAACACCGCCGCGTCTGGCCTAATTGCTGGAGTGAATTCGTCCAGACAGAACCGCTTGAGGTTATTGAGCAGTGGCACGGGCGGTTGGTTCACTTGTTCGCGCAGCTTCGGGAGATCGTAATAGTGCGCGCCTTTCTCCAATTCCGTCGCGAGGTGCAACTTCACCGGAATGTCCGTGATGGGCGCGGGCAGCATCAAGATATCACCCGTGCGTAGATCGAATATGTTGGCATATTTGGTGGCGGCGTAGCCCTCCTGAACGCAGGCCTGCAAAATCTTTGCGCCGCCTTCCACTGTGGGTGTGGGTTGCCGGGCTAAGAGCTTCTCCAGCGTCTTGCCGCCATAGCCGAACCCGCGCGATCTCGTTTCTCGCTCGATGACCAATTTTCCACGTTCCGCACGAATGATCGCTGACGCTCCGGTCTTATCCGCCAAGAGGATGCGTGCCGTGGCAAAACCTTGCTCGTGATGTCTGCCATAGAACGCGATCGCTTCCTCCACCGTGGCGCATGTTTCCAGCATTCGTTGCGTGGGATTGCCGCGCACAGTGAGCCGCTCCGGACTGGCGAACCACTGGGTAGTTTTGTCCTTTTTACCGCTCGCCACCCAATCATAGGCGAGCCCGGCGGTGTTCACGCCGCCCTGCGCCCAGCCATCGTCGAAGCCCAGATAAGCACAGCCAAAGTAGCCGTCGCCCGCCGGGATAAACCACAACCGGGTGACTGGATTCTTCCAATCCTCGTTGTTGAAGAACAGCGAGCGTTCGGCATCCGTCAGCACGAAAATGGTGCAGGCCCGTACCGGTAAACTGAACGCCATTGACGCTACCAGCAGCGCCAGGACCACGCGGGTGAGGCAAGATTGGCGGCGCTTTCTGGGCGGCATCATGGATTTCGTCGGTGACTTTCCCCATAGAACCCGGCGCGTCCAAGAAGGTTTCAAGGGAGTTTCGTCGTCCTTCGGCCCGCGGATTTCGCGAGAGTGGCCGCGGAACAGCTGACGGGTGCAGGCCTGAAGACCGGGGTGGTTCGCCCGGTTGGCACCTCAGCGCTCTTCATACCTCATCCGCAGGCCCGAACCGGTGAGTTCCCACAAACCTACCGCTCCCGCCCAGTTGCCCGCGGCCAGGGTTCGCCCGTCGGGCGATACAGACAGACTGTAAATCCAGTCTGCTGAAGCGCGCCATTGGCCGAGGACCTCGTCGCTGTCGGCGTCGATGCACCGGATGAAACCTTCCTGCCCAGAGGAAAAAAGGAATCGTCCATCCGGCGTGTACGCCAGTGCGAGCACTGGGCCGTCATGTTGCCGCACGATGCGCACCATGCGGCCGATGCTCGGCTGCCAGACGCGCACGGTTCGGTCATCGCCGCCCGAGGCACAATACGGCGAGGCGTCAGCGCGGTCGGGAACAACCGGGCGAAACGCGAGCGCCAGCACCGCGTCAGTGTGCTGGCCGAAGGAGCGCAGGAGACGCCCGTCCGCGGCGGACCAGACCTTGAGTGAGCGGTCCATACTCGCGGTCACGAGAATCCCTCCATCCGGGCTGAACGCGACCGCTTGCACCGCAGCGGAATGGCCGATGAGCGGAAAGGCCGCCGTGAGCTTCGCGCCGTTGGATTCAATGCGATGGAGTGTGGCGCTGCCGTCGGCGCTCGTGGTGGCGAGGGATTGGCCATCCGGGCTGAAGGCAACGCTGGTTACCACGTCGCGGTTGGTGGATAGGCTGCCGAGCCATGCCTGCCGGCGCCAGTCGAGCAGCCGTACGCCGCCGCGCTCGCCGGGAATACCGGTGCCGACTGCTAGGAGCGGACCGTTGGGTTGAAACGAAAGCGCGAGGGCTCGTTCCTTCCCGCAGGAAACTGACGTCGACTCCCGACCGGTGGCCGCGTTGCGGAGGGAGACGCTTTGTCCCGAGGCAACGGCGAGCACCGCACTGTCGGGACTGAAGGCGAGCCCGGTGACCGGCGCGGCGTCTGCGAGTCGCGCGAAGGCCCCCGCGAAGGACGCGAGCAAGAGAACAACTCGGTGATTCACACGAGTCCCTCAATGAACGCACCGTCGCTCAACATCTTCACCGGGCGGCCGCTGGGCGTGGTCAGTTCGCGCGTGGGGTCCACTCCGAGCAACTTGAGCAACGTGAAGGCTAGGTCCGGCGGGCTTACGGGGCGATCGATCGGCACTTCGCCATGGGCATCGGTTGCGCCGATGACTTGGCCACCGCGCACGCCGCCGCCGGCGAGACACGCAAAGCCGGCGCGCGGCCAGTGGTCGCGGCCCGCAGTGGCGTTGAGTTTTGGCGTGCGGCCGAATTCGCCCATCATGACCACGAGCGTCGAATCGAGTAGGCCGCGTTCGCGTAGCTCGGTGAGCAGAGCGGTGTAGGCGCGGTCCAGAGACGGTAGTTTGCCGCTGCCGGCGAAGCGTGAGTCGGGCAGTTCGCGCGAAATTTGCTGGTGCGTGTCCCAGCCCTTGTCCACGACGGTGACAAAGCGCGACCCGGCCTCGACGAGACGCCGCGCGAGCAGGCAGCTCGTGCCGAGTTTGCCGTGGCCGTACCGCTGTCGCGTCGCGGGCGTCTCGCGATCGAGGTCAAACGCCGCCTTCGCTTCCGCCGATGCGAGCAGACGATATGCCTGTTCGTAATAGGCGTCACGATTGCGCGTCGCTGCGCCTTCCTCGACCTCGCGGCTGAAGCCATCCAGCCTGGCCAGCATCGCGCGTCGCTCTTCGCTGCGCACGAAGCTCACGCCCTCGGGCGGATTCAAGTCGCGCACGCGCGCCGGGTCCGGGCCGACGCTGAAGGCCGAATAGGCGCCGGGCAGATAACCGGAGCGCGCGGCATTCGAGTTCCCACCAACACCGTCACCGGGAATCGCCACGTAAGGCGGCATGGCCTCGCCAAAGCCGGTTTCAAGCGCGACCAGACTGCCAAGGCTGGGAAATTCGAGCGCGGGCGTGGGCCGGTGACCGGTGAGCAGGTAGCGCGTGCCGGTATCGTGATTGCCCAGTTCGTGTGTGAGCGAACGAATGAGCGCCACGTCGCGCATCACTTTTGCGGTTTGCGGCAGATGCTCGCAGATGCGGATGCCCGGTACGCTCGTCGCGATGTCCGCAAACGGACTGCGCACCTCGGCCGGAGCGTCCGGCTTGGGGTCGAAGGTGTCGAGATGGCTTGGTCCGCCATCGAGCCACAGCAGGATGCACGACTTAGCGCGCACCTTCGCCGGAGAGGCCGCGCCGGCTTGCAGGCGGAGCAAATCAGCCACGCTCAACCCGAACGACGTCAGCAGGCCGAGGTGGAGAAAGTCGCGCCGCGAAACGCCGTCGCAACGCTGGCCAGGGTGGAAAGCAGGGTGGTTCATGGTCAGTGGTTGAACGCGAATTCGCGCGAGTTGAGCAACGCCCACAGCAAATCCTCCGCGGCTGCCGGGCGATCCGGCGTGGTGGCGACGTGCTGGGTCCACCAAGTCCATTCCACATCCGATGGCAGGCGGCCGAATGCACGCAGAAACAAGTCATTCACCCGTTCGCGATTCAGGAGGTCTGCCGCGAGCAGGCGCGTGAGCGGGCTATCGCGCAGCTTATCGTTGATGGTCGAGCCGTTGATGAGATGGAGTGAGGCCGCGAGTCCGCCGCTGGCGCTGCCCGGAGTCTCGCAACTCTGCTGACGCGAGCAGCGGCCCAGCACGTCGAGCGCGTAGGAGGGCGTCTGCGCACCGACAAGCTGCACGGCCTGCGTGCCCTTCGGTTGGCCCTCGAATTCATCCGACACGCCCGTCACCTGCGCCACCGCATCCGCGAAAACCTGCGCGGGCAGGGGTTTCAGATATGCGTGGGAAAAGAGCTGGTCGTCGTGCCGGTTGCCCTCCGTCGTGCGGGAGGAAAGCTGATACGTACGCGAGTTCGCGATGGTGCCGACGAGCCAGCGGAGGTCAAAACCGTGTTGGGCGAATTCCCTCGCGAGTGCGTCGTGCAGCGCGGGGTTGCTGGCCGGATTGGTCGGGCGCACATCATCGACCGGCTCCACCAGGCCGCGGCCGAGTAAATGTTTCCAGACGCGGTTCACCAGGTTTCGCGCGAAGAACGGATTGTCCGAGGCCGTCAGCCACGAGGCGAGTCCGGCGCGACGGTCGTCCTGATGCCCGACCTCCGCGCGGTCGGCACCGAGTGGACGTGGCGGGATGGGCTTCTGCGTTTTCGGATGTTCGACCTCGCCGCGCGCGCTCACCACAAGCGTCTCGCCCTGTCGGGAGAGCCGCGCGAAGTAGGCGGCGAAGGCATGGTAGTCGTCCTGCGTCCAGCGGTCGGCCGGATGCGCGTGGCAACGGGCGCAGGCGATTTGTGCGCCGAGGAACATGCTGCCGACGTATTCGCCGAGGTCGCGCGGGTCGGTGGCGAGGTTGAAAAAATTTGCCGGGCCGACGTGGGTGGTCTCGCCCTGCGCCAGCAACAGGTCTCTGACGAACTCGTCCAGCGGGCGATTCCGCGCGAGTTGGCCACGCACCCAGTCATGATACGCACGAGTTGCTTCTTCACTGCCGCGCTTGCCGTCCAGAAGCAGCCAGTCGCCGAACTTCAGCGTCCAGAAATCCACAAACGCGTCACTCGCGAGCAGCGCCGCCACCACGCGCCGCCGCTTCTCGTCCGAGGGTGGCTCCTCAAGAAATGCGCGCACCGCCACCGCATCAGGCAGTCGACCAATCAAATCGAGATGCACGCGCCGGAAAAACTCCGCGTCACCGCTCAGTGGCGAGGGTGGCAACCGCAGACGGCGCAGTTCCGCGAGCACCTTTTCGTCGATGAAATTGTTCGGGGTGAAATCCGCCGAGGCGATATCTGCGTCGCCGAACGGCACGGCGATGCGCGCCGCGCTGGCCTGGCCGGAATAGCGCACCATGATGCTCGTCAGCCCGCGATCGCGCGTGGTGACCAGGCCCGCCTGGTCCACGTCTGCCACGGCGTCGTCGTTCGACGAATAGAGCGCAAGCAGCGTGACGTCTTCGCGGCGGCCATCACTCAATTCAGCCACGACGCGCAGTTGCACCGTCTGGTCGGGCGCGGGCAGCAGCGTGTCCTCCGGTTCGACCTTGATTTGCGTGACGCGCAAGTCCGAAGGACCGAACGGTGCACCGGCGGCAATCCACGCGAGCAACGTCTGCTCGGCGGCGGAGCCACGTTTGATTTTTCGCCCGCCTTCGTGGTCGAGCTGGCCGGAGCCCTTGCGGAAGAACAGACTCTCAGCGGGCGTGTCCCGATCCAGGCGCCGCCCGCCCCGCTCACGGGTGAGGCTGGCGTAATCCTCCTCCGGGGCGTAACCGAGCAGGCTGAGTCGAAATCCGCCCTGACCTACCGCTGCGCCGTGGCACGCGCCCGCATTACACCCGGCCTTGGTGAGCAGCGGCAGGATGCCGGTGCGAAAATCCAACCGATCCCTGGTCTCCTCCACAGCTCCGGCTGGCAGGACAGCGAACAGCAAGCATATGAGTTGGACGCCGCGCCGAATCATGGTTTCGAGAGGGAGTCGAGAAACTCCCGGCCGACCTTTCGGGCGTAGGCCGTGCCATAGCGTTCTCCGAAGTGCAGCACGCGCGTCCAACCATCGGCGGCCTGTTGGGTGAGATCGGCGTCGCCCTTGATGTAGGTCTTCACCTCGCCGAGCACGCGATCCACGGTTGCGTCATCATTCGTCGGACGGATGAACTGCCGTAGGAGACCGGTGAGTTTCTCATCCGTCGGTACTGCGCCCGGAAAGTTTTCCTTCGGCTTGCTGTCGCCCTTCTTCATTGCCGCGGCGTCGCGCCCACGTGCCATGCCGTAGCCCGGTTGCTTCGCCGCGAGCGCTTCGGCAGTGGGCGGGTTCTCGTCCCCGCACGTCTTCGCCAGAGCGGCGATAACGTTTGGCGCATCGGCGATGCCCGGTTGCACAAGCGCGAAGTTGGCGACGACCTTATTGTCCTTCGCGGTGACAATGGTCATCAGGCAATCCTTGTTCAGCCCGTAATTGCCTGGCCCTTCCGCACCATCCGGGGAAAGTCCAACCCGCGATTGCAGCTTGAGCGACCCGTTCGCACTCCGGACCCGTTGCTGGCCCGCGAGCCGGTCGGGCGTGAGAAAAACAACCTCGGTCTTGAGGCGGTCCTTGCGCTCGATGCCGTACTGCTCGATGACGCGCAGCAGCGGGATCAGCGAACGCTCGATTTGGTGGATGAAAACCAGCGCCGTGGGCGCACCGGCGTTCTCCGCGATGGGATCGCGCTCCTTTCCGTCCGCGTCGCCTCCAATGGCGACGACTTTGAAGCCCGTGGTCTTCTCACCGGGCTGCGGACCGGAGAAAACCGGATCCGCCGCCAGAAGGCGAGCGAAGGCAGTTGCGGCCAGCAGAATGGCCACCGCGAAAACAGGGAAGCGGGCAGGGGAATTGAAACGGCGGAGAAGGGGAGTGAGGCCTGCCAAGAGCATGACGGCACACTATGCCGTTTCCGCCTGTTTCCAACCCTTTTGCACGACCCGGTCACCTTCGCCAGCCGGTCCGGAATGGTCGCGAAACATGGATCCAACCAGGAGGGCGCAGTCTGGTGGCAGCGTGAAATGGTAAATGGGCGTATCTATTCATTCGACAATTGCCGACGATGCCTTTTTCAAAGCGGAACTTCGGGCGCAGATTCAACTCCTGTTCCCGAACCACAAGGCAACGGAACACCGGTAATCGGTAGTCAGTAGTTGAAGAAATTGAATATGAAAACGACCTGCAGAACCACCCTCGCCTGCCTCCTCCTCGCCGGAAGCGTCAGCCTCCGGGCCGCAGACAAACCGGCCAAGCTGTCTGAAATCACGGCCATCGACATCCTGCTCCAACCGGATGCCACGATGCTCATGCATGCTGCTGCGAATAACGAGCGGTTGCGGAAGGTGTATCCGAATGGATTCACCTTTGATGCGGCGCACGCCCCGCATATCACTCTGCTCCAGTGCTTCGTCCGCTCCGCCGACCTCGACGAGTTCTATGCCGCCCAGGAAAAGGTGTTCGCCTCAGCCAACATTCACTCGATGAAGTTGGAGGCGTTCAAATACTACTATGCCGCAGCGGACGCCACGACGGGTGTCGCGGGCATCTGCGCGAAACCTTCGCCGGAAATCCTCAAATTGCAGGCCGATGTCATCGCCGCCGCGAAGCCGTTCGTGCAGGAAACCGCCACCGCCGCCGCGTTCACCGCCCCGCACGAAGAGCCCGCCACTGACGCGGCATTCATCGAATACATATCCACATTCGTGCCGAAGATGACAGGTGAGAATTTCAATCCACACGTCAGCACCGGCGTCGCCGAGAAAGGCTACCTCGACCAGATGCTTCAGGAGCCCTTCGAACCATTCACCTTCTCCCCCGTCGGTGTGGCGGTCTATCAGCTCGGCCCCTACGGCACGGCGGCGAAGAAGTTGAAGGAGTGGGAGCTGAAGAAGTAATCACTAGGGCACATTCTCGTTCACACCTGGTCTTACATGGAGGGCTGGGGTTGTTCGAAATTCCGGCGAACCATTCCGCTCCAAACCGCGAGCTTGAGTAGGGTAAATCAGGCTCGGCTCGGTGGGTGAAGCGGTCGGATTCCTCTGAAGAAAGCCCAAAATTGAAACCGAATCGTTCCCGGGACGACATGCGATTGGCGATGCTTCTGGCGAAAATTTGGAATTGTCTCTTGTGTCGGAAACGCGCTCCGGTGGGCGGTCTGCAACGTTCGTAAGGCTCAGACATGTCCACGCTTCAGTTTTTTGCAAACGCCATCCGAAGTCCCCTGCAGACGGGGGCACTCGTGCCGTCGAGTCGTTGGCTGGCCAGAAGTATGGTAGATGCCGCCGGGATCCGGGCTGGGAATGTCATCCTTGAACTGGGCCCAGGCACGGGGACGTTCACCGCGGAGTTGGTGTCCCGTCATCCTGGACACCAAATCGTGGCGGTGGAACGCTCCTTACCTCTTGCTCGGGTTCTCCAACAACTCCAGGAATCAGTGAACGAGACGGGCGTTGTTCGTGAGCATTCACTGGGCACCTCCCAGGCGCCTATCGCGCCAGAGGTCTCGCAGGCAGTTGGGTCAGGTGCAGAATCCCGAGCAATTGTGTCCTATCTATTCATTCGACAATTGGCGCCGAAGCCGTTTCTCGAAGCGGAACATCTTGGGATCAGACTCCAGGCTCATCGCGCAACTTAGTCGAGCAGCTTCAACGTCACGCGGCGCACGTCCATCACGGACTTCCCGGGAATCTCCAGAGCACGCAGAGTCAGCGGAGCTTGCCCCGCAACAAGCATCACCTCGCCGAGTCTCAGCGTGCGAAACTCCTTCATCCGCGATTCGACTGGCGGGCGTGGGAGCGTGTCTTGATTCGTGTAAAGCGGCGGATCCCAGCCAGGAGTGACCTTCTCGGTGAGACGGGCTTCCTTGAACGAAAGCTCGACGGTCGCGCCAGCATCAGGCACGGGGCACGTGTAGTCGATCGTCGCCTCGTAGCGGCCCGTCGAATGCACATCGAGCAGCCAAACCATGCTGTCATCCTTGCTCGTCCAGTTCACAAAGTAGGAACAGTTCGGTGCGCCGCTGCTGCGCTTCACGCCGCCGCGGGGCTCGCCATCGCGCGCAGGCAGCATGGTGATGGGAAATTCGCGGAAACCGACGGGAATCGGACGTGGATCGACGGCATTGCCGTCGCCTTTTCCTTTCGTCTTCGCGGGCATGTTCCCGCCAAGAACCTCCGCTCGCCACGACTGCGCGGCGGCGACAAGCTGCGCTGCGAGTTCCGGCCTCGCGCCGTTCACGGGCTTCACTTGGCCGGGATCGGCGACCATGTCGAAAAGCTGGCCGGTGTTGTCGAGGCGGTGCGTTTGCGTGCGCACGCTTACGTTGCCGGCCCAGGTCGAGAAAATCATGCGCTCAGGCCAATCGATCTTCTGCTTCATGAGGAGCGGCGTGAGGTCGCGGCCATCGAGCGGTTTGTCGCCGAGGCGTTTCACTCCAGCCAGCGCCGTCAGGGTGGGCAGCAAATCAATCGCGCCCGCTATCTCCGTGACGGCGTGTCCGGCAGGCAGTTTCGAGGGCCAGCGAAGGTAGCAGACGGAGCGGACGCCGCCCTCGTCGGTGGTGCCTTTCCGGCCCTTCATGCCGCCGGTCCAGCGGGCCGAGTTTGGACCGTTGTCGGAGAAGTAGAGGACGATGGTGTTGTCCTCCAACTTGTGCTCCCGGAGCTTCGCTAGCACGCGGCCCACGTTCATGTCCTGGTTCTCGATCATCGCCAGCGCGCAGCGGGTTTCGTCCGCCAATTCCTTAGTCGGATCGGTCGCGGTTTGTGTGATCGGCTTGTCCCTGAACCGCTGCCAGTCCTGCGCCGGCGCAGCCCACGGCGAGTGCGGCGTGGTGAAGGGCACGTAGCATAGGAAGGGTCTCGCTTTGTTCTTTTCGATGAAGACAAGCGCGCGATCCGTGCAGACATCCACGATGTAACCTTTCGTGCGGATCATGCGGCCATTTTCCTCCAGCGGCGCGTCGAAGTATTCGCCCCAGTGCCCGGAGGTATGGCCGAAGTATTCGTCGAAACCGCGGGCCATCGGGTGATACGGCCATTGGCTTCCGTTGTGCCATTTTCCGAACGCACCGGTGGCATAGCCCGCGGCCTTGAACGCGTCCGAGATCGTCCTTTCGTCGAGGTTCAGCCGTTCCTGTCCGGTCGAGACACCGCGAACGCCGCCACGGGGATGGTAACGCCCGGTGAGGAATTCCGCGCGCGTCGGCGAGCAAACGGGACAGACAAAGAAACGATCGAGTGAAACGCCGCCTTTCGCGATGCTGTCGATGTTCGGCGTGCTCACCTGCCGGTTCCCGGACTGGCTGAAATCGCCCCAACCGGCGTCATCGGCGAGAAAAACGACGATATTGGGCCCGTCCGCCGCCGGGGCGCGTGAATGAAAACACAGCAGCCACGGAAGGATGAGCGAAGCGAGGCGCAGGATGGATTTCATGTTTGGAGCGAGTGAGTGTCTATTTCGGCTGGTTGCTGCGCTAGTCTGCGTCTCGCAGTCGCATGCAGCCGGTCCGCTCGTAGGTCAAGTTGCTTGTGCTGGGCCAGCGCCACGGTGGCCCATTCCTTGACCAGCTTGTTGACGCTGATTCCCTGTCGTTCCGCCAAACGTCGAATCCGTTTGTGTTTCGCGTCCGGCTACTGGCCGCTGATTCGGAGGTGCTCGGCCACAAAGCCCTCCACGGCCCCGAAGAACTCTTCGACGTTGGCGGGCGACTCGAATCCGTGTCCCTCGTCCGCCTCGAAGATGGACCGGTGCACCTTGCCTTCCCGTTGCAGCGCCTCGACAAACCGATGGCCGTCGGCGGGATCAATCCGGTCATCCTGGCCGCCCCACGCGAATAAGACTGGGGCCTGGATCTGCTTCACGCCCGACAGTGGGGAGGGCCAGGACGAATGACCATTGTCGACGTGAGCCAACCCTCGGCGCCCCGACAAGTGGGAAGCTTCGACACGCCGGGCAATGTCGTTGATATCTCCGTACAGTCCGGGCGGGCCTACCTAGCCGACTCTTCCGGTCTGATCATCGTGGATGTCTCTAATCCGCAATTTCCTGTGGAGTTGGGGCGGTATGGCACCTCCAGCTGGGTCAGAGGTGCTGCGGTCGCCGATTCCCTAGTCTATTGCTCGATCTTCGAAGAACCGATTCAAGTGGTCGACGTCAGCCGCCCGGACCGCATCGAGCCGATCGCATCCTGGAATCAGCATCGGAGCACCTCTGCGGTACACCTCGCCAACCGGCTTGCCTATGTCGCCAACTATTCACGCCTACAACTCTTGGATGTGTCCGATCCGCGGCAGCCGGAACTGCGGGGGGAACTGGAACTGTTCTCCAATATGAGGTCCCTGAACGTCTCGGGAGGATGGGCGTATTGTGCGCAAAACTGGGGCGTAACCATCGTGGACGTCAGTTATCCCGAGCAGGTCACCCGACTTGCAGATATCCAGTTGGACGGAGAGGCCTTGGATGTTGAGGTCACCGGAGACCTCCTCTTTGTAATCGAACGCAATCGTGGGCTTTCAGTTTTTCGGACACGCGCGTTTTTGAGGCCGTCGTTGGATGCGGTTTCGTTCCCTCTCTTGTCCAAACGGGTGAGCTCTTGGCCCTTCCTTCGGCTTCTCCCGAGGGATTTCCATTAGGCTAGACGGTTGTGAGCGGGCCGGGACGCATTCGGGGAGATCGGCTGGAGATTCTGCAGTATCCGTGCTTCATGGTGAAGTGGATTGAAGAACTTTGAAACGGGTTGGCGGGTTTGAAGATGAAATTCCGTATACCGAGGTGAATCCCCAAAAGGGAAGCGTGGTGCTTCAGCAATCGGCGGGAGTTGGTCGTTAGGAGCGCTGGCTTTCCTGCCTCGGGGCCAGACAGCAACGCAATAAATCGGAGTCGTTCTGGTGCGTGAAAGCCGGGACTGCATTCCACCTTGACCCCATGAAGTCACACTCTCATTCGATCCAACGTTTCTCCTCTCCCACCCGGGCCCTGCGTACCCTATCGCTCGGCGTCCTAACCCTTCTGGCGATCAGTGGCGCCGGGCTTGCCGGGTCGGATGCCGAGGGAAAGAAGCCGGCTGAGCAAGGAGTGAAAATCCTGCCCGCCAAACAATACGAAGCCACCGCCCTGTCGATCCCGGGACAACTTCCGGTCGAGGAAGGTGGTTGGACGGAGTTGCTGGGAGTCAATGATAAGGGAACCCTGGTGGGAGGGTTTGCAACCCAGCCTTCCGAAACGGAATTTCTGCTGCAATCGGGGTTCATCCTCGCTGACGAGCGATTGACGGTGGTGAATGTGCCGGGAGCCCCCGTGACCGGCATTATCGGAGTCAACAATCGGGAGGACGTGGTGGGGTATTATCTGCTCGATGACCTGACGCGTCTTCATTCGTACACGCGTACCAAGCACGGGGTCATTGTCACCCTTCCCGATGCTGCTGTGGGTGAATTCTCCTTCACGCAGGCAAGTTCCATCAATGGGGCCGGAGTCGTGGTCGGCACGTGCGGTTCCGAATTGGAACCGATCCGGGCCTTTGTTTATCGAAACGGGGAGTACACGTATTTTGAGCACCCCGGCGCGGTGGAGACTTGGTTCTGGGGTCTGAATGATCACGGCGACGTCTCCGGGTTTTGGCTCGGGTCGACCGGGAGTTATCAGGGATTTGTCCTTACCCGGAACGGGGAAATCCTCCCCGTACTGCCGCCCGTCCCTGGGGCTTACCGAGTGCTGACCCGTCCCATCAATGACCGAGGTGAGGTCTACGGTACCTATCGGACAGATGACACTTCCGAAGGAGGCTTCGAGTTCATCATGGATGTCTTCAAGGGAACCTTTACGCCGATCGTGAAATCTCCGGAGGATGGCCTGGCGGTGATTGGTGGGATGAATAATCGTGGGACGGTGGTGGGCGTGGGGACAGATCTTGCGACCGGTTTGCTCTCCAGGCCCGTGCGGAAGCCTGTGCGGACGCGGGGGCACTAGCCATGGCGCGGCCCGTTTCGTGAAAACTCCTTGGATCGCTAGGGGTGCAGGAATCAATGCCTGGGCCCCGACGCCGTCGAGGTGATTCGGGTGATTGAGGGTAAACATAACATTCCTTCGCCGTACCATTTCCAGCAGGTCGGCCTCGCTCGCTATGCTGAATCAACCTTCTCGCGAATCCGCCGAAGGCCCCGACGCCTTCCGCAAAGGCGCATCCATCTTCACCAAACTCACCCTGGCCTTCCTGCTCGTGAGTCTGGCCGCCCTCGGCATCTCCGCCTGGCAATCCTACCTAGTGAGCCGGGATGCGTTGAAAACGATGGCGTTCGACAAGCTCACCGCTCTGCGCGCCACCAAGAAACGCCAGATAGAGAATTGTTTCCGCACTTTGCGCGACGAAGTTCTCACGGTCGCCGAGTCCCAGCAAACCCGCACCGCCCTCCGCGACCTCGCCAATGCCGTCCGCAACACCCCGCTCACGGCTGCGCAAATTGCCGCTGATGAGGCCCTGTTGCGCGGCTACTACGAGAACGAATACCTGCCGCGCGTCGCCACCAACTCGCCCGCCGCTGCCGATATTGATGCCCTCTGGCCCACCGATCCGGTGACTCGTCATTGGCAGGCGCGTTACCTCGCCGCCAACCCGTTTCCGGTAGGCAGCAAGGATAACTTTATCCAACCAGGTACCCCCACGTCCGTCAGCCTCACTCCCTACGACATCGCGCACGCCGCCAGTCATCCGACCTACCGCAGCTTCATCAAACGCTTCGGCTTTTACGATCTTTTCCTGGTGGACGCCCGCGATGGACGCGTCGTTTACACCGTCTTCAAGGAGACCGACTACGGCACCAGCCTCCTCACCGGCCCTCATAAAGACTCCAACATCGCCGATCTCTTCCGGCGTATCCTTGCCTCGGACGATCCTCGCCTTTGCGCCCTCACTGACTACCAGTCCTACGCGCCGTCCTACCTCGCGCCCGCCGCCTTCATAGGAGCGCCAGTTTATGACGGTCCCCAGAAGATCGGCGTGTTGATCGCGCAAGTCCCCGTCAACGAAATCAACACCGTGATGACCGGCGACCGCCAATGGGCTGCCGAGGGTCAGGGGCAGACTGGCGAGACCTATCTGGTCGGGCCGGACCAACTCATGCGTACCGATTCCCGCTTCCTGATTGAGAATTCCCGAGCCTTTCTCGAAAGCCTTCGCCCGCTCGGCATCGCCCCGGAAACCCTCCACCACATTTCCAACTTCAACACCACCATCCTGGCTTTGCCGGTGCCGACGGAAGCTGCGCGCGATGCCTTGGCGGGCAACTCCGGCACCCGAATCATTCTGGATTATCGCGCCATGCCCGTTCTCTCCTCCTGGACGCCGCTCGCCATCCCCGACGTCCAATGGGTGCTGCTTTCCGAGATTGACGCCGCGGAAGCCTTCGCCCCCGTGGAGACTCTCCGGCAGCGCACTTTGTACCTCAGCCTGGCTCTGCTCGCTCCCATCCTGCTGCTCGCCTGGCTGGTCGCCCGAACCATCTCCCGCCCGGCCAGCGCCTTGCTTCGCGGCATTCGCCAGCTCCAACACGGACATACCGACATTGCCCTGCCCATTCATTCGCACGATGAAATCGGGGAACTGGCTCACGCTTTCAACCAAATGGCTGCCCGCCTCCACTCCACCACCGTCTCCAAGGATTACGTGGATAGCGTCCTGAACTCCATGTGCGACACCCTGCTGGTGATCGCCCCCGGTCCGGCCGACCCTGCCGCCGAGTGGCTCGTCACCGACCTAAATCCCCACGCCGTCAAAACCTTCTCCCAAACGCGCCAAGCCTTGCTCCGCCGTCCGCTCAGCCAACTCCTCATCCCCAATACCCCGCTCGCCAACGCTGAAGCCCCCCATGTCTGGACTACGGAAAACCTGCTTCGCGTCCTTCAGCCCGCCGAATCCACCGCCGCCATCCCAACCCTTGAAGGCACGCTCCTCACGGCCGAGCGCCCCACTGTTACCCTTTCGCTGGCTCCCATCCACCGTACCGCGAACCCGAGCCGGCAGCCGGACCGCATCGTCATCCTGGCTCACGACATCACCGACCAGAAGGCTGCGCAAAATGCGCTGGCCCGCGCCAACGAACTCAAGGACTCCTTCCTGGCCAACACCTCCCACGAACTCCGTACGCCCCTCAACGGCATCATCGGCGTCGCTGAATCCCTCATCGAAGGTGCCGCCGGTAAAATTACTCCCGCGCTGGAAGACAATCTGGGAATGATTGTCACCTCCGCCCGTCGCCTCGCCCATCTGGTCAACGATATCCTCGACTTCTCCAAACTCCGCCACCGGACCATTGATCTGCAACGCCGCCCCGTTGACCTCCGAGCCATCACGGACATCGTCATCAATCTTACCCGCCCTGTTACCCACAATAAGCCCATCGACATCTTCAATCGCATCCCGCACGAACTTCCCCTCGTCCACGCTGACGAAAACCGCCTTCAGCAAATCCTCTACAACCTCATCGGCAACGGCATCAAATTCACCGACGAAGGCCGCGTGGATATTACCGCCACGCAACAGGGCGAGCTCATTGCGGTCCGCGTCACCGACACCGGCATCGGCATTCCTGCGGATAAATTCGAATCCATTTTTGAGAGCTTTCAACAGGGCGACGCCACGACCGCCCGCCTCTACAGCGGGACCGGCCTTGGCCTCGCCATCACGCGCCAGTTGGTGGAACTCCACGGCGGCACCATTACCGTGGAATCGGAACCCGGACGCGGCAGCGTTTTCACGTTCACCCTTCCCCTCAGCCAGGAATCCCGCCCCGAACCCGTCGCCGCTCCGACTTCTCAAGTGGCCGGGTTGCTCGCTCGTACGCTCAGCCCCGCCCGCCAGGACGACCCGGAAGAAGACGAAGCCGTCACCGCGCCATCCGCTGCCCGCTCACTCGAAGGAACGCGGGTCCTGATTGTGGATGATGAGCCCGTCAACCTCCAGGTCCTCAACAACACCCTCACTCTGCAAGGCTGCTCCATCACCCAGGCCGCCAGCGGTCACGAAGCCCTCGACCACATCCGCTCCGCGCCGTACCCGTTCGATATCATCCTCCTGGATGTCATGATGCCGCGCATGACTGGCTACGAGTGTTGCCAGCGTATCCGTGAAACTGCCTCCGCGAGCGACCTCCCGGTCCTCATGCTGACCGCCCGCAACCAGGTCAGCGACCTGCTTGCCGGGTTCGAAGCGGGTGCGAACGACTACCTCACCAAACCTTTTTCGCGACACGAACTCATCGTCCGCATTCGGAATCACGTCAGGCTCAAAACCATGCATCATGCCGCCGGACGTTTCGTGCCGCATGAGTTCCTGCGCTTCCTGCAAAAGCAGTCGCTGGACGAAATCCGCCCCGGCGACCAGGTGCAAAAGCACATGACGCTCCTTTTCGCTGACGTGCGTGGTTTCACCGCCTTGTCCGAGGCAATGACGCTTCAGGAATCCTTCGACTTTGTTAACGAATACATCCGCCAGATGGAACCCTGCATCCGCGCCCAACATGGCTTCGTGGATAAATTCATTGGTGATGCTATCATGGCCCTTTTCCATACCGGACCCGATAGCGCTGTACACGCCGCCCTCGCGATGCTGCGCCGCATCGAAACCTGGAACGTCGAGCGTCAGCACTCTGCCGCCGCGCCCGCCCGCCTGCCCATCCGCATCGGCATCGGCATCCACACTGGCAGCCTGCTCCTCGGCACCATCGGCGGCGAAAACCGGCTGGAAAGTACCGTCATCTCGGACTCCGTGAACCTTGCTGCCCGAGTGGAAAGCCTCACCAAGCATTACGGAGTCAGCCTCCTCCTCACCCAGGAAACCTTCACCGCCCTGCGCGAGCCCTGGAAGTTCAAGACCCGCGTCATTGACACCGTGCGCGCCCAGGGCAAGACCCAGCCCACCACCCTCTACGAGGTCTTTGACACCGACCCGCCGGCCGTCATTGCCCTCAAGGAGCAAACGCTCCCCGAATTCGACCGGGCTACCCGTCTGTACCGCCAAGGTCACTACGCCGAAGCCCTTCGCCACTTCGAGGGCGTCCTCGCCCTCAACCCTGCCGATCTCCCCGCCCAAACCCTCACCAACCGCTGCCGCGAACAAGCCCAATTGCCCGCCGGAGCCAAGCCTTCCACGCTGCCGGAAAGCCAGTAACACTCCCCTCAGCACCACGGCTCACGAGGGTGGTGTCTTGCCCGGTGCCAGTTGCTGACCGCAATTCTTTATCCTCCAACGGAGATCCAGTTCGAAGAGGAACTTGGGAAGGTCGGTTCCCACCAGTTCGGCCCTCGACCGACCGGCCGATTTGCGTCGGACACAAATCCTTAGCTTGAATCGGCGCGGCGTTTTTCGCGAGCCTTTCGGCGCCGCCATGAAGATACAGGGTGACGAGCCGAGGTTTGTTCTTTTGGGCTGGGCTGTGATTCCCTTTGCCCGCTTGCGATGAATGGCCCCCGCGAGAGCTCGGAAGAAGCCTTGTATGAGGCGTTGATGGCGACCACAGATCCGCGGCGGCGTCAGGACATGCTGGAAGGACTGGCCGCGACCGATCCGGTGGCGGCCGCGCGCCTGAAGGCGCTGTTGGCAGCCTCGATCGAAACGGAGGGCGTACTGCCGGGCTTGTTTGAGAAGCACCACCAGTTGCGGGCTTCGTTGGGTTCTCCCGGGCAGGATCCCAAAGCCGCCAACGAGGTTTCGTCCCCCCAACGTCTGCCGGTGGATGGTCTGACCGCAGCTTTGGAAGGTGTTCGCATCGGGCGGTACAAGTTGCTTGAGAAACTCGGCGAAGGCGGATGCGGGGTCGTGTATGCCGCTCAACAATACGAACCGGTCCAACGGCGCGTTGCCGTCAAAGTCATCAAGCCCGGGATGGATACCGACTCGGTGCTCGCTCGGTTCGATTTGGAACGTCAGGCGCTTGCCCTGATGGATCATCCCAACATTTCCAAGGTGTTTGATGCCGGCAGCACCGAGGCGGGGCGACCGTATTTCGTGATGGAATTGGTGTTGGGGTCCAAGATCACGGATTTCTGCGACCAGAATCATCTCACCCTGGCGGAACGCGTGAACCTGTTCATTCAGGTTTGTGGCGCGATCCAACATGCCCACCAGAAAGGAATCATTCACCGCGACATCAAGCCCTCGAACATTCTGGTGACCCGCGTGAATGATGTGCCGGTACCAAAGGTGATTGATTTCGGTGTGGCCAAGGCCGTCGAAGGTCGGTTGACCGACGCGACGGTCTATACGCAGGTGAACCAGATCATCGGAACTCCTTCGTACATGAGTCCGGAACAGGTGCAGTCGACCGGGGAAGGTATCGATACCCGGAGCGACATCTACTCCCTGGGGGTCTTGCTCTATGAACTGCTCACGGGACGCACTCCCTTTGATGGTAAGGAATTGGTTTCGTCGGGTCTGGACAAGATGCGTCGGGTGATTCGCGAGCAGGAAGCGGTTCGGCCCAGTACGTGTGTTCAATCGATGTCACCGGAGGATCGTGCGAAGGTCGCCGCGGCGCGTGGCGCGGGCGCCGCTAAGTTGGCGCGGATGCTTTCCGGCGACTTGGATTGGATCGTGCTGAAGTGTCTCGAGAAGGCGCGTGCGCGTAGGTATGAGACGGCGAATGGATTGTCGGCGGATCTGCTGCGTTTCCTGAATCATGAGGTGGTCATCGCCCGGCCACCGAACCCACTCTATCGTCTGGGACGGATGGCTCGTCGGAATCGTGGCCTCTTCGTGGCCTTGAGCTCCGTCCTGATCGTGTTCTTTGTCGGGGGCATGGTCTCCTTTGCCTCATACCTGCAGGCCGCCGCGACCTTAAAGAGGCTTCGAGTGGTGGAGGCGGACCAGGCGAGGCTCTTACGCGTTTCCGAACAGGAGTCGGCCTCGGTGCGCACGGCCCGCGACGTCGCCAACCGAAATCTCTATGCCGCCGACATCCAGTTGGCGTTCCAGTCGATCCAGGAAGGGAATCTCGGACGCGCCAGAACGCTGCTGAGCGCTCAAGTCCCGACCAATGGGAGCAAGGATCTCAGGGGCTTTGAATGGAGATACCTTTGGAATCGGACGCAGGGGGATCAGAAAACGACCTTTCGGGATCATAAGAACAACGTCGTTGCCGTGGCGTGGTCGCCCGACCGGAAGTGGCTCGCTTCAGGTGGCGCTGATGTCGTTCGCCTCCGCTCCACCGCAAACGGCGCGCCCGTAGCCGAATTGTCGAACCTTGCGGCTCCCGTCACGACACTCTCGTTCTCTCCGGATAGCCGGAAACTGGCGGTGGCGTCGGACGACGCACAAGTCCGCATCCTTACCGTGCCGGGAGGTGCTTTGGAATGGACCATCACGAATGCTTCACCGAGGGCCGTATTCTCTCCGGCGAGTCCCCTGCTGGCCATTGGCGTTGGCGGAAACATGTGGGCGGAATCCGATGGCGAGGTCCAACTCTGGGATACCGAGTCGCGGACTTTGGTCGCCAAACTACCTGAGAGTGGAGATCGCGCGGCGTTTTCGCCCGATGGACGGTTGCTGGTGACGGCCAACTACCAACAGCAAGTCTCGGTCTTCAACCTCGGTTCGCACGAAAAAGTCCGCCGCCTGAAATCTGTTCCTCGGGTCATGGGATTGGCGTTCGCGGTTGATGGGAAATCGGTGTTCCTCAGCACCGCCCAAGGAGAGATTTTACAGTGGAACCTTGCGGACGAATCCGTCCGCCGGATCCGCGATCCCGGTGAGGGCGATTTTTCGGCAGATTTCGTCACGGGCATTTCTGTCTCCCCCGACGGCCGAACCTTGGCTGCATCCCGGCAATTGCATGAAGTGGAGTTGTGGGATTTGCAGAAGGCGCGGCGGACCGGGCGTTTGGCCGGGCACGAGTCGGAGGTTTGGGGCGTCGCGTTCAGTCCCGATGGTGAGACGTTGGCCACGGCTTCGTTTGATCATTCCGTGAGATTGTGGGCTGTGGACGCCCGGCCACGAAAGGGTACCGATTTGTTGCCGACAGTAGGAATAGAGCGCGGCAGGACGTTGTCCTACCCCTTGTTTACCCCGGACTCAAAATACGTGTGCGTCATGGCAGAAGGTTGGGCCGTCCATGTTCTGAACGCGAAAACGCTGAAGCGTATCCATTCCCTACCTGACGGTAACTTGCCGGCGGCGGTAACTGCGGATGGCCAGGGATTGGTCACCGTTAGTGAGGCCCGGGATGTGATCCTGCGCTGGGATCTCGTGCAGGGCCGCTTCCTGAGTCAGGTGCATTTGGAGGGTTTGAATGGAGCAACAATCTGGGGGGAACAGATAACCCGGGATGGAGCGAGGATTGTCTTCCAGCACGGGGAGCAGTCGATGGAGGTATATGACACGCTGACCGGTAAGCGACAGCGGAGTTCCCAGTTCCCATTTCTCACGCGAGTGATTCGAATGTCGGGTGTCCATGACTTGCTGATGCTCGGGGGGAGCCGTGGGGATGTCGGGGTGGTGGACCTGGAAACGGGACAAACACGGTGGTCCAAGAAGGGCCATGGAAATGCGGTGGTGGGAGGATCGTTTTCACCCGATGGGCGATTGTTGGCGACGGCGAGTTGGGATCGGTTGATCCATTTGTGGAGTGTGGCAACCGGTGAAAAGGTGGCGACGTTGAATGGCCACAAGGCGGGAGTTCTTGAAGTGGCATTTTCGAGTGACGGCCGAACACTGGCTTCCTCTTCTGACGATTGGACCGTGAAGCTTTGGCATGTGGAAACCCTGCGGGAGTTGGCCACTATCCAAATGCCGGTGAAGATCTATTGCCTCCGCTTCGCGCCCGATGATTCCCAATTGGTCGTGACCGAGGCCACGCGTAATGCGCCGGTCTATTTGTGGCAGGCTCCCTTCGTGAACCAGTAACACGTAATCCGCACTTTTCTTGGCGGACTAAACTGAATCAGCGGTCGGCGGTCGGGCGACCCTCGACGGCGACCTCTTGACCGCGACCGACTTCGGCGAGGTGGGTTGTGAATTGGCTTTTGGACGCCGAGGTGCTCAGTCAACCGGTGAACCGCTTCGACCAACCCGTCTCCGCTGACAGGGCGGCGGGCTTCAGGTCTCCGAGCCGTAGTCCCCGCGCCATCTCGGCCGTTGCAAAGGTTTCATAGGCGCCCGACCCGATGCGGAAGGTCCGGATCGGCCCGAGTTGTCCGAGATCGCGGCACAGCGCGTAGTGCGGATTGGCCCGTAGCGCTGTGTCGAGCCTGGGTCCGAGATCAACGGGCGTTGGCACGTCGACGTAGAGGACATAGTGCCAACCGTCGGCGCCCTCCTCCGGGGCCAGCATCGCGAAGGCGGGCACTGGAGTTGGCGCAAACGCACCTTCGATTGCCCGGATGACGAAGGCCTCGGAGAGCTTCTCGCCGCAACGATCGGAGACGCCTCCGGCCCGACCGAGGAAGCGCAGCGAGGGCGTCCGACCGACGAACCCAGTGACTTCGACCTGATCCCCCAGACGATACCGCCACAGGCCGCCGCCCGTCGTGACAATCACCCCGTACGTGACGCCGCTCCGGAGGGCCTGGGCGGGATGGATTCCGCCGGCGTCGTCGGCGAACTCAAAGTAATGGGAGCAAAGGGCGAGCGGATGGGCGCCCTCATACGGAATCGTGACGAACGCTTCAGTGGCCAAGAGACCTTTCGATTGGATCATGGCCTGCGGGAGGCGCCGTCCCAAAGCGTTCGCCGCCCCGCCGGCGTGACCGTCGGCCCAGCAACTCACCACGCGCAGATTGGGCCACAGGGTTTCCGGGTGCTCCGGTGCGCAACGCTTGAGACGGTCAACCCACCGTGGCCGCGGGCGCAAGTGAAGCGCCGCAAGCACGTTCCCAGGCACCCGGTCGGCGTAACGGAAGGTCCCCTCGGAAAGGTCCCTGAGTAACGCATCCCAGTGCGTCGGCAAAGCATCGAGCAGCAGGGCGAAGAACGACGGATGCCAGACGGAGACCAAGCGCAGGTCGGCGTGGCGCAGCAGGCAAAGGAGGACGGCGTGACGGAAGGCGGTGAGATCGGTGATGTGGCGCACCGCGCTTGGTACCGCCATCAGGGATTCCACGAGCCACGCCCGAGTACCACCCAGATAACGGCGGTCGTCATCGAACCCGATGGGCACGGCCGAGCCCTTCTCGACGTCCACTTGGGCCATGGGTGTTACGGACCAGTAGGCGGGGCCCAAGGGGACGGTGGGATGTTGGCGGACCAGATCGGCCATCCACGGACTGATGGCCGCATTGAATTCACGCTGCACGGAAGCCGTGAAGGGGATCAGTTTGCGGGCCCCGCTGGAACCGCTGGTGGGGATGAGTCGTGTGACGGGTCCAGAAGTGAGCACGGACGATTCGCCCCGCCGGATCCGTTCGATCCAGGGTTCGAGTTCCTCATATCCCACCACGGGCACCCGACGTGCGAAATCTTCCGGCGAACGAATCTCAGCGAAACCATGGTTGCGGCCGTAGGCGCTGGCGGCGTTGCGGGCGAGTTGGGTCCGGAGCACTCGCCATTGGGCAGCGGCGGGTTCTTCGAGGGCGCGAATGAACCGACGCCGGGCGGGCAGGCCGGTGGCGAGCCAGGCGGCGTTGGCGAGTGTCGAGCGGAGGTTCATTCCGGGCTCGGCACACCCGCCATGCGGCGACCTGCGGCGGTGAGGTTGGCGTCGTCGATCTCCGTCAGGCACACTAGTTCGTCCCCTTCGGCGTGACCGGGATTGAGGTGGAGGAAGTGGGCGATGTGGGGATCGCGGATGCGACCGGTTGGAACGGTGGCGAGAGGGGCGCGGAGACGCTGGGGATGGGGAAAACGGACGAGCCCCGCAGCGGCCTCGAAACGAGCTCCATAGTGCTCGTTCGCGAGATGTACCAGCAACCGTTGCTGGATGGGCGAAGGACGCGTGTCGAAGCGCGGGGTGAACTCCCGCCAAAACAACGGGAGCAGCCGGTAGGTCCGGAAGCCCGACGTCAACAGCAGCCAATGGCAGGGTTGAGCGGGCAGGGTTGAGCGGATGCGCTTCACTCCGGCGATCCACGCCCGGAACAACGCCGGGCTGTTCCAAGCCTCGGGCGAGACGATGGTGTCGCCCGAGTATAAGGCCGTGATCGATCGGCCTTCGAAGACCGAGGTGGTCGCGAGGAGCGTGGAAAAACCCATGAGACGCCCGGCGCGGCGGAGTTCGATCACCCAGTTCTTCGCGGCGAGATCGTCTGCGAACTGCGCCCGAGTAACCCCGCTGAAATGCCGATCGAGCAGTGCGAACATTTCGTCCCGCTGCCCGACACTCAGCGCGGCGCGCGGCACCAGCCCGGAGATCTCTCGGCTTGAGGTATCGCTCATAGCAAGGAGATGTCGGGCCGGAACAGCCGGCCGTCGAGCGCGCCAATCGGGTCCGGGTCCTCGTCCCAAGAGACCCGGTAGATCCGACTCATATACGTGCGGCAAGGAAACCGGCGGCGCAGGGCGGCGATCTGCGGATCCCCTTCGCCCAAGCCGAGTGTGAGGAACTCAAGACCCTGTTCGACGGCCTCCGGGAACAGACCCGCCACCAGGTCGGGCACGAGGGATTCGTCGGCCTCGGCGGACGCTAGCGGTGAAACGAAGGCGTTCGCCAAGACGCTCTTCGGCGCGGGCAATCGGGGGGTTCCGAACAGACGCGCGGCCAGGTTCCAGGCCGGTCGGGCCCAACCCAGCAGCCCGGAATAGCCGCGCACCCGAATCTGCCGGAACCCGCGTTGATCCCACAGCGCCGCGCACGCGACGATCCGGCCATGGCGGCGCAGCAGTCGAAACCGTTCGGGCGGTAGGCCGTGCTGGCCGAGGCTGGCGAGTTGGTGGGCGGTCCAGGCGGTGGCGAGTTGATGGCGCTGGGCCGATTGGTTGAGCAACGCCGCGAGTTCTTCCAGGTCCCCGTTGTGGGCGGTCTCCAGAGGGACGGCGGGCGGTTGGGGATTCTGGGGAACCGGCACAAGCAGGGACATCAGACCGCCCAGAGGGTCGTAGCGCGGCAGGCCGCGCACGCCGCGTTCGAGCAGGCGTCGGGCCCGGTCGTTGTCGGTGGCGATGCTGGTGAAATAGAAGTCGGCCGGATTGGCCCGGTGAAGCTCCCGGAAGAACTGATAGCCGCCCCGCACCACGTGAAATCTTCCGTGGGCGGTGGCGTCCAGACGCAATTCCCCGAGGTAACCGAGGCGGCGGATCGCCCCATTGATCCAACCGGGGCGCACGGTGCAACGGCCGACGCACACCAGACGCTGGTCGGCGAAGGCCAGAATCGTCTGGTCGTCGGCGCCGGCGAGTCCGGCGCTCCGGAAATAGTCGGGCTCGCGTTCGAACGAAAGCGTGACGGCACCCGGCATCGGATTGTCGCGCAAGAGGCGACGGATCGCGTCGTCGTCGTCGGGCGTGGCCAGTCGGAAGTGGGCGCTCGCGGTCATGGGGCTGGCAGGAGGGGCCCCTGCCAGGCCTCGTCGCCCAACGGATAATGATCGCGCTGGCTGACGTCGCTGCGGTGCATTCCGTTGATGAGATAAAAATTCCGCCACATGAAGGCGTTGCTGCGATTCACGGGGTCGAAGCCCCGCTGCAGGATGCTCGGCCATGAATAGAATTCCCGGCGGGCAGCGAGACAACCGCGTTGAAGCGTCCCCGGGTCCATGCCGCGCGGCTGGAACGGAATCCGATTGTAACTGTACCGCTCGTCGAGCCACCACGATTCATAAAGCAGGCGGCCCTCGGCGGCGAGTCGCTGATAGAGGGGCGTGCCGGGAAAGGGAGTCAGATGATTGAACGCCGCGATATACAGCGCGTGTTCCCGGGCGAAGGCGATGGTCGGAGCGAAGCTTTCGGGCGTGTCGCCGTCGTAGCCGAAAATGAACGTGCCATACACCCGGATCCGGTGTCGCCGGAGATTGGCGAGGGCGCGTTCGAATCCGCCGTGCATCATGTTGAAGGATTTCCCCATGGCCCGAAGGTTGTCGGCATTCAGGCTCTCAAACCCGATCAACACCCCCTGGCAGCCGCTGCGCACCAGCAGGTCGAGGAATTCGTCATCGTGCGCGGCGTTAATGCTCGACTGGCTGACCCAGCGGATCCCCAACGGGATGAGCGCACGGAAGAACTCCTTCGCCTGGGCGAGGTTCGACGTGATGTTGTCGTCGACGAAGAAGAACAGTTTCTTCTCTCCCTTGAGCGCGACCAACTCGGCGAGGATGGCGTCGGTGGGCCGGCGCGTCTGGGTCGAGGCGAAAACCGTCTGCACCGCGCAGAAGTCACACTTGAAATGACAGCCACGACCGGCTTCGACCAACCCGACGGGCAGGTAACGCTTCCCTCGGAAGATCGAGCGGTCCGGCTTGAGTCCTACGAGCGACGGGCGTCCCGTCTGCCGGTAGAATTTTTCCATCCGACCGTGGCGGGCGTCGTCGAGCACCCGGGGCCAGAGCACCTCCGCTTCGCCAATTACGACCGCCTCGGCATGGCGGGCAACTTCGTCCGGACAGAGGGCGGCGTGAAAGCCGCCTATGACGACGGGGATCCCGCGTCGCCGGTATTCGGTGGCGATCTGATAGGCGCGTCGGGCGGTATAGGTCTCGACGCTCAGGGCGACGAGATCGGTCGGTTCGTTGAACGGGATCTCCTCCATCCGATCATCGTGAAAGCGGAGTTCGACCTCACGCGGAGTAAGCCCGGCGAGGGTGGCGGCGGGCAGTGGTTCCATCTGCCAAGTGCGGATATAGCCGCGGTCATGGCGCCGGCGGCCGATGCACGGGTGGATGAGGGTGACCCTCATTCCAGGGAAGCCAGGCTCGGTGCCGGGGCCGGCGGGTTGGGGGCCGGATTCGCAGCGGGCCGGGAGGGCGCGCGGCCGATGATCCAGTCGCAGTTATAAAAGCGGTTCAAGTGGTGCGCGTAGAAGCGGTAGCCCAGGTTGGTGCCGAGTTTTACCGGCCAAGGCGCGGGCGAATGTCGGATGCGGCGAGCGATCGAGCGCAGGCTGTAGGCGTGTTTCCACGCGGCTTCCACCCCCTGCTGAAGTTCCTGAACCGACATTTGCGCCGGCTGAAACACGACATGCTGGGCGTCGTACAATTCCCAGTCCCGGGTGAGGATCCGGCCCTCGGCCTCCAGGCGGAGATACAGCGGGGTGTTGGGGAAGGGCGTCACCACGGCGAACCGCGGCAGGTCAATGCCCGCCGCGACGGCAAACTCGGCGGTCTTCAGAAAGACGTCGGGCCGGTCCCCGTCGAGCCCGAAGACAAAGCAGCCCTGCAAGGCGATCCTGTGGGCATGGAGCTGCTCGACGACGCGCCGGTAGTTCTCGGGGCGGTTGAAACCCTTGTGGCTCTCCCGAAGGTTGGAGGGCGAGATCGATTCCAACCCCATCAGCAATCCGCGACAGCCGCTGCGGCCGCAAAGGTCGAGCAACTCCGCATCCTCGGCCAGCAGCACCGTCGCCAGCCCGTACCATTGCAGTCGCAGGGGGATCAGCGCGGTGAACAGTTCGAGCGCGTAACCGCGGTGGGCGACCAGATTCAGGTCGATGAAGATGAGTTTGCGCGCGCCGTGCTGGCGGATGTCCGCGATGACTTCGCCGACGGGCTTTTGGAAGGGCGTTCGTCCCCACGCAGTCGGGACGACACAGAAATCACAGGCGTGCACACAACCGCGCGTGGCCTCGAAGACATTGCTGGTGAGATAGTGTCGACTGGGCAGGAGATCACGCCTCGGGAAAGGGCGACCGCCGATCTCCAGTCCGGGAGCTTGGTCGTAGCGCGGTCGGAGCGCGCCGACGGCGAAATCGCGCAGGAGTTCCGGCCACGTGTCCTCGGCATATCCGACCACGATGGCATCGGCGTGCGGTTGCGCATCTTCGGGAAGGAGCGTGACGTGCGGCCCGCCCAGCACGACGGTGCGGCCCCGGAGTCGGAATCGGTCCGCCAGTTCGTAGGCCCGACGGGCGGTGCCGGTGATCACGGTCAGCCCGATAAGGTCGGCGTCGAGATCGTCCGGCACATCGGCGATGCCTTCATCGATCAAGTGCACGTCGACCGGCAGTTCCGGCGGGATCAGCGCGGCGAGGGTGGTGAGGGTCAGCGGTTGATAGCGCAGCGACTTCTTCCAGATGCCACCCCGGTGACGATAGAGCGGGCCCTTGGGGGAAATCAGAGCCACGCGCAGACGTTGCGACGACGAGAATCTGGACGGGGCGACGGGCACTGGAGCCGATACTTGCCGCTCGGATCCGACGCACAAGAAAATCCGTGTCAACATCCTCGTGAACCCGTCAAATCCGGGTCGTCAATTTCAGGTGCCAAGATGCCTTCCCACCCCGCGAGTGCTCCGATTCCCGGCCAGCTGAACCTAGCCATCGTGTGCGGCCAGTTGGCCGCGATTGCGATGTGCCTGTGGGCGGTGTCGCGGGTCGAATCGGGTTGGGGATTGGCGGCGCTGGCGTTGGGGTTCGGCATCCTGATGAATTCAGTCTATGCCACCATCCATGAGGCCGAGCACGCCATGCTGTTCGAGAACCGTCGATGGAACGACCTGACTGGCAGTTTTCTGGCGCTGTTTTTCCCCGCGCCCTTCCACCTGATCCGGCAGGGACATCTCGGTCATCACCTGCGAAATCGTTCCGACGACGAGGCGTTTGATTTCTATTTCGAAGGGGATCACAAGGTGTGGCGGTTCCTGGTGTGGTACGGGATCCTGACCGGGTTTTATTGGGTGGTGGTGGTGCTGGCGAACGTGGTGTTTCTGATGATGCCGTTTCGGGATGACAAACGCTATTGGGAGGTGGATCAGGCTTCGAAGGCGTTCATGGAATCGCTCAACCCGAGTTATCGCCGGGTAATCCGTCTCGAATGTGCGGCGGCCATCGCCCTGCACGTCGGGTTGGTGTGGGGCCTGCGGATCCCGGTGGGCCATTACCTCGTGATGTATGCCGGCTTCGGTTTCATGTGGTCGGCCATGCAGTATGTCCATCACTACGGCACCGAGCGGCATGTGACCCGCGGGGCGCGCAACCTCTGGATCTGGGGTCCACTCGACCGCCTCTGGCTCAATCACAACTGGCATCTGACGCACCATCAACATCCCTCGGTCCCGTGGATTCATTTGCCGCACACGGAGCCGGAATCAGGGGCGCGTCCGGGATTTCTGCCATTGGCGTACCTCAAGATGTGGCGGGGCCCGCGTCCGGCCCCCAACCGGGTCCGCAACCCGCATTCCGGGCACCTTATCCCCTGACGTGTGGTCCCGGTTCCAGGCGCATTGGGGGCTCAAGCTCCGGTTGACGATCCTACTCAACCTCGGGTTCTGGACCGTTTACTCGGTCCTCGGGCGGATCGCGTTGTTCCCCCGGCGCACGCCGCCACTTTTGTGGCCCGATCTGGTCATCCCATTCCAACCTGAGCCATGGGCCTGGATCTATCTTTCACAATTCCTCGTCGTTGGTCCGTTGGCCTGGTTGATCCCGACCCGGTCGGGCCTCCTTCGGTTCGGCGTGGGCTTCGCGGCGTTGAGCGGGATCAGCTTCTTGATCTTCCTGTTTTTTCCCGTCGCTTCGCCCCGGATCCTGTCCGCGCCCCCGTTTGGAGCTATGGCGTGGATTGTTGGCTACGATGGGATCTTGAACGCCTTCCCATCCCTCCATGCGGGTTTTCTGGTGTTCGAAGGTGCACTCGCATGGCGCCTGTTCGGTCGCCGGCTTTCCGTCCCGCTCCGGTGCGTCGGCGTGGCGTGGGGACTGGCCGTGCTTTATGCGACGATCGCCACCCGCCAACATTATGCGGTGGACCTGCTGGCGGGTGGGGTCGTTGGTGCCGTCGCGGATTGGTGGGCTTGGGGAAGTTCGCCCAAGGCCAGAGCCGCGGCGACGATGTTGCAACAGAGCGACGTCGCATCCCAAGCCGGTTCGAGATAGTGGTCGGCACCCCAGATCGGACACACGATTCCGGGCACTCCTGAGAGGTCCCCCAGCAGGACGCCGCCGCCATCGTTCGGCCCCAGTGGCGCGAGGCGTTCATAGGCCCGGGTCGCCCACCGGTGTCGGAGATGGCGGCGCAGTGGACAACCGCAGACGTGAACAATCCGAAGGTGCGGAGGTAATGCTGGCCAAGTGTGGAGCGGGGTGTCCCGACCGTGTCGCAGATCCCGCAAGGCGTCCATGCGGTGCCCATGCCAGCGCAGGAGCAAACTCACCCCCCACCAACGCCAGGGCCGATCCTTCAGCCACTTCACCAGCGGTGTGCCCTGGACCACTCCGCTGAAGCTGATCCAAGTGGTGACGTGAGCGAAGGCCGCGGTCGCATCGGGTCGGGCGAGCGCCTGCTTCACGTCCGCACCGCCTTTGCTCAGGCTGATGAGGGCGATCTGTCGCGGCGCGCGAGACTTCAGCCAAGCCGCGATGACGGCGGCGTTCTCTTCCAGTCGGCCGAAGCTCGCGACGGGAACCAGCTCTGCGGGAATACCCAGTTCGCGGGCAATAGCCAACGGACGAGCCCCATCAGCCCCGGTGTCTCGATGTTCCCGATGGAAGGCGCCCGGCACGACGCCGATCAGGTCGGGTCGTTGCCGGATGCTGTCCTTCCCGCAGCGGACACGCGCCATGAATCCAGCATGCGGCGCAGAGCCGGTGAGGCGCGCATACCAGAGCGCGGTGGCGGCTTCGATGCCGGCATCCTTCGCCAACGCACCCAGGCGGATGGCGTCCAGATCGCCGGCGGAAACGGTCAGTGCCAACTGGGAACGGGCGTGTCCCAGCAGCGCCTCATCCTCGGCCGTCCACCCGGGAGGTCTCCCACCGTCGGTCGGTGTCACGGTGCGGTCGCGGGCCCGGAGGCCGGTCGGCGGGCCAGGAGGCGGGTGAGCACCACCCCCAATACGAGGCCGACAAGGCCCGCCCCCAAGCCGGTCCAAAGGGCGGTCTGACGCAGGGCTAAGGAGAGAATCGGATTGTCGAAGGCGTTCACGGAAGCATGGAATCCGGTGACGAGCCATTGATCGCCCCTTCGCGCGATGGTGGCGGTGAACAGGGTGTTGAGCGGTAAATGACTGCCGTCCGCCAACGTGAAATCGTCGTGCAGATTCCCCCAGGAAACCGCCCAGTCCGTGTCCACGTGGCGGCCCAAGATCTCGGGATTCGCCGTGATGCTCTTCACCACACGTCCCTCCCCGGTCATCATCTTTTGATGATAGGCGCGGACGGCTTCTGGACCCTTGCAGACCTCGCCGTTTTGCCAGGTGACCACCACCTCCGGATCAAGGTAGGTGAGCAACCGGTCGATGTCCCCTTTGACGAAACTGTCGACCAATCCGGTGCGGAGTGCGGTGATCGCGGCCGTGGCGTCCAACTTCGTGGGGACGGGAGTCGGCTGGCTGCGGGCGATCAAGGCCAGAAATAGGGAAGCCAGGAGGATGAATGTCTTCATGGAAGGGCAGGGACGAATCAGCGGTGAACCTTTCGTAACCAGTTCATATAGTCCCGAACAATATTGTCGATCTCCAGTACCGGGCCCAGCCCATACCGCGCTCCCGACATTCGGCCGAGATCGGATCGGAGAAAGTTCTGAATGAACGAGCGCCTGATGGCGGCGTTCACGGGATCAAAGAAGCGCCGGCCCAGCGAGCTGCGACTTCGCCGAGTCCATACGATGACGCGCTCCCGGGAGTTCAGGTTTTCCAGCGGTTGCACCGTTACCAGTCCGTAGCTGGTGATGCGTTGGAATCGCGCCACGACGAAAATCAGGCTGCCGCACCATGAAGTCACGGTCCATTGTACTTTGGCTCCAGCGACACGGCGTGACACCCGGTCGGCCCATGAATCGCCCGATACTTTGAAGTCCAAGGTGATTCGGCGGGCAAACGGATGAGGCGAATCGACGGTGGGTTGCCCGATCAGGACGCGATCATGGGCATTGTCGAAGTGCTGAAGATCGAACCCGTTCGCGCCGATGAAATACCACGGAACGTTGTCCTCCAAGTCGAAGGCGCGTGCGGGTTGGAGGTCTTCCGGCGTGACGTTCTCAAAGAACGGCATCGGGAATCGAGCCTCGGGCGCGTTAAAGAAGAAAATCTGGCCGCCGCATTCCGCCACCGGAAAGGTCGGTTGTCGCGCCTCAGCCGGGATCTTTGGTGCCGCCAGGCAGGGAATATGTCCGCACCGGCCATCCGCACCGTATTCCCAACCGTGAAGGGGACAGGCAAGGCGATCGCCGCGCACGGAGCCCAAGGCCAGATCGGCCCCCATGTGGACGCAGCGCGCTGCAAGCACGACGGGTTGGCCGGAAGCGGTCAGGAAGCCGACGAAACGCTGGCCCCCCGGAAGATCATGACGGCGCGGGCCCCGGGCCAGTTCCTGGCGGCTGCCCAGATAATGCCATGAGATCGGGGCCTCGGAGAGGCCGGCGGAATCGGTCTGGGGTGTGAGGTCGGACTGCGCCATGATTCGAAATGAAAACCCGCCTTTCGTGGTTCGGCGACCACTTGAGGTAGCGTGACCCGCGATGCCAAGCCCCGCTCAATCTCCGACCAGGCCGGTGTTCCCAACTCGATTGGGCATCCTGCGCCGGTGGAGGACCAGAGATCAACATTGGTCAGTCCTTAGTTGAAAACACGATCCCCGCCCAGCCCGCGCGCACGATCATTTTAGGATCCCATGGGGTTCAAGTCCGTTCAAGTCCAACACTTGGGTGGCGGTGCTCCGTCCGGCACCCCGACGCTTCCCCGGCCGGATGCAACTCCGCTGCAAATGCGTCGTCACTCATTTGGAATCGTCCGGATCGGTGGATCCGGAGGCGCGCTTCGTACTCAAGCATTGTCCTTGGATCGACGCGTTTCAGGTGGGGATCTGGGAGACCCTGGGAGACCCTGGAGGCGCCTATCCCCTGCCTTGACGATGCAGATGATTGATGCATTACAATCTGCATGCGCACGACATTGGATATTGACGAATCCTTGTTGGAACAAGCGCGGGTGTTGACCGGTGAGTCTGGCAAGACCCGACTGATTCACCTCGGCCTCGAGGCGTTGATTCAACGTGCAGCGGCCCGACGGTTGGCCGCTCTGGGCGGGAGTGACCCAGCCGCCAAGGCGGCTCCTCGGCGCAAAGGAGCTAAGGCCCAGCAATGATGGTGCTGGTCGACAGCTCAGTCTGGATCGATCACCTCCACCGCGGTGACCAAAGGCTGGTCCGATTGCTTGAGGCAGGCCGTGTGAGCACGCATCCAGCGATCATCGGGGAACTCGCCTGCGGATCGCTCAAGAATCGGAACCCGTTTCTCGCAGAACTACGGCTTTTGCCGGTTGTATCCGAGTGTCGCGCCGATGAAGCGATGCATCTGCTGGAAGAACACCGGCTTTGGGGCAAGGGTCTAGGCTGGACGGACCTTCTGCTCTTGGCCTCCTCTCGGATTGACGGTGCCCGGCTTTGGACTCGGGACCGCGCTTTGTTGGCCGCAGCGAAAATCCTGGGGATCGCTCACACCTGATGACGGAAGGTAATTTTCAGAACGTCGAATTGCACAGTGAGTCGTCCGTCGGACGCGGTTCCTTGGCTCTCTCCCTGACAGTTGAGGCTCATGGAGACTTTCCAGGGCGTTGCTCCCTTGGAATTCAACGACTTGAAAGTTGGCTCCAGAGGTAGGACTCGCGCAGAAAGGACGGTTTCTAGTGGGCAAACTCTCAGCTCCTCCGTCTACAAATGCAAGGAATCACCTCGAATCCGATCCTGTCCCCGCCGAATCCGACCTCATTGTTTCCCTCTCAGTTTCCCTACCACTGCCACTCTTGGAGGCACCTGTATACGGCTCTTCGCCCCTGATGACTTGGTATCGCCAGCGCCACTGCCATGACATCACTCAAACGCAGGAAAGCTTCGCCCGCCCCAGCCGGGGCGAGAATCTCCAAAGCGTTGATCGACTGCCCGATGGTGATCCCAAGTTGGTGGGCGTAGATCACACCGCCGAAAGGCTTCCCGCTCCGTTGACGCTTCTTGACCTCTGCGAGCAGGTCTTCGTCCTCGCTGAAGATACCTTCTGCTTTTTCCGCACCAACGGCCAAGCCGTCTATGGGGCTAACTTTCGCCAGCGCGCGCGTGGTCTCTTCCTGCTGGCGATCTCCGGCGGCTGGGCGGCGGTCCGGAGGGGTAGTCTTGCAGTGCTGAGCCAGCAAACGATAGAAACGTACCGAGAGTGAAAGCCGCCCCGCGGAAGGACGATTCCCGATTCTTTTCGCCACTCGCGCCTCCGAAGGAATGCCGCAAGTTACATCAGAGGCCGGTACCGAATCCGTGGAGCCATTTAGAAGTTCGGACAAACATCATATTGCCGACCAGTGCCGGCGTAGCGGTAGTTGTGTCGCTGATTTTATATTGATCCAAGACGACCGGAGTATTGGCCCCCGCGTCAATCACTGTGAGGATGCCTTCGGCGGAGAGCAGGTAAACTCGGCCATCCGCCGCAATCGGCGAGGCGTAATAGTCGCCGAACACATCCCCCGTCCTGCCAAGACGCTCGTCCTGATAGAAGGGACGGCCGGTCTGAGCGTCGTAAGCGGACAAAAGGCCACCCGCCTTGATGGTGAACAACCGGCCCCGGTAAACGAGCGGGGATGCGGAGTACGGTATGCTCCGGGTGCTCATCCAAGCGACGTGGGACTTCGTGATGTCGCCTCGTCCACAGGATCGGATGGCGAGGAGTCCTTTTCCGCCGCGGGGAAGTCTTTCTTTTTGGGTAGGCACCAACTCCGGAATCAGCCCCGTAGAAAGGCCTGGATCTCCCGAATCACCTTCATCAGGGCCCGCCGAGAACGAATCGTTGTCGCCGATGTTCGAACTGGAAGAGATGAGAAGATTCCCTTCCGCCGTGGGTGAACTAGTGGCCACCCGAGATGTGCCATGGAAGTACCAGTTCTGCCCGCCCGTGTGGGGATTGTAGGACGTCAACGAAAACGACCCTGGAACGATCAATTCTTCGCCTTTACTGTGGACCCAGTGAAACGGTGTGGCGCGGCTTCGGCTGAATTCTGAACGATTCACTCGCCAGAGTGAACGACCGTCCTTTGTGTCGCGGGCTTCCAAAAATGAATCCCGGTCCCGATCGCAGACCACAATAAGACGGTGACCGATCAGAATTAACGAAGCACTGGCCTCCAAGTCTGGACTGGCGAGGGGTTGACGCCATCGCTCCGCTCCTTCGATCGTGTAAGCAAGGAGACCGAAGGAACCGAAGAAAACGTAAACTGACTCGCCATCGGTAACGGGAGTGGGGGTCGCGGGCCCGGGGGTCATCGGATCCCATGATCTGAGACTCTCGATTGGCGCTGCTCGTCGCCACAATTCCACGCCATTCCGGCAATTGAGGCAAATGGTCACAAGTTTGCCCCCCTCAGCCCCGGTCAGGAAGATTCTGTCGGACGTGACGATGGGTGAAGAATTGCCCGGGGGAGTTGCCACCTTCCACACAAGATTGCTACCAAAACCATTGGGTGGTTTGGCCGTGTCTGACATAGCTCGACCGCCGGGTCCGCGGAATTGCGGCCAATCGTGGGAACCAAGAAGACCCAGAGGAAGGAGGCCTAGTAGCACTAAGTACCGAGTGAGCTTCATGAGGGGTTTTGTGGGACGGAGTTTCGGGGCAAGGAACTACTTTCACCGACCACCTCGGGCGAATTAGAGGTCTTCGACGGCCTTCGCAACGGAGTCGTCGCCGAGCCGTGAATTGAAACGCGGCCGGAGCTATGGTCATTGTCCCAGCGCCATGACACGGCTCCTGCGCTACTTCGCCACCTTGACCCGGGGCCGGATCATCCTGTGGTGTTACGCCATCTGGTATGCCACGAATATCGCCCTCCATTTCGACGCGCGTCCCCGGCTATGGCTAACGTCGTTGGGTTTGAGCTTCATCATCGGCGCGGCTCTCATGATCAGCACCCAGTCGTCGTCGAAAGGAACCACCAAGCTCGATGGCTGGCAGATTTTCCGCCTCTTCCTGATGCCATTCTGTGTCTCAAGTTTTGCGGCGTTGGTGAAGGACGCGGGCTACGTGCTCATCTTTCCGCCGACGCTGCGCGAGAACCTCATCGGACTGGTTCTGATCGGGGTGTTCTCGGGGCTGGTTCTGGCGCTCAAGAAAAGCCGGTTCGCCGCGAACGCCTGAAACTGGGGTCTATCTCGGGTCGCCTGCTCCGCCGCCGTGGGCGTCCATGCCCATGATCTTGAAGATGCGGTCGCGGCGTTCGAGATAGCCGGGGGAATCGAGGTCGCGGGGACGGGGCAGATCAATGACCACTTCTTCCTGCACCGTTGCCGGGCGTCGGCTCATGACGAGCACGCGATCTGCGAGTTGGACGGCCTCCTCGATGTCGTGCGTGACGAAGATCACCGTCTTGTGCTCCGCCTGCCAGATGCGCACGAGGTCGCTCCGCATCTTCAGGCGCGTGAGGAAATCGAGCGCGCCGAACGGCTCGTCCATGTAGAGCACCCGGGCATCGGCTGCGAGCGCCCGGGCGATCTCGACGCGCTGGCGCATGCCGCCGGAAAGTTCGCGCGGGTAGGCTTTTCCGAAGCCGGACAAGCCCACCATCTGGAGATAATGCTGCACCCGCTCCTCGCGTTCCGTGGCGGGACGTTTCAGCAGGCCGAAGCCGATGTTCTCCTCCACCGTGAGCCAGGGAAACACGCCGTTTTCCTGGAAGACGAAGATGCGTCCCGGATCGGGGCCATTTACGGCAGCGCCTTCGATGCGCACCTCGCCCCGCGTCTCCTTCAGGAAACCGCCGAGTATGTTGAGCAGGGTCGACTTGCCGCAGCCGGACGGGCCGACGATGCAGACAAACTCGCCGGCGCGGACGTCGAAGCCGACGCGTTCCAGAACATGCACCGATTTGCCCGTTTCCTTTCCGGCGAACGACATCCAGGTATCGCGGACTTCAATGAGAGGTTTAGCGTTGTCCATAGCCCCAGCGAACTTCGTCGAACTTCTCCAAGCGCCGCACCAGTAGGTCGAGCAGCAGGCCGATGAGGCCGATCATGACCATGCCCGCGACGACGAGGTCGTAGCGTTTGCCCGCGTTGCGCGCGTCGATGATCAGGTAACCGAGCCCGGAATTCACCGCAATCATCTCGGCGGCCACTACAACGAGCCACGCCACGCCGAGCGCGATGCGGATGCCCGTGATGATCTGGGGCAGGGCTGCTGGCAGGATGACGCGGCGGAACAGCGGCAGTCCGCTCAGGCCGAAGTTCTGCGCGGCGCGCAGGTAGACCTGCTGCATGTTCTGCACAGCGGACATGGACGACACGGCGATGGGAAAGACGCTCGCAAGGAAGATGAGGAACACGGGCGCCGTGTCCTTCACTCCGAACCAGAGAATGGCCACGGGAATCCAGGCTATGGGTGAGATCGGTCGCAGGATCTGGATGAACGGGTTGAAGGCCACGAATGCGGGTCGAAACCAACCCAGGACCAGGCCCAACGGAACGCCGACAAGCACGGCCAAGGTGAATCCCCAGCTCACACGGAAGAGGGACGCCGTGATGTATTTCAAGAGCAGACCCTGCTGAGCCAGTTCCACCAGACCGCGTAGGACCTCCCAAGGCGTCGGGAAAATGTCGCTGCCGGAAGTCTTCACAGCCACGTGCCATGCGACCAAGAACACCACGGCCACGAGCAGTGGAAGCAGCAGGGAACTGGTCCGGAATCCCGCTGGCCGGATGGCAGGTGCGGGGACGCTCATTTTCTTACCTCGAACGCGGGTGCGGTGAGTGCGTTTGCTTCGGCGGCAAACGAGTCGTCCACGTAGTCTTCGAACTTCACGGTGCCGTCGATTATTCCGGCTTCCTTCGCGAGCTTCTCAATCTCCTCGAACTCGGGACGCAGCGGACCCAGGCGGGAGTATGTCACCCGGTCGGGAGGCTTGCTGAGCACGAAACGGAGAAGCCGTGGGTTCTGGTTGTAGTAGCCGGTCGCGACAAATTCCGCGGCATCCATGCGGTGGTCCATACTCTGGTCGATCCATTTGCCGCTGCGGGCAATCCCGTTGACCAGTTTCTGGATCTCCGCCCGGTTGTCCCGTATGGCGTCCTCGCTGACGGCAAGCACGCAGGAGATGAAGCCGGGCCACACGTCCTTGGCCTGCCATAGCACGCGGCCGTATCCATCGAGCTCAGTCTGGCCCATGAACGGTTCGCCCGAGATGATCGCATCCACGGCCTTCGAAAGCAGCGCGGCCGGCATGTCGGGCGGGGGCATCTCGACGAGCTGGATGTCCTCGAAGCCCATACCGGCCTTTTTCAATTCGCGGTAGATGATGAGCCGCTGGTTGGCGTAGCGCCCGGGAACGGCCACCGTTTTCCCGCGAAGGTCCGTGGTTTGGAAGATTCCGGAGTCCTTGTGCACCATCAGGGCGGACCCATCGCGATGGCCGAGGTAGACGATCTTCAACTTCACGCCCTGTTCCCGCAGCGCGATGGCCATCGGCGCCAGGATGAACGACGCGGGCATTTCTTCGGGACGCCCGATGAACATCTCCTTCAGTTCGGGCCAGCCGCTGAAACGCATTGGCTGGAAGAATCCCTCGCCTTCGACGTTCTTGTTGATGAAGTCGGTGACGGGACAGGTGAGATGGCACGTGACAGGCAGGAAGCCGACGCCAAACTTTTCCGTTCGGGCGCCCCTGGTCTTGGGCGCGAACCAGCGCAGATTGAGGGTGCCGTGGAGAGCGGTGATCAGCGCCAGCCACAATGCCGTCCATAAAAGGATGGCGGGTCCCAGTCTCAAGGTTTTCAAAGGAGATGCAGTTGGTTCACGGCTGGCGTGTCCGCCGGTAGTTGGTGGGTGCAGCCTTGGTCATTGGGCCGCGGTCCCCGCCGTAGCCGGGATGGGAAGCAGCGGATCGCCGTAGGGCAGGTCATCGGGCAGCGGGACGAACTCCCCAATCCACGACCAGAGCTGCGTGAAATCCTTGTTTACGTCACCGGAGAGGCAGTCGGTGATCAGGCCGCCGGCCTCGGGATACGCCTTGATGACCTCGCGGAAGGAGAACTTGGGATCATAAAAGGCGTAGACGAGTTTGCGCATGTTCTCGACCCCAGCGCGGATGGTCTGCCCGTATTCGCGGAATCGCTCGGGCGAAAGATCACCGGCCACAAGGCCTTCATGGATGGTTTCCGCGACAAGATGGCCGCTCTTAAGGGCGAGCATCACGCCGCTGCTGAAGACCGGATCAAGGAACGCAAAGGCGTCTCCGGCCAGCACTAGTCCGGGCGAGGCACAATGCCTCGAGTGGCGGGAGTATTCGCTGGTGATGAAGTATTCCCCCGTCGATTCGCCAACCGCGAGATGCGTCTTCACCCACTCGTTCTCCTCGATCTCGCGTTGAAAGATTTCCTTGGGTTCCTTGACCCCGCCACGCGTCAGATACTTGCCCTCGGCCACGATACCGATGCTGACCATGTCGTCATGCTGCGGGATGTGCCAGAACCAGCCCTTGTCCGGCACGTAGGCGACCGTAGTCGCGCCTTCGTCGATGTCGGCCTCCCTCTGAGAGCCTTTGTAGTAGGTCCAAACCGCAATCTTGTTCAGGTAGGGGTCGCGCATGCGCCAGCCCAGTCGGTTCGAGGTGAACGCCTCCTTGCCCGTGCAGTCGACCGTGATCGGGGCGCGTACCTCATAGGTTCGGCCTGTCTTGCGGTCGGTCGCCTCGACGCCGACCACCCGGTCGCCTTCCTTGAGGAGCCGGTTGGCCGTCGTCTCCTCGCGGACCTCGGCGCCTTTTTCGCGAGCGTTGTCCAGGAGCATCTGGTCGAACTCCGCGCGCAACACCTGCCAAGTCTGGGCGACAGTTTCGCGGTCGTAGCGTTTGAAGAAGTAGAAGGGCTGCGAGCGTTGGCCGTCGGGCTGGACGAAGGTCACGCTGTATTTCTTCACGAAGTGAGACCGCTTCATCCTCGGGATCATGCCGATACGTTCCAGCGGGCCGAAGGTGAACGGGATCAGCGACTCGCCGATGTGGTAGCGCGGGAACTTCTCGCGTTCGAGGACGAGAACGCGATGGCCGTATTCGCCAAGGATCGCGCCGACGGCGGAACCGGCGGGACCGCCACCGATGACGATGGTGTCGAAGTTTTCAGCATGCATGGTGCGAGCAGTTCCTGAAACGAATGGCCTCGTTTTCTCGTCTCCATAGAAAGGTCTTTCGGGTGGGCGACGGAAATAGCATTTGGCTATATCCGTGATGCCGGCGCGGCATTACGGTTTTTGTATGGAGCTGCGGCATCTCCGTTATTTCCAGGCCGTCGCCGAGGAGCTCAGCTTCTCACGGGCGGCCCGTCGATTGCATGTGGCCCAGCCCGCGCTCAGCCGGGCCGTGAAGGAGGTGGAATCCGTGCTCGGCACCCCGGTCCTCGAGCGGTCCCGCCATCATGTCCGCCTCACCCCGGCCGGAGCTGTGCTGCTCCGCGAAACCGCATCCCTGGTCGAACGCTACGAGGAGACGCTGCGCCGCGTGAAGCGCACCGCCGCAGGCGAAGAAGGCGAATTGCGCCTCGGCTACATCGGGCCGCCCACGCAGCCGTTCCTCGGGCGCCTGCTTCACGAATATCGCCGCCGCCATCCGCTCGTGGCCGTCCATCTGGAGGAGCGCACGCCGGAACGCGTCTGGGAAATGGTCCGCAAACGCCGCCTGACGCTCGGCATCACAAGACCCGTGGCCGCCAACGAAAAACTCGGGCTGAAGACCTTTTCACTGCGGGACGAACCGCTCGGCATCGTCATTCCGTTCAGCCACTCGCTGTCCAATCGCCGCCACGTGGCCTGGCAGGCCATCGCCTCCGAGCCTCTCATCGTTCTCTCGCGTCGCGAAGGCATGAGCCTGCACGACGCCGTGCTGATCGGTTGCCGGGAAGCCGGATTCGCCCCGCGTCTGGCGCACACGCCCAGCCTCATCGGCACCGTGATGACGTATGTGGAATCCGGCGCGGGCGTGGGCATCGTGACGGACTCGGTCATGTCGTCTTCGACCGCCCTGAAGTTCATTCCGCTGCGCCCACAACGCACCGTGCCGCTCGTGCTCGTGTGGCACGAGGACGACGATCCGCCGGCCGCCCGGCGTTTCCGCGAGCTGCTTTTGGAATGGGAATCCGCCGGCCAGCTCTGGCCCGGCATCTAGTTGGATTACGATCGACCAGATCGCTCCCCGCGCTGCTGACCAACTGAATCCGTGTTTACAGAAGGCCCGGCAATCGCCGTACCGGGCGCTGGAAAATCTCCGGAAGTGATAAGCATCGCCCCCTTCAGAATGAATCGGTCCCGATGGGGCGAACGCGACAAGCGGTAGAGCATCCGCTCAATGCAATAGCGGTCGAGCAACTCACCGTTCGGGACGCCCGAGGTGTGGGCCAACTTGAGCAAGCGATCCCTAACCGAAGCGGCCACATTGTGGAGCGGCTTCTTCATTGGACGATAGACTCAAGGTAAGGGCGAATCACGTTGGATACCCGGCAGATCTTGGCGTGGTGCCACAGCTCATAGGACTCGAATCCAGTTTTCGGTTCTTCGCAAAAGTGCGCTTGTGTTCGCCAAAGGCCTGTAAACATGGGTGATTCTGCGCGCCGATAAAGTCCCGGGAAATCTGTCCCTTTGGAATGAAGGCGAACGCTTGCGAACAATTCCCTTCGGAAATTTTCGGAAATGGAACCCGGTCGGCGCGGGCCTACACGGGAATCTAAGTTCCACCGCTCCTCCCTGCTTTCGCGGCTCTTCCCCGGAGGAACCGACCGTCATCGGAGCGGCCGGCAGCCGTGGGAGGCGTGCTTCTGAACTTCGCCAAACGCGGGTGAATCGGCTCGGAACATCATGCCGATACTCGCCAAATCCTTAGGCCGAAGCGGTCGCGTGCCAAAAGACGACTGGCGTGGTGTTGGGCGTGGGCGGCGATGAGAAAGTCCGGCACCAATCGTCCACGTTTGCCACCCCGTTCCAAGTAGGCGCGAAACATGGATCCAGCCAGGAGAGCGCTGGCTTGGGACGAGGGGGCGAAGGTTAGATTCCAGTCGGCCAGGAATTGAGGTGCGTCACCGGGAGTGAGGGCAGGCGCGATTTCTGCCAAGGCTACCTCGCAGATCACCAGCGAACCTTCGTTTGTGGCTTGCCGAAGTGCAGCGATGGAATGACCCGCGTGCTGCGGATCGTCGAGCAGCACGTCGAGCAGAACGGAGGTATCAACGGCTGTTACCATCTCGAATCAGACGAAGATAATCATCGGTACTGGTTCCAGCTGGGAGCGAGCCCCGCCCCCGCCATTTCTCGAACACGTCTGGTTCGACTTTCTTCCAGGCCACGAGGGTGCCCGCCTGGTTCTGGAGTTCGAGAACGTTTCCGGGTTGGAAACCGAGTTGCTCTCGAAGCTCGCGAGGAATCTCAATCTGGCCGCTTTGATTCAGCACCACGGTCATGGCCGAGTGGTAAGCGGTGGCGATATTTAGTCAAGGACCGGCCCTTTCGCCCTTTCGACAAACTCGGGATGTGTCTGATTTCGCGTGGCGATCTCAGGAAGGTCCAGGAGCAGCGGGCGGGGGAATTTTTCGGGAAAGCTCGTGCAAGCGTCGCGCCCGAGGAGAACTCTCTTCCCGCTCGGTTTTTTGCCAATTCTTCGGCCGCCCGCCTTGCCTCCTCTCGCTCGGGGGGGCGTATAGATTCCGCTGCCTCGAAAAGTTGACGGACTGTCCGGGAAGTTGGGTGCTTGGTTGGCTTCGTCGCCTTGCGCCCCTCAAATCTGTTCCTTCTCTGCGGTCCGTGTTTCGGCGATCCTGTGGGCCACTGCTGGGGTCTGCCAGTTTGGCGAGGCGTGTGGATTTCGGTCAACTAATGCTAAGGGGGGCCAGAACTGGCGTCAGCGGTGGCAGTGAGTCGTCCGTGAGTCGCGGTTCCTTGGCTCTTTCCCAGACAGTTGAGGGCTTTGGCGACTTCCGAGGGAGTTGCTCCCTTTAACTTCAACGACTTGAAGGTTGGCTCCAGAGGTAGGACTCGAATCCAGTTTTCGGTTCTTCGCAAACGTGCGCTGACCGTTTTGGGCCTAAACGGGAATCCAGGGACCGCCGGCCGGCCATTTTTCGGCGAAGGCCTCCTGCCGCTTCGCACGGACGACAGCCGGGAGGAGGAATGTGGAAACTGCCGTCACGATCTCGGGGAGATCGGGCACAGGTTCGCGGCGAACCGCTTTCTTCCAGAAGGCACGCCACTGGATCTGTTTCACCTTGTCCTGCGCGAACTCGTCGCTGAGCCCTAGGGGGACAGACTGTGGTAAATCGACTGCTCGACGCTCGAAAGTCGCGTAGAGGGTCTCGGCAAGAGTCACGCCGTCGAAATCGAAGGAACGCGAGAGATGCCAAATGTCGAAGTAGTCTTTCATCCTGGAGTTCGCGATGCCCAGCTTGGTCATGGCCTCGAATTTCTCGGCGATGGAGTTCTCGCGGGAATAGGCCCGCAGAGATGGCCGCGGGAAATCCAAGAGGGAGGGGAAGATGATTTCGGTCGGGCGAACCGCGTCGCCAAACCCGACATCCACTTGAACCCGAACAACGGCAGCGCCGAGCTTTGCCAAGATCTCCACGCGAACGCCGGCGTACTCTTCTCTCGCCCGGATTTCTTCAGCCCGGATGGAATTGGGGTCGAACAGGACACCGTCCTCCTCGACCTGGGTTGCGCAGATTTCGCGGAACTCCTGGATCACGACCGGAATCGAGCTGTCACCGAAGCCGAGAAGATCGGCGTCGCGGGTTGCCCGCTGAGGGAGGCCGCCGCCCCAGGCGGTGATAAGCATCGCCCCCTTCAGAATGAATCAGTCCCGATGGGGCGAACGCGACAAGCGGTAGAGCATCCGCTCAATGCAATAGCGGTCGAGCAACTCACCGTTCGGGACGCCCGAGGTGTGGGCCAACTTGAGCAAGCGATCCCTAACCGAAGCGGCCACATTGTGGAGCGGCTTCTTGATTGGACGATAGACTCAAGGTAAGGGCGAATCACGTTGGATACCCGGCAGATCTTGGCGTGGTGCCACAGCTCATCGACGGTGACTCTTTTCGAACGCCATGCGTCCCGGAGGGCCTCCACGGCAACGGTAGTTCCAATCTGGTTCCGGAACTTGAAGCAATCGGCCACGGTCTTGGCGATCGAGTAAACCCTGACGGGTACCCCCTCGATTCGGTGCTCCTCAATCCCTTGGTTGAAAGAATCACCGGAGAGGTGAACAACCTTGAGCCGGAGAGTTGATAGACGCGGCGTCCAGGCATTTCGTGGCAGCGCGATCCACACCTCGGTCGGTTTTTCGGAAGTCAGTTCGTGGTAACGCAGTGCGGAGAGGAGGCACACCACCGCCAGCGGAGACATCTGCGCGACTTCGAGAAGGGAATGATTCGGCCCGGGCGAATGCTGTACCGAGCGATAGAGTCCGCGCCCGGTTTTCTCCCAGGAACCATTCTGGACTAGAGTTTTGAGGATGTGCCGCGGGATGCCATTGCGCTCAAAATCGCGGGTTCTGAGCAGGGCAAACCGGCGAGCGAGCGCCCGTGAAGTTCGCTGGAGTCGATCTGCCATCTCGAAATCCTACAAAACCTACACACTTTTGCGCAAGTGATCATGATTTGCGGAAAAGTGTCGCAATGCCCGTCTTGCCTGCTCGCGCTCGCCTGGTTCGCTGCCTCCGTTGCGTCACAAGAGCCTCAATCAATCAGGCAAAAAACGGCGCGGCTGGACCGATTACAGGATTGCAGGAGGGGTGGGTCAGATTCCCCCAGGGTAGCCCCGGATGGAGCGCTTCCCTCTCAGTTTACCACTCACTTGGGGTAAAAATCGGGTTCTGGCGGATCGAAAACCTCAGGTTTACTGGGGTTTTGAAGTTGGCTCCAGAGGTAGGACTCGCGCCTATCCGATGCGATTTTCTGGCGCCAATTCTTCACGTTTTTGGCCCGAATCAAGCGAAATCTGCCACTGCTCGTCCGTACTCTATCGCTGCGTTTCCCTGACACTTTCCCTGACACTTTCCCTGACACTTTCCCCTCCCCATCATCCCCATTATCAAGCCGGCGCAAATAGAGTTTGCGTGGGATGAGGTGGTCCGTTATTCCTTAGCGGTTGAGATTGGTTCTGTCCATGTTTTGCGGTTTGTTGGCACTTTTTTGGGTGCCGGCCACGCTGCACTGTGAAGCATCGGAAATTCTCGGTCTGGCTGGTGAACATTCCCGGGACTGTTCTGGTCACCCCTCTTCGACTCCTGGTTGTGATCACTGCTCCTTATGTCAGACATTTGACGGCGGGGTGGTCAATGCTTCCGCCAGCAACCTCGATTTCAAACCGGCTCTGCTTCCAGTTTTCAGTTTTGGCCCTGGTGATCTGCTGATTTCTGCTGATGAGGTTGGTCACTCTGCGGACTCGCCACCACGGCCAGCTCGGGAGTTTTCCCCAAAATCCTGGCAGTTTCTTCAGCGAGCGGCCCTCGCGCCACGCGCTCCTTCGTCGGCTTCCTAAGCGGTCCCTCGTCTGAGGGCTCACCGTAACGTCGGACCCTTCTCGTCCGATGCTCCCGTCTCCTAAATGGGTACTTTCGTGCCCCAATTCGGTCCTCGATCCGTTATGAAGCTGCAATATTCCCTAGGCTTTTGGTGTTCTCTTATGGTTCTCGCGCCCGTGGCAATGGGTGCCTCTTTCACGCTGGCGGACATCGTTCCCACCGCCGTCGCTAAGAATCCCGATTTGATGGCCGCGCGTCTCGCCATTGATGAAGCCCAGGGCCGCCAGGTGCAGTCCGGTCGGCTGACTAATCCGGAACTGGAGGTGGAGGTTAAGCCGCAGGTCAATTTGGGTGGACTGGGTGCCCAGGGTGTTTTGGCCGTTGGCTTTACTCAGCGGTTTCCGCTGACCGCGCGGTTGCGCTTGGAGAAGGAGGTCTCTCGCGCCGTTCTCGCGGTCGCCCGCGCCGAAGTACGCGACGCCGAACGCAGGCTAGCCGCGGAGGCGTTGACAGGAGCCATCGGTTTGCTGGCGCTTGATTCGCAACGAAATCTCAAGGAACGCCAATTGACGAACAGCCGTGAACTCGCGGCTGTGTCCGGCAAGTCCGCCACGATGGGTGAAGGTTCAGGAGTCGAGGCCGCCCAATTTGATTTGGAGGCTCAGGAACTCGCCGTCCAACGGATTCAGTTGGAGACTGAACGAGCCGAACTGGTCGGTTCACTGCGTCCGCTGTTGGGGGTGGTCGCATCCGACACCATTGAAATTGCCGGCGAGCTTTCACCAGCGCGCATCGCGGAAGCGACCGGGGAGATGCCGCTCGCCAGTCGTCCGGATTACCAAGCTGCTCTCGCCCGCCGGGAAACCGCAGAACGAGCGCTCGCGCTGGCCCGAGCCAACCGTTGGCAGGATATCGGGGTAGGCGTTTTTGGGGAGCTGCAACGGCAGGAGGACGACCCTCTCGGGGTGGTGAATGACAACTTTGTCGGCCTTAGGATTTCCCTGCCGCTTCCATTCTGGAACCGCAATCAGGGGCGGATTCAGGAGTCCGCTGCGACGGTGCAGCGGGCGGAGCGGGAATCCGAAGCTCTCGCCGTGCGTATCCACTCCGAAGTGGAGGCTGCCCAACGGCAGATGGCGACGACCGCTCGCCTGGATATGGAGGTGTCCGGAACCCTGCTGCCGAACGCTGCAAAACTGGAGGAGCGCCTGGAGACACTTAGATCGGAGGGGCAGGCAACGTTGACCGAGGTGTTACGCGCACGGGAGCGGCGGTTTCGAATGGAATCCATCCGCCTCGACGCTCGACGCGATTTCCATCGCGCTCGTGTTCGCTTGGAGGCCGCCACCGGGATGATCGTTCCTGAATCACATGTTCGTTGAGCTCGCCCCAATTTTCAACCTTTCGAAAGTATCTTTCATGAATCCGTCGATTCCAATTCTTGCAGTACTTCTGTCGGCAACGGCGCTCCTGGCTGCCGACGCCAAGTTGGCCAAAGCTGAACTGGCGGCCAACACCGTCATCCTGAACGAAACGGCAGTTAAAAATCTGCGCTTGCAGACCGTTGAGGCTGACGAGCAGGAGTTTGAGGAGACCGTCTTCGCCCTCGGGCGAATTGAAGTCATTCCCGAACGCCGAGCTGCGGTCAGCAGTCGGGTTTCCGGACGGGTGGTTGCGCTGGAAGCCGTACTGGGCGAAGCCGTGAAGGAGGGCGCAACGGTGGCCAAGCTGGAAAGCCGACAGCCGGGAGATCCTCCGCCGGTGATCTTTCTCAAGGCCCCGATGAGCGGACTGGTGACCGAAACCGATGTACGACTTGGCGACCCGGTGGGACCCGATAAGGCATTGCTCGAAATTACTGACCTGACTGAAGTGTTTGCCGTGGCGCGCGTTCCCGAGCATTTGGCGGGCGCGATGAAGTCGGGCACGCTCGCCCACATCCGCATTACTGCGCTGCCGGGAGAAGAATTCGAGGGGGTGTTGCTTCGATTTGGAACCGCGGCTGACCGGGCGAACGGTACCGTAGATGCCATTTTCAAGCTTCCCAACCCGAACCTGACCATTCGACCGGGCATGCGTGCTGAGTTCTCGGTGGTGTTGGGCAAGCGGGAAAACGTGCTGGCGGTTCCCCGCCAAGCGCTCCAAGGGGAGGCTTCCAATCGCTTTCTGTACGTCGCGAACCTGGAACTCCCGTTTGCCTTCACAAAGGTGCCGGTGATCACCGGCGCAATGAACGACCGCTTTGTCGAAATCAAACAGGGCCTGCTGCCCGGCGACAAAGTCGTGACCGAAGGTGCCTACTCGCTGGGCTATGCCGGCAAGGGCAACGTGTCACTCAAGGAGGCGCTGGACGCAGCCCACGGGCACGAGCACGCTGCCGACGGTGGAGAACTACCCAAAGGGGGTGCGGCAAACGTGCCAACCGATGAGGACGGTCATGACCACGGTTCCACTCCATCGCGCCTCTCTGGACTGACCTGGGTCTCCCTGATTGCCAATGGTGTGCTGCTCGTGCTGTTGGCCGTAGCTGCTGTCCGTCGCTCGAAGGGTGATGACGCTTCTCCGATCAGCCAACCCAAGCCCGGAGGGTCTGGACATGCTTAACAAGCTCATCCGGCTGGCCCTCAACAACCGGGTCATTGTCATTGGGTTTTCCCTGTTGCTGTTGCTCGCCGGGGTGCAGGTGGCCCGCGAACTTCCCGTCGAGGTACTGCCCGACCTCACCAAGCCCACGGTTATCATTCTCACCGAAGCCGCAGGTCTGGCACCCGAAGAAGTCGAGGCCAATGTCACCATTCCCATCGAGCGGGCGCTCATGGGTGTGGCTGGCCTCACCCGGCTGCGGTCCAATTCCGACGTCAGCCTGTCGCTGGTGTACGCCGAGTTTGGCTGGGGCACAGACATCTACCGCGCCCGCCAGTTCGTGCAGGAGCGGCTTCAGGGGGTTCGCGGGACGCTGCCGGCCGGCGTCGAGCCGTTTCTCACGCCGGTTGCCTCCCTGATGGGCGAAATTCTGCTCGTCGGTCTGCGCAGCACGAACGAGGCGGTGCCGCCCCGCGAGGTTCGTACCCTCGCCGACTGGGTGGTGCGGCCGCGCCTTCAGAGTATTCCGGGCATTGCCGAGATTCTGAACATGGGTGGTGGCATCAAGCAGGTACAGGTACAGCCGGATCCGGTGCGGATGCAGGCCTTCAACGTTACCTATGAGGAACTGGAACAGGCCACGCGTGAAGCGGCGGGCAATACCACCGGCGGATTTCTCAACACCGGTCCGCAGGAGATCATGGTCCGCAACCTAGCCATGACGGTGCAATTGGAGGACCTCGCGCGCACGGTCATCAAGCGGGTCAATGATCGGCCGATCCTCATCTCCGACGTGGCTACGGTGGAGTGGGGCATCGAGCCGATGCGGGGGGACGGCAGCGTAAACGGGACGCGCGGGGTGATCATGAGCATCACCAAGGCTCCGGGATTTGATACGCTTTCACTGACGGAAAAAATCGAAAGCGCACTGCGCGATCTTCAGCCCACCATGCCCAAAGGTGTGGAGGCGGTGGTCCTCTTTCGCCAGGCGGACTTCATCACCAATGCCATCGGCAATCTGAAGAGTGCCATCGTCGAAGGCGCGGTGATGGTGACGGTCGTCATCTTCTTGTTCCTACTCAATTTCCGTACCACCTTCATCACGCTCATGGCGATGCCGCTATCGTTTGCCATGACGCTGCTCACCTTCAAGTGGCTGGGCATCTCGGTGAATTCCATGACCCTGGGCGGATTGGCGGTGGCCATCGGCATGGTAGTGGATGACGCCATCGTGGACGTCGAAAACGTCTTCCGTCGCCTGCAGGAGAACGCCGCGCGGGCCCAGCCGCGTCCGCGGCTCGAAGTCATCGCCCAGGCGTCGGGCGAGGTGCGGAACTCGATCCTCTACGCCACGCTCCTTATCATTCTGGTCTTCCTGCCTCTGCTCGGCTTGAGCGGGGTGGAGGGACGGCTCTTCTCGCCCATCGCCATCGCCACCATTATCAGCATGGTGGCGTCGTTCATCGTCTCGTTGACCGCCATCCCGGTGTTGTGCTCGCTGCTGCTTCGGCCTAAGGAGGGACAGGAACATCGGGACGGTCCTGTCGTCCGCGGACTGAAGTGGGCTTTGGAAAACACACTGCTGCGCTTTGGCCTCAGTCAACCTTACCTCCTGTTTGGGCTGGTGGCTTTGCTGTTGATCAGCGTTTTCTCGCTGTATCCGCGTATGGGAAAGGATTTTCTCCCCGCCTTCCGGGAGGAGACCGCGCTGATCTCCAGTACGGCGGCGCCCGGCACATCGCTGGACGAGATGAACAAGATCTCGGACGTGATTGAACTCGAGCTGCTGAAGGTCCCTGAGGTGCGAAAGGTGGGGCGTCGCCTCGGCCGCGCCGAACGCGGCGACCATGTCGTGCCCGTCTCAACCGCGGAGTTCGACGTGGACTTCCGCGAGACGACGGGTGCGAAGAACACTCGGACCCGCGCCGAAATTCTCGACGACATCAAAACCCGGATTCGCGCCGTGCCCGGCACATTCAGCGTGGTAACCGGCCCGCTCGCTGATCGCATCGGTCACATGCTCAGTGGTGTTTCCGCGCCGGTCGCGGTGAAGGTCTTTGGTCCCGACCTGGAGAAACTTCGCCAGATCGGCACCGAGATTCAGGCCGTGGCGAAGGCGATCCCGGGCTTCGCTGATACCAAGCTCGACCAGCAGTCGGTCATCCCGCAGCTCCGCATTGAGGCTGACCGCGACCGGGCCGCCGCCTACGGCGTCACTCCGGGTAAGCTCAACGAGACTCTTTCCACTCTCGTCGGCGGCAAGGCTGTCGCAGAGCTGCGTGAGGGCCAGCGGGCGATTGATCTGGTGGTCCGGCTGCCGCTCCCATGGCGCGAATCGCCCGAGCGGCTCGCCGAACTGCCCATCGAGGTGCATGACGGCGATACTGTGCAACGGGTGCCGTTATCGCTGGTAGCCGACCTGCGCGAGGCCAAGGGACCCAACGTGATTTTCCGGGAAAACAGTCAGCGCCGCTTTGCCCTCGCCATCAAGCCGAGCGTTCGGGATGTCGGGACGCTGGTCCAGCAGCTTCAGCGGGAGGTTCAGGAGAAAGTGACGCTTCCAGAGGGTTATTTCGTCAGCTACGAGGGCGAGTTCCGGGCGCAGAAGGAGGCTTCTGCGCGCATTGCCCTCCTGAGCGGTGTCGTGCTGATTGTCATCGCCTTTCTTCTCTACGGCTACTTCCGCACGCCGTTCTTCGCCTTCCAGGTGCTGACCGACATCCCGCTCGCGCTGGTGGGCGGTCTATTCCTGACTTGGATCAAGATCGACAACATCTCCATTGCCACCCTGGTGGGCTTCATCGCCGTCGCCGGCGTGGCCGCGCGTAACAGCATTATGCTGCTCTCGCATTACCTCCACCTCATGCAGCACGAGGGCGAGAACTTTACCAAGGCGATGGTCATCCGCGGCACGAAGGAACGGCTTGTGCCGGTTCTCATGACCGCCCTGAGCGCGGGCATCGGCCTCATCCCGCTCGTCCTCGCCGCCGACCAGCCGGGCAAGGAAATCCTCCACCCGGTGGCCGTCGTGATCGTTGGCGGCCTGGTCACCTCGACCCTGCTCGGCCTCGGGGTCACGCCGACCGTTTTCTTCACCTTTGGTCGTAAAGCCGCGGCCAAGGCCATCGAGAATGAGGCACCCGCCTCGCACTGACGCTTTTCACCTCGCAGCAACAACAAAAACAAAACAACAGATACATATGAAGACCACCCTGCTCAGCCTCCTCGGCACCGTCGCGCTCGCGCTCTCCGCGCTGGCCCACGGTGATGTCCAACTCGGACCCAACGGCGGACGCATTCTCGAGTTAAGCAAAAACGAAACCATGCATGGCGAAGTCACCTTGGTAAACGGCGTGTTCCACGTCGCCCTGCTCGACAGGGACATGAAGCCCGTTGAACTGAAGGAGCAATCCCTGGCCGTCACGGGTGGCGACCGGAGCAATCCGAAAAAGCCCAAGGTTGAGAAGCAGGGGAACCACTTCGTGTTCCCGGCGCTCCAGGGCGATGAATACCCGCTGGCATTCCAGTTCAAGGAGAGCCCGAGCGCCAAGGTGGTCATCGCCCGCATGACCTATGACGCCACGACCTGTTCGGCGTGCAAGAAACCGGAGTGGGTCTGCGCCTGCGCCGCCAAGGAGAACGAGAAGCCGAGCGACAAAAAAAAGTGATCTTCCCGGCTTCGACAATGCAACCCACGGGACTAACCGGCGGCAGCAGCGGGCTCGCCGCTGCGATTGGCCTCATGGGACTGGGGCTGGTCTTGCAGCGCTCTGATGCCGCGAGTCCGCGGCAACATCAGTGCGTGGTAGTTATCGAGTCGGTAGACCTCCAGTCCCGGACCCTCCACGCCCGTGGCTCTGGTGGGCATGACCAGCCGCTTGCGCTTCGCTGGCACGGGTCGCTGCCAATATACACCGCGGCCGGGCCGGTTAAGCCGGATGAACTGAGGCCAGGTCAGATGGCCGTCATCCGGCACCGTCAGCCGCTAATCGGGCCTTGGCGGGTGACTTGGATGAGAATCCCAACCCAGCCCAATGTCCCGCCATGAGTGCTGCCTGCTGTTCAGAAGCGCCGCGTCCCTCCCAAAAGGACGAAGACCATCACGACGCGGACGGGCATGACCACAGCCGGGGCGTTTCCGCCCGCCAAGCGTGGTTCGTCGGCGTGTCTGGAACGGCCTTGGCGCTCGGATTTCTGATGCAATGGACCGGAGTGGGTCCGTCCGGGCTGCGGCTCCTGCTGTTCGGAGCCGCTACCCTGGCCGGCGCGGTGCTCGTTCTGCCCGGCGCCCTCGCGTCGCTCTGCCGGCGGCGGCTCGACATGAACGTTCTGATGACCGTGGCGGTGGCGGGCGCCTGGATCATCGGTGAACAGGCGGAAGGCGCGGCCGTGGTCTTCCTCTTTGCACTGGCCGAGCTGCTGGAGAGCTGGAGCGTCAGCCGGGCACGCCGGGCCGTCGCCAAACTGCTCGAACTGGCGCCCGCCACCGCCCTCCGCCTCGGCCCCGCCGGTCAGCCGGAGGAAGTGCCCGTGGGCGAAATTCAAGTCGGTGACCGCATCCTCATCCGCAGCGGCGCTCGACTCGCCTTGGATGGCGAAGTAGTTGCCGGGAATTCGGCCGTAAACCAGGCACCCGTCACCGGCGAATCCATTCCGGTGGAGAAGGGGCCGGGCGACGCCGCGTTCGCCGGGACCATCAATGGTGAAGGCTCGCTCACCGTGCGCGTCACCCGTCTCGCCGGCGACTCGACCCTCGCCCGCATCATCCGCTTGGTCGAAGCCGCGGAGGAGTCCCAGGCGCCGACACAGCGGTTCGTGGACCGTTTCGCCCGCATCTACACGCCGGCCGTCTTCGGACTGGCGCTGACCACGGCTCTGTTTGCGCCGCTGGCCCTCGGCCGTCCTTGGGACGAATGCATCTACCGCGCGCTAGCACTGCTCGTCATTGCTTGCCCGTGCGCCCTCGTCATCGCCACGCCCGTGTCCATTGTCTCGGGCCTGACGGCGCTGGCGCGGCGGGGCGTCCTCGTCAAGGGCGGCGAACATCTGGAAGCACTCGGGAAGCTCCGCGCGCTCGCCGTGGACAAGACCGGCACGATCACCGCTGGCCAGCCGCGGGTTCGTGAAATCATTTCGCGCTCGGCCCTCACGGAGGATGAAATTCTGCTTCGGGCCGCCGCCATTGACGCGTACTCGGAGCATCCCATTGCCCGTGCAATCGTCGCGGAGGCCCGTGAGCGGAAGTTAAGCTGGCGCGAAGCCACCGACTATCAGGCCGTCACCGGACGGGGCGCGAAGGCGTTGTTCGAAGGGCATCTGCATTTCGTCGGCAATCACCGGTACACGCATGAGCTCGGTCTCTGCACGTCGGACCTTGAAGCCGCGCTGGCGACCATCGAATGCCGCGGTTTGTCGCTCTCGGTCGTTGGTCATGCGCCGCACGACAACTGTGTAGGCGAGGTTTTGGGCGTCTTGGCAATCGGCGACACGCTTCGTCCGGAAGTGCCGGCCGCGCTCGCCGAGCTGCGCGAACTGGGCGTCACCCCCATCGTCATGCTCAGCGGCGACAATCAGCGGACGGCGGAGGCCATCGCCAAGGAAGCCGGCCTCACGGAAGCGCATGGTGATTTGCTCCCCGAGGATAAAGTGGTTCAAATTCGCCGGCTCCTCGCGGCGAACGGCTCCGTCGGCATGATTGGCGATGGCGTCAACGATGCGCCGGCGCTTGCACTCGCGACCGTGGGGATCGCCATGGGGGCCATTGGCAGCGACACCGCCATCGAAACTGCCGACGTAGCGCTAATGAAAGACGACCTCGGCAAGTTGGCGGAGGCCATTGCGCTGGGGCGCCGAACCCTTCGCATCATCCAGTTTAACATCGCCTTCGCTGTGCTGGTGAAAGCGGTCTTCCTCGCCCTGGCTCTGACCGGCCACACCAGCCTTTGGTTGGCGATTCTCGCCGATACCGGGGCCACACTGCTGGTTATTGCCAATGCACTGAGGTTGTTGCAACCGATTCGGGAGACGCGTGTGTGAGCTTGATTCGAGGAAACCGGAAACAGCGAAGGGAGCAGGATTCGCACCCGGCGGGACTATCGCGTCGGGAACGATTCTGGATAATCTCACTTGTGGCGGGAAGCTTGCTGCTCACCGCCGGACTGCTTTGGTTCGAGCTGAACCTGAACCGCGAAGTTCGACTCCGCCCAAGGCTTGAAAAATGGCGGCAGGAATACCATCTCTCAGAGGATCAAGTGCGGGCAATTCGGGCGGAAGAGGAGCATTACCATGGGATTGGCAATCGATTGAGCGGACAGAAGCGTACTCGAGCTGAGGCAGATGCCCATGTGGTCTTGATCAGCCGGATCATGAGCCCTGCAGATGGCGCTCGATTTTGCGCTTTCTATTTGAAGCGCCAAGCTGATCAAGCAGTTCAAGGTGCCGGACCCGCAGCGGGTTCCCGTGACGAGACACGATCCCCGTGAAAATCGAGGCCGAGGGATTGCGGGCCAGGTGGCGAACGTTGTGGCGCTGACTGCGTCTGGCGGAGCCAGCGGTTCCTTCCTGAGGCGTCTTGAAATCGCAGTGCCTTGGAGATGCCTTGGCCGTTGTTGGTGCCGGTCTCGCCTGAGCGGTGGACATCAACCTGACGCGAAACATGTGAGCCCGTGATCTGATGCAAATCGACCTCTTCAAGAGACTGTGCACGGAGAGTGTCACCACATCCGAAGGACTGGCATCGGGTGCCTAGTGTGCCTAGTGGGTGGAGATTGCAATCGCAACGACCACGGTCTATAGGAAGGGTGTTGAGTCGATTAGCCCAACGTTTGTGGTTGCTGGTGTTGGCCCTGTGGCTGCCCTGCACCATGCATTGCTCCCTGGAGGCTGCCGGGGTCTCTCTATTCGATTGCTGCACCCGCTCCGAGGCAAATCAGAACCCGCGTAGTTCCCATTCTTCCGACCCCTGTCGGGACTGCCACACCTGTTCGGCAGTGGAGTCGGGCGGTTACATCAAGCAGGACCAGTCGGTGAGTGCGAAGCCATTGCTGGCCGTTTCTTGGCTGCTGGTTCGCCTAGAATTTGTAATTTCAGCTCCTGCGACGGACGGTTCGTCTCTCCGGGCCATCCCCCCGCCCGAGTTGCCGCCTCCCTGGCGGTTCGCTGAACGCGCTGCGTTGCCTCCGCGCGCTCCTTCTGCGGTGAGCTAACGGTTCCCATCCGGGAACCGCAGCGCCTATCGCCCCGGTATCCTCGTACCGCGGGGCCGACTTCGCGTCCAGCGGACACGTCCGTAAACACCCGTCGCCTGTTCCGATAATGCCCTGGTTTCCTCGCCGATTTTGCCCATCCAATCCCACCGCGCCGACAGTGCGTGCCCAGATCCATGCCATCTCCGCACCGCCTGCACGGATCCGTGCGCCAGCCCTTCAGTTTCATTCGGAGGCCGGCCGAAAGCCTTCGAGAGCAATCGCCGATCCGATCGGTGTCCCGCACCACCGGGCACCGACACTCCGCATCCTAACCGACCGAAGATCCTCCTGCTTGCTCGTTCTCCGGACACCCAAGACCTCGAATGGCCATGGCAATAGGGTCTGCGCAAAGACGTCCATCCTCCAATCCCATTGAATTCATGAAGTCCAACTCACGGCAGTCAATTCCCGGGCGTCGCCAATTCGCTGTGGCGTTGCTGGCCGTCCTCCTGGCGGTGTCTCCGGCCCGTGCCCAGGAGAAATCCACCACAAACGCCACTCCTGACATCAGTCCAACCGCATCGTACACGCTGGATGCGCTCGTGGCCGAGGCGTTGTTGATGAATCCTGAACTCAGGTTCTATGACGCCGAGATCACCGCGGCGAAGGCGGGGCACAAGGTGGCGGGACAGTTCTCCAATCCAGAGCTCAGCGGCACTGCCGGACATAACCGCCAGAGGTTCGGCGGTCTGAGCGGCGAAGGCGTCGCGTGGTCGGTGTCCGTTCTGCAACCGTTCGAGTGGCCAGGGCGCATCGGTCTTCGGAAGGCCATTGCCAATCAAGACATTGAACTGGCGCAACTCGGCTTTGAACGATTCAAGACCGCGCTGACTAATCTGGTGCGATCCCTCGCGTTCGGCGTGCTGGCTGCACAGGAAAAGTCGGCCGCAGTCGCCGAAGTGGCCGGGCGGTTCAAGGCGCTGCGCGAAGTACTGTTGCAACGCGATCCGGCCGGCCTCACACCGCTGCTCGAAACCCGGATTATCGAAGCCACCGAATTGAACGCGCAACGAAGGGCCAGCGAAGCCATGCTCCTCACCCAGGCCGCCTTGCTAGAGCTCAATCAACTGCGCGGCGCATCGTCGGAGGCCCGCCTGTCCATCGACCGGACGAGCCCCGTCTTCCGTCCACCGGAAGGCAGAAACACCCTGGTTGCGCTCGCACGTACCAACAATTTCGAATTGCGCGTGCGTGCGGTGGAACTGGCACAGCAGGGCTTCCGGGTGGATCTAGCGAAGAACGAGCGTTTCCCGGCCATCAGCGTCGGGCCAGGGTACTCGGATCAGAAGGCGGGCACCGAGGAGCAACGCATCATCGGAGTGGGCATCTCGCTGCCGCTGCCGTTATGGAACCGCAACAAGGGCGGCATCGAGGCGGCCTCCGCGCGTCAGGTTCAGGCCGAAGCATCGCTCTACGTCACCCAGCGCGAGGTAGAGCGTAAGGTGATTGAAGCCGCGCTCACCTACGAAACGAAACTGGGCGAAATGGCGAAGTGGCGGCCCGATTCCGTGGAACACTTCCGGGAGGCGGCGGATGTCGCCGACCGCCACTACCGGCTCGGCGCGGTGCCGATTGCCACTTACGTCGAATTGCAGAAGCAGTACCTCGATGCGGTCGAGGGATTGCTCGACACGAAGCGAGAAGCCTTGGAAGCCGCACAGCAATTGGAACTGCTCACCGGGTTGCCCGAACCGCTCGTCACTACTCGACCCGTCGCGACCCAGCCATGAAATCACTTCACTGGTTGGTGGCCTGGCTCGCGGTGTTCAGCCTCACCGGCTGCAAGCGAACCGCCGAATCCGGTTCAGCCGGGGAGGCTCGCCATGGCCACGCCGCCGCCGAGGAAGGCAAGCCCGACGCGCACGGGCACAGCCACGGTCACGAGGAGGAAGCCGAGCCCTCGAGCGGTGCTTCGTACAAAAAGGGTCAGGGTGTGAGCGTGAAGGACGAGACCAAGAAATTGCTTGGTCTGGAAACAGCGGAAGTCACCGGGCAGGCGTTGGCGCGGAAACTTGAGTTCACGACTCAGGCGTTCCGCCTCGGCACCGGGGAAGCGATGCCTCGGTGGCGGGCGACCGGAACCTTGCCGACAGGACAGATTGCTGAACTGCGAGTCGGGCAGGAAGTCGCGTTGCACGCGAACGGTGGCGAATCCTTCACGGGGCGGGTGGAGCTGCTGGACGAATCCCTTCTTAACCTGCACGGCGAAGGGGTCGTCGTCGTCGAGTTCACCCAGCCAGGAACCAACGCCGGCCCGGTTACTTTCCTGCAGGCCACCGTGGCGCTGCCCGAGGTGAAGGGTGCCGTCGTGGTGCCGGGAAGTGCCGTGCTGCGGACGGCCGAAGGAACGTTCGTTTTCGTGGTGAATGGTGAGGCGTACCAGCGCACCGCGGTCAAAACCGGGGCTCAAGCGGATGGTCTGGTCGAAATCACCGATGGATTGCTGGAGGGCGATTCCGTGGTCACGAAACAAGTGGAAGCCCTGTACCTGGTCGAACTCCGCGCAGTGAAGGGTGGCGGACACAGTCACTGAGTCAGCATGGCCTGCGCCACCGCCATGAGTCACGATCACGACCACCCCTCCGCTGGCGATAGCCATTGCTGCGTTGGCAAGGCATCGGTTGTGCCCCCGGCTTCACCAATCCTGGTCGGGGCGACCGTTTTCCGCGTCGGCGGGATGGACTGCGCGGACGAAATTGAGGCGGTGAACCGTGCCTTGAAGCCGCTGCCCGGCGTACGTGAGGTGCAAGTCAACCTGATGGCCGGGACCGTCGCCGTAACGCATGGATCGGAGGTACGCCCCGACGACCTGATCGCAGCACTCGGCAAGGCCAGTTTGCGGGCCATCCTGGCCACGCCGGAGTCCAGGGCCGAGACGCCGGGTGAAGGCCAGCAGTGGCGGGTGATTTCCGTTGCTCTCTCGGGCGTCCTCACCGGCGTTGGCCTGCTGCTGCAATGGCTCAGGGTTGAGCCGGACCTGCTGCGCTTCGGCGCGTTTGGCGTCGCCATCCTCGCGGGCGGCTGGTTCATCGCACCCAAGGCGCTGGGTGCGTTGCGCCGGCGGTCACTCGACATGAATGTGCTGATGACTGTCGCCGTGGCCGGGGCATTGGCCATCGGGCAGTGGAGCGAAGGCGCGGCGGTCGTCTTCCTGTTCGCCGTCTCCGAATTGCTGGAGGCGTTCAGCGTCTCGCGGGCGCGGCAGGCGATCCAGTCGTTGATGGAACTGACGCCCGAAACGGCGCTGCTCAAGGACGGCGAGTCCTTCCGTGAAGTCCCCGTCGGCCAGGTGAGCGTCGGCAGCGTCGTCGCCGTGAAGTCCGGTTCACGCGTGCCGCTCGATGGCGAAGTCGTCACGGGCACGTCGGCGGTGAACCAGGCCCCCATCACCGGCGAATCCATGCCGGTCGAGAAGCAGCCCGGCGACGGCGTGTTCGCAGGCACCATCAACGGCGAAGGCTCGTTGGAAGTCCGCGTCACCAAACCCGCCAGTGACTCAACGATTGCACGCATCATCCACCTGGTCAGCGAAGCCCAGGCAGAGAAGGCACCGGCGCAGCGCTTCGTGGACACCTTCGCCCGCTACTACACCCCCGCCGTGTTCGCGGTGGCGCTGCTCGTCTGGCTCGTGCCGCCGCTGCTGTTCGGCGCGGCGTGGGCGGTGTGGACGTATCGCGCACTCGTGTTGCTGGTCATTGCCTGTCCCTGCGCGCTCGTCATCTCGACCCCGGTCTCGATTGTGTCCGGCCTCACCGCCATGGCCCGACGGGGCGTGCTCATCAAGGGCGGCGCTCATCTGGAGGCGCTGGGCAAGCTCCGGGCACTCGCGGTGGACAAGACCGGCACCATCACCCAAGGCCGCCCGCGCGTAACGCAGGTCGTGACCTTCGCCGCGAAATCCGAAGCCGATGTCCTGCGGATTGCGGCGGCGATTGACGACCATTCGGAACACCCGTTGGCGAAGGCCGTCGTCGAAGCGGCGCGCGAGAAGAAAGTCCCGATCACCCGCGCGATCAATTATCAGGCCCGCACCGGCAAGGGCGCGGAGGGCGAGGTGGACGGGCACAGCCATTTCGTGGGCAACCACCGCTTCGCCCACGAACTCGGGGTCTGCTCCGAGGCCGTCGAACGCACGCTCACCGAAATCGAGTCCCGCGCGCAGTCCGTCGTGGTCGTGGGTCATCGGCCGCACGGCGACTGTGCCGGTGAAGTCCTGGGCGTGCTCGCCGTGGGCGATGCCGTTCGTCCCGAAGCCGCCGCCGCCATCCGTGCGCTCCACGCCGCGGGCATCCGCAAGGTGGTCATGCTGAGCGGTGACAACCAGCGCACGGTGGACGCCATTGCGAAACAGGTGGGCATTGACGAGGCGCACGGCGACCTGCTGCCCGACCAGAAGATCGAGCGCGTGCGCCAGTTGCTCGCCGAGCACGGCCACGTCGGGATGATTGGCGACGGTGTGAACGATGCGCCGGCGATGGCAGCAGCCAGCGTCGGCATCGCGATGGGAGGAGCCGGAACGGACACCGCCATCGAGACGGCGGACGTGGCGTTGATGCAGGACGACCTGAGCAAGGTCGCCGATGCCATCCAGCTTGGCCGCCGCACCATGCGCATCATCCAGTTCAACATCGGCTTTGCCCTGGCGATCAAGGCGGTCTTCCTCGTGCTGGCGCTCTCCGGCCACACCAGCCTGTGGCTCGCCATCTTGGCCGACACCGGCGCGACGCTCGTCGTCATTGCGAACTCGCTCCGTCTCCTGCGCGCTCCATCCCCCTGATTTCCCATGCTGAATCGCCTCCTTGAATTTTCCATCCGGCAGCGGGTCTTTGTGCTGCTCGCCACCCTGGTGCTCATTGGTGTGGGCGTGTGGTCGGCCCTGCGGTTGCCGATTGATGCCGTGCCCGACATCACCAACGTGCAGGTGCAGGTGAACACCTCGGTGCCTGCGCTTTCGCCCGAGGAAGTGGAGAAGCTGGTCACGTTCCCCATCGAGATGGAGATGTCGGGCATCTCCGGCATGACCGAACTGCGGTCGCTGTCCAAGTTTGGGCTCTCGCAGGTCACGCTCATTTTCGAGGACGGCACGGATATTTACCGCGCCCGGCAGCTCGTCAGTGAGCGGTTGCAGAACGCGTTGGAAAGCCTGCCGCCGGGCCTGGCTCCGAAGCTCGCGCCCATCAGAACCGGCCTGGGTGAAAACTATTATTACGTCGTGGACTACGTGCCGGGCGCGACGAACAAGCCGGCGTCCCGCGCCGACCAGCTCATGGAGCTGAAGCAAATCCATGACTACCTCATCAAGCCGCGCCTCCGGACCACGCCGGGCGTGGCCGAGGTCAACGCCAGCGGCGGTTACGAAAAGCAGATCGTCATCAGCCCCGACCCGCGCAAGCTGACGAGCGTCGGCCTGAGTTTCAGCGAAGTGGCGGATGCCATCGGAGGGAATGTGGAGAATGCCGGCGGCGGCATCGTCCAGATCGGCGGGGAGCAGATCAATCTGCGCGCCACCGGCCGAGTTCAGACGATGGAGGAGATTGCCAACCTGCCGTTGAAATTCGCGGCGGGTGCGGCAGCGATTCGCGTCCGCGACGTGGCCGAAGTCGGCATCGGTTCGGCCATGCGCACGGGCGCTTCGACCTACAATGGTGACGAGGCCGTGGTGGGCGCGGCGCTCATGCTCGCGGGCGAAAACAGCCGCATTGTCACGGTTCGAGTCGCGGAGAAGCTGGCGGAGATCCAGGAGAAGCTGCCGCCCGGCATCAAGATCACCACGGTCTATGACCGCACCGTGCTGGTGGATCGGACCATCGGCACGGTAGAGCGGAGCCTGTTCGAAGGTGCGATCTTGGTGGTCGTCATCCTGCTGCTGCTGCTCGGCAACTGGCGGGCGGCGCTCATCGTCTCACTCGCCATCCCGCTGTCGTTGCTGTTTGCGATCACCGGCATGGTCCAGGGACACGACTCCGGCAACCTGATGAGCCTGGGGGCGATTGATTTTGGTCTGATTGTGGATGGCGCGGTGGTGATGGTGGAGAACATCCTCCGGCATCTCGGGGTCCGGCAGCACCATCTCGGCCGACGGCTCACCGCCGAGGAACGGGCACGGGAAGTCCTCACCGCTTCCAAGGAGGTCGCCAGTCCGATGTTCTTCGGCGTGGTCATCATCACCGTCGTCTATGTGCCCATCCTCGCCTTGACCGGCATTGAGGGGAAGATGTTCCGCCCGATGGCCCTCACGGTGATGTTCGCGCTGGTGGGCGCGCTGGTGCTGGCGCTGACCCTCATGCCGGCGCTGTGCTCGTGGCTGTTGACCGGCGACATCCTGGAGGAAGATCCGCTGCTTATCCGCTGGGTGAAGCGTCTCTACGCGCCGATCCTCGTGTTCTCCCTGCGCTTCCGCTGGCTGGTGGTCGCGTGCGCCGTCGGCCTCTTCGCGCTGTCCGCCTTCGTGTTCAGCCGGCTCGGCGCGGAGTTCGTGCCGCAGCTCGACGAAGGGTCGCTGACCATTCAGTTCATCCGCACGACGAGCATCAGCCTCGATGCCTCCGTCGCGATGCAGGAACGCAGCGAGAAGGTGCTCCTGGAGAAGTTTCCCGAGGTGACCTACACATTTTCCCGCATCGGTACGGCCGAGGTGGCGACCGATCCGATGGGACCGAACGCGGCGGATACCTACATCATGCTGAAGCCGCCTGGCGAGTGGCGTCAGGTGGATGGCAAGCCCATTACCAAGGCCGCTCTTGCGGAGTAGATGGCGGAGGAGATCGGTCAGCATGTCCCCGGCCAGGGCTCGCTTGTGTCGCAGCCCATTCAGATGCGCTTCAACGAGATTTTGGAAGGGGTGCGCGCCGATATTTCGGTGAAAATCTTCGGCGAGGACTTCGCCACCCTGGAGCGGCTGGGCAACGAAGTGCGCGAGGTTCTGGAGGGGGTTCCGGGAGGCGAGGTGGAGTTCGATGCGCTGGGCAAGTCGCCCAGTCTCGAAGTCGTCCCGAACCGCGCCGCGTTGAGCCGCTACAATCTCCATGCCGCCGAAATCAACAAGGTGATGACCACCGCGCTGGGCGGGCAGGAAGTCGGGAAACTGCTGGAGGGCAACCGGCGCTTTGACATCGTGGTGCGGCTGGCCGAGAACGAGCGTCAGAAGCTGGAAGACCTGGGCCGGCTCCCCGTCCGCGTCGAGGGTGGATTGTTGCCACTGGGGAAAGTCGCGGACTTCAAGAACAGCGAGCAGGTGGCAGCCATCAGCCGGGAGTTCGGCCAGCGCCGCGCTGCGATCATGGTGAACCTAAGCGGGCGCGACGTGCAGAGCTACGTCATCGACGCGATGGCCCAAGTGAAGGAGAAGGTGAAGGTGCCGCCCGACTACAACATCGAGTTCGGCGGACAGTTCGAGAATCTGCAGCAGGCCCGGCCCGCCTGGCCATCGTCGTGCCACTGGGGCTGCTGCTGATCTTCGTGCTCGTGTTCTTCGCGCTTGGGAGCGTGCGGCAGGCCATCCTTGTTTATACCGGCATCCCGCTGGCGATCACCGGCGGCGTGTTCGCCCTCTGGTTACGCGATCTACCGTTCAGCATCAGCGCGGGCATCGGCTTTATCGCCCTCAGCGGCGTGGCCGTCCTCAACGGCCTAGTGATGATTAGTGTCTTCAACCTGCTGCGCGAACAGGGCCGAGACGTGACCGACGCCGTCAACCTGGGCGCTCTGACGCGCCTGCGCCCCGTGCTGATGACGGCGCTCGTGGCGTCGCTTGGCTTTGTGCCGATGGCCCTCGCCCACGGTGCGGGCGCTGAGGTGCAACGCCCGCTCGCGACCGTCGTGATCGGCGGCATCCTTTCCTCAACGTTCCTCACGCTCGTGGTGCTCCCAACGCTTTACGAATGGGTGGAACGGCGTTTCAAGCCGGGCAAGAACGGCAGCGCCACCATCCCCTCGGTCGGAAGCGAACTTCCGGCCATCGATTCCCCGCACAGCTAACAACACTGCCTACACCAATGAAACGAAACCTGAGTCTCCTCCCCTTGGCTGCGGCGCTTTGCGCCGGACTGGCCTTCACAATGATCGCCGCTGAGAAGGCCGGCGACAAAGCGGAACACAAGCACGAGCACAAGGGCGGACCCACAGGCGGCCGTTTGCTTGAGACTGAGCCCCACGCCGAGTTCTTTGTGGAGAAGGACAAGAGCATTACCGTCACCTTCTACAGCGACGACTTGAAGCCCGTGCCCTTCGCCGAACAGGTGGTCACCGTTATTGCTGAGGCCAAAGCCGGCAAAACCAAGGTCGAGTTTGAGAAGTCCGGCGACGTGCTGAAGAGCAAGACCAAGCTGCCCGAGGGTGACGGCTACAACCTGGTGGTGCAGGTCCGCGCCAAGCCTGATGCCAAACCGCAGAACTTCCGCTTCCCGCTCGACCTCAAAACCTGCGACGAGTGCCAGCGGGCCGAATACGCCTGCATCTGCGAGCACTGAGCTACGAACCGCAAGCTCCTGAATGCAGCAACGGGGCAAAAGAGCGCCGAAGCCCAAGCCCGGACACCCCGTGCGCTTGGTGTGGACACGGACCGAACGGCTTTGGCTGGTGATGGAACTGTTTTTGGTTGCGGCCCTATTCGTTCGCACTGTGACTCTGGAGCTTCATTTCACCCATGAAGCCAGGCTCGGGAGGACACTGTCCGCGTGGCGGGCCGAGTACCACCTTTCGTCCGAGCAAGAGTGGAAGATCCGTATGGAAGAAGAACGCTTTCACGGCGGTGGTATCGTGTTGATGCGGCCTCAAAGCGACTATTGGCATTTTAAGGTCGGCGGCGGAGCAAATCGTGTCGCCTGCAAGCATTCCGAGACCACCGCTGTAGGTCGGCATCGCCGGCTCCAGGGCGTTTTCCATCGAGAAGTAGGCGATGGTGGCGCGGTGGCGCTGCGCTCGCTCATGGTGAAGTGGATTGGAGGTTGCCCGGCACCCGTGGCGACTCACCGCAACCGCACCGCTCCGTTCGGCAGAGGCCACATTCGCCAAGCAGGGGCCGATGGCGACGGACCGAGTATTTCAATCCGAACGGTTTGATGGCCTTCTCTCGAATGTGTGCGATGGCGTCATCCATGGAGTCCGTCGCGTAAACACACCCCAGGTCACCCGGACTGATTGTTCCGGCACGGGCCATTTTCTGAAGAAACCCAAGCAGTTCGCGCCAGTATTCGGTGCCCATGATGATGATGGGGAAGCTCTCAATCTTGCCGGTCTGGATGAGAGTGAGCGCCTCGAAAAGTTCGTCCACCGTGCCCGCGCCGCCGGGAAAAACGACGAAGGCGTAACTGTATTTCACGAGCAGCGACTTGCGGACGAAGAAGTAGTGCATCGTCACGCACCGGTCGAGGTAGGCATTGGGCTGCTGCTCGAAAGGAAGTTCAATGTTGCACCCGACCGAACGACCGCCCGCGTCCTTTGCCCCGCGATTGGCCGCTTCCATGATTCCCGGTCCGCCTCCCGTCATCACCGTGAAGCCGAGCCGGGCGAGGGCCGCGCCCATTTGCTTGGCGAGTTCGTAATGTGGGTCGGACTCGCGTGTCCGCGCCGAGCCGAACACCGTGACGCACGGCCCGACAAAATGCAGGACACGAAAGCCGCGAAGGAAGTCGCGCATCACATGCAACAACTGGACGAACTCGCTCGTCCGCGAGCGCGGCCCTTCGAGCATCCGGTGATCCGCCCCGCTGCACGCGCAAGCTGGCCCACGCGTGAGAGGCAGTTCCGGTTCTAGCGCGGCGGACGGAGGTTCTTTGACTGGTTCGTGGCCCATAGACGGATCGTTTTGCAATCGATTATCACTCGTTCAGCGGCGACTGAGATTGTGCGTCCCGTATGAATTGAAGAGTTTCGATCCGGCGCACATAGGCGCCTGGCTTGGACTCGAAAGCTTCCGTGCAAAGCGGACAGCACAGGGCGACCATGAACTCTCCGTGTTTGAGGCGGGCGAACCATTTGCCGCCCGTGATAGTTTTCTCGCAGACGGCGCACTGGACGTATTCGCAGTTGGCGTTGCTGGCATCGAATTGACTCATACAATCTCCTTTCGGGGTTCAGAGGTTGCGGCGAGGGTTGTCTGGGTTGATGAGGTCTTGAAACGGCGCGAGCGCCACAGGAAAAAGATGGCGGGATAGACGGCCAGTTCCATGACCGTGGACGTGATGACGCCGCCAATCATCGGCGTGGCGATCCGCTTCATCACGTCCGCGCCCGCGCCGTGGCTCCAGAGAATGGGCAACAAACCCGCGATGATGACACTTGCGGTCATGGCTTTCGGTCGGACGCGCTTGACCGCACCGTGATAGATGGAGTCGCGGAGGTCGGTGACGTGTCGCATCTTGCCGTCCTTCGTCCACTGTTCGTAAGCGAGGTCGAGGTACAACAGCATAACAACGCCGGTTTCGGCATCAAGTCCCGCGAGCGCGATGATGCCGACCCAGACCGCCACGCTGAGGTTGTAATCGAGCAAGTAGAGAATCCAGAACGCGCCCACCAGCGAGAACGGCACGGCCAGCAGCACGATGGCGGTTTTGATGGCCGAGCGCGTGTTCAGGTAGATGATGAGCACGATGATGAGCAGCGTCAGAGGCACGACCATCATCAGCCGTTGCTTGGCGCGGAGCATGTATTCGTATTGGCCGCTCCAAAAGATGTTGAAGCCGTTGGGCAACTTCACCGTGCCGTTGGCCACGGCTTCGTTCACCGCCCGCTGCGCCATCTGGACGTAGGTGCCCACGTCGATGTTTTTCACGTCCACGTAAATCCAAGCATTGGGCACCGCGCCTTCGCTCTTGATGCCCATTGGAGCACGGACGACTTCGACCTTCGCCAACTGGCCGAGCGGCACCTGCGCTCCGGTCGGCATCGGCACGATGATTTCACGCAACGCTTCGAGGTTCTCGCGGAAGTCGCGGTCGTAGCGCAGATTCACCGTGTAACGCTCCAAGCCCTCGACGGTCGTGGTCAGCGGCATTCCACCGAGCGCCACTTCGAGAACGTCCTGCACCGCGCCCACCGTTAGTCCGTAACGGGCTATTTCGTCGCGGTTGATGTGGAACTCGATGTAGTTGCCGCCCATGACGCGCTCGGCGAACACGCTCGATGTGCCAGGCACCTGTCGCACCACCACTTCAATCTCCGAAGCCACGCGCTCCAACTCCGCAAGGCTCGCGCCCGCGACTTTGATGCCCACCGGCGTTTTGATGCCGGTCGCGAGCATGTCGATGCGCGTCTTGATGGGCATTGTCCATGCGTTGTTGAGGCCGGGGATTTGGATGGCGGCGTTGAGCGCATCCACCAGTTCGTCGGATGTCCGGCGGCGGTGCGCGACCACTTTGCCGCTGGCGTCCTTGATATCCACAACGGGCCATTCCTTCTCGTCCTTGAGCATGATGGTCGTCTCCACCATGTCGAACGGAGCCGGGTCGGTCGCCGTTTCGGCGCGGCCAATCTTCCCGAAGACGTGATGCACTTCCGCGAACGAGCGGATGATTTTGTCCGTCTGTTGCAGAAGCTCCCTCGCCTTGGTCGGCGAGATTCCGGGGAACGTCGTCGGCATGTAGAGCAAGTCGCCTTCGTAAAGCGGCGGCATGAACTCGGAGCCGAGATTCTGGAACGGGAACGCCTTGCCGACTGCCGCAGCAACGGTTTTCGCCCGCCCTTCCGACAAACGGTTTGTCACCGCCCAATTCCACGGCAAGAACACCCACGCGATAACCGCCGCCGCGCCAATGATGACCTGCCAGCGCCAGCGGATGACCCAATCAATGAGCGGATGATAAAGCCAGATGAGAGCGCGGTTGATGGGATTCTTTTCTTCTGGCGGCACCTTTCCACGGATGAAAAAGCCCATGAGAATCGGCGCAAGTGTGATGGAGAGCAGCGCCGCCGCCGCCATTGAATAGGTCTTCGTGAACGCGAGCGGTTTGAACATCCGCCCTTCCTGCGCCTGCAACGAGAACACCGGAATGAAGGACACCGTGATGACGAGCAGCGAGTAAAACAGTGTCGGCCCGACCTCGATGGATGCGTCGCGGATGATTTGCCAGTGCGGCTTTTTGCCGCCGTCGTGCTCGATGTGCTTGTGCGCATTCTCAATCATTATGATGACCGCATCCACCATCGCGCCGATGGCGATGGCGATGCCGCCGAGTGACATGATGTTGGAACTGATGCCCTGCCCATACATGACGAGGAACGACATCAGCACCGCGATGGGCAGGATGAGGATGGCCACGAGGGCGCTCCGGAAGTGCAGCAGAAACGCGATGCAGACGAGCGCGACGACGATGCTCTCCTCAATGAGCTTTTCTTCGAGCGTCCTGACGGCCCGTTGAATCAGGGCGCTGCGGTCGTAGGCGACGGTGTAGCTTACGTCAGCGGGCAAGCCTTTCATTGCTTGGTCGAGACGCTTCTTCACGTCCTGAATCACCCGCCGGGCGTTTGCGCCGTATCGGACGACAACGATGCCGCCGACCGTTTCGCCTTCGCCATTGAGTTCGGCGATACCACGCCGCATGTCCGGGCCGAACTGCACGTTGGCGACTTCGCCCAGCAGAATCGGCACACCGTTGGTGCCGACGCCCAGCACGACCTTCTTCAAATCATCAAGCGACTGAACGTAGCCGCGCACGCGCAGGATGAATTCCTTCTCCGCCATCTCGATGGAGCGCCCGCCGACTTCACCGTTGCTGCGCTGCACGGCCAAGCTCACGTCGGAAATGGAAAGGCCGTAGGCGCGGAGCCGCGTGGGGTCAACGGTCACTTGATACTGCTTCACGAACCCGCCGAGGCTGGCGACTTCGGCGACGCCCTCAACCGACGTGAGTTGGTATTTCAAATACCAGTCCTGCATCGAGCGCAGTTCGGCGAGGCTGCGGTTGGTCGAGTTGAGGGCATACATGAAGGCCCAGCCCACGCCGGTCGCGTCCGGGCCGAGCGATGGCGTGACGCCCTTGGGCAACTGCCCGCCGATGGCGCTGAGGTATTCCAGCACTCGGCTCCGTGCCCAATACGGGTCGGTGCCGTCCTGGAAAATCACATACACAAACGAGAACCCGTAGAACGAGTAACCACGCACGACCTTCGACTTCGGCACCGAGAGCATCTTGGTCGTGATGGGATAGGTCACTTGGTCTTGGACAATCTGCGGCGCTTGCCCCGGCCATTCGGTGTAGATGATGACCTGCGTGTCCGAGAGGTCGGGAATGGCGTCGAGTGGAATGTTCCGCAGCGCGAACAGGCCGCCGAGCGCCAGCGCGAGCGTGGCCAGCAGAACTAGGAACCTGTTCCGCAGCGAAAAATCTATGATGCCCTTGAGCATGATTCTCTCAGTGTTGGTGTCCTTCGGGCGCGGACGGCTTCACGGTCACGGGCGGCGGTGTTTGCATCATCGGGATGAGTGTCATTCCGCAGCGGGGACACTTGCCGGGCTTGTCGAGCTTCACGTCGCTGTGCTCCGGCATCGGGCAGGTGTAGTGCTCGACGCGACCGCCGGGCTGAATCTTGGCCAGCAACTCCGCCGACACCGGCACGAGCGCCATCCCGCAGAGCGGGCACGGCCCCGGCTTGGAATACTTGAGCGCGACGTGTTCCGGCATTGGGCAGATGTAGGCGATGTCGGATGATGCGGCTGCGGTCGTGGCGTCGGTCGGAGTGGCAATGTGACCGGCATGTTCGTTGGTCGCCGTCGCGTCGCCCGGTTGCAGCATCTTCTGAATCGCCTCGCGCAATTGACTTTCCGAATCGAGCATGAACTGGCCGGAAGTCACGACGCGCTCGCCTTCACTCAGCCCGCTCAGGACTTGATAGAGGTTGTTCTCCGAACGCGGGCCAAGCGTCACCGTGCGCGGCTCAAATTTTCCTTCCGGCAGCGCGACGAACACCGTGTTCTTCTCGCCGCTCCGCAACACGGCCATGTCCGGCACGAGGATGGCAGACTCCGCCAGTTCCGCCTGCAACTCGACCGTGGCGAACATGCCGGGCTTAAGAAAGTAGCCGGGGTTGTGGAACTCCATCCGCACGCGAGCCGTCCGCGTCTTTTCGTCCACGGTCGGATATACGTAGGTGACGCGCCCGCGAAACTTCCGGTCGGGCAAATACGACAGGCTCACCGTCGCCTCCTGTCCCAGCCGCACGAAGACGAGGTCTTGCTCGAACACCTGCGCTTGCACCCACACGATGCCGAGGTCGGCCAGCCGGTAGAGTTTCATCCCCGCGTCCACCATCTGGCCTTCAACGGCCATTTTCTCGACCACGATGCCGTCGCGAGGGGTGGTCACTCGCAAGGTTTTCTTTACCGCCCGCGTCTTCTCCAACTCCGCAGTTTGCTCGTCGGAGATGTCGAAGAACTTCAGCTTGGTCAGCGCCGTGGCCCGGAGGGATTCCGTCCCCGGCGTGCCGGTGGTTTGATTGAGCGCCAGCAGATATTCCGTCTGGGCGCTGAGGAGCTCCGGTGAGTAAATCTCGAACAGCGGCTCGCCCTTGTGCGCCTGCTTGCCGGTCGAATCGACATAAAGCTTTTCAATCCAGCCTTTGAACTTGGTCGTCACGTCGGCCAGCGTCGTCTCGTCGAAATCCACCACGCCCACCGTGCGAATGCTGCGGCGCAAAGGCCCCTTCGTCACAACGCCCGTGCGTAGCCCCATGTTCTGCGTCGTCACCGGGTCAATCGAGATAGTGGACGTGTCGGCGGCTTCGTCCTCGTAGACCGGAACCATGTCCATGCCCATGCTGTCCTTGCGGAGCGACTGGCTGATTTCGCCGAGCAGCATGGTGGATTTGTAGTATTTGATTCTGCGCTCACCGTTGGTGCCTGAGGCTGTGGCGTTCGTCGAACCCGCTTTCGCGTCCGGCTGCTTGCGAACCGGCGTGAGCTTCATTCCGCAGATGGGGCAGTTACCCGGCTTGTTCTGAATCACCTGCGGGTGCATTCCGCAGGTGTATAGCTGGTCGGACTGTGACGCATGGCTGGCGCCGTCTCGGCGTTGGTTCACGACGAACAATGTCGCGACCACTGCCAGCGCAACGATGACCAGCGCGACGATGAGTTTGGAACGGGTAAGCTTCATAACGAGTCAACGGGGTGTGGGAGCAACTCTCGACGTGGAGTCGCCGGCCCGGTTCAAGAAAGGCGCACCGTTCGGAGGCTGTCCGAGAATCAGAAGTGACAGTTCGGCGAGCGCCAACTCGCGCTGCGTGCGGGCCTCGACTTCGGAAAGCTGGAAGCCGAACAGGGTGCGCTGCGCGTCGATTAGATTCAGGAAGTCCAACTGGCCAGAGAGGTAAGCGGCACGGGCAACTTCGACCGACTGCCGGGCCTTGGGCAGTAGCCGCTCCTGCAAGAGCACAAGGTTGCGGCTGCTCTCGCGGAACATGAAGGACTTCTCCGCGAACTCGACCGCCAGCACGATCTGCTCGGCGGACAGCCTCGCCTCTGCCGCCCGCTTGCCCGCCTGCGCGCTGGCAATCTCGGCGGCAATCTTGTCGCGCCAAATCGGGAGCGTGACTCCGAGTTGCGGCGTGACAAACACTGGCGACGCCTTCGCGTTCAATTCCACGCCGAGGTTAAAGTCCGGGACGCGCGATTTGTAGGCCAGCCGCAACGAAGACTCCGCTCGCCTCACCTCGGCTTCCATCGCCTTCAAGCGCGGGTTGCGTACGAGCGCCTGGGTGAACAGATGGTCTGAGGTTAAATCGAGCGGCGTGGACTCGAACTGAACAGGCACCGGCGGGTCGGGTTGCTCCGCAGACAGACCAAGAGCCGCCTTGAACTGCGCGGTCAACGGATTACGCGAGTCTTCGAGGTTCGCGATTTCCGTGGTGAGCCGGTCATGCTCAATTTGCGCCCGCAACACGTCCTGCAATGTGACCTTGCCCACTTCGTTCTGTGTGCGCGCCAGTCGTTCCAAGTCGGCGACCAGCGCGAGCGTCTGGCGGTTTACTTCGACTTTGGCATCAAGGAAGTGGAGTTGGTAATACGCCCTCTTGAGGGCAAAGGCCGTTTGGAGAACCGCAGACTCGAACACGAAATATCTCGCCTCGCTTTCCGCCGTCGCCACGTTGGCTGCTGCCTTGAGTTTGCCGGGTCCTGGAAAATCCATCATTAGGCCGGGGACTGCCGACATGATGGCGTCCGCGATGTCCGACTCGAACGTGAGCCGGGGGTCAGGCAGGGAGCGTTCCACCGTGATGCGCCGCACCGCCGACGCCCAATCGAAGTAAGCCGCTTCGACTCGCGGCTGATTCAAAACGGCGAAGTGAAGAAAGTTGCTCAGGCCGGAGTTCGTTTGCAGCGTCGGCAGCACGGGGCGTTGATCCTGTGGCCGGAAAGCTTTTTCCACGTTTCCCAAGTCTGCCTGGGCTTTGCGTTCGCCTGGCGTTGAAATTCCTTTGCACCCGGCCAAGAGGACAACCGCGAGCGCTACGGCTCCAATTCCCGTGGCGGTTCGTAGAGTCTTCCCTGGGCCGGATGCGCGTGTGAATATCATGCTCGCTCTGTGTTTTCAGGGCCTACCAAGCTAACCGCCGCGAACCCGCTCATGGAATCTCAACTCCCTTTGGCGCAGCACCCGCCGCTTGTGCAGCGCGTCGCCGTCTTGGTCGGAAGGCTGACTTCGCGCGGAACCAACTGGCCCACTTGACGGCGATACCAAATCCGCACGGACTGGCCAGGTTCCAGCGCACCAAGGCAAATGCGGCTCCACCCTTGCGAGAAGCGCGTGTAATCCTTCCACACAAAGGTGAGCGGTTGGTCGCCCTTGTCGGTATCCAGCTTGATCGTGTGCGCGTCGTAGTTGATGGCTTTGATGACGCCGGACACCGAGTGCTGAAGCGGCGGGAGCGCCCAGCCATGATCGGTCGCGGCGAACAGCAGTCCCGCCGCGACCGTGAGGGGGATGAGTCTTGGTTTCATACGCGACCTCGCATCTTCACTTGCCCAACTCCATCAGTTTGGAGGCTCCGCCCTTGGCCGTGCCCGTGGTCGTGCCTCGCGAAACTTCGGGGTGATTTTCCCGATAACGAGGACTGGACACGACCGCCGCGTTCTTCTCGACGAGCGGCGCGATAGTGAACTCAGGCTGAGTTCGAGCCTGGCGAGACAGTTCAGGGAACTGCTCCAACATGCGCGGGCTGGCGGCGAAGGCCCGATTCTTTTTCACCTCTTCCAAGGTGCTCGAAGCGCAGCACGCCTTCGTTCGCGGCACGGCAGTGCGCGTCAGCCAGGGGAAAGTTTCCCTCGCCCGCGGGCTGGCCGCGACGGCACGATTGTTCGAGGCGTCGGCGGGGCTGAATATCTGGCCGGAACTTGTCGAGACGTTCAGGGCCAGGGCTGCGGCACTCACCGCGACCAGATACCATTTGCTTTTCGTTTTCATATTATTCTTTCTCATTGCTACAGCGTTTACACGTCATCTTGGTTTCACTTGCTTACAGGTTTTACATCCGTGTGCTGCCATCGGGGGACGGCTACGCTGCTTTGCCCCGCCGTGATGTTTCGGGTGTCTGACCAATTCCAATGGGTGCGAAAGGGGGACACTGGATTGAAAGTAGCAACAGCGGCTCTGTCGCGCTTTTGAGCTTCGAGACGCATTCTCGATATGGAATTCATCAGCTCGGGGCTCGGTTCGGCCTGGCTCATCCCGCCGGTTGCGAGCATCAATGCGCTTCCCAGAAGGATGCGGTTGAAGCGTGTACTTTTCGTTTTCATGTTTGCCTCACTCAGTTGGGGCAGTGGTTTGCCGCATGATTTCACCGGCTCACCACCACTCCACCTGTTAATACACCGCGACCGCCGGATACCCTTGCCGCAGGCAGTGTGGTCTTGCGGGTCTTGCGGCCCGGCGAATCAGAACGAACGGACGGCGCTGGTGCGACCGGGCGCACTTCGAGCACTGCGTTCGCACTGCCAAATGGATTCGGGATGAGTTCTGTAGCCTCCGGGTCGTCCACCCACACTCCGTCCACCACGAATCGGTATTCGTAGCGGCCGGGCGGCAGCGCGAGTTCCTTGGCCCATTGGCGGTCGTCGAGCCGAATCATCGGGGTGACGGTCGGGTGCCAGTCGTTAAAAGAGCCGGCGACGCAGACTTGCTGCGCGGCGAGGTGCGTCAGGCGCAGGCGGACGCACCCCTTGGCGGCCGATTTGGATTTGGTTTTCATGGCGAGTTCAGTTGGATCATTGCGCGACCATTTGGTGTTGATGCGATTCGTTTGCTTTTTTGTTTGTCTGCTTCTCGCGAAGTTCTCGCGGACCCCCCTTCATACGCCGCTGGCATTTCACTTCCCTCGACTGTTTTTTGTTCGGCACTGCCCTGATTTTGCTTCCGCCAGGAAGGAGCGGCGGGGAACCGAAGCGGCGGTGATGGGTCACGCGCCGCTTCGGCACGAAGCACATATCATTTCTTGTCCTTTTCCATACCCTTCGTCGCCACGCTGGCGGGCTTCGTTGCGCAGCAGAAGGCCGAGTCGTCGCCACACGCCGTGCAGGAGTGTTTGAGTTCCGTGATGTCGCCTTTGGCGTGGCCGACGACGGTCAGGGTCGAGTTGCAACCGGCGCACGCGTGGGTGCCGATCAGCTCCTTAGGTTCGAAGCCGTCCGTCAAGAGCTGTGCACCCTTCACGCCTTGCTTCGCACGGCTAACCCAAACGGTTTGGCACTTACCGCACACCATTGCAATGCTGTCGTTAGATTGAAGCGCATTCGCTTCCTGCGCGGTGCTGATTCCTTGGAGCATCAGCAGGTGTTCGCCGCCTTTCATTGGCTTCATCTGGCTGGTGCTTGAGTTGGAAGCACACCCAGCTCCCAGTAGCGCAATCGCTAGAGCGAAGACGGTGCTCGTTCCGAGGATAGTTTTGCTGAGTTTTTTAGTGCTATTCATGAGTCGTTCTATTTAATTTTAGTCTGTTGGTTGTGCTTTTCGCCACGCCAACACTCTGTGTTGACGCGAAATCCTTTAGGTTTGTGGATGCTTGTCCTTAGCTACTCGCAGTAGTTCGTGAATGGTGGCGATTAACTTCTCCGGCCCGTCCTGCTTGGCGACGAACGCCGAAGTTCCCGCCGCGCGAGCCAGCCGTTCGGTGCGTTGCACGTCGAACATAGTCGTGGCGACGATGGGCAGCGCCGGGGCGTAGGCACGAATCGCCTTGATAAATTCCAAGGCGCTGGAGGACTTGAGCTGGATGTCCGTGAGCACGATGTCGGGCCGCGCGGACACCACGCCTGCGTAAGCCGCCTGTGCATCCTCGGCCTGCCCGCACACGGTCAGATCAATCTCGCGCTCAATGGCCTCGATGAGACTTCGACGCATCAGCGGATGGTCCTCAACGACGAACACACGAATCTTCATGCTTCAGTGACCGATGTCCGGTGGTTGAAGTTTGTGGGTGCTGCGCTTTCATTCACACGGGCTAACTATCGCCGTGATTAGGGCGTGTGGCATTAGCAGGAAAGTCGACCGCGCATAGGGCTGTGAAGACGCGGCCGATAAGGAAAATGCTTATGCGAGCCACCAACGAATGTTTGGCGGTCCGGACAAGCGCAGATAGGAATTAAGCCAAGATTGCCACGTTTCAATTCACGGATTGAACGCGAACGTGTCTGGGCGCGAGTGCCTACGCTTGCGGGCCGCCCTGCGAGGCGACCCAGCGGATGGCGAAACGCGTAAATCCCGGCGTCGTCTTGAAGCCGAGCTTCTCTTTGATGTGGCCTCGATGCACGTCCACGGTCTTCGGGCTGAGATGCAGACGCTGGGCGATTTCGTCCGTACTCCAGCCTTCGCCGAATAGGCGCATCACTTCTAGTTCGCGGTCGGTCAGCTTCGCCTCGGGATCGGCATCAGCCTTGCCCGTGCCGCCAACGAGCGAGTCGAGCATCTTCGCGGACATGCGCGCACTGAGCGCGACCCGGCCGCCCAATACCGTGCGGATTGACGCCACGAGCCGTTCCGGGCCGTCCTGCTTCATCACATAGCCGCGACCGCCGGCCCGCAGGACGCGCGCGGCGTAGAGTGACTCGTCCTGCATGGACATCGCCAGCACGGGCAATCCGACGTGCAGTGCATGTATGTCCTTGATGAGTTCTAGGCCATCTTTGTCCGGCAAGCCAATGTCCACCAACACCAGGTCGGGCTTCAGGTTCGCAATCGCCTCCATCGCCTTACGCGCGTTGCCCGCCTCGCCGCACACTTCCAAGTCCGGCTCGCGATTCAGCAGGTCGGCCTGGCCGCGACGCATCAGCGGGTGGTCGTCCACGAGCAGAATTCGCTTCGGCTTCGAATCTTTGGGCTCGGTCGGTCCTTTTGGCATCAGGTAGCGATGGTTCGTTCCAGAACGGCCTTGGGCACGGTACACAACACTTCCACGCCGCCAGTTGCCTGTGGGTGAATCTTCAACCGCCCGCCAACCAGCCGGGCGCGCTGTTCCATCGTGCGCAGTCCAAGGCCGTGCGTCGCTTGCTCCGCCGGAAAGCCAACGCCGTTGTCGCGCACGCGGAGTTCCAGTCCCGCGTTGACGCGACGCAGTTCGATGTTAATCCGCGTGGCCTGGCTGTGCTTGAGCGCGTTGTGGGTCGCCTCCTGGGCGATTCGGTAAACGTGACTGGCCGCCGCCGGATTTTGCACCCGGACGGACTTTTCTCCGCCGAACCCGCACTCGATCCCCCGATCCAAGTTTACGCGCTCCGCGAGATTTTCCAGCGCCTCCACCAAGCCTTCCGGTGTTGGCGAAACAGCGTAAAGGTCGTGGGCGAGCCGCCGCGCCTGGGTGAGCGCCGTCCCAAGTTCGGCGCAAAGCTGGCCGACGGTTTCCGCCTGGGGAACATTCGCCGCCTGCAAGTCGCGGTGTAGTCCGTTCATCAAGAAGAGCAGCCCGCCAATTTGCTGGCCGAGTCCGTCGTGAAGCTCCCGCGCGATGTGTGTCCGTTCCTGCTCGCCCGCGGTCGCCACGGCTTGTTCCAGTTCGCGACGATCGGAGATGTCTCGGATCAAGCCTGTGAACAGCCTTCGTCCGCCGAGTTGGACTTCACTCACGGACAACTCCATCGGGAACACCGAGCTGTCCTTTCGTTGACCCTCCAGTTCCCGCCCGATCCCAATGATCTTCGCCTGTCCCGTGCGAAGAAAGCTGGCAAGGTAATCGCCGTGCTGCTCGCGATGTGGCGATGGCATGAGCAGGCTCACGTTGCGACCGATCACTTCCTCCGGCGCGTAGCCGAACATGCCGCACGCCGCCGGATTCACGGACTCCACGATGCCGCGTTCGCCAATGGTAATGATGCCTTCGACGGCGGTCTCGACGATGGCTCGCATCCGTTGCTCGCTTTCGCGCAACGCCTCCTCCATCCGCCTGCGCTCCGTGATGTCGGCGCGGATGGCGATGTATTGGCGCGGCTTGCCCTGGGCGTCGAGGAACGGAACGATGGTCGTGTCCACCCAATAGAAACTGCCGTCCTTTGCGCGGTTCTTGATTTCCCCGCGCCAGACCTTGCCGTGCGCAATTGTCGTCCACAGCTCGTGCATGAACGCTTCGGGATGGTGGCCGGAGTTGATGATGCGATGGTCTTGTCTGATCAGTTCCTCGCGCGGGTATTTGGAAATCGCGCAGAACTTGTCGTTCACGTAAATGATTTTGCCCTGCGCGTCGGTGATGGCCACGATGGCGTGTTCGTCCAGCGCCGCCTTCAGCTCGGCGAGTTCGCTTTCTGGTGTGACGTGCGCAGCGGTCTTCATAATCTCGTGGAGCGCAACCGCAGCGCGTTGGCGATGACGGAGACGGAACTCAGGCTCATCGCCGCGCCCGCGAGAATGGGACTGAGCAGGACATTGAACACGGGATAGAGCACGCCCGCCGCGATCGGGATGCCGAGCGCGTTGTAGATAAAGGCGAAGAAAAGATTCTGCCGGATGTTCCGCATCATGGCGCGGCCAAGGCGGATCGCGCGCACGATGCCGCGCAGGTCGCCTTTCACGAGCGTCACCCCCGCGCTTTCCATCGCGATGTCCGTACCTGTTCCCATCGCAACTCCCACGTCGGCGGCGGCGAGCGCGGGAGCGTCGTTGATCCCATCGCCGGCCATGCCGACGACGCGGCCCGCCGCTCTGAGTGTCTTCACCTTCTCGTGCTTGTCATGCGGTGTGACGCCCGCATGAAAATCAGCGATGCCCAGCTTGCGCGCGACAGCCTCGGCGGTGCGCGGGTTGTCGCCGGTGAGCATGATGACATTGATGCCAAGCTCGCGCAGCTCGGCGAGCGCCTGGGGTGTGGTGGACTTCACGGGATCGGCAACCGTCAAAACGCCCGCCGCCCGGCCGTCAATCGCCACGTAGATGGCGGTCGCCCCTTCGGCCTCGTGCGGCGAGGCAATGGTTTCAAGCGTGGGGATGTCCGCTACGCCGTGTTCGCGGAGGAAGGCGGGCTTGCCCACGAGAACGCGACGGCCCGTGATTGTACCCGCCACGCCGCCAGCGGTCGTGGACTGAAAGTCCTTCGCCGCGTCGAGGGAAAGCTTCCGTTGGCGCGCCGCCACGATGACGGCGTGAGCCAGCGGATGTTCGCTGCCTTGTTCGAGCGAGGCCGCGAAGTGAAGCAGTTCCGTTCCGGAGAATCCGCTCACCGGCAATGTTTGCGCGAGCTTGGGCTTCCCTTCGGTGAGCGTGCCAGTCTTGTCCACGGCGAGCGTATCGAGCTTCGCCAGCTTCTCGATGGCCTCGGCATTGCGGATGAGCACGCCCATTTGCGCGCCACGCCCGACGCCGACCATCACGCTCATGGGCGTGGCGAGACCCAGCGCGCACGGACACGCGATGATGAGCACGGCTACGGCATTGGTAATCGCGAACGCGAGGCGAGGCTCTGGTCCGAACAAGAACCATCCGACGAAGGTGAACGCGGCAATGGCCAGCACCGCCGGCACGAACCACGCGGCCACTTTGTCCGCCAGCGCCTGAATCGGCGCACGACTGCGCTGGGCCTGGCCCACCATCTGCACGATGCGCGCGAGGACCGTTTCACTGCCGACATGCTCGGCCTGCATCACGATGCTGCCGGTCGTGTTCTGTGTGCTGCCCGTCACGCGGTCGCCCGCGCCTTTTTCCACCGGCAACGGCTCGCCGGTGATCATGGATTCGTCGATGGAGGTCTTTCCTTCGAGCACGATACCATCGACGGGAATTTTCTCACCGGGCCGGACGCGCAGGCGCATCCCGACGCGCACCGAGTCCAGCGGCGCGTCGATTTCATCATGGCCTTGGACGACTCGTGCGGTCTTCGGCGCGAGGTTCAGCAACGCGCGAATGGCGCTACCGGTCTTGCTCCGCGCCCGCAGTTCCAGCATCTGACCGAGCAGCACGAGCACGGTGATGACGGCGGCGGCCTCAAAGTAGAGCGCGGGTTTGCCGGTGTGACCGGTCGCGGGCGGGAACGCCTGCGGGAACAGCATGGCCACGGCGCTGAAGGCGTAGGCCGCGCCGACGCCCAGCGCGATGAGCGTGAACATATTCAGACTGCGGTTCACCAGTGACCGCCAGCCGCGCACAAAGAACGGCCAGCCCGCCCACAGCACGACCGGTGTGCTGAGAAGGAACTGTCCCCAACGCGACACGTCGCCGCTTACCCATTCGGCGTGACTCCACGCGGGAACGAGATGAGCCATTGCCACGATGAACACCGGCAACGTCAGCGTCGCGCCGACCCAGAAGCGTCGGGTCATGTCGCGCAGTTCAGAACCATCTTCCGCGACTTCCGGCGTGATGGACTTTGCCTCCAGCGCCATCCCGCACTTCGGGCAAGCGCCCGGATGGTCCTGCTCGATCTCCGGGTGCATCGGACAGGTGTAAACGGTCTTGCTGGCAGGCTTCCACGCCGGATTCAGTTCCAGCGCCATGCCGCATTTCGGACACGCGCCCGGCTTGTCCGACTCCACGCCGGGACACATCGGGCAGAAATACTTCGCGGCGGCGGAAGGTATCACGGCCTCGCCGTGATGATGACCGTGCTCGTGATGGTGGGCGCGGGACTCCGCTGCGTGTTCCGTCTTTCCACCGCAGCAGGAATGTTCTTCCGCACCGTGCCCGTGTTCCTCGTGTGAGTGCTGCTCGTGCTGGTCTTTCCCGCCACAGCAGTCATCTGAGCCGTGCGACGCCTTCGCTTCGCCTCCACAGCAAGAGCCGGATTTGCTCGCCGCAGGCTGTGCTTGGGCGAGGAACTTCTTCCGGCAATGCTCGCTGCAAAAGTAAAACGTCTCGCCGTCGCGTTCGGCACTCAAGGCTGTCGCTTCATTCACTGACATGCCGCAGATTGGGTCGGTCTTCATAAGGATATTCGCTGTTCGCTGTCGAAGCGGTCTTCCACTTTCTTCGCCCTCGCTAACGCGGAACCCGGAATTCTCTTACACTCAAATTTGTAGCAAGGGTTTGCCACTGGACGGCGACGATTGCCCCGCTGTCTCGAAACCATTACCTTTCGCGCATGGCAAAAGCCGAAGACGCGCTCATTGAGAACTTGAACGCCTTCGTCGCGTTCACGCGCAAGCGCGTGGGCGACCCGGAACTCGCGGCCGACCTGGTGCAGGACAGCCTGCTCAAGGCGCTCAAGTCCGCCGAAACGCCCCTTGACGGTGAAGGCGCGGTGACATGGTTCTATCGTATCCTGCGTCATTCCATCATCGACCTCTACCGGCGGCGTAATGTCGGCAACCGCGCGCTCGAACGTCTGCAATCCGAGCTTCCCGAACAGCCCGATGCCGCTGCCGAGCGCGTGCTTTGCCAGTGCGTAAAACGCCTTTTGCCCGGACTGCCGGAGCAATACCGCGACGTGCTGCAACGCGTGGACCTTGAAGGCGTCGCGCCGAAAGAGGCGGCGCTGGCGCTGGGCACAACCCTGAACAACCTCAACGTCCGGTTGCATCGTGCCCGCCAGAGGCTGCGCGAGAAGCTTAAGGCGACGTGTCGTGTGTGCAGCAAACATGGTTGCCTGGACTGTTCGTGCGGCGACGAACAACCCGCAGAGGCACGCCGACGGGCCGCCAAGGAGTAGCGGGGTGGGTATAGCTCCGCTGTATGTGGGGGCATCCGCCGGACGTGCAAGGGATTGCGACGTGCTCGTGCTGGAAACAAAGTCCCTTCGGAGCAATAAGGGACTCATATCTTCGCAAGTCGGAAGAACTGCGCCGAGCCGTCAAGCGGAAATCGAAACGCCAAACCTTCGATTTCGTGAGTTGGGGTCACCGTTACAGGCACCCAAAGAGCATCGTGCCCCAAGTGCTCGGTAGCCTCCAAACGATACGCAGTCGCGTCATGCGGTGCTGTTACGATGAATTCCGACACTTGGCGACGTACGGAAAGACGCGGTCCCTCCACCGTGGGAGCTGCGGTCACGTCAAAGTTCAGCATCATCCCAGCATCCTCATGTTCGAGGTTGTGACAGTGCAACACGAACGGCCCCTCGTGAGCGTCGAACTTGACCAGCGTTCGGACAATTTCACCAGGCCGCACGAGAACTGTGTCCTTCCAGCCCGAGTCCTCCGGGGGAAGTGTTGGTGCCGAACTGCGTGAGAGAACTTGAAACAAGACTCCATGAGGATGCATGGGGTGCATGTGCTCCGCCATGTTATGGAACTCCCAGATTTCCAGATCGCCGAACGGCACGGTGAAGTCAGTTCGGTCCATCTGGTAAAGCAGCCCATTGATCAGGTCAGCGGTCATCCCGGCCATGTGCCCGCCGTGCCCGCCGTCGGGCATCGTGATCATAAACTGCCGTGTTCGCTTGGCCTCGAACGGATCGTGTGGAGTAAAGGGCAACAGAGCCGTCGGTGCGGGGCCGACTGAGCCCACATGCTGCCCGACGAATTTCATAATGGTTCTCGTCTCCCCCTGTGTGCTGCCCATCGTCATGTCACCCGAGAATGCCAGGCTCTTCAGTTCCACGGTCGATCCGTGGGCAAAATCCGTGAAGTTTACGAGAATGTCGGCGCGATTGCCGGGAGCCAGGAAAAGAGAGGTGACTTCGATGGGTGCCGGGAGAAGCCCCGCGTCGTTGGCAATCAGTTTGAACTTGGCACCCTCTCCGAGGCCGATGCGGAAGACGCGAGCGTTAGATCCGTTCAACAATCGGAAACGGTAGAGCGCGCGTTGAACGGAGAGGCTCGCGCTGGGCACACCGTTAACCGTCGTGGTGTCGCCCAAGAACCCGAGAATCATGTCATCCATTCCGGGAGAATAGTCGAGCGTATGGGCGGCATTGCTCCGTCGATCCTGCAGCAGCAATGGAACATCGAACTCGCCTCGTGGCAGCCCAAGAGAGTCTTCCATTGGATCATCCACTATGAAGAACCCCGCGAGACCGGAATACACCTGCTTGGCGGTCAGACGATCCGTGTGTGCGTGATACCAGTAGGTTCCCGCCCGTTGGTCGATTGCGAAGTCCAACTCATAGCTCATGCCGGCGGCAACCGCGTCCCGTGGATTGCCGTCCATCCGCGCCGGGCCAAGGATGCCATGCCAATGCAACACGAGAGGCTCGTTCAGACTATTCTGAACTCGCGCCTTGAAACGTTCGCCGCGCTTGAGCCGGATGGTTGGACCAGGAACGGTCCCGTTGAGGGCAAGCACGGATGCTGGAAATCCGGGCCAAATCTCCTTCAAGGCCGACTTCGCTTCAAGGCTGCCACCCTGAAAGATGGGGGGGAAGGTCAGCGGATAACCGGCGGCGGGAATGAGATGGTTGGCCAGGATTCTTCGCTCAGAGAGAAGGCCGGTGCCTGCCAGGACCGCTGCGGATGTCGATTGTCGAATAAATTCGCGACGAGAGGATTTCATGGTATTTCAGGATTTGATTGTTTTATCTACCCCGCTCCTGCAATCGCGAAGAAAAGCTAGAAGGAGAGGCATTGCACCTTTGCACTATCTGGTTACTTGGTTGTTGGCGCTTTGTTCGAGAGCTTCTTAATCTGCATTGCTGGATCTTTTGTGAAGTCCTTCAGGCAGTCCTTACAGCAGAGTTGAATTTGCTGGTCTTCGTAGGCGAAGACGTATGGCTTGCCGTGATCGAAGCCCTCGCCGGTCACAAGGCACGTTTTCAGTGGATACGGCTTCGCCTTGGCTTCCGCTTCGGCAAGCTTCTTCAGGTAGCCCACTTTGTCTTTCTCGTAGTCTTTCAGGCAGTTTTTGCAGCAGAACTTGACCTCCTGTCCCTCGGCCACCAGGATGAGCGGCTTGCCCATCGATCCCAAAGCCTCACCGGATATGAGGCACTTGGATGACGGATAGGGCTTTGCGCCTGCCTTCATGTCGGCGTGCTGGTGTTTGTCGCCGGCGCGGGCGCTCAGGACTCCGGCAGCCAGGACGGTGAGCAGAACCGCAGTGAGGATGTGTTTCGTGAACTTCATACTGTTTATGTTTTTGCTTTAGTGGTGCTTCACCGCCAACCGGCGGAGAAATTGTTTTCGCTCAGTGGAGAATGACGAAATCTCCGTCAGGTCGCGCGTAGGTGGTCGCGTAACTCCATGCGGCCACACCATCGCGCTTTCCCTTCTCGCCTGTCGGCTCGCCTTGCGCGTCGAAGACCTGCCACGCGAGCGAGCCGCCGCTTTGCCAGCCCGTGCCCTCGGTCCAGACCATCAGGGTTTCACCGCGTCCATTGATCGCAAGGCGCGGGTGCTTCGCTCCCTTCAGTGGCCCAACCGCGCGCACGTCGGGACTCCCATCGGCATTAGAGAACCTGCCCATGTGGACACGCCCCGATGTTTCCCACGCGGCCAAAGTGGTCGTCCCAGCCGCGGACACCGTGGCGCTGCTCATGGGGCACATGCCGACCGACCACGGGTCCGCGAATGATTCTTTGAAGCTTTTCCCGTGGTCAGTGGAAACGAGGAGCGCCATGTCCCGCTGCATCATGGTGCGGGCGGTGCGAAACAAGACAGAGACATCGCCGCTTGGCCTGGCTAAAGCCGTCAAACCGCAGCATCCGCACGCGCCACTGCCGGCCGGGTTGATAGACCGTTCTGACGCGAAGGTCTTTCCGTCGTCGGTGGACACCGCGAGGAAGACCGCGCGGTTCGTTTCGCCGCGTTGTCCGGCGGGCGAAGCGTGCCAGACCACGAACACGCGGCCCTCGGCATCGGTTGCGACCGAGCCGCCTCCGTCGAGTTCGTGCGTGCGACCAATCAGGTCGCGTTGCGCGGAGAAACTTCGGCCATCATCATCAAGACGGGCGTAGAGCAAGGGAGCGCCTCCGTTGACAGCCTTGGGTTCGGCCGATTGCGAACCGTTCCAAACGACGTTCGCTCGCCCGTTGCGTCCGAGCGCCAACTGCGGCCCGCGAATCGTCCCGATGGCCACGGCGCTGCCCGCCTGGCTGTTCACCTTCAGCGGCTCAGACCAGCCGCCTTCGGTCGCGCGTCGCCGGTAGATGATGTCCGACGCCTTCGCTTCGCCAGTGAGATAGATGAGGTGGACCGTGCCATCCGGCGTGGCGACGGCCTGGGGTTGAAGCCCTGACTCCGGCAATCGCTCGAAACTCACTGCTGCGCTCGCCTGTGCAACGGCAACAGTGAGCACGACGAAAAGGGCCAGTTGGCGCAGGCAGGCAAACAAGGTTGGGTGGTTGGTTGGCATACAGGGATTACTTGGAGTTCAACTTCGAGAGATACTTGGCCGGGTCTTTGTCGAAATCTTTCCGGCAGTCCTGGCAGCAGAGTTTGATTTCTTGTCCGTCATAGACGAAGAGGACGGGCTTGCCGTGATCGAAGGCGTCGTCTGAAACGATGCACTTTGTCAGTGGATACGGCTTCGCGGCGGCGCTGCCGTGCGAATGGCTGGAATGGTCGTGTCCGCTGCTGGAGCAGCCGACGATGCCGAAGGCGGCAGTGACAATGAGCGCGCCGGCAAAAGCGAGCGCGGCTACGGTGACGGGGGACTTGGTGTCATTCATTGTTCTGTGGTGTTGAGTTTGTTGGTTGCTTCCGTGGAGGCGGCCGCTGTTGCGGGACTCGACGGGAGTTCGCGCGCCCGCAGCCAGAGGAAAATGACGGGAGTGACGATGAGGATGTGGATGAGGCTGGAAATCATCCCGCCAATGACGGGCGTGGCGAGGGGTTTCATCACTTCCGCGCCCTGCCGGTGACTCCACATGATGGGCAGCAGGCTCGCGACGATGGTTGCGACGGTCATCACTTTGGGGCGCAGACGGAGGCGTGCGCCGTCCTTCACGGCTTGCACGAGGTCGGTATAGTTGAAGGCGCTGCCGCGTTCGGCCATGCGTTTCTTCACCATCTCTTCGAGATAGACCACCATGACCACGCCGGTCTGCACTGCCGTTCCGAAGAGCGCGATGTAACCGACCCACACCGCGCCGTTAAAATTGTAGCCGAGCAGCTTTTGCAGGAAGACGCCGCCGCTTAACGCAAACGGCACGGCGAGCATAACGTGCGCGGCTTCAAGCGCGCTGTGATAGACCATGTAGAGCATCACAAAGATGATGAGCAGCACGGCAGGGAACACGAGTTGCATGGTCTTCACGAAGCGCCGCTGGTTCTCGTATTCGCCGGTCATCTGGTAGGTCATATTGCCCCAATCGAGTTTCTTGAGCGCCTGCTCGACCTCGTTGACGAAGCCGCCGAGGTCGCGGTCTTGCACGTTCGACTGCACGTAGGCGCGAAGGCGTCCATTCTCGCTGGCAATTTCGTTCGCGCCGATTTCACGGGTGATTTTGGCGACCATCGCGAGCGGGATGTAGGTGAGCGGCTGGCTGTCGCCGCTGGCGCTCGCGGTGTTGACAGCGGGGCGAACCGCTCCGGCCATGCCACCGCCCATGCCTCCACCACCGCCGCCAGACGAGGCCATCGCGCCGCCGCCCATCGGGCCGCGTGAGGCGATGAGGATGCGGCCAATTTTCTCGATGTCGTCGCGCTCGCCGCGTTCGAGACGGACTTGGATGGGAAACCGCTCGCGGCCCTCAATGGTCACGCTGACGTTTTTGCCGCCGACTCCGACCTCCACTGCATCGAGCACGTCGCGGGCGTTGAGGTTGTAGCGGGCCAGCGCCTTCCTATCTACCTTCACATTCAGGTAAGGCTTGCCCTGCACGCGCGACGGAGACACGCCCGCAGCGCCGGGGATTTGCTTCACCACTTTTTCAACCTCGTAAGCTTTCTCCTGAATCGCGTTCAAGTTGTCGCCGTAGATTTTCACGCCGACCTGCGCGCGGATGCCGGTGTAGAGCATGAGAATCCGGTTCTCGATGGGTTGGAGAAACGCAGGCACGTAGCCGGGGACGTGCTTCATCTTCTCCGTCAACTCGGCCTTCAACTTCTCGACCGTCATGCCGTCGCGCCACTCCGGGTTGCGGACAACACGCGGAATTTTGATGAAGCCCAGCACGGTGCGGTTGGTCGGAATCCACTCCGGCTTGAGCGTGATGGTCGTCTCCAACATCTCGGTCGGCGCAGGGTCGGTCGGCGTCTCGAAGCGGCCCAGCTTGCCCGCGACGGTTTCGATTTCTGGCACGCTGGCCAGCACGGTGTCCTGCCACGACATCACGCGCTGGATTTCTTTGAGGCCAGTCTTGGGATGCAGCACCGGCATGTAGAGCAGCCCGCCTTCATTGAGCGGCGGCATGAACTCCTTGCCGAAGCCTTGCGCCAAATCAGCGGTGCGATGCCAACCTCGGTCGCGCAGGTTTTTCGTCCACGCCAGCGGCAGGCCGAATGCCGTCAGTAGAGCCACCGCCAGCAACAACGCCGCTGCGCTCATCACCGTCTTGCGATGGTTCAGCGCCCAATTCAGCGCCGGGTCGTAGAGCTTGAGCAGGAAGCGCATCACGAGGTTACGGTCTTCACCGTGGAACGGCCCGCGCACCAGCAGGCTGCACAATACTGGAACAAGTGTCACCGCCAGCAGGGTTGAGCCGACCATCGCGAAGGTCTTCGTCCACGCGAGCGGGTGAAACAGTTTGCCCTCCTGTCCGGTGAGCGCGAAGACCGGGACGAAGGCGAGGATGATAATGGCCATTGCGAAGAAGATGGGGCGTCCCACTTGCTGGCAGGCAGTCAACGTCTCGTGCCAAGTCTCCGCAGGGGTCAGCCGTCCGCCCTTTTCTTCCTCCGCGCTTTCGCAGTGTCGCAGGACGTTCTCCGTCACCACGATGGCCGCGTCCACCAGCACGCCGATGGCAATCGCGATGCCGGTCAGCGACATGATGTTGCTCGTGATGCCAAACTCCTTCATCAGCAGGAAGGAAATTAGAATCGAAATGGGCAACGGCAGTGTGACGATGAGGATGCTGCGGAAGTGCCAGAGGAAGATGATGTGCGCGAGTGTGACGAGAATGATTTCCTCCAGCAGTGCGTGCTTGAGCGTGTCGATGGTGCGCTCGATGAGCGTGCTGCGGTCATAGAACGGCTTGATGGAAATGCCCGGCGGCAGGCTCTTGGAGATTTGGGCAATCTTCTCCTTCACTCGCTCGATGACGGCTTTGGCGTTCTCGCCCGTCCGCATGACGACCGTGCCGCCGACCGCCTCGTGTCCGCCGATGTCGAGCGCCCCGCGCCGGAAGTCGCCGCCGATTTGCACCGTGGCGATATCCTTCAGGTAAATGGGCGTGCCCTCCATCGCCTTGATGGGGATGAGTTCCAAATCCTCCGTGCTCTCGATGAGGCCAATACCGCGCAGCACGAACTCCGCGCCGTTTTCCTCGATGGTCTTGCCGCCGACGTTCAGGTTCGCGTTCTGCACGGCGGACATGATTTCGCCTACCGTCACGTTGGCGGCGCGCATCTTCGTGGCGGAGAGTTCGATTTGATACTGCTTCACGAAGCCGCCGATGCTCGCGACTTCCGCCACGCCCTGCACGCTGGCGAGTTGGTAGCGGATGTGCCAGTCCTGCACCGTTCGGAGCTTGCCGAGGTCGTAGCCGCCGTCGGGCGCTTTGGTCGCGTCCACGTCGAGGTAGTATTGATAGACCCAGCCAAGTCCTGTGGCGTCCGGGCCGAGTTGAGGTTTCACGCCTTCGGGCATCGCGCCTTGCAGGTAGTTGAGCCGTTCGAGCACGCGCGTCCGCGCGAAGTAGGTGTCAATGTTGTCCTCGAAAATAATGGTGAGTAGCGAGAAGCCGAACATGGAGACGGCTCGCACGTCCTTCACGCCCGCGAGTCCCTGCAATCCGGTCGAGAGCGGATAGGTCACTTGGTCTTCGACCTCCTGCGGGCTGCGGCCCATCCAGTCCGCATAGACGAGCACCTGGTTCTCCGTGAGATCCGGGATGGCGTCCACGGGCGTCTTGAAGACCGCGCGCACGCCGAGCGCGATGATGAGAAGCGCCCCGCAGAAGACGAGGAAGCGGTTGCGCAAACTCCATTCGATGATGCGTCGAATCATGGCGTTCCTTAGTTCAAGGCTTCACTTCCGCTCCGCAGTCGAGCATCTCCGCGCCGAAGTAGGGGTTGCGGACGGACGGCTGCAACTGCACCCATTCCGCCCGGCTGGGCGCACCGGGAAAGGCGTCCTTGGTCATGGGGCAGCGGAAGACCTTCAAGGAAGTGAACTCCTTGTCGCTGCGGCGCAGGGTCTGGGCCAGCGCAACCGCGGCGTTGCTGAATGGGTAGAATGACTTTCTGGCGGCCTTCAAATCGCCGGCCTTCTCCAGATGGCTGGATTTCTCGATGCCTTGGAGCAGCGAATGCCACGCGGCATCAGCGCCGACAAAGCCGTCCATCAATTTAGGCAGCGCCGCGTGAAGCTTCGCCGCCTGGGTGTTGAACTCGTCCAGATTGTCCGCCGCCAGCGCGGCCGTGACGGAATCGGCGAGGGCGAGAAATTCTTTCACGGCTTGGCGTTGTCCGTCCGTGATTGCGGGTAGCGTAGTTGTGGGTGCGTTGGTGGGCAGCGGCGTGGAGGCCGGTTCGGCGAAGGAGCGGTTCATTTCCGCCTGCCCGTCAATGAGCAGGTTGCCGTTCACCACCACTTTGTCTCCCGCGCTCAGGCCGGACGCGACTTCGATGAGCGCATCGCCTCGCCGACCGAGCTTGAGCACACGGCGCGAGTAAGCCCCGCCGCCCTGGTCCACGTAAGCCACGGCTTCCGGGCCGGTTTCAATGACGGCGGTGCGCGGCACGGTGATCACTTCGGGCGCTTCGAGATGCACGAGTCCGTCCGCGTAAAGCCGGTGCAGCAGCAAGCGGCGTCCTTCCACGACGGGGTTCTCCAACTCCACGCGCACCTTGGTCGAGCGCGTGGCCTCGTCGAAGTTCGGATCAATGAAGGTGATGTTGCCCGTAAAGGTTTTGCCCGGATGCGACGGCGTGGTGATGTCCACCTTCAACCCAAGTTTGATCCACGGCAGGTCTTGTTCGTAGGCGCGAAACTGAAACCACATGGTCGAGAAGTCGGCGATCTCGAACATCTTCTCGCCCTCCTGCACGTATTGCCCTTCATACACGCTCTGCCCGACGACTGTTCCGCCGATGGGTGAGAGAATCTGCGAGGTTAGCGCGTCGCCGGACTTCTGTGGCAACGTCTCAATTTGCGCGGCCGTCAGCCCCATTTGTAACAGACGGAGCGCCGTCGCCGAGCGCAGATCACCCGTGAGCGTGCGATACTCACGCTCGGACTGAAGCAGCGTCGGGCTGTAGAACTCGGCGAGTGGCTGGCCTTCCTTCACCTCCGCGCCGAGGAAGTTCACGTAGAGCTTCTGCACGCGACCGGGAATGTAGGCGGAGAGCACGCGATGGCGCGTGGCGTTGTCGTCCACCATGCCCGCGACCGTGAGCGTCTTCTTTAGCGGGCGTGTCTGCGCTTCGGCAGTCTGCACCTTCACCACTTGAATCATCGTCTGCGTCAGCGGAACGACATCGCCGCCGCCCGCCGCGTCGAATCCGGCGTCGCCTTCATACACTGGCGTCAATTCCATGCCGCATATGGTGCAACGTCCCGGCTTCTCGGATTTGATCCACGGGTGCATAGCGCTTTGGTAATATAGCGGGGCACGCTGGCTGTGGGTGGCCTGCGCCGAGGAGTCAGAGTTCGCTCCTCTCCCAGGAAGGCGGCGCGCTGCCCACCACGTGACGGGAATGGCGACTGCGAGCGACAAGAAAATGGCGGGCAGAGATTTCATGAAATGCTTCAGGGAAACGTTGAGGGCGGAACAATCGAGCGCAGCACTTCGAGGGCGGCGCGATGGGCTGCGACAAAGCGGCGCTCCTCCAGTTGCGCATTGAGTAGAAGACGACGGGCGTCCAAGACTTCGAGAATGCTGGCCCGCGAGCTAATCCACGCGTTCTGTGTGGACTCGGCCGCCTTTCCGGCGCGCGTAATGATTTCCTCGGAGAAGGTTTTTGCCTGTCTTGCGGAAGTCTCCGCTTCGGTGTGCGCCGCGACCACTTCGCCTCTTAGACGCCTTCCAAGCGCCTCGGCCTCCTTTTCCGCCGCGGCCTGCTGCTGTCGGGCACGCTCAGTGTTCGCACGGTAAACGGAGTCGTTGAACCAGGGGAGCGTCATTTTCGCGCCCAGTGTGGCCTGACGGAATCCACCGGCCGAATAGACACTGGACTCAACCCCAAATGAAAAGATCGGACTGCGTTCGCGCCGGGCGACTTCGATATCGGACTTCGCCGCTTCGGCCGTATTGAGCAACGCCTGAAGCATCGGATTAGCCTGATAGATTCGGGACAGTTCTTCCGGAAGCATCGGTGTGAGCGACACGGAATCCGGAAGGCGCAACACCGGCCAGGCGGCGTCCGTATTGCGACCGAGCAGAATGTTGAGCTGCCCAACCAAGCGCGCGCGCCGGAGTTGTGCGGAATCAATCTTTTGGCGCTCTTGGGCTAATTCACTTTCGATGCGGAGGGGTTCTGAAGCATTGGCCAGAGGGTCCTTAAGTTTTTCAATTGCGTTGGCTGCCGTGCTTTCCAGCCAGAGCAGCTGGCTCTTCTGAATGGCGAGCATTTCGTCGATAAGCGCGAGTTCAATCGCGGACTGGCTGACGAGTGTTTCCAGGGTCAACGTGACCGAACGGGTTTCCGCCTCAAGGACAGCACGCTCCGCCGAGGCCCTTGCCTTGCGTGCGTCGTAAAGCTTGGGCCGAGGCAGCATCTGCTCGACTCCAAATATTAGATCGCCGTCGTCCTTGCGCAGTTCGCGATTGGCCGCCATCACACCCGCGATTGCTGCGGGGTCCTCCCACAGTCGGACGGCTCGGATACCCGCCTCGGCGGCCAGCACTCGCGCCTGGGCGGCGGCGACCGAAGGATGGTTGGTACGGACTTCACCGCGCAGGGTATCCAGGTAGGCGGCGTCCAGCAGACGAGGCGTCTGCGCGTGACCGGAAAGCGCGAGAGCGCCTGCTGCCGTGAGAACGGCAACGACCCTTGCAGGAATAGTGCGGATAAACGGGCGGAGAGTCATGGCGCTATTCTTTCTCAACGAGTTTCATCCCGCACTTCGGGCAGTTGCCGGGTCTGTCCTGAACCACGTCGGAATGCTCCTTCATCGGGCAGGTATATCGGTGCGTGTGGCCGGTGCGGTCATCGCCGGAATTGCTGCATCCGGTCACACCCAATGCGGCGACGCCAAGCGTCAGCGCCATCAGGGCCGTCAGTGTCCATTTTGTTTTCATCGTCGTTGTTGGGGTTATTGAACTTTGACTCGCGCGGTCACGTCGCTCCTGAGATCGGCGTGCGCGGCTCCTTCCTCAAGCGCCTTAGGCGTCCCGCATTTAGTGGGACGGCGAGCGACACGGCGGACAAAGTTTTCATAATTGGTATTCGTTACGGCAACAAAGCGGACAGGGGTTCTCCGTGGCGATCAACGGCACGGAACGGGCGGAGGAATTGATCAGGCACGCGCGTGGGCGCAGGCTCGAATCAACTTAGCCGAGGAAGGGAGGGGCGAGGCAGCGGAAGGCCGGACCAAGGCACACTTCGGGCGTGAAGGCCCAATCGCGGGTCCAGCTCTGGCGGAAGAAGGCGGCTTTCGGCTGTGCTTCGGTTGCGTCCAGCGCTAGGAAAGCCGGAGACGGCAAGTAAAGCGGGTGATACTGCGGCACTATGACCGTGGGAGCGTCCGCCCCAGCCAGCATCGTCTTCAGTGTCGAACAAGTCGTGGTCGGTGCCGGCGCGGGCGTGTCGTGGTCATCGTGACCGGCCTTGGCCTGGGCAGAACCGTGGCAGGAAGGCTGGGCGTCACTGTTGCCGTGCCCACCGCCAAAGTGACAGTGGATGAAGCACAACGTCTGCGCCGCGACAAAAACCAAAAGCGCGAACCCCGCCAACAAGCGGAGCCACGGACTCAAGGTTCTTTGACGCCAATGCATAAGACGACTTTAATCAAATTTCCCCCGACAACCGCAACACGAGGTATTCGGGCACAAGAGGGACTACGCCGCCCGACGCCGAACCCCTCAAAGTTCTTAAAAAATTTTCGGGCGGCATTGGAAATGGGAGTTTCACGCCGTCTCCAGCAGTCCGCTTAAGCCGGCACGCAGTTGCTGCCGGGCGCGGTAAATCCGCGTCTCCACAGCCTTCGCCGAGCAGCCAAGGATAGCGCCGATCTCCGCGTGCGAGCGTTCCTCGTATTCAGAGAGAATGAGCGGCTGGCGCAGTTCATCCGGCAGCGCGGCCACAGCCACGCGCACCGCCTTGGCCCGTTCTTCCACTTGGACAAGTTCATTGGGCAACGGGCCGCTGCCTGGCAAGGAGTCGCGGAAATTGTTGCCGGTCGCGTCGTTATCCGCGTCGAGTGAGACCTGCGGATGACGCGAGCGCCAGCGGTAGCGGTCCTTCACCAGATTCGCCGCGATGGCGTAGAGCCAGGTTGAAAATTTTTGGTCGAAATCGAACCGGGCACGGTGCTGGTAAACTTTGACGAACGTCTCCTGGGCGGCGTCCGCCGCATCGTCGTCGTTTTGCAGGCAGCGGACGAGGTAGTGAACCAATTTTCCGGCGTGGCGCTCCATCAAGTCGTTCAAGGCCGCCTCGTGCCCTTGCGCGAGGCGTCGCATGTCCTGCACGTCCAGTTCGTCCGTGGTGGGCGTGTTCATGCAGGAGCTATGGATGGCGGGCGGGAGTCGTCGTCTCGGTGTGGTTTTCGTCGCCGTGGTTCATCGCCTGTTCGCGCAGGCAGGTGTTATCGTTCGCCCACGCAAGGTAACGTTTCCCTTGCTCCGGCGGCATAGTGCGGCTGACTTCGAAGAAATGCTTGAGCATTTCCGACTGGCAGGTGGCCCGTATCTGAGCGCGTTCGCCCAACAGCTTCTCAATCTCCGGCGTGACTTGCGTGGCCGAGGCGAGCACGTTGGAAAAGGTGTCGTTTAGTTGCTCAATCCGTCGGCAACGCTCTATGCACTGCGGCAGATAACCGGCATGAAGCTGGGAGATCCGTTGGAAATCCGCCTCGCCCAGACTGAACTCGTGCTTGAGCCACGCGAGTTCCGGCTGGGGGCTTTGCATCATCGCTCGCGGCTTGGCCGTGCCCATCAAATAAACGCAACAGTAGGCGGCGACCGCGCCCACCACGCCTAGTGCCAGAATCAGGAGTCCGCGCTTCATGGCTGCGGCATGGTTTGGTAGGGATCAACTGCGTGCGCGTAGCGTGCGCTCAGTTCGCCGGTGACGCGCGCCGTTTCCTGCCGTGCCTGACTCCAGCCCGCGCTTGCTCCAATGATGAGCAGTCCGCCCAAATAAGCAGTTGCGAGCGCCGGACGTGGCAGCTTGGTCGCAAGCCAGTTCGCGAAGAGATGGGCGAGCGTGACGGTCGGGGCTGGTGTGGATTCGGCGCGCTCGATGCGACGCCAGACCTGCTCCTGAAAGCGCGGGGGCAGCGACGCCTCCGATTTCCACTCCTTCAACAGAGAGCGGAGCGAAGCATCGTTCTCGATGGAATTGTCAGTCTTCATAGGCTTCTACTTTGTTAGGGCGGCGGACTTTGCGGGCGCCCGTGATACTATCGGATTAAACATCAGGCCGCATACTCATTTGAGCGGGGCGACATAGAACTCCTTCGCACGGAGTTCGCGGAGGGCCGTTTCAAAGCCCGGGTCTTTGGGCGACATCGTGGGACGCGGGCCGTGGGCTAGATCGACGCTTTGGCCAGTGTTGGGAATTTTGCGCAGCGAATACACCAGGTCGCGGCCTTTCGGCGATCCGGGCAACACCAAACGGTCAATCATGTCAGTGGTGCTGCCGGGAACTGTCCGCAGGGAATCCGCGAGCGCCTTGCCTTTGGGGGAATGCAGCGGCTCGGTGGCGGAAGCGGTGGTTACGGCAGCGAAAACTGCCACGGTGGCGGCGAGGAGGAGACCTGTTTTCATATCGTTCATCTTTCTTCGTTGTGCGGCTCTTCGCCGCTTTGTCCACATCCTTGCATACGCCGCAGGACGGGGAAGCCCTCACGGATTCTGCGTCAAAGGGAGGAAAGGACGGGCGCAAATGCGGCTCCCCAAAAGATGGGGAACGGGAAACCGAAGGGACGGAAGGACTACTCCGCCGGCCCGCGACCGAGGATCAAGCGACCGGCCCTGGCGTCTATCGTCACCACGCCGAAATGCGCCAGCAGGCCGTTGCCGAGCAGGCCCGATTCGTCGGGGAAGATGGCCTTGCGATGGAACCCGGTCGGCACGGTGTCGAGGGTGATAGGTCCGATGCGAAGGCCGGTCATCGTCTGTGGAATGGAAAGCTCCGTCAGGCCCACCGCCAGCTTGGTCGTGCAGCGTTCGGGCAACTCCTTCGAGGTTACCCACTGGAAGGCCGTCGCGCAGCCGGTGTCCACCCGCACCCACTGGCTCTTGCCTCCATTGACGTTCACCGCCACGCGAAAACCGGACGGGCGGGCTTCCAGCGGAACGGAGTTTGTGCCGGCGTCCGGCGGCGACGCGGCAAGCACCCGAATTCTCTGCGCCGAGTAATCAATTTGAACGATGCGCTCGCGAAAGAAATCCGCTCCCAGCAATCCGTCCACCGAACGGCTGCACGCACTGGACAACTTGCCGAGGTCAAGTGCGAGGAATTCGTCCGGTAGCTGAACCTGATTCGCCTTGGCTGTCAGCTTCACCGGCCAGTGTCCCGTCAGTTTGGATGCCACAGCCGTTACATCCACCTTCGGGCCAAGGCGAAGCCCGAGTCGCTTCGCGGTGCTCAAGTTCAGCACGCTGACACTTGCGCCGGAATCCACCAGAAAGTGCAAACATTCCTTGCTCTGCGGAACGCTGATTTCCACCCAAAGCAGTCCTTCACGGAACTGCATGAGAAGCTCACTCGCAGAGGAAAGCCCCGTCTCCGCCTGTGACAGGCGGGCAGCGAAAACAAGAGCAGCACAGAACAGCCAGCGCACGCGAACTTCGATGCAGAGAATATGCCACAACTGTGTGCCAATGAGAATAGGCGATTGTCACGGACTTGCGCTAGCCATCACAGTTCAACAGCGGTTCGCGACTGACCAATCCGCGCCAACGTGGGCAGAAGCGGCCACCGGTTCGCCGTCGCACAGTTTTATTAAAGCCGAACTTGTCTTCAACCGATTCAACCGATGCATGGTCAGCTTGTCGCTTGACTACGAGCAGCCGAAGGCCGATTCCTTCACCGCCAATTGCATGAAGATAGCCGCTCTCAGACTTTCTCTTGCTGGCCGCGTTTTCGCGGTGGCTTGGTTGTCCGTGTGGCTCACGGCGCAGACTCTGTGTGTCCATCACTGCGCGGCGCTCGTCCTCGCCAAGAGCGACGGCGGTGGATGCTGTGCGAAGAAAGCACCGGATGCGGCGAAAAAGGGTGCCGACAGTAGTTTTTTCCCGTGTAGCGGCCTGAAGACTGTGAAGCTGGAGGCTAAAGCGGTCATGGCCGACTTCGCGCCGGAAGTTCTCAGGCCAAGCCAGCCTGATTTCGTCCTCGCTCTGCCCGCGACGAACCTATTCTCCCCACTGGCTCACTATGTTCGTGTGCTTCCGCGCGCGGATTTCGTGTTCCGGCCCGAGGTGTGCCTCGGTGCGGCACTTCGGAGCCTTGCTCCGCCCGTGCTGGCTTGACCGGTTGGTTCCCGCTGTTCCCCTTCGGAGAAAACGTGCGTGTTGCGCGTTCCGTGTGGGGCGTACCACCGGTCTCCACACCTCCCGCTTCCAGCTCGTAAACCTTGAAGGTGGCTGGGTCGCGGATTGGAGCCGCTTACAGGCCGCTTGTGTCTCCCCGTCTCCGACCGCGATTCGGCCGCCGAATTAACGAATTCGAATGTCCCCCTCTTTACATTTCCGCATCGCCTTGACTCTGATCGTGGGTTTGTTGCTCGCCGGGTGCGTGGGTGCCCCGGTCGTGCCGGACGCTGGTCCCACGCATCCCGCGAACCCGCGCGCGGCCGCGTCCCCGATTCCGCCGTTCGAGACCGGTCTGCTCAGCTCAACCAATCTCGCAGCGCCAACCGCGCCCTCCGGTCCAGAACCCGGACACCAACAGCATCCCGTCCGGCCATGAATTCCTTCCGCAAAGTCTGCGCGCTGGCCGTCGCGGTGCCGGTGGTATTTATGGGCTGCACCACCACTGATCCGCAGGCCGCCTTTGATAGCGTCAACCAGACGGTCGGCGAACGGACGGGTACGCAGCTGCGCTGGATGCGTGACGAGGCGGCGGCGGCCGAGATGGAGAAGGAGGTTGACGAGCTGTTACGGACAAATCTGACCGCCCACTCCGCCCTCACGATTGCGTTGCTGAACAACCGCTCGTTGCAGGCTAAATTTGAAGAGATCGGAGTCTCCCAGGCGGATTTGGCACAGGCCTCACGTGCCCAGAATCCGGTGATATCGGCCAACTGGCGCCCCCCCATGAATGGTCGGGGAGTCGTCAATTCCGACTACGGCCTCACCCAAAATCTCCTCGATCTGCTGATCCTTCCGGCACGCAAGAGGATCGCGGCCAGCCACCTGGATCAAGCGCGTGGCCACATCGCGCAGCAGGTTTTGGACTTCAACCAGGAAGTGCAGACGGCATTCTATACCTTTCAGGCCCTGCAGCAGTTCGCGAACCGCCTGGCCGTCATCGTGGAGGTCAACGAGGCCGCAGCCGATGTCGCCCAGCGGCAGTTTGCGGCGGGCAATATCAACAGTCTCGAGCTGAAGAACCAGCAACTCGCCTTCGCTCAATCGCGCCTCGATCTGGCCAAGGTTCAGGCCGAGGCACGGGCGGAGCGGGAGAAAGTGAATCGGCTGCTGGGCCTGTGGGGTCGGCAGACTGTCTGGCAGGCGACCGATGAACTGCCGCCCTTGCCGAAGGATGAGTTTTCGTTGGCGGATGTCGAAGCCGCGGCCGTCACTCGACGATTTGATTTGATGGCCGCCCGAAACGACGTCGTGGCCAGCGCCTACGCCTTTAACCTCAAGCAGAACACTCGCTATGTGCCCGGCGTGGACCTGGGGGTGAGTTCCGAGCGTGACGTGGATGGCACCTGGGTTCTGGGACCGGCGCTCGCCTTGGAAATCCCCCTGTTTGACCAGGGTCAGCCGGAACTTGCCAAGCTGGCCGCACGTTACCGTCAGGCGCGCCGCCAATTTGAGGCGCTCGCTGTAAACATCCGCTCCGAGGTGCGGGCCGCACGGGACGCTTTGTTGGCCGCACGGGATATTGCCATCTACTCCAACCAGGTCCTTCTCCCGCAGAACCAGCAACTGCTGGGCGAGACCCTGCTTCAGTACAACGCCATGCAGATGGGCAACTACGACCTGCTGCTGGCCAAGCAACGGGAGCAGCAAGCCGAACAGGCCACCATCGAGGCGCTCCGCGACTACTGGATTGCCCGCACCCGGCTCCAAACGGCTCTGGGTGGAGGCTTCACCCCTTCGCAGGCATCGGGAGTAACCCCTGCCGCGTTGTCGTCGGCCCTCAACCCAACCGCTTCCCGAACCTCGAACGAGCATCAGCACTAGCCTCTCATGAACTCTTCCAGTCTGAATCGCCGCGGGTTTTTTGCCCGCGCCGGCGCCGTTGCCGGCGGCGCCGTATTCCTCACCGAAGGCAGTCTGCCACTGGCCCGGCTTCGCGCCGCCGACAGCTACCCGTCGCCGGCCTACGGTGCGACCTCCGCAGCCGAGCCGAAGCCGACGAGTGACGGTTCGACCAAGATCTTCGCACCCGAGGGCATGACGCTGCCCTATCGGCCGGTGGTCACGCTGAACAACGCCACACTCCCCTGGAAAATTGTCGATGGCGTGAAGGTATTCCATCTCATTGCCGAACCCGTCGTCCATGAATTTGCCCCCGGACTGATCTCCAATTGCTGGGGGTACAGCGGACGGGTCCATGGCCCCACCTTCGAGGCGGTGGAAGGCGACCGCGTGCGCATCTACGTCACCAACCGTCTGCCGGCGCCGACCACCGTTCACTGGCACGGCCTCCTGCTGCCTAGTGGGATGGATGGCGTGGGCGGTGTCAGCCAAAAGGCCATTCAGCCCGGCGAGACGTTCAAATACGAGTTCACCCTGAGGCAGCATGGTACCTACATGTACCACTCGCATCACGACGAGATGACCCAGATGCAACTGGGCATGATGGGGATGTTCATCATCCATCCGAAGAGTCCGGCGCAACCGCTCCCCGACCGCGACTACGCGATGATGCTGAGCGAATGGAAAATTGAGGTCGGCGCCCGACGTCCTGACCCCAATGAAATGACGGATTTCAACGTCTTCACGATGAACGGTCGAAGTTTTCCCGGCACCGCCCCAATGCTTGCCAAATTGGGCGAACGCGTCCGGATCCGGGTGGGTAACCTGAGCACGATGAGCCACCACGCAATCCACCTGCATGGCTACAATTTCAAGGTCGTGGCCACAGACGGAGGTGACATTCCGGAGGCAGGCCAGTGGCCCGAAACCACTGTGTTCATGCCGACCGGCGCCACCCGTACCGTGGAATTTGTGGCTGACGCGCCAGGAGACTGGGTCATCCATTGTCATATGCTTCACCACGTCATGACCCAGATGGGTCACAAGTTCGGCAACCTGATCGGCATCAACACGGATGGTTTGACCAGGAAGATTCGGAAACTGATTCCAGGATACATGGTGATGGGTCAGGATGGCATGGGAGAGATGGGCGACATGGGAATGAAGGTTCCACCGAACTCGACCCCCATGGTTGGCGCGCCTGGTCAGTACGACTACATCACCATGGGCGGCATGTTCACGATTCTCAAAGTGCGCGAGGAACTGCCAGCCGACGGTTCCGACCCCGGCTGGTACCAGTCACCTCCCGGCACACTCGCCAGCCTCGCTCCGGTCGAAGATTTGAAGCGTGACGGCATCGAATTGCCGAAGGACTTGCCCACCGCGTCACTCACGCCCGGAAAGGCTAGCGACCCGGTGTGCGGGCCGGGTACCTCCCTGACCAAGGTAGGTTCTTGATGACGCAAGCTATTGAATGAAAGCACTGAGACATCTGCTCGTCGCTGCCGCCATGGCACCTGTCTCGGCGGTGGCTTCCACGGTCGCGGTTCAGGCTTTGCGGGCCATCGATAACCTCCCAGCCGCCGAAGCGCGGGTGACCTGGTTCACGCCGGAACTACTTCACCGGGCTACCTTTCTTCGAAGGCGTCGTCCGGCGCAACAAACTCACTTGAATCAATGCGCCCGCATTGTTCCTCCGCGCCCAAGCCAACGATTGAATCCCTCTCCCTGACCATGAAACGAAACCTCCTTTGGCTATCGCTCCTTTGGGTTTTGACGGTGCCCGCCATCTTCGGGGCGGTGGAAGTGCAGCGGCTTCTGCAGGGTGCGATGCAGCCGCTTGCCCTTACCGACGACGGCGGGAACGTCCATCTCGTCTGGCTGCAGGGAGAGCCGCAGGCCTGCGACGTGTTCTATCAAAAACTTCCCCACGGTCGTCCGACCAAGGCGCGACGTTCTCGCAAGTTTTGACCGACCCCTGGCCCACCGGCTCGTGCCCCATGAGCAGCGCGTCGCTGGTGGACGGCTCCCACGGTGTCCTTGCCGCGTGGGAAACGAAGGGTCAGGTTCAAGCGGCCACGGTCCTGCCGGAATCGCGTGAGGCGTCCTCGGTAACACCCGTGTCCGCCGGCGACCGCAGCAAGCATCCGGTGCTCACGGTCAACGCTCGGGCGAAGCATTGTGCGCTTGGGCCGTGGGCACCGGCTGGCAGAAGGGTGGCTCTGTGGCGTGGCGGACCCTCGATGCAAACGGCATTCCAAGCGGCGAAATCTCAACTCAACCGGGTCTGCCGGTCTGGAGCTTTCCGGCGGCGTACACCCGTGACGATGGGCAATTCGTGGTCGTCTTTTGATCGCGTAAACCCATCCGAAATTATCTTGCGGGGTTTTCGTTCCGTCGGGGTAAGCAAGGGAGAAGGGCGACGAACGGTTCGGCGCCTGCTACAAACGAAACGGATTAAACGCAAAACATTATGAAGACCTTTAAAGTGGCCATGACCCTCGCTTTCGCCACCGCTGCGGTTGTGCTTTCCTCCATCGCCGGCCAGGCGGTGCTCTCACCCCGGGCGGCGGCCAATGCGCCGCGAGTAGTCACTGACACCCGTCAAACGGCGCCGACGGCCACCAGCTCGGCCTCGGGAAACATGCATTGCGGGTCCACCGCGCCACAGAACGCGAATACCACGAGCACCGACGCCAAGACACACTGCAAGGCGAAGAAGGGCGAAGGCCGCATGTCCTGCTGCAACTAGCCCTCGGCGCAATGGCGGTGGGCACGGCCCGCCGCCTCTTTTCCACATGAATCCTCCCGCTCCCAACGCTGATGACCCGAGGCTGCGTGCGTTGCTGCGTGCAGCGCACCCGTCTCCGACTTTGCCACCGCACTTTCAAGAAAATGTCTGGCGACGTCTGGAGTACGCGGAACGGCTTCCAGAGGCGGCTTCTCCCTTCGCGTGGCTGAACGGGTTCGTTCGCCAGGTTCTGCGTCCGGCGTACGCTACCGCCGGACTTGCCGCGATGATGCTGGCCGGCGCTCTACTTGGAATCCGGGACGGTGAGAGGCAAGTGCATCAGGCCGACCAAACGCGCTATGTCGCCGCTGTTAGCCCGTTTCATCGAGCCGCACCATGAGGAACCTGCGTCCGCTTGGTTTACTGCTACTCGCGCTTTTGGTTGGCGGCGCGATGTCCGTTGCCTGCTACTGGATGGCATCACGTACGCGGGTCGCCACCGCCCTCCGTTCGACTGACGATCTTAGTTGGTTGTGCCGCGAGTTCCACCTGACCGACGCCGACCTCGCGCGCATTCGCCCGCTGCACGCAGGTTATCTACCGAAGTGCGAGGAAATGTGCGCTCGAATCGCAGCCAAGGACCGTGAACTGACGGAATCGTTGAAAGGAGCGACGAACATCACTCCCGCGGTGGAGCGCAAGCTCGGCGAAGTCGCCGCTCTCCGTGCCGAGTGTCAGGCGCAGATGCTCCGTCACTTTCAAGACGTCTCGCGGACGATGCCCGACGAGCAGGGAGCGCGTTACCTCGCCGAGATGCAGCGTCTGACGCTCGGGCTGCACCTGCCGTTCGAGGACAAGATGACCCACCCATGAGCGCCGATGAAACGGATGTCCTCGACCAAGCGGACATGGCGCGGCTCGCGGCGGGCCACGACGCCGCGCTCAATTCGCTGATGGAGCGGCATGCCAGTTCCTTATTCGGGTTTCTGTGCCGCTTTATCGGCGACCACGATGCCGCGAATGACCTGGCGCAAGAGACGTTCGTCCGTGTTTATCAGCACCGCACCGATTTCAAGTTGGGGCAGCGGTTCTCGACATGGCTGTTCACCATTGGCGGCAATCTCGCCCGGAATCATTTGCGCAGCCGCTCGCGACGACCGGAGGTGCCTTTGGATTCGGGCGGGCAGAATGATGGTCCGAGCATGGCCGATTCGCTACCCGCACCGGGTGGAAATCCCGCCGATCACGCCCAAAGTGGAGAACAACACGCAGCCGTTCGCCAAGCCCTCTCGGAACTACCCGATGATCTCCGGGAGGCCATCGTGCTGTGTGAACTGGAAGACCGTTCTGTCGCCGAAGCCGCAACCATCCTCAAGACGACCGTCAAGGCGGTCGAATCACGCCTTTATCGCGCCCGCCAGCAGCTCCGACCACGTCTCACGCGATGGCTGGCCGCGACTTGACTCCTTTGCCGCCACACCGGCGGCTCCTCGGTAACAAACAGAGCACCACATATGAAATCCGCAAAAATCCTCCTCCTCACGGCATTCGCCGGAGTCGTCGCATTCAGCATCGTCGGCTGCCAATCCGACCAGCATGCCGGCATGAACCACGGCTCAACCATGGCCGACGTGAAGCCGTATCCGCTCACAAAATGCATCGTCTCCGACGACGCCTTCGACCATGGGACGCCCGTCGTCTTCGTTTACCAGGGCCAGGAGATCAAACTTTGCTGCCAGGACTGCCGGAAGGATTTCGACAAAGACCCGACGAAATACCTCACCAAGCTGGCCGCCTCGAAGTGAACATCTTGGCTCTCCTGCATCCGGGTTTCGCACACATCAACTCACAAACAAGTCACCAGCATGAATACACGAAAATACCTGCTCGCCTTTGCTTTCCTGCTCGGCTTAAGCACCCAGGCCATGGTTCAAGCGGACGAGCAACCTGCTCGCGCGCCTGCCGCCGCTGAGCCCGTCAAGGCCACACCCTATCCACTGAAGTTCTGTGTCGTTTCCGACGAGAAGTTCGAAGGCAGTGGAATGACGCCATTTGAGATGGTTTATGAAGGCCAAACCATGAAGTTTTGCTGCAAGAACTGCGTGAAGGATTTCAAGAAGGAACCCAAGAAGTATCTGACCAAACTCGCTGAAGAGGTTAAGAAGCAGGACGCCGCCAAAAAGTAATTGCCACGCGTTCCGGTCCGCCTCAATTGCTTTGAGGGATTTGAGTCCGGAAAGTCGTTTGAGTCGTTTGATCAGGGGGTCAGGCCGCGGCAGCGAGGCGGGCGCTCAAATGGGTTGAGGCATCAGGCTTCTCGGTGATCGTGGTTTCATCACGATTACTTGCGGCAACTTCAGACAGTCGTGGCAGTGATCCTGCCGAACTAACTAGCGTGATTCTCCTCCACCGGCTGCGTCAGGTTCGTGTCAACCCCCCAGTCACCATGTTTCACGATTGCAGAATGAGAATCTACGCGCCGGGTCGGCAGGCGAGCCTTCGGAGCTACGGCGTCTGCGTTCCTCGTGAGTGCAACGCGGGTAACGGCGGAGTGGTCACGTGCCGGCGGACGATTCGGATAAACTCAGGCTACGGTCCCCGAATCCGTGTCCTTCGCCTCCGTGACGACAATCTGCCGAATCACGGGCTGTTCGTCCGCCACCGGAGGGTGGAAGCGAGTTGGCACGCAGGCGATGTAGGACAATTGCATCCGCTGGAGGGCGACTTCGATTCGACGGAGGCCGGTGCCGGTGAGGGTCACCTCGTGCGAGACGAAAAGGGCACGTAGCCTTTGACCCTCGCTGATTTGATGCAGTTCGGAGAACAGGAAGTGATCGAACGGCAGCAGGAGCGTGAGTTCAGACGACACTTCGATTCTGACTCCGCGAGCGTTGGGGTCGCTCGCCCAGCACTCGGGTAGCTTTGTGTTCATGGATTACTGGTGGTTGACGGTTCTTTCGACGGTGAATGGATTTGATTCGGATGAAGCGGTCGGCAGCCCTTTTTCCGAAGCGCAGTAGGTAGCCGCGCAATCGGTGCCAAACGTCGCGGCGACCCGGACGAGGGAGACCGCCGGCAAGATCGAGGGCCAACGGTCGATGGCCTGAACGGACGAGGTTTTCGCGGAGTTGGTCCTTGTCCGAGGTGAAGATTCGGATGCCGCGGCGGCCTCGGGAGATGCTGACGTACCACTGCTGGGCGTTGGTGGCGGCCTTGATGGTCGAGTCGGAGAACAGGACGTAGTCCACGGTCTTGCCTTGGGAGCCGTAGGACGTGACCGCGTAGCCGGGTTGGAATTCCCGAAAGCCCAAGTCCAAGATTCGTCCGTCCGTGAGGGCAATTCGTCCGTCGCCTTCTACCGCCTTTACGGTGACTAATTCGCCGTTGGTGACTCGAGAGCCCGAGGCCAGCGCGCGATTTGCCTTCAAGTGGAGTCGGTCACCGTCTGCGATGGGTAATTGGCGAGGCAAGCAGACCGTGATTCGGTCCAGGAGGCGGTTTTGGACCGTCACAAACACGCCATCGACCTCGACGAGAACTCCGTTGGAGACGATACCGGCGAGTTTGCCAGGCTTCCCCGGTTCAGCGTCCCGCACCTTCTGGTTGAAGACGATGATGGCCTCGGGCGGGTAGAAGCGTTCGTCGCGTTTTTGGGCGTTCGTGAGGTCGAGCTTGTCCAACGACTCAACGACCGTGTCTGAATTCCCGAGCAGGCCCTTGGACTTGAGGGCATCCCGGATTGAAGCGTTGAGCCGGTGAACCTCTGCCCAGGTTTGGGAAACAACGACCGCCGAGGCGCTCTGTTCCCGGATTCGGAGGTATTCCTCCGAGAGCTTGTCCGCCTGATTGTCTAAACCGCAGGAGATGACCGATCCAGCAGCGTCCAATCTCGCAAACGAGTCCGCCAGTTTCCCGTTCGCCGCCGCCTCGACAGCCTTGCGATACTCTCGGATCTGTTGCCTTTCGATTTCATCGCGGCCCAAAGCGGGATCTTGCCGGCGAATCGAGTGCAGTTCGACCGGGCGTAGTCCGGAGTGCTTTTCTATGGCAACCAAGGCGTCGGAAGCTTCCACCGGGCCGTGTTGTCGGCTGTCACCCGAAAGGAGGACCCGGGCGTTGCTTTGGCGAGCCAAACGAAGCAGGTCCAGCATCTGTCGGCCGCCGATTTGGCCGGCCTCATCCACCACCACCAATGCGCCTTGGGGTAGTTCTTTCCGCTGCAGAAAGCTGGCGACCGTTTTGGGCGAGGGAAACCCGGATTGCTCCATTTCCACGACTTGCTGCCGCTGCGGAGCCAGCACCACGACGGCCCGATCCGTTTGCCGGACCTCCTCAACCAGCCGCCGAAGAACGAAGCTCTTCCCAGTGCCGGCGCCACCTCGGAACAGCGTCACCGTGTTCGTGGAACAAAGCAGCCGGTCGAGAGCATTTCGTTGTTCATCGTCCAATTCCGAGTGGCTTATCCGGGGCGCTTCGACCAAGGCAGGAACCTCGCCAACGCCTTCCTTCGCGATCCGGATGATTTCCCATTCCCGGAGGAGTACGTCTCGAAGCGTCACGTCACCCGGGTAGGCGGCGTCCCGGATGTATCCGCGCCGCCGAGTTGTCTCCTTGAGTTCTGCTATCGAGAACTCCTCGCCCCGCATCCGCCCCAGCGCTTCTTGCCAGACCTGACATTCGGGTACCACGGAATTGCGGTCGAACAAATGGTCCTCTGCCCAACGGACACCCTCGGTCAGTGTCATGACACTCCTTGGGCGATTGGAATCTGGGCCGACCGTCAATTTGCGGAGCTGTTCGCGTTCGGCGGCTGTTATCTGACCATCCCAAAGGGTCCGCAGTTCTGGCCGGGACAACGTCTGTTGCTTTCGAGCACGCTCCGCCTCAGCTAATCGTTCCCGTAGGTCCTTCAAATTGATCCCTCCCAGCTCGGGCCGGTTCTGGAGGATTGCGGCCAAGGATTGGTCAATTTGCGCATGCCGTTTGGAGAACCGGGCGCAAAGATCGTCGGTAACCCCTTCGATTTCGAAGTCACCCCGGGCACGATTTCGAATCGTGTAGCCGCATTTCCGAAGCGCTTTGGCCAGCTCGTGGTAGTAGGCATTCTCGGCAAACCGCCGGGACCTCAGCAATTCGTGGTTCTCCAGAGCTTTCCAGCGCTTCTCGACCGGGTCGAAGGTCGCGTTGAACACGATGCAGTGGGTGTGCAGGTGGGGGTCCAGCGCGCGGGATGTGTCGTGGGTGAACAGGGCGGCGGCGAAATTGCCAGTGGTCCGATGAGAGCGAGTTCCACCCCGACGAATCCGAGTCGCAGCGAACGCCTCAAACTCACCCAACACCGAATGGACCGCTCGTTGATGTGCGGCTTCGATTCGCGAGTCGCCCGCCAGGAGGGCAACCAGCGAAACAGATTTAGGCGGCGAGAAGGTAAAGTCGTAGAAGATCCGTCGATTGGCCGTGGTCTGCCCGTCTTCCGTTCGCGTGGTCTTCAGCCGGACAGTCAGGGTCTCTTCGTTGGACGGGTTTTGGTTTTCACACAGCGCTCGAAAATCCGTGGCGAGGACTTTCCCGGATAAGCCCAGCCGAGTAGCCGCCTGTCCGAACCATTCACCAGCCACCCGCTGACCCTCCTCATAGTAGTCCCCAACGCATAGGTGTTCCGCGAAATAGCTCTCGGCATTTCGGAGACTATACTGCGTCTTGGCGGTGACCACGGACAGGACTGTATCCGGACTGAAAGGTCATTTTGTGTACCAGGTACACCATCGTTCGACGCAGCCGGGTTGAACTGTCCGCATGAACGAAGCAGTAGATCGCGGACTGGGAAATGGCCTCTGGGGCATCTACCACCTGGATCGGGAGTACGCGCGGGAGATGGGTGATCCGTTGCGGACCGTGATTGAGGCTCCGAACAAGATGGCCGCTGAAGAAGCTGCCGCGCGGTTGGGATTCGGTGAAGCGTGGGCGCAACCCATTGCTCCGGATCAGGCCCAACAAGCGCAATGGCTGCCTGGTCGAAGGCCCGGACATCGCTAGGAACTCGCCTCCAGCAGGCGTCGGAGTGTTCGTCCTTGAGGGGAAATCATCATGGCATCAGCGAATGAAATTGGTGTGATCCCGAGTGAGCGATGCCTCACGAGGTCGCGCTATTCCTCTGGGGAGTTTGATCGAATGAAGGGGACGAGGTCGCCCTTCATTGAGTCCGTGAAGGTCGTCAGCGGCTTTTCAGCGGTAGCTATGCAAGACGGCAGCATTGTGCCTGTCAAAATATCCCCTTCGAAATCCGACTACGAAGGCGACTGTTCGTCCGTTGATCGTCAGATCAAATCAATTGAAAGAGTAAATTATATAGGGCACGCCCTACTCCTACCACGAGGTAGGGTTTGGTGTCCGCGAATCCGCCGCAGAAGAGACGCAGAACGTGCGTTTGAAATACGGGCAGATCGCCGAAACGGCAGCCGCGGATATTCCATTGATTTAGTCAGACTATCTCCACCCGTTCGATCTCGGAAAGTTCTTGGCAGTCCGCATTCAGGCTATTTTCGTGGGCATAACAAGGTCCCAAACCAGTCCGCACTCCGGGCGGTCTTTGAACTCACAAGTGTCCACAGCGTCGGTTGCCTCGGCGTCCGCTCGATAGCCGGCCTGCAAGCATCAAAGAGCAATTTGACCGACCACGGGCAAGACCTTCCGCATCCAATCGCATACAAATTGTTGTCCGCAATCAATTCCCGTCTGTCCTAGCAATTCCAATTCGGAGATACAAACTATGTCCACATTTGATCCAAGCAGCCTTCGCAAGGCGGTCGCGGAGTTCTCGCCTCGGCGTCCGCAAAAATTCCGCGATATTTCCCCGGCAAGGGAAGTCATCGTTGAGCTTCGTCAGAAGCGAGCGTCGTATCGGTCAATCGCAGAGCTGCTGACGAAGCATTGCGTACCCATCAGCAAGACGGCCGTTGCTGCCTACTGCCACGAGGTGCTTGGCGAGATTGTCCGCCCGCGTCGTCGTCCCAACCGCAAGCTTCCTGCCGTGATCTCCCTGTTGAAAGGGCGGAACCGGACGAAGACCGTCCCTCCAACCGATGTCCCCAATCCCCAACCCCAGAGTGCCCCCGTGAACGCTCATCCTCGCCCGCGCGGACCGAGGATCGCTCAAGTTCGGATGGTCAACCCTTGATCCAATGAAACGCCTTGTACTTGTTCTCAACGGCAAAGGCGGTGTCGGGAAGAGCTTCTTCGCCGTCAACTTCGTCCAGTTCCTCAAGGACCACGCCGTGGCCCATGTCGCCATCGACAGCGACAACGAGAACTCGACCCTGAAACGCTTTCATCCCGAGGTTCAGTTCCTCGACCTGAGCCAACGCCGTGAACTCGACGCCGTCTTTCAGGCATTCGAAGCGACGTGCCTTGTCGTCGTGGACTGTCGAGCGGCTTCCACCGACCTGTTCCTCGACTATTTCACGGAAATTGATCTGCCAACGATTTTGTCCGCTCTGGGCGTCGCATTGACCCTCGTGATGCCGGTCAATCACGAGCTGGACAGCGTGGACCAGCTTCAGCGATTGGCTGAACATCTTGGGAAGGCGAGCAGCTACCTGGTCGTTCGCAATGCGGCCCATAGCGACAGCTTTGCCCTGTTCGATGCGGCGGAAATCCGGGTGCGGCTGAAGGACGAGTTGGCCGGGCGCGAGATTGAAATGCCCCGGCTTCAAGACTGGCTCGTCGAGGCCCTGAATCGCGAAGGCATCACGGTCACCGGAGCCACGCAACACCCTGCCTTCAGCCTGCTGGATCGTCAGCGGTTGCTGACGTGGCAACGACGGCTCTACACCGAATTCGATTCGGTTCGCAAACTCCTCCTGCCGGAAGAATGAAACGGCCCGACGAGAAGGCGACCAGCTTCGACGATGACTTCGAGTCCGCGCTGGTCCAATGGCGAGAAAAGCATCGGCTGCGCGAGGATGACGCGGTGTTGTTGCTGGTGGATCTGTTTCGCATCCACCAACAGCATTGGGACGAATTGCGTCGCCGTGAACTGCCGTCCTTCGAGCAATTCCGGTCCGACATCACCCGGTTGGTCGAAACGGCTCGGGCAATCCAGGAACTGGCCGCAGGCCTGCACGAGCGGCTCCAGAGCGGCGCCTCGCGCGTCCCGTCACACACCGTCACGCGAACCGCCGCTTGGCTCGCCACGTTGGCCGGCGGACTTGCGGGCTATTTGCTCGGGAGGGCAGGGGCGTGAAACTCTTCTCCTTCGACCTGACCAAACTGTCGCCCGACTGGGTTCCGTTCCTCCAGAACCCGCGGCCCATCTTGATCGGGGGAGCGGTTGGCCTCGCGATCCTGGCGTTATGGCTCCTGTTCGTTCCCCGGCGTAAGGCCGTTGGCGTCGTTCGCCTGGGAGGTTTGGTCTGGAAGCGCAGCCAGTTCTGTCGAGGTTGGTTGATCACCGGGGACACCGGCTCGGGCAAAACGAGTTCGGGAATCAACCAGCTGGCCCACCAAGTGTTCCAGAATGAGGCCCACTGGGGTGGCCTCTGCGTGGACGAGAAAGGCGTCTATTGGGAGACGCTCGCCGCCATGGCCCGGCACTACGGACGCGAACGCGAACTGATCCACCTCCAGATTCGACCCGATGACACCGATCCGGACTGGACGCCCCATCATCGCTACAACCTGACCGGCGACCGCAGCATTCCTTTTTCGACCTACGCCAAGTTTGTCGTGGATACAGCCACCAGTCTGGGGCAGGGAGGCGACAAGGGCTTCTTCAAGAGCCAAGCCCAGACCCACATCGCCTATGGATTGGAACTCCTCTTCGAACTTCACCGTCCGGTGACCCTGGTGGGCGTCTACGAACTGCTGTCGCGCCGGGATGACCTCGAAGCGGCCGCCAACGACCTGGCCGATCTGTTGGAGACGCCGCGTCGGCTCGCCGTTCGCGCCCATTTTCTCAACCGCTACCTCAATCAGCCCGAAGAGCAGTTGGGCGGCGTCAGGGAAACGATCGGCAACTACCTCCAGTACTTTCTGACGCCCGAGATTGCCGAAGTGTTCTGCACCGACTCCAGCACGTTTGACTTCGCCGCCATCGACCAGGGACGGATCATTCTCACCACCATGCCGCAAAAGTTTCAAACGGAGCGGCGCTATGTGAACACCTTCCTGAAACTCCTCTTTTATAGCCACGCCCTGCGCCGCTTCGACAAAATCCGGGCCGAACGAGCAAGGGACAACCTCCTGATCCTTTGGGCGGACGAGGCCCAGCGCTTCATGACCGCCAGCGAGGATGGCACCAGCGACTACAACTGCGTGGACGTCATCCGCGAGGCCGGTGCCACGATCGTTGCCGCCGCCCAGTCCACTACCTCGCTGATTCCGCCGCTGGGGAACGACAAGTCCCGGGTGCTCACCCTCAATCTCCGTAACCGTCTGATCTTTCGGTCAGCGGACGAAGCCGACGCTGTCCAAGCCGCCGATTTCCTAGGCAAGAAGCGGGTCATCAAGCGGTCCTGGGGCTACAGCGCCGGCAAGCGCAACGTGAACTACTCCGAAACCGAGGAGCACAAACTCAAGCCCCACAAACTCCGCAGCCTCCGAGACCACGAATGCGTCCTCGTCCACTGCGAACGCGGCTTCCGACAAGTGACCCTACCGCCTTTGGAACCGGATGGATCCGTGGCAGCTTGGTTCTCCAAGTGGAGGCGCTGGTTTTGAGGCGAAATTCCGACATGAGAGCCATGCTCTTCGGAGGAGGGACCTTAATTCGGCCGGGGAATATTGGCGACCGTTCACTGCGAAGAAGGATTTTGGCCCAACCCGCCAAGAATTTGTTCGAGCCTCTTCAACAACGAGATCGGCACCAAATTCTCGCTCTGGAATACCTCTGATCACTGCTGACCGCTTCCTCGAAGAGGGGCGTCAGTTCACGGCGAAGGAACGAGCGGTATGGAACGGAAGCCCGCCCCGGCTAAAGGTGCGTCCTTGCCGGTTAATTCCGGCGCGAAAGGACTCCTGACGGAAGTGCTGGAGTTGATTCTGTCGGCTCGACAAACCGTGGCGACGGCCGCGAATGCGACGTTGACGATGCTGCACTGGCAAATTGGCAACCGGATTCGGAAAGACATCCTGCGCGAGAAGCGGGCGGAGTATGGCAAACAGATTCTTTCCACGCTTTCGAAACAATTGAAGGCGGAGTTCGGGCGCGGATTTGGACGCAGGAACCTCTTCAACATGGTTCGTTTCGCGGAGGTGTTCCCGGACATCAAGATTGTGCAAGCGCTGATTGCACAATTGGGCTGGACGCACTTCCTGCACCTCATCCGGCTTGACGATCCCCTCAAGCGCGACTTCTACGCGGAGATGTGCCGCATCGAGCGCTGGAGCACCCGAACCTTGGACAAGAAGATCGGCGGGATGTTGTTCGAGCGTACGGCGCTGTCCCGGAAGCCGGAGAAGCTGGGGGCGATGGAGCTGAAGGCCCTGCGCGAGGAGGACAAGATGACTCCGGACTTGGTGTTTCGCGACCCCTACCTGCTCGGCTTCCTGGGTCTGAAGGACAGTTACGCCGAGAAGGATCTGGAGGCGGCCATTCTGCGCGATATGGAGTCCTTTATCCTCGAGTTGGGAGTCGGCTTCGCGTTCCTGGAACGGCAGAAGCGAATCACCGTTGATGGCGAGGATTTCTACCTCGACCTCCTCTTCTACTATCGGCACCTCCGTCGGTTGGTGGTCATCGAGCTGAAGCTCGAGGAATTCAAGCCGGGCGACAAAGGGCAGATGGAACTCTACCTGCGCTGGCTGGACCGTTACGAACGCAAGGAAGGTGAGGAAGCACCCATCGGGCTGATCCTTTGCGCGGGTCAACGCCGCGAGACCATCGAACTGCTCGACTTGGAGAAGGCTGGCATTCGGGTGTCCTCCTATTGGACGGACGTGCTCCCGAAGCGGGAACTCGAACGGAAGCTGCACCAAGCCGTGGTACTGGCCCGGGCACGATTGGGAGCCGGGCAAAGTGCCATTCAACAAAAGTAGCTAGCCACCTCTACGTTTTCCAGCCGCCGCGTCCGCTGGCGGAGATCGACGCCGAGTTGAAAGTCGTCACCGACCGCATCCTGACCCTGATCGGAGGGCTGACGACGTGAGATACCGCGAAACCTGTTTTTGACAGCAAGCTGGAAAGCTCGAAAGCTGGCTCGGTGAACGATGTGGCCGCAAATCAATCGTGGGCCAGGCCAGTGCGCTTTAGTTTGGGAGATCGTGGCGAAACCATCATCTCCAGCGCGACGGGAGAAGAAATCCTGCGCCTGAGCCATGAGGAGTTTTGCGACATGCTGCGCGACCTGAAAATCGACCCGGAATTGGAAACCGTTCTGCGCAGCTCGATACCCGCAAACCCATGAAAACAACCCTCGATATTCCCGACGACCTCCTGCGCACGATGAAGATGCAAGGAGTTCCTTGATGAAACCCCATGGTTACGGCAACATTTGGAAGTGAATTGGCTCGCGATCATGCAGGCATGGCAGGCGCTCCCTCCGGAGAAGCGTCGCGAGCAGGCCTGGGCACAAGTGCCTGCGAGCGTAGCCGCCAGCATGGCTTTTGAAGGCGAACCCGTGAACCAAACATGGCTGGAGGAACTCCATCGCCGGACCGAAATACCCGGTATGTCGAATCCAGCCGCGGCATCCTCAGCTACTCGCAACTAGCCCCGCTGCTCGCCGAGCGGGTCCTGGTGTGCGAGGAGGCGATTGTTGCCGAGGTTTTCGATGTCTGGCCGCTCGACGAGCAACTCCTCATGGAGTTTCACCGGCGCATTTGCGGCGACTTGGTTCCCGAGTGGGCCGGCCACTGGCGGACCGTCGAAGTCCAAGTCGGCAATCTGCGACCACCGGCCTCCCATTTGGTGCCCGGCTTATTGAGGGACTACGCTCAGGACTTGGCTACACGATGGGAAACATTGATCCCTATCGCCGGGGCCTTGGCACCCGAGACACTCGCCTTCGCCGAAGGCCGGCTCCTGACCATTCATCCCTTCCTCGACTTCAATGGGCGAGTCACTCGGCTCTGGCTTCGCGAAATCCTGCGAAGAGCTCGGCTCCCTCAGGTGACGCTGGCAGTGGAGGGCGAGGCTGCGAGAAATGCCTATTTTCGGGCGTTGGAAGCGGCCGATGTCCGAGACTGGCGCACATTGAGTGAACTGTGGACCCAGCGCTTTGACCAACTACCCCCTCCCGTGTCGCAGCCTGGGCTCATCCCCCCTGGTTGCTGAAGCCCAACGAGGAATGGAACGAGATCGAGGACCGAAAGCCCCGGATCCTCGTCGCCACCAAACGAAAGCCCGCCCTGGCAAAAAGTGCGTCCTTGCCGGTTAAACCCGGCGCGAAAGGACTCCTAACGGAAGTGCGGGAGTTGATTTTTTCGGCCCGACAAACCGTGGCGACGGCTGAAGGCCCTGCGCGAGGAAGAAAAGATGACCCCTGATTTGGTGTTCCGCGCGTTCCTGGAACGGCAGAAGCTGATCACCTTTGATGGCAAGGATTTCTACCTCGGCCTACTCTTCTATCAATGGGTTTGCCAGAAAGTACGGATCAGCATTAATCCGTGCATGTCCAACCAGCCGATTATTGCAATCGGGGACCGAGGAACGTCGATCCCCGGCAACGCCTCACTCGTTCGTCGACCGCTCACCTTTGGAATCAACCCAGAACCATGGCGATCAAAAAGGTCTACTCCGGAGGCCGATGAAGTCCATGGGTGGGTATCAAGAAAGACCAGTCGATTCGAGCTTCTCCTACTCAAGGACGCGCTGAAGAAAGGAATGGTAAAGGCAGTGCTCGGCGCTCGTTGGTCACCTCGATACGGAAAGCCCGGCGATCCGCCGATCCATCAGGGGACCGCATACTTCAAGGCGACCTGGACAAGCAACATGCCGCAACCTCAATACGTGGCTGTGGAGTCCAACACGTGGAAACATGGCCGAATCGAATCCAAGCGAGTCAGTGACGGCCGGAACGAGGATGTCGTTGCCGACCTCGATTTTTCGAGCCTATTGAGCGCTCCGACGGCAACGGTTCCGAGCTTAGTACCGTTTGCGCTCGGCGGAGAGTTTTATGACGAGGGCAAAAGTTGCCAAATCATCGGGAACCGGCGGGAGCGCGACCCACGGGCCAGGAGGAGCTGCATTGAAGAGAAGGGTGTCACTTGCACTGTGTGCGGATTCAATTTCGGTGAAGTCTATGGTGAGATTGGCGAGGGCTTCACTCACGTCCATCACGAGAATCCCCTTACCACAGGCGAACGACAAACCAATCCTTCAGCCGACCTTTGGCCCATTTGCCCTAACTGCCACGCCATGATCCATCGAAAGCGGACGCCAATTTCGATTAGGGACCTCAAGAGGGCGGTCAAGAGCCGCGTGTCAGCCTAGGATCCGCGCGGTCTGGGCATAACTCCGAAGAGGTGGCCGTTGGAGTTGAACGTGCTCCGTTTGAAGGCTAGTGCTTGGATGAGCAGCAGATCGAAGGCTTGATGGCGGAACCAAGGCGCAGATGCCCATTGCCTCAATAGACCCGGCAAGTTCGAAAGGGGGCTCCGTCACCTGGGGGGCACATCCAAATTCAAACTGGCGGCGGCGCGTCGAAGGGGAAGCCGAAATATTCCATGACGGCCTTGGTGCGGTTGTAAATGGCGCGTTCGGATAGCCCGGCCCGGTCGCAGAGGTAGTTCATGGGGGTGAAATCACCGGCTACAAACCGCAGGAGTTCGAGGGGATCCACGTGCACGCCGACCAAGGGGCGGTCTGGCCGGGCTACCGACGAGAGGCTTGGCAGGCAGCACAGGACCATGGTTTTGAGGCCGTCTTGGTTCAGGTCGCAGAAGTAGAGCCAGAAGGGCCAGACGCGATGGAGGGCGAGGTAGAATTTCCGAACCTCGGGGATGGCATAAATCTCCCGAGAATCCCGGTCGTATCCCTCCACCGTGAGCAACATGCCACCCATCATCGCAGCCAAGGCGGGGCCTGATGGCAACTGGGGAGGTCCGAATTGCGACAGAAAGGCCGCAAGGTCGCCTCGTTCGACCTTCTCCCGACTGAACTGGTACACGATCAACTGACGCTGGTTCACGCGGCCGGAAGTTTACCTCGCGCGGTCCAGTTTGGCCATCCATGGCTCCGGACTCGCCACTTCCCGGGTTCGCCTCGTATTCTCCGGGCAACGAATGTCGCTCGGATCCATCAGCCAACAGTTCCTGCGGGAAGTCGAAGCCGTGACGGGCTGCCCCGTTCAGGTCCAAGCCGATGAGCAGTTGCAGGCGCCACTCCTGGCCCGGGTTCAAATGGCCCGCGGAGCAGTCCCGTTGCATCGGGTCACGTACCATCCCAACGCTCGGGCGATGGTTGATTACCTGATCGCCTTCCAGTGTTCCTTCGTCCTACGGACGTACACTCTCACGCCTTCCGAACGCTTCGACCTGACGGATACGGCAGAGTCCAACGCGGATTCACTGGCATGGGTGCGGTCCTTCCCACCCAGTGCAGGCTTACCGGCGGACCGTCAGAACGCCTTCGCCGACTTCCTTAAGACTTCGCTGATGTCGATGTTACGTTCGATTCCGGTCGGAATCCGGATTGATTTCGATCTCCGCACCCGGTTCCCAGAATTGCAGGACGCCCAAGAGCAGGCGTTGCGGCGGCAGGTGGATACCCATGCGGCCCTTCTGAAGCCAGACATCCAGCGAACCGTTCCGGAAATCCCGCTTCGATTGAACCTCGGGATGAATGCCGCCTTTGCGAAGTTCTGGGGTGCCGAGTTCCACGAACCCGGATGGACCTTGCCATACCTCGCAGCAGGGGCGTTGGGAAAGGGCGAAGCCTTGTTGACCTATTTGGAGGCGTTGGGAGTCGGCCCCGCTCATGACCGGGCCTTGATTCAATCCTGGGCCGACGAACTGGGCTTGGGCCATTGGCTGCGTTGGATACCGCATTCCCACTGAACCCCATGGAACAGTTCTCTCTGCCCCTGACGTCTTTCGACGTACGCCTCCTGCCGACCGAGGCCCGGGACCTGGGCAGCGCGGAGTTTCGTGAAGCCGTGGCCGAATTCTTCCGGCGTCAGTTCCGTGACTTGGGAGCCAACGGACAAGTCACGGTGACTTCCGAGCAGATTTCCGTGACCTGGGTGACGCCGAATTTCCAACCGGTGGAAGCCGCGCTGTCCAAGCTGCGCCGTGGTCAGCTCCGTGACGGAATCCAACTCCTGGAATTAATCCGTTCGCGGCGTCCCGATGATGCCGATGTTCTGTACAACCTCGGCGTCGCGTGGTGCGAATTGGGGGACCTTGCCAGAGCGGAATCGGTCTTGCGCCGCTTGTTGGAAAAGCATCCGGACCACCTCCGGGGACAGGTTGCCCTGGGAGTGGCGCTCGGTCGGCTGGGAGACTTGGTTGTGGCGGAACAAACGTTTCGCGGTGCGGTGGAACAAGACGGTTCGGATCCGTGGGCCCAAAAGAACCTGGGAGGCATCCTTATCCGACAAGGTCGGGCCGCCGAAGCGCGCCCCCATCTGGAAGCTGCGGTATCAGTGGCACCTCAAGACGCCCAGGCTTGGTATCTGTTGGGAGAAGCCACCCGTCAGACGGGCGACATTCCTGCGGCACGAGTCGCCTACCGAAAGTCCCGAGACCTCGACCCGAACGGGGTAGGGGAGCTGTCCGAAAGGGCTCTCAACCAACTCGCCACCGACAAACTTCTTCGGAACGCCGAAGGCGTGAACCCTGAGGCCTTGTCGGCAATGGAATCTGCCGTCCGGCGATTGCGCGCTTTAACCCCTCAGGCCGGCAAGGAACTCACCTTGAAGGCTGCGCTGCTGGGTCAACACGGACTGCGCCTCACCGATCCGTCCCGCGTTCACTTCCTCGATGGCATCACCGAACCCCTGACTGCCTTGGAGGTAGCCTCCCTTATCCACGCCGGCGTCCAGATGGCTTCACCGGGAGCTGAGACGGGCTTGCCACTGGAGGGGGAGTACCAAGTCGCCCTCGCAAACTCGGCCGTTTAGCCAGGGGGCGACAGCCGGGACTCGGAAGTCGTCTGGGAATTGTTCGTTGCCTGGACGGACCGCTACTTCGAGGACGAAGCGATCCCTGATGCACTGTTTCACATCTGTGGAGATGGACCGCTGGGACGCCGTCTGACTGGGTTCTCCGCAGCGACACTGCGTTGCCGCCGCCGCTTTGCAATTCCGATGGATTTCCGATGGGAAGCTCCCTTTAGATGGGTGTGAGAAACTGCACTGAAGCCTGGATACGAATCACTTCCACTGGTTTTCGAACGGTGTGCTGGTTTGCCTAGAACCGCCGTCTTCCACACTGAAATTCTACACGCCGGCTAGTTTGCCGGTGGACTTGACGGTTTCCGTACACCCTGCTAGTCGTATTGGAGTGTTAGCCGAAAGCTTATCGCGGAAACTGGGCTTCAAGGGTGGGGCGATTGGAACTCATTCCAGCCGAACCATCATGTTGGAGGAGTTTTCGACATTGCTGGATTCGGTTCCTGTCGATGCAAGTCGGTCCGATTATTTGACCGCGATTATCGAACAAAATGCTCTCGGCAAGCAGACAGGGGCTAACCGCAAGATCACGGCCCAACACCTGACCGAACTTTACGCCCTCGAACCAACGGTTCCGCTGTTTCGAGTCCTGCGTCGCTTCTGGCTGGACGATGTGCCGGGGCGCCCTGTCCTGGCGCTTCTGTGTTCCCTTGCACGGGATCCCCTACTGCGCGATACGGCTGAACCGATTCTCGCCATGACTGGGGGCGAGGAACTGTCCCGACAGAAAATCACAGACGCTGTACGCACCGCCGTCGGCACCCGGATGAATGACGCAACGCTCGACAAAGTGGTGCGAAATGCTTCGTCCTCTTGGACGCAGAGTGGCCACCTTCAGGGGCGTGCACGTAAGTTCCGGCGAATGATCCGCCCTACGCCACTAGCAACGGCCTATGCGTTGTTGCTTGGCTATCTGGAGGGATCGCGAGGGGGGCGATTGTTTGAAACAACGTGGGCACGAGTGCTGGATGTTCCGCCGGGTGAACTGAGGAACCTGGCGGCAGAAGCGAAGCGCCTTGGCGGCTTGGATTTACGATCGGCTGGCGACGTAATCGAAGTCGGTTTTACCACGCTCCTTACCTCGCAAGAAATAAAGGATTCCCGTGTCGCGCATTGACGATCTCGCCGAACAATACGAGCGGCACATTTCCGCGCCCTGGCAGCGAAATCTGGCCGGAGCTCAACGGATCATATTCGTTGTGTATCCGAAGGAGGAGGAGCGGCGGCTTCTAGTAAAACTGAAGGAGTTCGAACACCGGACCAAGGCTGCTGGGCATGGCTGGCGCGAACTCGATTTGACCAATGCATTTCCTGAATGGATGGCCGCCGAGGAGTATCGGGAGGAATACTTCCACCATCCGGAGGACCTCGCCCTGAAATTCGATAGCGAGTTTGCCGATGCCTGCGCCGCCCGCCTTCGCGAGGCGCTCCTGGCCGGCAATGACAGCGACGACAACGTCCTCGCCGTGCACGGCGTGGCGGGGCTTTACGGATTCACCCGTCTGCACTTCGTTTTGCAGAAAATCGAGAGCCATATTCGTGGCCGCTTGGTGGTGTTTTTTCCGGGAGCATATGACCAAAACGCTTACCGGCTGTTGGATGCCCGTGACGGTTGGAACTACCTCGCCACACCGATCACCGGCTTGGCGAGCAAGTAAGGAAATACCATGAAGAACCGAGAAATATTCCTCCGCGATCCGGCGACCGCCAAGCTCATGAACAATGGGCAGGCCCGCATCAACGAAGGGATGACGCCCCAAGAGTGGACCACCCTGCGCGAGGAACTCTCCAACTTTGTCTGCGAAGGACAATACGCTGATGGCATGTTGCGCATTCTCGAAGCGTTTCTGGGACGGGTGGGTGGCACGGATCAGAGCGGCGCGTGGGTCAGCGGCTTCTACGGCAGCGGCAAATCGCACCTGCTGAAAATGATCGGTCACTTGTGGGTGAACACTGAGTTTCCCGACGGGGCGACCGCGCGCAGCATCGTGCCGAGGTTGCCCGAAGAGATCGAGGCGGCGCTCAAGGAGCTGGACACGAGCGGTCGCCGCGCTGGTGGCCTTCGCGCCGCCTTTGGCGCGTTGCCGTCAGGTAGCGCGGAAAGCACCCGGCTTACCATCCTCGGAATTATCCTGCGCTCCTGCGGACTTCCGGAGAAATACAGTCTCGCGAAGTTCTGCCTGTATCTGAAGAACAACGGCTTCTACGACGCGGTAAGGAAAGACGTCGAGGCCAGTGGCAAAGAGTTCATGCGCGAACTGAACAATCTGTTCGTGAGTCCAGTGCTGCGGGCAGCACTGCTCAAGGCTGATCCTCAACTGGGCAATGCGGATGGGCTGCGCACCCTGCTGACAAAAGAGTTCTCGCAGCCGACGGACATCTCGACGGCCGAGTTCTTGCGCATGACTCGGGAAGTGTTGGGCGGCAAAGACGGTCTGCCGCTCACCATCCTGGTGTTGGACGAGGTGCAGATTTACGTCCGAAACAATCTGGAGCGCACCCGCGAGGTTGTGGAGGTCGCGGAGGCGTTGGGCAAGCAACTCGACTCCCGGCTCTTGCTGGTGGGAGCGGGCCAAAGCGCACTGAGTTCCGATGTGCCGGAGTTCAGTTGGATGCGGGCTCGGTTCACAATCTCGGTGGAACTGTCCGATGCGGATGTGGAAAACGTGACGCGACGGGTGCTTCTGGCGAAGCGCCCCGAGAAGATTGAGGCCGTGCGCCAACTGCTCGCGTCGCACGCAGGGGAGATTGCCCGCCAACTATCCTCCACGGCGATTGCGACGCGCACGGAGGACAAGGACGTTCTGGCGGACGACTATCCCATCCTGCCGGTCCGTCGTCGTTTTTGGGAGCATGTGCTTCGGGCGGTGGACCCAGCCGGCACGAGCGCGATGTTGCGAGCCCAGCTCCAAATCATCCACGAAGCGCTCCGTGGCTTGGCTGAGCTGCCATTTGGAACGGTTGTGCCGGCCGATTTCATGTTTGAGCAGTTGCAGGCCGGTATGGTGCAGCAAGGAGTGCTTCTGCGGGAGTTGGAGGAGACCATCCGCAAGCAGGACCGGCTATCTGCCCGACTCTGCGGTCTGATTTTCCTGATTCGCAAACTCCCCCGCACCAGCGGTGCGGACTGCGGGGTGCGGGCGACTGCGGAAATGCTGGCCGACCTTTTGGTCAGCGACCTGGCCAACGATGGCACGAAGCTACGCAAGGACGTGCCCCTCGCGCTCCAGAAACTCGTGGACGAAGGAATCCTGCTGAAAGATGGCGAGGAGTATAATCTCCAGACCAAGGAATCGCAGGAGTGGGACAAGGAGTTCCGCAACCGCCAGACGCAGATCGGCAGCAACGAATCGGTGGTGCATCAGAAGCGCGACGCGCTACTGCAAGCTGCGCTGCAAAAGGAAATCAACACGGTGCGGCTGAAACAGGGCGCGAGCAACGAACCCCGCGAACTGGTGCTGCACTTCGCGCCCGAGCCTCCCGACGCAACCGGCCAAAACGTGCCGGTGTGGGTGCGCAACGAGTGGAACGCTTCACAGAAGAACGTGGTGGATGCAGCGCGTGCAGCTGGGACCGACAGCCCGATCCTGTTCGTGTTTGTTCCCAAAGCGTCGGCGCAAGAATTGCGTGAACAGATCATCCGTGCCGAGGCCGCCCGAGGGACGATTGACGGAAAGGGTGTTCCAAGCACGCGCGAAGGCGAAGAGGCTCGCAGCAGCATGAGCACGCGGTTGGGTGACGCCGAGCGCGCGCGAGACCAACTCATCGCCCAAGTCGCCAGTGGCGCGAAGGTTTACAAAGGCGGTGGCACCGAACTGTTCAACCTCACCCTGGCCGAAAAGGTTCGCGATGGCGCGACCGACGCATTGGCTCGACTTTTCCCGCGCTTCGGCGAGGCGGACCACAAGGGGTGGACAAGTGTCATCAACCGCGCCCGTAATGGGGATGACTCACCCCTGCGCGCCGTTGATTTCGACGGGGCGACGGAGCAGCATCCCGTCTGCCGTGAAATCCTGATCAAGGTAGGTAGCGGCATCGAAGGCCGAGAACTCCGAAAGCATTTCGCTGCGAATTCCTACGGATGGCCGCAGGATGCGGTGGACGGCGCCATCATCGCCCTCCACTCGGGCGCTCATTTGTTGGCGCGCCACAACGGCCAGGCACTTGCGGCAGGGCAGCTCGACCAGAACAAGATTTCCAAGACCGAGTTCCGCACCGAATCCATCATTCTGACCGGGCCGGACAAGCTGAAGCTGCGGGGACTGTTCCAGGATGCCGGCATTTCCGCCAAGGCCAGCGACGATTTGGAGATCAAGTCCGGCGAGTATCTGGCACTGGCGGAGTCACTGGCCGGTGAGGCCGGGGGCGCGGCTCCTCTGCCGGAACCACCGAAAACGACCCAGTTGACCGACTTGCGCGCCCGGATGGGTAACGACCGACTTAAGGGGCTGTTGGGCCAGGCTGATTTCCTCAAAGCCGAGGTCGCCAAGTGGAAGAAGCAGGCGGATCTCGCGGCCAAACGCGTTCCCGAGTGGGAGGAGTTGCAGAAGTTCCTGAGCGTTGGCACTGGGGTCGGGGCGTTGGCTGAGGTGGAGGCGGCTGCAAAGGGTATCCTCGATGGTCGGCTGCTACTCGACAACTCCGACCATGTGCCGCCGATGATCAAACAGGCCGCCCACGCCTTGCGGACGGCGGTGACGGGCGCGCATACCGGTTTCGCCAGCCGACACGCCGAACTGCTCAAGGAACTGGAGTCGAGCGATGCCTGGCAGAAGATTTCCGGGCAGCAGCGAATCAGCATCATGGGTGAGGAAGGCATCTCATCGGTGCCCGATCTGGAAGTTGGCTCGGACGAACAACTCCTTTCGGCCCTCCAGAACACACCGGTCGCAAGCTGGAACGACAAGACAGCGGCACTCACGGCCCGATTCCAGAACGCGGCGCGCAAGGCGGCGAAGCTGCTCGAACCCGAGACGCAATACGTGACGCTCAAGAGCGACACGCTCCGCACGGAAGCGGAAGTGAAGGCGTGGCTCGCGACGCAGGAAACGACGCTGGTCGCCAAACTGAAGGAAGGGCCGGTGGTGGTAGGATAAATCCAGGAGTGCGATATGCCCATTTCTGAATCACAACTCGAAACGTGGTCGCATCAGGGATCTATCCAGCAATCCAGCGCCACCTATCAGACGGTTCGCTCGGCGTTGCTAGATCAAGCGGCGGCCTACAAGGACAAGAGCTTTGAGGTTTTCCTCCAAGGGTCTTACGGGAACGCCACGAACATCTACGCTGAAAGCGACGTGGACACCGTCATCCGGCTGGACTCGATCTACGGGTATGACGTGAGCGCACTGCCATCGGAGCAACAGGCGGCGTTCCAGCAAGCGTTCAGCAGCGCGACCTACAGCTTTACCGAGTTCAGGACCGGGGTCGTAAACCGCCTGACCAGGGCGTTTGAGGCCGCCAACGTGACGCCCGGAAACAAGGCCATCCAGATCAAGGCGAACGGGTCGAGACGGAGTGCGGACGTGGTGGCCTGTTACGAGTTCCGCCGTTACACCCGGTTCATCAACCCGAGCGACCAGGAATATGTGCTGGGCATAACCTTTCCCACCACGTCCAGCGGGCGAATCATCAACTATCCAAGACTGCACTCGGACAACTGCACGGCGAAACACCAAGCGACCAGCAGTTGGTTCAAGCCGATGGTGCGAATCCTGAAGAACATGCGGAGCAAGCTGGTGGCCGACGGCAAAATCACCAAAGAAATCGCTCCGTCCTACTATCTGGAAGGGATGATGTGGAACGTGCCGAACGACAAGTTTGGGACCAGCTATCAAGACACCCTCATCAATAGCATCAACTGGCTCTGCCAGACTGACCGCTCCAAGCTGAAGTGTGCGCACCAACAGCACGCGCTGCTGGGGACAAGCAACGTCCAGTGGCCGTCCGACAAGTGCGACATGTTTTTGAGCGCCATCATCCAACTCTGGAAGGAATCCTGAAACATGCACTCCTACGCCAGCGACAGCGCCGATCGGAAGGTGGCCCCTTGGGTCATTGCCGGCTTGGCCGTGGTGGTGGCGTTCGCCTACTCGGCGTTCGTGGCGTGGCGCAAGATTCATGTGCCGTGGTGGGTGGAAACGCCATCCACCATGTCCGCCTACGGGCTGGTTTATTGGCTCTACAACCAGCATGGGTGGAAGTGGCGGATCGGCCCGCTCCAGCTCTCCGAAATCCCCGACTTCAGCGGCACTTGGTTCGGGGAATTAAGCTCGAACCACGGAGAGGGCACGAAGGTATTCGGAATGATGCATCTCCATCAGACGTGGTCGAGCCTCTGCGTCGAGTTCGATTTTGAGAAGTCGCGTTCCTACTCCGTAATGGCCGCAGTGAACGTGACGCCGGGGCCAACCGAGGGATTGACGTTCCAATACACCAATACGCCGCGCCACCACGCGACCGACACAATGAACGCCCACGTGGGTTTCAATCACGTTCGGCTCTCACCGGATGGTAAGACGCTGGAGGGTGATTACTTCTCGGGGCGTGGACGACAGACAATCGGCACAATGAAGCTGGTGCGGATCGGTCGAGAGCGGATGACCTACAAACAGGCGGAGACGAAATACAATCGATGGCCGGAAGAGAATAACGGGCCGGTGCAGTTATGAAAACCGAGGATTACTCTATGGCGGACGAACAAAAGCCGATTTTTTTGAGCCACTCTTACCACGACAAGGAGCTGGCAGACAGGCTCGTCAATCTGCTGACGAACGGGTGTGATGTCAGCAGGAACGACATTCTGTGCACTTCCTTGAATGGCATGAACATCAAAGTGGGGACATCCAGCTTCATTGATTACCTGCAGGACCAACTGATGAACCCGAAGCTGGTCATCCTCCTCATCACGGAGAACTACCTCGCTAGTTCGTTCTGTCTGGCAGAACTGGGCGCAACCTGGCGAATGGGTATTCAGTATTTCCCGCTCGCCGTGCCGCCCATCGCACGAAGTGGAATCGGCGGTGTTCTGGAAGTCACGCAAGCCGGTGACATCTCCAGTGGGTCATACCTGAGCCAACTGCGCGACAAGATCATCGAGTTGTTTGGAAAGAAAGTGCCCACTGACGGATGGGACGACCAAAAAGACACTTTTCTAAATGGGCTGGATGCAGTGATCAGTGGACTCAAGAAACCAGATTTGGTGCAACGTGCGGAACTGGAAAAGGCCCACGCTCAATACAAACGCTCGCTGGATACGATCAATGCCAAGGATCTTGAAATCGGAAGACTGAATGCGCAGATGGCGGAGTTGGCGAAGCAAAAGGACGCCGAGGCGGTTAGGACGGTCGAGGCGAAGTTCTCAACCACCGACGAGCGGTTCGAGAAACTGCGCAAAGAGGCCAGCGCGGCGTTGAGCAAATTGAAGACAGCGACAATTCCCGCCTTGTTCTGGCAGATTCGAGGCGACGTCTATTGTCCAAAGGGTGAAGAGGCATGGGACGAGGTTCGTGATGCCGAAGCCGTTCAGGAGGTTCGTGCCGTGGACGAAGTGTGCCGCCCCAACACCGACCTCCTACTTGTCCAAAAGGCACTGCTTGCTGTTGAAGACCTCAAAACGTTTCTCCGGGACTCGAAGGATGGTGGTTTTTTCGCCCGATTCGAAGAGAAGCATGAGTATCCCGCAGATGTTAGTCACCAGATGTTCTGGTCGAAACGCTTACGGTATTTCTGATTATGAGCACCCTCGCCAAAGAACTTCGGAAGCAACTGGAAACCGTCGTGCTGAAGGCCCGTGAGGAGGCTGAGCGCGGGGCGGCAGCAGCGCTGGAATCCTACGGTGTCGGCGAGGCCAAGAAGCCGGCCCATCTGGACAAGGCCGGGGAGGACTTGCGGAAGAAGCTCCGAGCCCGGGGGCGACAGGCAGGCGACCTGCGACGTCCGGATGATTCGCAGGAGATTGGCCACCTCGTTCAGGAATGTGCCTATGAGCATTGGCACCGGATGCTGTTCGCCCGGTTTTTGGCGGAGAACGGACTGTTGATCGAGCCGGAGTCGGGGCTGGATGTGGATTTGGACTACTGCGAGGAGCAGGCCCGCGAAACGAAGAGCGACAAGTGGGAGGTCGCCGCCGGCTTTGCGCAGCGGATGTTGACGGGTGTGTTCCGATTGGATGACCCAGTGCTCCAACTGCGGCTCCCTACCGAGTTCCGCAATCGCCTCACCTCCCTCCTTGCCAGCCTTCCGTCGGAGGTGTTCACAGCCAGCGACTCGTTGGGGTGGACCTACCAGTTTTGGCAGACGAAGCGGAAGAAGGAGGTCAACGAATCCGGCGTGAAGATCGGGGCCGACGAACTGTCCCCGGTTACCCAGTTGTTCACCGAGGATTACATGGTGGACTTCCTCTTGGACAACACGCTCGGTGCGTGGCACGCAGGCAAGATTCTCGCCGCGAATCCTCGATTGGCTGAAACCGCCCAGAGTGAGGACGAACTCCGCCACGCCGTCGTGCTGCCTGGCTGCCCGTGGAGCTATCTCCGCTTCATCAAAGGCCAGGACGGCAAGTGGACTCCCGCGGCCGGCACCTTCGACGGCTGGCCCAAATCTGCGGCCGCCCTCCGGGCGCTCGACCCGTGCATGGGCAGCGGGCATTTCGTGGTGGCCATGTTCGAGCGGCTGGTGGCCTTGCGGCTGGCTGAAGTAAAGGTGGACGAAGCGGCTGCAGTGGCGGCCGTTATCCGCGAGAACCTTTTCGGTTTGGAGATCGACCCGCGCTGCACACAGATTGGCGCGTTCAACCTGGCGCTGGCCGCGTGGCGGCGCGTGGGCCACTGCGCGCTGCCACCATTGAACCTAGCCTGCTCTGGTCTCTCGCCAAACACTCGGGAAGCCGACTGGGTGTCGATTGCCGGTGACAACGACAAGCTCAAGAACGGCATGGAACGGCTTTACCGGCTGTTCCAAAAGGCGGCAGTCCTGGGCAGCCTCATCAACCCGCGCGCTGGCGAGGGCGATTTGCTGGTGGCCGCGTTCCATGAACTCCAGCCGCTTCTGGAAAAGGCGCTGGCGCAGGAAGCCAAAGACGACGCGGCGCATGAAATGGCCGTCACCGCGTGCGGCCTGGCCAAGGCGGCGGAGATTCTCGCCCGCCAGTTCACGCTCGTCGCCACCAACGTGCCTTACCTTGGACGCGGGAAACAGGATGAGGAGCTTCAAGATTATTGCGAACGAGTTCACCCCGAAGCAAAAGCCGACTTGGCTACTTGCTTTATCGAGCGTTGCCTTGAGTTTTCTGCTTCCGGCAAGTCAACTGCTTTGGTCACTCCGCAGAATTGGTTGTTTCTGAGCCGTTACTCAAAACTCCGAGAGGTCTTGCTAGGAACAAAGCAATGGAATTCTGTATTCAGGCTTGGCCCTGGAGCATTTGAAACGATCGGTGGAGAGGTGGTGAATGTAGCGTTGCTCGCTATAACCAACACAATTCCAAATGCTGCGTCCTCATTTTTTGGTCTTGATGTCGGTGGCGCTTCGACTCCTGCCGCCAAAGCTGCTGGAATAATGCGTGATGGTTTTGCGGTGGTGCATCAGAAAGGACAGTTGGGAAATCCTGATTTCCGAATCGGTTTTGAAAGCTTGGAAGGACGCACCTTGCTTCAGGACGTAGCGAAAACTGGAACGGGAATGCAAACTTTCGATTCCCCACGGTTTCTAACCCCTTTTTGGGAGCACACCACTTTTGAAAACGTTTGGAGGCTGGGACAAACAACAGTATCCGAGACCATTCTATTTGGGGGAAGAGAGACAGCCGTTCGCTGGGAAGAAGGATGTGGTCAGCTATTTGAATTGGTTCAAGATATGGCTACCGCTGGCTACACAAGTGGTATTTGGAAGGCTGGCAGCCAGTTCTGGGGCAAACGTGGCGTATTGGCTAGCTTGATGGGGAGTATTCCGTGCTCAATTTACGATGGCGTTCCCTTCAACAACAACACTGGTGCGATCATTCCAAAAAGGGAAAGCGACTTGTTAGCTATCTGGGCTTACTGCGCCTCGCCTGAGTTTGGAATTGAGGTTCGCAAAATTGACCAGAAGCTCAATGTTACAAATGCGACCCTTGCCAAAATCCCCTTCGACCTGGCGCACTGGCAGAAGGTGGCGGCGGAGAAGTATCCGCACGGGTTGCCCACGCCGTTTTCGAGCGACCCGACGCAGTGGTTGTTCAACGGCCACCCCGCCGGTGCAGCCCAGCCGTTGCAGGTGGCCGTGGCCCGGTTGCTCGGCTACCGGTGGCCGCGCCAGACTGGTTCCAGTTTTCCCGATTGCCCGGTGCTCACGCCGGATGGCCTGGAAAAGCACGCCGACAAGGATGGGGTGGTCTGTTTCAGCCAGGTCCGTGACGAGGCACCGGCGGCGACGCGCCTGCGGGCATTGCTGGCGCAGGCCTACGGAGCGGATTGGAGTCACGCGATGGAGCGCAAGCTCATCGCTGCCACCAGCTCGAAAGCGGACTCGCTGGAAGACTGGCTGCTGAACGATTTCTTCGCCCAACATTGCGACACGTTCCACAGCCGTCCCTTCGTCTGGCACATCTGGGACGGGCTCAAGGACGGATTCAACGTGCTGATCAACTACCACCAGTTGGCCGGTTCAGACGGAGGCGGACACCGCACCCTAGAGACCCTGACGCACGCCTACCTCGGCGACTGGATCACCCGACAGAAGGACGCCGTCGCTCGCGGAGTCGCCGGGGCCGACGACCGCCTCGCCGCCGCACTGGAACTCCAAGGGGAACTCAAGAACATCGTGGCCGGCGAGCCGCCCTACGACCTGTTCATCCGGTGGAAACCGCTCCACCAGCAACCCATCGGCTGGCAGCCCGACATCAACGACGGCGTTCGCCTAAACATCCGCCCATTCCTGGTCAAGGACCTGAGCCGGGGGAATAAGGGCTGTGGTCTCTTCCGATCCAAGCCCGGCACCAGTCTGAAATGGGATAAGGATAGGGGAAATGAGCCTCACCGCCCGAAGGAGGATTACCCGTGGTTCTGGTCGTGGGATAAACAGACCGTGGATTTCAAAGGAGGCAGCGAGTTCGATGGCAACCGCTGGAACGATTGCCACTTTACGACGACGTTCAAGCATGCGGCGCGGGAGCGAAAGTTGGCCACAACCTAGACCTGGGACGAATGATGAGCACGACTACGTTCGACTTTCCGGGCGCGCGCTGGTGGAAGTTTGATTTCCACGCCCATACGCCTGCCTCACTGGATTACGGCAAAGGCCAAAACCAAGCCGGGATCCGCTTGCAGACGACGCAGGCCGAATGGCTGCTGGCCTACATGCGCGCTGGCATCGACTGCGTCGCCATCACTGACCACAACACGGGGGCGTGGGTGGATTCGCTCAAGCGAGCGCTCGGAGAGCTCAAGACTCATGCCGAGTATCGCCCAATGACACTTTTCCCCGGTGTCGAGATATCCGTCAACGGTGGTGTTCATGTGCTTGGGATCCTTGGCGCCGAGAAGACGACTGCGGATGTTTTGCGACTACTTGGGGCCTGTGGCTATCACGGAACTGCTGGCGAGAGTGCCGAGGTCACTGAAAAAACTCTTCTCGAAGTCGTTAGGGAGATCGCCAAAGCCGGAGCACTTCCTATTCTGGCCCATGTAGATGAGCCGCAGGCAGGAGCGTTTGCGAAGTTGACCGGGGCGACCTTGCAGCAATTGGTTGATAACAAAGATATCGCGGCCATCGAGGTGTGCAAACCTGTTATTGGCAAACCGGCGATCTATGAACAACGGAAGCGGAAATGGACAGAAGTGGTCGGTTCGGACGCTCACCATCCTTCCGGCACGATTGGGCAGCGTTATCCCGGCTCCCACTTCACCTGGGTCAAGATGGATACGCCTACCCTGGACGGGGTCCGACTCGCACTGCTCGACGGCGCTCCCATGTCCATTCGGCGAAGCGACGCGGCCCCGGAGGATCCGAGGCAATATGCTGAGAACATTATTGAAGAAATCTCCATCGACCAGGCTCGCTATTGCGGCCGCCCGAAGCCGTTGCGTCTTCAATTCAACCCCCAATTTAATGCGCTCATCGGGGGACGTGGCAGCGGCAAATCGTCGGTAGTAGAGTTCCTGCGGTTGGCACTACGGCGGGAGAAGGAACTTACCGGAAAGCTGGCGGTAGAGTTTCAGGATTTTTCCAGGGTTCCGAGAGGAAGAGAGGACCAAGGCGCACTGTTGCAGGCCACCCGGATCAATGTGATTTACCGGAAAGGGCCTGCACGGTATCGACTCAACTGGGAGTACGCTGGAGCAACGGCCGCCACGCCTTCGATTGAGGAGTTCCGGGACGGAGAGTGGATCCAGGCGCGGGGCGATATTCCCGAACGGTTTCGTATCCGCATTTTCAGCCAGAGACAGGTGTTTTCAATGGCTCAGGAAAGCGAGGCGCTCCTTCGCGTGGTCGACGAATCCAAGGACGTCCGTCGCGGGGACTGGGACGAGAATTGGAAACAGGAACAGGCTCGTTACCTCTCGCTGATGGCCAAATCGCGCGAACTCACCGCGAGGCTCGGCGAGGAGTCCAAGATCCGCGGCGAACTCGACGATGTTTTGTCGAAGCTGAAAATCTTTGAGGGAGCCGAGCACGCGAAAGTGTTGCGCGAATACCAGCAACATCAACGGCAGCGCCGTATCGTGCAGCAGTTTGGCAATGAGGTGGGGGCCGTGGAAAGACGCATTCGTGAGTTCGCGGAGGACATTCTTCCAGCAGACGTGGATAGGACGCTCTTCGAACAGAGTATCGAGGGCTTTGATATGTTCGACCGGGTTGAAAACACGCTGCAACGTTTGAAAGAGATCCAGAAAGCGTTGATGAATCAGGCTGATGCAGCGGCGAGAGAATATGTGCGTTGGCAGGGAGTAGTGAAAGACTCCATTTGGGAACTAGCCGCACAACAGTCTGAAGAAGCCTACCGATCGTTGACGGAGACCCTCAGAGGATACGGCGCAGGCGATCCTTCCGAGTATTCCTCTCTGGTCCAACGCCGGCAGATCCTGGAGCAGAAGCAGAAGTCTATTGTCGAAATTCATGTCACGCTTGAGAACGTGCTCCAAGAGGCGAATGAGAGTCTGGGGCGTCTGTTGGTGCTACGCCGGGAATTAAGTACGCGCCGGAGCGAGTTCCTAACGCGTGTGCTCAAAGACAATCCGTTGGTGCAGATCTCGCTTCAGCCATACGGTCGGCAACGAAGGAATGTTGAGGCCCAGTTCCGCCGGCTAGTGAATCGGGAGGACGATGCGTTCGCTGGCGACATTCTAGCCGAAGATGAGTGCACTGGCTTCGTTGCGGAGATTTACAGGGACCTCCCCGAAGACGCCAATGCCGCCGGAAGAATCGTGGAGGAGCGTCTGGCTAAAGCAAAGCAATCCCTTCTCGATGCTGCGCAGGGAAACCCGATTCGCGAATTTGGACAAAGGTTTCAAACGTTCCTCACAAAAGTCGGCGCTGAAGTTCTCGATCGCCTGCGCTGCTGGTTCCCGGAGGACACCCTGGCGGTTGCCTACAGTCAGAAGGCGGACGGACAATCGTTCCGACCCATCCAGCAGGCGTCGCCTGGACAAAAGACCGCAGCTATTCTTGCCTTCCTAATGGCGTATGGGGACGAACCCATTGTCTTGGATCAGCCGGAGGATGATTTGGACAACCACCTGATCTACGACCTTATCGTCCGCCAGCTAAGGAGTAATAAGCTGCGAAGACAGATCATTGTGGTGACACACAATCCAAACATCGTGGTGAACGGCGATGCTGAGTTGGTGTTTGCCATGGATAACCGCGGAGGGCAATGCCAGGTGATCGAGCGAGGCAGTTTGCAGGATCCAAAACTGCGCGAAGAGATTTGCCGCGTGATGGAGGGCGGCCGAGAGGCTTTCGCGCTCCGTTATCGCCGTATCGGGGAAGGGGGCAGTTATGTTTGATTCAAAGCAGGAGTTATTGGACAAAATCCGACTCGGAGAAGATTCGGTCCTCGAACTGAAGACCGTGACGTTCAAGGGACAGAAGGTGGATGGTCCGGGCCGGAGTGAACTGGCCGATGAACTGGCGGCTCTCGCGAACAGCAACGGGGGTGTTTTGGTTCTGGGAGTTGACGACGTCACGAGAGAAATATTGGGAATTCCATTGGACCGGCTTGACACAATTGAAGCTCTAGTTCGAGAGGTGTGCAACGATTCGATCCAGCCGTCTCTGACTGCCGAGATAATTCGTATGGAACTGCCGGATTCAGGCGGCACAAACCGAGCGATCATCAAGGTGGATGTACCCCAAAGCCTTTTTGTGCATAAGACGTCCCATGGCTACTTTCGGCGGCTCGGAAGCTCCAAACGAGAGATGCCAACGGACCTTCTGATACGGCTCGGCCAGCAACGCAGTCAGACGCGGATCATTCGGTTCGAGGAACAGCCCGTGCCTAACACGACCGTCGCCGATCTCTCCGTGCCACTCTACGAGAGATTCACTTCACGCTCAAACGAGCCTGGCGAAACCGTCCTCCTCAAGCGCAATCTCCTTCGCCGCGACGAATCGGGCAACATTCGAGCTTCGGTGGCCGGTGTGTTGATGTGCTCAGAGTTTCCGGATAAACATCTGACCGGAGCTTTCATCGAAGCCGTCCGTTACCGGGGCAAGCTTCAGGACTCGAACTACCAACACGACGCTCAGCAGATTCGCGGCCCGCTTGATGAGCAAATTCGGCAAGCAATGCTCTTTCTCAAGCGCAATCAGACAATCGCGGCGAACAAGGAGCCTCACAGAATTGAAAAGCCGCAGTTCAGCGAGCGAGCGGTATTTGAAGCGGTTGTCAATGCGGTCGCTCATCGAGACTATTCCATTTATGGCTCGAAGATTCGCTTTTTCATCTTTGACGACCGATTGGAGCTGTATTCACCCGGGGCGCTTCCCAACACCGTCACTGTAGAAAGCCTACCGCTCCGACAGGCGACGCGAAATGAACTGATCACCAGTCTGCTGGCGGAATGTCCTGTCCCCGGAGTAGCCGGGAACGTCCAACGTACTTACTATATGGAGAAGCGAGGAGACGGCGTGCCGATCATCATTCGTGAGAGCGAGGGGCTTTCCGGTAGGAGGCCTGAGTATCGTCTGATTGATGATTCCGAACTTTTGCTCACCATTTTTGCCGCCGCTTCATGAGCAGCAGCTATTGGAGCAAGCCCAGAAGGCCCGCGACCTTGCTGCAAGCCGTCGAGGCTTCCCTGCTGGTGGCCGCTCGGCATCATGCCGGCGTCGAGGAAAGGCCGGCGGCGGTGCTCTGGACGGATGCCGACGGCCAATGGCAGCCGATGGTCAAGAAATTGCAAGAGCGGCTGCCTCAACTCGTGGTGCACGGCACCTACGACCCAGAAAGGCGCACCGGGCCTGCGGTCTGGCTGAAGTGCATCGTGGGACGGACGATTGACGTGGGCTTGGGCAAGGATGTTGTGCCCATCGTGTATTTGCCGAACGTGAGTCGGCAGACGCTGAGAGCGGCGGGGGACTGTCCCGTCCTGCTTCAACCTTTGGTGGAGCTTCAGTATCGCGGTGCCGTTTGGACACAACGCAACGGCAAGGACTGGACGGTGGAAGCATTTCTGATCTCGGACGATGGACTGGGGCTGGACGTGTCCCGTGACGACGGCACGCGCAATTCCCTGCACAGTGCTTTACCGGTGCTTGCGGAAACCCCCATCCCGCACCTGGAGGGCAAGCGGCTGGAGGCGGAAGATTTCGACAAGCTCATGGTCGGTGACCAGCCGCGCGACCTGCTGGAGTGGATGAATGATCCGAAAGGCGCTCGGGAGAATTGGGGTGAAGGTAAGTGGCACGCCTTTCGGTCCCGCTGCAAAAAGGAATACGGCTTCGACCCGGACGCTGAGGGCGCGGTCGGTGCGGCTGAACGACTGGGACTTCGCAAGGACGCGCCGTGGCAACAGCTCTGGGACCGCTTCTCCGAAGCGCCCGTGCTCTACAAGGCGCTTCCGGACTTGCTGACGCGTGCCAAACCTTCGGAATTGGTCTTCAACCCGGAATCGTGGCCAGATGAAAACGACAAGGCCGAGGCGCGACTACGGGCGGCTCTTCTGGAGTTGGCAGTAGCGGACGGACCGACTGCTCGCGAGGCCGTGCTGAAGCTGGAAGCCGAACACAGCCGACGACGGAATTGGGTCTGGGCCAAGATGGGACGCAGTCCACAAGCACAGGCGTTGGAGATTCTCGCCGTCCTCGCCAGCAAGGCAGGACGAGCCCTGAACGGGGCCAGCCTTGAGGACGTGGCGAAGAATTACGAGGGCGGCGGCTACGAAGTGGACCTGATGCTGGTGCGGGCGTTGGCTGAAGGAAAATCGAATCAAGACCGGGCGGCGATCCAAGCGGCAGCACGGGCGCTTTACCTGCCGTGGCTGCGATCAGCGGCGGAATTGTTCCAGCAACTCGCGGCCAAGACACCGTTCGGCGGTGCGGGCCAGCAACCAATGATCGAGGCGAACTTGGGTGAATGTCTCGTGTTCGCGGACGGACTACGGTTTGACCTCGGCCAGGAGTTGCGGGCGTTGTGCGAAGCGCGCGGTTTCAGAGTGGCATTGGACCGACGCTGGGCAGGCACTCCGACGGTGACAGCCACGGCGAAGCCCGCCGTATCGCCGGTGGCCGGTTTGTTGCAGGGCGGGATGATGCTACCGGACAATTTCACGCCATCCATCAAGGCGAGCGGACAGGAGCTGAACACGGCGCGGTTCCGCAAATTGCTGGAGGACGCAGGCTATCAATTCCTCGGCGCGGGGGAAACGGGCGATGCGAGCGGCAAGGCGTGGACGGAATGCGCGCAGATTGACCGGCGTGGCCATGATTTGCAGCTAAGCCTGGCCAACTTGGTCGCCGAGGAACTCGACGGCATCTTGGAGCGGGTCACGGAATTGTTGGATGCCGGATGGCGCACGGTGCGCGTGATCACAGACCATGGCTGGCTCTTGGTTCCAGGGGGGCTACCAAAGACGGATTTGCCGGGCTACCTCGTCGAGAGCCGGTGGGCGCGATGCGCGGCGATTCGAGGGCAATCCAAAGTCTCGGTGCCGAAGGTCGGATGGTTTTGGAATTCCTCGGCCGAGGCGGCGATTGCGCCGGACATCACGGCGTTCGTGTCCGGGGTGTGTTACGCGCACGGTGGTTTAAGCGTGCAAGAGTGCCTGATCCCGATGCTCACCATCCAACCCTCGAAAGAGGCTGCGCCGGTGACGGCTCGGATCAAGAACGTCGAATGGCAACGGCTGCGTTGCCGCGTAACGCTGGAGACGCCGATGGCTGGGGTGACGGTGGACATACGCACCAAGGCGAATGCCCCCGACACGTCGCTGGCGTCCGCGCCGAAGGCGCCTGATGCGATGGGACAAGCCTCTTTGATCATCCCCGACGATGAACAGGCCGGTGCGGCGGCGGTGGTCGTGTTGTTGGATGCGTCCGGAACCGTATTGACGAAGCAGGCCACCACTATTGGAGAAAGCTGAGAATATGAGCATGCAATTGGACGAATTGGACAAGTTGGCGGCGTCAGCCTTCGATGGCTATCTGGTGCGCAAAGACTTGGTGCGGAAATACAGCCGGCAATATCCAGTGCCAACGTATGTCGTGGAGTTCCTCCTGGGCCGGTATTGCGCGACGGTTGACGAAGGCGAGATCCGGGAAGGGCTGCAAATCGTCGAGCAGCAATTGAACAACCGAACCGTCCGCACTGGCCAGGAAGAGCTGTTCAAGTCAAAGGCGCGCGAAACCGGCTCCGTAAAGTTGATCGACATTGTGCGGGCGCGACTGGACGCAAAGAACGATTGCTACGTGGCAGAATTGCCAAGCCTCGCACTGAAGGACGTGCGCATCGGCGACACGCTGGTGAAGGAACACGAGCGGATGTTGACGGATGGCTTCTACGCGGAGGTGACGCTGGGTTACGACGCGGTCATCGCTGAGGAAAACGGTGGACGTCCGTTTTCCATCGAGGCATTGCGGCCGATCCAGCTCTCCAAATCAGAGGCGTTGGAAGTGTTGGCGAGAGGGCGTCGCCGATTCACTACGGTACAATGGCGCAACTTCCTCATCCGTTCCATCGGACTTGAACCGACCGAACTCACCGACCGCGCCAAGCTGGTAGTATTGTTGCGCATGCTGCCTTTTGTGGAGCGCAATTACAACATGGTGGAACTCGGGCCGCGAGGCACCGGTAAGAGTCACCTGTTTCAGCAGATCTCGCCGTACTCGCATCTCATTTCTGGCGGCAAGGCGACCGTGGCGAAGATGTTCGTAAACAATGCAAGTGGTCAACGCGGCCTGGTCTGCCATTACGACGTGGTGTGCTTCGATGAAGTGTCCGGAGTGTCGTTCGACCAGAAAGATGGCGTGAACATCCTCAAGGGCTACATGGCGTCGGGCGAATTCTCGCGCGGCAAGGAGAGCATCCGTGCCGAGGGTGGCGTGGTGATGGTCGGAAACTTCGACGTGGACGTTTTGCAGCAGAAAAAGATCGGGCACCTGTTGAGCCCGCTGCCGCCGGAAATGCGCGACGACACTGCGTTCCATGACCGCATCCACGCCTACGTCCCGGGCTGGGATTTTCCGAAACTGAATCCGAACATCCACCTGACGAATCATTTTGGATTGGTAAGCGATTTCCTCAGCGAGTGCTGGACAAAGATGCGCACGAGCAGCCGGGTGTCGGTGATGCAAGGTCGCGTGCACCTTGGGGGCGCATTGAGCGGACGCGACATCGAGGCCGTGAACAAAACGGTTAGCGGAATGGCAAAGCTCCTGTTCCCAGACCCGGAAATGGAGATTTCCGACCAAGACTTGGAAGTCATCGTCCGCATGGCGCTGGAATCGCGGCGACGGGTGAAGGAGCAGCAAAAACGCTGCCTCAAAAGCGAGTTTCGCAACACGCACTTCAGCTACACGCTCGGAACGGAGGGGGTGGAGCAATTCGTCGCGACGCCGGAGTTGCACAGTGACGAAGCGATTGAGAGCGATCCCCTGCCGCCCGGCCAGGTGTGGGCAATTTCGCCGGGGACGACCGAAGCGGGGCCGGGTCTGTATCGCATCGAGGTCGCGACCGGGCCAGGTGCGGGAGTGCGTGTTCTAAACACGCCCGCCCCGCCAGGATTCAAGGAAAGCGTGAAGGTGGGCGAGCAGAATCTCTATTCGCTGGCTAAGAAACTTGTGGGCGACCGCGACCCGCGCACGCATGAGTTTTCGGTGCAGATGCGGGCGATGGATAACGACAAAAGTGGCGGTGGTATGGGCCTACCGGTTCTCATCGCGCTGGCGGGAGCACTGCTAGAACGAAGCACGCGCGGTGGGCTCATCGTGGTCGGCTCACTAAACTTGGGCGGCTCCTTGGAAATGCTGCCGAACGCCGTAGCATTGGTAGAAATCGCCATCGAGAAGCAGGCGGCGGTGCTCCTGATGCCAGTGGCCGCGCGCCGGCAGCTGAACGAACTACCGGACGAATTGTGGACCAAAATCAATATCGAGTTCTACAGCGAGCCTAGCGACGCCTTTTTCAAGGCGTTGGCAGAATGACGTCTATCTCAAAACTGCGATAAGGAAGAGTTGATCATGCAACTAAACGACGTATTGATGATTTCAGCCACCTTCATGGGGCCTGTACTTGCGGTGCAGGCACAGAAGGCAATCGAGCGTGCCCGTGAGCGCCGGGGGCGAAAGTCTTGGCTGTTTCATACGCTGATGGCCACTCGTGCCGCACGGGTATCAGCCGAGCATGTTCAAGCTTTGAACATGATTGACCTAGTTTTTTATGGATCCCCATTTTTTGGATTTAAACGCCGATCTAAAGCGGAACAGGTTGTCCTGGATAGCTGGAAGGAGTATCTCGATCACTTAAATACAAAGGTGGACGAAAGGGATTTGTCGGTCTGGTCCTCAAAGAGCGACGAACTTTTTGTGAATCTTCTGTATTCAATTTCACAGGACGTCCATTTTCAGTTTGATCGAGTCCAATTAAAAAAGGGTGTTTACTCACCAATAGCTCACGGTGACTTGGAGTTTGAGCAGGCTGCTACGCGTAAGTTGTGGTTAAAGGTGCTTTCGGGCCAGAGTCCGCTCAAGATGGAAATCACGAATATCCCGCGACCATCATCAAACAGTGCCGATGGCCCTGGAAAAGTTGAAACACAAACGTAATAGACCTCGTCCACCGATTCGCCCAAATTTGAGAAAAGGATTACCTGTAGTGTAGTGTAACCGTATAGGAGCGCTTGATGACGCCGACGACAGCTCTCGACAATCGACAATCGTGTAGCTCGCCCTCGGCCGGCAGCCATCCGGTGAGGAATCGGTGGCCAACGAGCGATGAGCTTCTGGACATAGTGTTTGAATCCTTTGCCAGGTATGACTCTATCCGGGTTTTATGGTCTTCGGTAAGTCGGGCGTCGTCGGATGGCGGTAGGGAATTCCGGGGTATCTGGTGATATGGCCGTTTCCGCTCAAGATTTCCGGTAGCAATGTTCGGATCAGTCCGCCCAGCCGGGTGGTTTCGGCGGCAGCCCTTATGGGGGCCGATTTTGGCCGGAGGAGCGGTCGGGCCTCATCCTCCTGGGCTTGCGTTACGTGGCTCCAACGACGCGCCCCTACCAAGGTAATGAACACACGGATCGGATCACGGGCTGGCGTTGACCGGGCGCGAACGGCGGCGGCGAAGAAGTTCAGGGTGTCAGCCTCGCAATCGCGGAGCCATCCACGGGCAATGGCCTGTTGGCGGAGGGTGTGCAGACGGTGCGGGGATTCGAGGTCCTCGGGGCGGATGTCAGTCAGCCGGGGATCCGAAATGGGTTTAACTATCACGTATCGGGAAGTTTGCTTTTGACTTTCGTCTTTCTCCGAGTGATTCGCGCCGACCCATGAGGCAGGGGGGTGACGAACGGTTGACCTCGGGTTTACATTTCGTGCATGGCAACCGTGATCAAGACGCCGAAGGGTGACATGGCCGTTCCGAGTTTAGGTGAGCTTCGGAATGCGCTGGTGGAGCGGTGGAGCAGCGACAACAGATGGACCGACTCCTGAATCAGATCGCCGCCGCGTTGCGAGGGAATGAGGGGGCCCGAGAGAAACGGACAAACACTCGCCACCGCATTTCTCCGACGTCGCCGCCGCGCATCAGTCCGCTGGATCCTTTTCAGGGCGTGATGGAAGTCACCCGGGAACTTCGAGTGGCCAACGGTAATCTGTCGGCCGACCGGATGGCGAAGTTGTTCGGAATTCCGCTCAGTCGGCTGGCTCAATGGCTGGGGCGTACCAAACAAGCCGTCAGCAAAACGCCGGATGCAGACTCCTTGCAGGATTCACTGGGGTATTTCGAGAGGATTGCCCGGCTCCGATGGGTGACCCAAGGCGACGCGGAGTTCCGTCAGTGGCTGCGGACGCTTCATCCGTCGGTGGCGGGCAAGATCTCATGGACTTGCTGACCCGTGGCGAGTGGCAGGCACTGGCGGACTTAGTGGATGACATCCTCAGTGGGACTCCTGGCTGATGCCCGAGTCCGAAAAGTTTGTTGCTCAGCTGGGGGCGCATCGGGGCGGGTGCCGGCCCATGACGCAGGTAAGTTGACGAACGGTTGACCTCTGGTTTACATTGCGTGCATGGCAACCATGACCAAGACGCCGAAGGGCGACATGGCCGTTCCGAGTTTAGGTGAGCTTCGGGAGGCGCTGGTGGAGCAGCGACAACAGATGGACCGACTCCTGAATCAGATCGACGCCGCGTTGCGAGGGAATGAGGGGAAGCGAGAGAAACGGACAAACACTCGGCGCAGCATTTCACTGACATCGCCGCCGCGCATCAGTCCACTGGATCCTTTCCAGGGCGTGATGGAAGTCACTCGGGACCTGCGAGTGGCCAACGGAAATCTGGCGGCCGACCGGGTGGCGAAGTTGTTCGGGATTCCGCTTAGCCGGCTTGCTCAATGGCTGGGGCGTACCAAACAAGCCGTCAGCAAAACGCCGGATGCAGACTCCTTGCAGGATTCGCTGGGGTATTTCGAGAGGATTGCTCGGCTCCGATGGGTGACCCAAGGCGACGCAGAGTTCCGCCAGTGGCTGCGGACGCCCCATCCGTCGGTGGCGGGCAAGGATCCCATGGAGTTGTTGGCCCGTGGTGAGTGGCAGGCGCTGGCGGACTTTGTGGATGACATCCTCAGTGGAACCCCTGGCTGATGCCCAAGGCCGAAGCATTTGTCCCGCTGCTGGCGGGCGCACCCGTACGCGAGTTGCGCACGACGTTCGTGCGCCGCGTACAACTGCTGCCCCTGATCCAGTCGGCTCCGGTGAACTTTCTTTACACATCGGGCAAACCCAACCGTTTTAACCCGGCTGGAACCCCCTGTGTTTACTTTGCGGAAGACGAGGCGACTGCCGCAGCAGAATTCGGCCGGCACTTCGCCTTCAGTCGGGAGCCGTTCGTTACCTATTTTGCCGAAGTTCAACTCCGTGCGGTTTTGGATCTGTGCGACGCAGATACGAGGGAGGCGCTTGGCCTGACACCAGCTGATCTACGGGCGCCGTGGATCGGAGTTCGCGCGCCGACAGTGACCCAGATACTTGGCGACACTATGACCCGACAGAAGCGCATTTCGGCCATTCGCTTTCCGTCCGATGCATCGCGGGCGAAAGGCGGGAATGGCTCGAACGTGGTCATCTACCAGAGCTGCGTGTATCGCCCGGACTTCGTTCGAATCCTTGGCCCAACCCGGGAGCCGCTTCAGACGTGGCCGTGATGACCCCTCAACAACGAGTTCCTCCAGAGGAGTGATGAACTACGGCATCATTGGAACAGTGTAGGACATCTTGAACGATGAACTTCCCAGAACATGCACGGTATCCGTCTGGGGAAGTACGGCTATGGCGGCAGGTCAGCCGGGGTAAGGTAGCGGTGTGTTAGCTAACGCGGCCGGCTTTCCAGGCGGAGGGAGTCAACTCGGCAACCCGGGTGATGGGCCAGGTGCCGAGCTTGGGGAGGATATCGCCCAGATATTCCCGCAGTCGGATGTCCAGGCGGCGACAGGTTTCGACGAGGGAGATGATGGCTGCGATTTTCGGCCCAGCGGCTTCGCTGCCCAGATGCAGCCAGTTGCGACGTCCGAGGGCGATGGGGCGCATCGCCCCTTCGCACCAATTGTTGTCGATCTCGAGTTGTCCGTCCCGGAGGTACTCTTCCATGCGACTCCATTGGCTCAGCGCGTAGCCGCAGGCGCCAGCCAGGGCAGTGCCGGGAGGGATTTCCTGACGGATCTGAACGATCCGCTCCCGGAGAGCCGTCATGACCGGTTGGCTTTGGGTTTGCCGCAGTTCCCCTCGCTGGGCCGGGGTCAGGTTCTGAGAACGGGCTTGGGCTTCCACGCCATAGAGCAGAGCGATCCGGTTGACGATCTCCACCGGCAAGGGGTCCAAGGGAGTCAGTTTGGCGGTGTCGACGAACTTCCTCCGGATATGGGCCATGCAGGCGACGAAAGTAACTCCCTCACCCAGCTTGTCGTAGGCGGAATAGCCGTCGCATTGGAGTTTTCCGGCTCCAGATGATTTTGAGTGGGTAGGAAGGTTGGGAAAGCCTTCGGTTGTGGAGAGCGTTGGTGCGTAATTCGCCCCTGGGTGACCCGCTGGAGAAGCCCCCCGGGCAGAGCCCTTTTGAGGGGCT